>NZ_JAWIRS010000001.1:628360-717698 GCF_036320005.1 Stenotrophomonas sp. SMYL11
CCCCACCGCCACCTCACACCCCCACCCACACCGGGGGTGTGGGTGCGGGGCGGGGGGGGGGGGGGGGGGGGGTTGCGCGGGGGACGCCGTGAATCCGTCCGTGGAGGCTTAGCCGCGCCATCCATGGCGCGGATACCCCCGCGAACCCAACGCGCCCCACCTCTGACAGATTCCCGGTGACGGATCGAAGAGCATTGGGTTATCGGGACGGAATTTGAAAGAGGGACGCGGCTTCGCCGCGTCCCTCTTTGTTTGAGGGTCTTTTGTAAAGCCGAGCAAGCGCAGCGCGCGACCCGCTGTTGCCTTTGATTTTCTTCTTCCATTCCGTGGCGGGCCGCGCAGGAAACTGTCAGGGGCCGGGCGGGGGGGGGGGGCGCGGGGGGCGGGGGGGGGGGGCCCCCCCCCCCCCCGGGCCGGGGTCCCGGGGGGCCCCCCCCACCCCACCCGGCCGGCCCCAACTCAGCAGCCCAGTCGACTAACAGTCGACTCTACCCACCCACCCGCCACGAGGGGCTCCGCCGTTGGCCGGAACCCCGCGACAATCCCGCGCACGTGCGCAATTCCCACGAACGGCGGACAATGGAGATCTCAGGCGGCCCGCCGCGCCGCCCCTCCCGCTTTCCGCTGCAAGGATCTCCCCCATGGCCGCCCGCAAGTCCTCCCCCCCCCTCATCGAAGTTGCCGCCCGCCCCGGCCAGCCGCTGGGCATGGCGCCGGCCACCTTCCTGCGCGACTTCTGGCAGAAACGCCCGCTGCTGATCCGCAACGCCTTCCCCAACTTCCAGACCCCGGTGCAGCCGGAAGACCTGGCCGGGCTGGCCTGCGAGGAAGGCGTGCTGGCGCGCCTGATCGAGCACGACAAGACCCAGGACGGCTGGCGCGTGCGCACCGGTCCATTCCAGGAAGACGTGTTCCCCGCCCTGCCCGACCACGACTGGACCCTGCTGGTGCAGGACGTGGACAAGTGGGACCCGGACGTGCGCGCCCTGATCGAGCATTTCAGTTTCCTGCCGCGCTGGCGCATGGATGACGTGATGATCAGCTTCGCCGCCACCGGCGGCTCGGTCGGCGCCCACGTCGACCAGTACGACGTGTTCCTGCTGCAGGCCCATGGCCACCGCCGCTGGCAGATCGATGCCAGCGAATCGATCAAGGGCAAGCAGCCGCCGCTGGGCTTCCGCCCGGACGTGGAACTGAAGCTGCTGAAGGTGTTCAAGCCGACCCACGACTGGGTGCTGGCGCCGGGCGACATGCTGTACCTGCCGCCGAATGTACCCCACCACGGCGTGGCCGAAGACCCGTGCCTGACCTTCTCGTTCGGCATGCGCGCGCCGTCTTCGGCCGAGCTGATCAGCGACTACCTGGACACCCTGATCGCCGATGCCGACGAGAACATCCGCTACCAGGACGCCGACCTGAAGGTGCCGTCCGACCCGAACGAAATCGACACGGTGGCGATGGCGCGGGTGATCACCGCGCTCAACGCAATCCGCATGAACGACCCGGACAAGCTGGGTGACTGGTTTGGCCGCTTCATCACCACCTACCGCGCGGCCGGCGAAGTGATTGCCCACCAGGCCGCACCGGCACAGGAAGAAGTGGTCCAGGCCCTGGCCTCGGGCCTGCTGCTGCAGCGCCACCCGTGGGCACGCCTGGCCTGGCGCCGGGCCAAGCGCGGCGCCAGCCTGTACGTCAGCGGCCAGGACTTCGCGCTGCCGGTGAAGGACGCGCAGCGCCTGGCTGGCACCGAACAGCTGGACGCCGCCGCCTATCGCGGCCTGTCCGACAAGGGCCGTGCCGTGGTCCAGCAGCTGCTGGTCGGCGGTGTGTTCCAGCTGATCGACCCGAACGAGATTCATGACGCCGAAGAAGAGGATGACGGTGAGGACGCCGTGGTGCTCGGCGAAGTCGTCGAAGGCCGTGACCGCGTGGATGCGATCGACGCTGACGCGGTGTCCGACAATGTCCACTCCGTGACCGTGCACGACGACGGCATCGAGGTCATCGTCAACTTCGAGGACGACGAGGAAGACGACAGTGGTGCTGGCCGAGCCTGAGTCGCCACCATGATCCGGGTCCAGCAGGTCAGCCACGCCGATGCCCACGTTGCGATCCACGAGGTGCGCCAACGCGTGTTCGTGCAGGAACAGGGTATCGCCGCCGAACTGGAACGCGATGCGCTGGACCCGGTCAGTGCCCATGTGCTGGCGCTGGACAGTGACAACCAGCCGGTCGGCACGGGCCGGCTGGCCCCGGATGGCCGCATCGGCCGCATGGCCGTGCTGGCCAGCCATCGCAGCCGCGGGGTTGGCGAAGCCCTGCTGGAGGCATTGGTCGAGGCCGGGCGCCGGCTCGGCCTGGCCGAGCTGCATCTGCACGCCCAGCTGCCCGCCCGTGACTTCTATGCCCGCCAGGGTTTCCTGCCCGAAGGCGAGGTGTTCGAGGAGGCCGGCATCGGCCACCAGCAGATGCGCCGCCGGCTGGGCGCGGCCAGCGCCATCGACAGCCGCGCCGAGGCAATGGCCATCACCACGGCCATCATCCACCGCGCCCGTCGCCAGCTGTGGCTGCACAGCCGCCAGCTGGACCCCGGGCTGCTCGATGCGCCCCCGGTACAGGCCGCCCTGCGCCGCTTCGTCACCGCCCGCCACGACAAGCAGCTGCGGGTGATCGTGCACGACGCCGCCGCGATCGCCTCCAGCGCGGCGCCGCTGCTGGCGCTGGCCCAGCGCCTGCCCAGCGTGATCCAGTTCCGCGAGGTCACCGACCCGGTCGACCGTGCGCTGGCCTCGGCCTGCCTGCTCAACGATGCCGGCGACTTCTACTTTCGTCCGATCGGCCATCGCCTCGACGGCGAAGCCGGCATCGCGCTGCCAGCACGTTCGCAGCCGTTCGAGCAGCAATTGCAGCGCGTCTGGGACCGTTCGCGCGATTGCAGCGAACTGCGCGCGCTCGGCATCTGAGCGCGCACAGCGGACTCAACCTGTCTGGAACCGGCACCGGGGGACGCGGGATACCTCTGGCGGTGCCCCTTCGTGTCCGGTTGGGGGTACAATTTGGCTGTTTGAACGCGCCCGCGCAGGGCTATTCATCTTCCTGCCGGGTCCTTCTGAAGCCATACCCCACAAAGCGAATCAACACCCTCCATCGTGGACAATCAACTGAAGCAGTTTGCGCAATCTTCGCAACTCGCCGGCGGCAACGCCTCCTATGTCGAGGACCTGTACGAGCAGTACCTGGTCTCCCCGGATAGTGTCGATCCCAAATGGAAAACCTACTTCGACGGCTTCAAGGGCCGTGAAGCAGGTGACATTCCGCACTCGGCCGTCATCTCCCACATTGCGGACGCGGCCAAGGATGCGCTGAAGGCCGGTACCGGTAACGGTGCAGGCGACGAGCGCGAGCGCAATGTCGGTCGTCTGATCACTGCCTACCGTTCGCGCGGCCACCTGGACGCCCGCCTCGATCCGCTGGGCCTGGCCGCACCGGTCAACACCCCGGACCTGGGCCTGCCGTTCCACAGCCTGTCCGATGGCGACCTCAACACTGAGTTCAGCACCGGTGGCGTGGGCGGCCAGCCGCGCATGAAGCTGCGTGACCTGCTGGCACGCCTGAAGGCGACCTACACCGGCTCGATCGGTGCGGAGTTCATGCACATCTCCGAGGTCGAGCAGCGCCAGTGGATCTACAAGAAGCTCGAACTGGCCGGTGGCAACTACCAGCTGGATGCTGATACCCAGCGCCGCACCCTGGAGCGCCTGACTGCGGCTGAAGGCCTGGAGCGCTACCTGCACACCAAGTACGTCGGCCAGAAGCGCTTCTCGCTGGAAGGCGGCGACTCGCTGATCCCGATGATGGACACCATCATCCGCAGCGCCGGCAAGGATGGCGTCAAGGACGTGGTGATCGGCATGGCCCACCGCGGCCGCCTGAACGTGCTGGTCAACACCCTGGGCAAGAACCCGCGCAAGCTGTTCGACGAATTCGAAGGCAAGTTCGAGCACGACGAGCACGCCTCGGCCGGTGACGTGAAGTACCACATGGGCTTCTCCGCCGACGTCGCCACCGACGGCGGCCCGGTTCACCTGGCGCTGGCGTTCAACCCGTCGCACCTGGAAATCGCCGACCCGGTCGTGGCCGGTTCCGTGCGTTCGCGCCAGGAGCGCCGCAAGGACACCGCACGCAAGCAGGTCATGCCCATCCTGATCCACGGCGACGCGGCCTTCTCCGGCCAGGGCGTGGTCATGGAACTGTTCCAGATGTCGCAGGCCCGCGGCTTCGCCGTCGGCGGCACCGTGCACATCGTGGTCAACAACCAGGTCGGCTTCACCACCTCCAACCCGCTGGATACGCGTTCCACGCGCTATGCCACCGACGTGGCGAAGATGATCGCCGCCCCGGTGCTGCACGTGAACGGCGATGATCCGGAAGCCGTTGTGTTCGCCGCGCAGCTGGCCTTCGAGTTCCGCCAGAAGTTCGCCAAGGACGTGGTCATCGACCTGATGTGCTACCGCCGTTGGGGCCACAACGAGGCCGACGAACCGGCGATCACCCAGCCGCTGATGTACCAGGTGATCCGCAAGCATGCCACCACCCGCGAGATGTACGCCGAGCAGCTGGAAAAGGCGGGCGTGATCGCCGCCGGTGCCGGCAAGGCGATGGTCGATGCGTACCGCGAGAAGCTGGATGCCGGTGAAGTGACCACCGAGCTGGCCAAGGTCGAGAAGACCCCGCCGAGCAGCCCGCTGTTCGTCGATTGGCCGAAGCTGCTGGAAGGCAAGCTGTCCGACCCGGTCTCGACCAAGGTCGAGAAGAACAAGCTGGTCGAGCTGGCCAAGCTGATCAACACCATCCCGGACGAAGTGCAGCTGCACTCGCGCGTGGCCAAGGTCTACGACGACCGCCGCAAGATGGCCGCCGGCGAGATCCCGGGCGACTGGGGCTTTGCCGAGAACCTGGCCTACGCCACCCTGCTCGACGAAGGCAATGCACTGCGCCTGGTCGGCCAGGACGTGGGCCGCGGTACGTTCACCCACCGCCACGCGATCCTGCACGACCAGAAGACCGACAACTACTACATGCCGCTGCGGCAGCTGGTGGATTCGCCGGAGAAGGCCACCGTCATCGATTCGCTGCTGAGCGAAGAAGCGGTGATGGCCTACGAGTACGGCTTCTCCACCACCGATCCGAACACGCTGTGCATCTGGGAAGGCCAGTTCGGCGACTTCGCCAACGGCGCCCAGGTCGTCATCGACCAGTTCATCGCCGCCGGTGAAGCCAAGTGGGGCCGCATTTCCGGCCTGACCCTGCTGCTGCCGCACGGCTATGAAGGTCAGGGCCCGGAACACAGCTCGGCGCGCCTGGAGCGCTTCCTGCAGCTGTGCGCGCTGGAGAACATGCTGGTCGTGGTTCCGTCCACCCCGGCGCAGGCCTTCCACATGCTGCGTCGCCAGCAGCACCTGACCACCCGCAAGCCGCTGGTGGTGATGTCGCCGAAGTCGCTGCTGCGCCACAAGCTGGCCGTGTCGACCCTGGACGAACTGGCCAACGGCGAGTTCCAGCACCTGATCGGCGACGCCAATGCGGACGCCAAGAAGGTCAAGCGCGTGGTGCTGTGCTCGGGCAAGGTTTACTACGACCTGCTGGAAGACCAGACCAAGCGTGGCCAGGACGACGTGGCGATCATCCGCGTGGAGCAGCTGTACCCGTTCCCGCGTGCGCTGCTGGCTGCCGAACTGAAGAAGTACGGCAAGGCCACCGACGTGGTGTGGACGCAGGAAGAACCGCAGAACCAGGGTGCGTGGTACCAGATCCGCCACCACCTGCAGTTCTGCCTGGCCGATGGCCAGAACCTGCACTACGCCGGTCGCGCACGTTCGGCTTCGCCGGCTGCCGGTCACATGGCTGACCACGTCCGCGAACAGCAGCAGCTGGTTGCCGACGCACTGGTCAACCCGTTCAACGACACGTTCGCTGAATAATCCTCCCCCTATTTAGAAGACAAACCAGGAAGCTCCCGCAATGGCCACCGAAGTCAAAGCCCCGGTACTGCCCGAATCCGTCGCCGACGGCACCATCGCCACCTGGCACAAGAAGGTGGGCGACGCCGTCAAGCGCGACGAAAACCTGCTTGACCTGGAAACCGACAAGGTCGTCCTGGAAGTGCCGTCGCCGGTCGACGGCGTGCTCAAGGAGATCAAGTTCAAGGAAGGCGACACCGTGACCTCCAGCCAGGTCGTGGCGATCATCGAAGAAGGCGCCGTGGCTGCTGCCCCGGCCCCGGCCGCTGAAGAGAAGAAGGCCGAGGCCGCTCCGGCCGCTGCCGCTCCGGCCGCCGCTGCTGCTCCGGCCCCGGCTGCCAAGTCGGCCGCCGACACCCTGCCGCCGGGCGCCCGCTTCACCGCCATCACCGAAGGCGTGAACCCGGCCGACGTCGACGGCACCGGCCGCCGCGGCGCGGTGACCAAGGAAGACATCGTCAACTTCGCCCGCAACGGCGGCGCCGGCAAGGCCGGTGGCGCACGTCCGGAAGAGCGTGTGCCGATGACCCGCATCCGCAAGCGCATCGCCGAGCGCCTGATGGAGTCGAAGAACTCCACCGCCATGCTGACCACCTTCAACGAAGTCGACCTGTCCAAGGTCTCGGCTGCGCGCAAGGACCTGCAGGACGAGTTCGTCAAGGCACACGGCATCAAGCTGGGCTTTATGAGCTTCTTCGTGAAGGCCGCTGCCAATGCCCTGCAGCGCTTCCCGCTGGTCAACGCCTCGATCGACGGCGACGACATCATCTACCACGGCTACTCGGACATCTCGATCGCCGTCTCGACCGAGAAGGGCCTGGTCACGCCGGTGCTGCGCAACGTCGAGCGCATGTCGTTCGCCGACATCGAGAAGACCATCGCCGACTACGCCAAGAAGGCCCGTGACGGCAAGCTGAGCCTGGAGGAACTGCAGGGCGGCACCTTCACCGTGACCAACGGCGGCACCTTCGGTTCGCTGCTGTCGACCCCGATCATCAACCCGCCGCAGAGCGCCATCCTGGGCATGCACGCCATCAAGGAGCGTCCGATCGCCCAGAACGGCCAGGTCGTGATCGCGCCGATGATGTACCTGGCGCTGTCGTACGACCACCGCATCATCGACGGCAAGGATTCGGTGCAGTTCCTGGTGGACATCAAGAACCAGCTGGAAAACCCGGGCCGCATGCTGTTCGGCCTGTAAGACACCTCCCGCCCCTCCGCGCCTGCGCGGAGGGGTTCTGGTAATGCATCAAGGAATAATTCAATGGCTGAACAATTCGACGTCGTCGTCATCGGTGCCGGCCCGGCCGGTTACCACGCTGCCATCCGCGCGGCCCAGCTGGGCCTGAAGACCGCCTGCATCGACGCAGCGCTGGGCAAGGACGGCAAGCCGGCCCTCGGCGGCACCTGCCTGCGCGTGGGCTGCATCCCGTCCAAGGCGCTGCTGGATTCCTCGCGCCAGTTCTGGAACATGGGCCACATCTTTGGCGACCACGGCATCAGCTTCAAGGATGCCAAGATCGACGTCGAGGCGATGGTTGGCCGCAAGGACAAGATCGTCAAGCAGTTCACCGGCGGCATCGGCATGCTGTTCAAGGCCAACAAGGTCGCCGCCTACTACGGCTTCGGCGAACTGCAGCCGGGCAACGTGGTCAAGGTCACCCAGCATGACGGTTCCATCGTCGAGCTGAAGGGCACCAACGTCATCATCGCGGCCGGTTCGGATTCGATCGAACTGCCGTTCGCCAAGTTCGACGGCGAGACCATCGTCGACAACGTCGGCGGCCTGGACTTCACCGAAGTGCCGAACCGCCTGGCCGTGATCGGCGCCGGCGTGATCGGCCTGGAACTGGGCAGCGTGTGGAAGCGCCTGGGCGCTGAAGTCACCATCCTGGAAGCACTGCCGGAGTTCCTGGCCGTGGCCGACGCCGAAGTGGCCAAGACCGCTGCCAAGGAATTCAAGAAGCAGGGCCTGGACATCCGCCTCGGCGCCAAGGTCTCCAAGACCGAGATCACCGGCAAGGGCAAGAAGAAGGAAGTCGTTGTCACCTATACCGACAGCGAAGGCGAAAAGACCCTGACCGTGGACAAGCTGCTGGTGGCCGTTGGCCGTCGCGCCGCGACCAAGGGCCTGCTGGCCGAAGGCACCGGCGTCAAGATCAACGAGCGCGGCCAGATCGAAGTCGACGCGCACTGCCACACCGGCGTCAACGGCGTGTGGGCGGTCGGCGACTGCGTGCGCGGCCCGATGCTCGCGCACAAGGGCTTCGAGGAAGGCATCGCGGTGGCTGAGCTGATCGCCGGCCTGCCGGGCCACGTCAACTTCGACACCATCCCGTGGGTCATCTACACCGAGCCGGAACTGGCGTGGGTCGGCAAGACCGAAGCCCAGCTGAAGGCCGAAGGCATTCCGTACAAGGCCGGCAGCTTCCCGTTCGCCGCCAACGGCCGTGCCGTGGCGATGATCGAGCCGGCGGGCTTCGTGAAGATCCTGGCCCATGCCGAAACCGATCGCATCCTCGGCATGCACCTGGTCGGCGCCAACGTGTCCGAGCTGGTGCACGAAGGCGTGCTGACCATGGAGTTCAGCGGTTCGGCTGATGACCTGGCCCGTATCTGCCACGCCCACCCGTCGCTGTCGGAAGTGATCCACGACGCGGCGATGGCGGTCAGCAAGCGCGCCATCCACAAGGCGAACTGATCTGCATCCGGGTGGGTGCCGACCGTTGGTCGGCACACCTCTGCCAATAGAAAACCCCGCCTCGGCGGGGTTTTCTATTGGCCTTTATCATATAGAGCCGAGCATCCGCTCGGCGCTACACATTTCCAGCAGGCTTCTTCGGTGGATCCTCACAGACCCTGTGCTGCACCACCGTCTCGCCGACCTTCCATTCCTTCACCACCCTGCAGCGCTCCTTGGCTTTCGGCGCAGAGACCGCTGCAGCGTTCGCCTCGTCAGCACCGGCTGCCTGCTGGCGCTCCAGCCAGGCCGACGGTGGCGCCGGAGGTGCGGCCAGCACCGAGCCTGACAACAAGACCAGACCCACCAGCAGCACCGTCCTCATGCAGCCACCGCTCGGCCACCGAGCAGGCGCGCCGGCAGCATGAACAGCGCGTGCAGGAACGCGAACAGGGCCGAGAAGGTGATGCCGACCAGGCGGAATGGCAGGCTCAGCAGCCACACGAACGGCCAGGCGATCAGGGCGAGGATCGCCAGCGGCCAGCACATCACGAACAGCAGGCACCACACACCGAGCGCGAACAGGGTCTTCATCACGGTCTCCTTGGGGCGGCAACTTGCCGCCTGCGGACACCTTGGCGCCCCGCTCTGGCCGCCCGCAAACGGTTTGCGACGAAACCCGGGCTGGGGGCGATGAAACCGATTGTGGGGAAACCGGAGATTCAGGAGGTTGCCGGCCAGCGGCCGGCACTACCGCAGGAATTTACACCGGGACTGCGCCCGGGCGGCCATGGGTCACCTGGAAACGCGCCGCTGTACGCACCGCCGCTTCCGGGCGCAGCACGCTGTCGGCGAAGCGCAGCTCGGCGTCCACGGTCTGCCGGTTCAGCTGCAGCTTCCACCAGCCACGGCGGTCACCGTCGAAATAGCGGATATGCGGATTCTGCGGAATCGACGGCCCGTAGTACGGCCCGTACGGCGTGTCGTCGCCACCACTGCTGATCGCCGGGGCGATGAATTCGGTGGCCACGACCGGCGCACTGGCCACGTCGAAATCCAGCTTCAGATCGTTGACGAAAGAGGAATGCCAGTCACCGCCCAGCACGATGGCATTGCCCTGCCCGCCCGCCTGCATCGCCTGCAGCAACCGGTTGCGTGCGGCGGGATAGCCATCCCAGGCGTCATTCCAGAAGCGCTCGCGTGGCGTGCCGCCGTCCAGCCGCAGCTGCGCCATCAGCAACTGCTGCACCACCACGTTCCAGCGCGTGCCCTGCGCGGCCGCCATCGACTGCGCGAACCAGGCTTCCTGGCCCACGCCCAGCATGCTCATGCGTGGATCCAGTGCAGCATCACAGCGTGGCGACTCGCCCACGCCACAGGGATTAGCCGGGCGGAACTGGCGGCAATCGAGCAGGGTCAGATGTGCCAGATCGCCGTAACGCAGGCGCCGATGCACGCGCAGGCCGCCATTGCCCGCGGGCGTACTGCGCATCGGCAGGTGTTCGTAGAACGCGCGATAAGCTGCCGCACGACGCACGATGAAATCTTCGGTCGATACGCCGGGCTTTTCCGAGTGGACGCCGGAGTAGTCGTTCTGCACCTCGTGGTCGTCCCAGATCACCGCAAACGCGTGTGCGGCGTGCGCGGCCTGCAGGTCGGGATCGAGTTTGTACAGCGCGTACTGGTCGCGGCAGCGCTCCAGGCTGACGGTCTCGCCGCTGAAGCGCTCGGCATCCAGCGTGCGGCCACGCGCGTTCTGCAGCGGGCTGTACTCGTACAGGTAGTCACCGGCATGCAGCACCAGGTCGACATCGCTCTGCGCGATATCGCGCAGCACCGGGTAGTAGCCACTGTTCCAGGCCTGGCAGGTACACAGCGCCAGCCGCAGCTGCTGCAGCTGCGTGCCGGGCAGTGGCGCGGTGCGGAAGTGGCCGACCGCGCTTTCCTCATCGCCGTCGCAGGCGAAACGATAGTAGTAGTTACGGCCCGGGCGCAGGCCGTTGACTTCCACATGCACCGAGTGGGCCAGCTCGGGCACCGCGGCAGCAACGCCGCGCTGCACCAGCCGGCGCATGCCCGGGTCTTCGGCCACGAACCAGCGCACCGGCACCGCCCGCGATGGCATGCCGCCGCCGTTGAGCGGGTCCGGGGCCAGCCGCGTCCACAACACCGCGCCCTGCGGATCCGGATCACCGGCGGCGACACCGAGGGTGAAGGGATCACGCCCCAGCCGCGGCCGTGGGCCAGCCGTGGCCAGCCCCGGCATCGCCGCCAGTGCGATCGCCGCCCCCGTGCCCTGCCACGCCATGCGCAGCAGGCGACGACGGTTTTCCGGATCGACAGGCCCGCGCATCAGAAACGCACGGTAGCGGTGGCCATCACCTGGCGCGGCGCACCGACCTGCATGGTCGCCAGGCTGCGGGTCGGGTCGGCGGCGTAGGTACCGTTGGTGTTGATCGAGGACAGGTAGCGCTTGTCGGTCACGTTGGTCAGGTTCAGCGCTACGGTCAGGTTCTGCGCCGGGCCGAGCTTGCCGAAGTCATAGGCCGCCGAGGCGTTGACCAGCCAGTAGCTCGGCACCGACACATCGTTGGTATAGGTCACATAGCGCTTGCCGACATGGTTGGCGGCCAGGCGCAGGTCCCACGGGCCCGAGGTCCACGCCAGGGTGCTGGCGAACATCCATTCCGGGGTGTCGACGGTCGTCTTGCCGCGGGTCGGCACCACGCCGTTGTTCACGTAGTCGTTGTCGTAGGTGCTGTCATTCCAGGACAGCGCATTGGACCAGATCAGGTCCTGCATCGGCTTCAGCTGCAGGGTCGCCTCGGCGCCGCGGCTGGTCACCGAACCGACGTTGGAGAACAGCGCCGGGCAACCGAGGATGCCCACGCACTGCGCGATGGCCAGCAGGCGGTTGTCGAACTTGACGTCGTACACCGCCACCGAGGCTTCATAGCCGCGGCCGTAGCCACGCCAACCCAGCTCGATGGTGCGAGACTGTTCCGGCTTCAGGTTCTTCGCGCTGGCATCGAAGGCGGCCTGCGGCACATTGAACGGGCTACCCACGCCCAGCGCATAGGCGGCGATGTTCTTGGCGAACGAACCGAAGATCTCGTTGCCTTCGTTGAGCTTGAAGTTGAAGCCTGCCTGCGGCAGCAGGCCCTTCTTCGAGGTCAGGCTGCTGTTGTTGGCGTAGCTGCCCAGCGGCGTGTGCACACTGGTGCGGGTGTGCGGCGACTTCGCACCGATGTCGATGGTCAGGCGGTCGTCGAACAGGCGGAAGCGGTCCTGCACGTAGAACTGGCGGGTGATGGTGGTGTAGCGCTGGTGCCACACGCGCTGGTCCGGGTTGCGCAGGAAGAAGTCGTCGGTGATCGGGCCGTCGATGTAGTAGAAGTTGCGCTGCACGCTGTGGCCGTTGTCCTCGTACCAGAGGCCGGCTTCCAGTTCGTGGCCACCGACGTTCCAGGTGAACGCCGAGGTCACGCCGGTACGGTCGATCGCGTACTCGGTGGTGCGGATCGAGATCGGAATCTCGCGGCTGGTACCCGGGTTCGACGGATTGGACGGGCTGAACCAATGACCCTGGCCACGGTTGCTGTGGTTGTAGACGTTGGCCTTCAAGCGCATCGACTCGTTCAGGCCGAAATCGCCGGCAATGCTGGATAGGTCGTCATTGCGCAGGCCGTGACCGGAGTAATACGCGTCCCACGGGCTGTTGACACCGCCGCTGAATCTGCCGCGTGCGGCGGCGACGGCGCGATCCCAGTCCGGCGCGTAGTTGTCCCAGTCCCAGCCGAGGCGATCGATCATCTCCAGCGACAGATCCTGGTAATCGGCCTCGACGCGGCGCGAGGCATTGAACAGCGCGGTGATCCTGCTGTCCGTTCCGAAGTTGTAGGTGGCCTTGCCGTTGAACTGCTTCAGCTCCTGCGAGCCCTTGCCCTTCCACTTGTCACCTTCCGAGTATGCGCCGGACAGGTAGGCCGCAAAGCCCTGGTGATCGCCGCTATCGAGGCGCGCATAGCTGCGGCGCGCGTTGTCGCTGCCAAAGCCCTGTGCCAGAACCACGCCGTATTCGGTGGACGGATCGATCGAGTAGAACTGGAACACGCCGCCAAGGTTGCTGGTGGACGGTGTACCGAGTGCGCCAATGCCGGTGGAGACCTCCGCACCGCCCAGGTTCTCGCTGATCACCGCACGGCTGATGTGCAGGCCGTTGCTGTTGCCATAGGCCATGTTGCCCAACGGGATACCATCAAGGGTGTAGCCCAGGCGGTTCTGGTTGAAGCCACGCAGGCTGATGGTGGTGGACCATTCGTAGGCGCCGGTGGCATCGGCCGATTCGAAATGCACACCCGGTTTGGTTGCAAGCAGCTTCAGCGGATTGGCACCCGGCGGCAGCACCTTCATGTCCTCGGCGGTCACGCGCTGCACCTGGCGCGCTTCGCCGCGGCCGATCACCGAGATCGAGTCAAGGGTGGTGGCCGACTGCGTGTCGGGGGCGGGGGCGGTTTCAGCGGCGGCAAGCGACGGCAGCGAAGCACAGACCAGCAGGGCCAGCAGATTGCGGCGGAGCGGAGCGCGGGACGGCATGGGGGGCGGATTCCTTGGGCACGCTGGACGCCGAAGGGCGGCGTCGAAGGGCAGCAGCGGCGGAATCGTAGAAGCGTCGCGTTACATGTCATTTACACGCTACGTACGGACGTTTGGCGTTTCGAATGGTTTGCCGGCCGTTGGGTGGTTGCCGGCCAGCGGCCGGCACTACGGTTATTCGAAGGAACCGACCGAGTCGTGGGCCAGGTTGTCGAAGCGGGTGTATTCGCCGAAGAACTTCAGCTTGCACGAACCGGTCGGGCCACCACGGTGTTTGCCGATGATGATCTCGGCCAGGCCCTTGTCCGGCGAATTTTCCTTGTTGTAGTAATCGTCGCGGTAGATGAAGACAATCATGTCCGCATCCTGCTCGATTGCGCCCGATTCGCGAAGATCGGCCATCACCGGGCGCTTGTCGGTACGCGTTTCCAGCGAGCGGTTGAGCTGCGACAGCGCGATCACCGGCACGTGCAGTTCCTTGGCCAGGCCCTTCAGCGAACGCGAGATCTCCGAGATTTCCGTCGCGCGGTTTTCGCTGTTGCCCGGCACGCTCATCAGCTGCAGGTAGTCGATCACCACCAGGCCCAGGTCATGCTCGCGCTTGAGGCGGCGGCACTTGGAGCGCAGCACTTCCGGCGACACGCCGGGCGTGTCGTCGATGAAGATCTTGGTTTCCTTCAGCATCTTGATCGCGCTGGTGACGCGGCTCCAGTCCTCGTCTTCCAGCTGGCCGGTACGCAGGCGCTGCGCGTTGATGCGGCCGTTGGAGGAAATCAGGCGCATCGCCAGCTGCGATGCCGACATTTCCATCGAGAACACCGCCACGCCCTTCTTCGACTTGATCGCCGCGTACTCGGCGATGTTCAGTGCGAAAGTGGTCTTGCCCATGGCCGGGCGCGCGGCAAGGATGATCAGGTCGGTCGGCTGCAGGCCGGAGGTCATCGCATCGAAGTCGTTGTAGCCGGTCGGCAGGCCGGTGATGTTGCCGCCGTTCTCGAAGCGGCTGCGCAGCTCTTCGAAGGCATCCTTCAGAGCGCCGGGCATCGCCACGAAATCGGTACGGCCGCGTGCGCCCTGTTCGGCGATGGCGAACACGCTCTTTTCCGCCGATGCAAGCAGCTCGCTGCTCTCTCGTCCCTCGGGCTGGAAGCCGTCGTTGACGATGTCGGTACCCACCTGGATCAGCTGCCGCAGCACCGCCTTGTCACGCACGATTTCGGCATAGGCCACGATGTTGGCCGCCGACGGCGTGGTACTGGCCAGTTCGATCAGATAGGCACCATCGCCCACCAGTTCCATCTTGCCCTGCGATTCGAACCACTCGCCCAGGGTCACCGCATCGAACGGCCGCTCACGCTCGGACAGCTCACGGATCGCGCGATAGATCATCTGGTGGTCGCGGCGGTAGAAATCGCCTTCGGTCAGCTGGTCATTGACCCGGTCATAGGCCTCCGGGGCCAGCATCAGGCCACCCAGCACCGCCTGCTCGGCTTCCACCGAATGGGGCGGCACCCGCAACTGGTCGATGCGCGACTCGTCGCGATCACGATCGCGATCGAAGCCATCACCGCGCTCTCTGCGGTTGGAACGGAAGCCGGGGCGAGCGGACATGCTGCGGTGTTTCCTGCAAAAGTGGGCCAGACGAGTGTAGGCATGCGCCGACCCCGGCGGCCATGGACAAGCCTGTGGATAAGCCGTGGAGAAACGGGGGATATCCGCCGGTGCCTGGCCAGACTGGCGTGGGGGCGTCGCACTGCCTGCGACGGGCGCCGTTGCGGCACCCGAGCAGGCATTATCGCAGATGGGGGTGGCAACCGCTGGCGTCAATCGCCCTTGACGTGAACCGCGATCAGCGCCAGGAACCGGTCCACGTAGCCCTGCAGGAATTTCTGCGTGCCTTCATTGTGGACCGTGCCATCGGCATCGATCAGGCCGTCCTTGAAATGAATGAACGCCTCGGGCTGGCCGAGCACGTGCATGTCCAGGAAGGCCAGGCTGTTGCGCAGGTGCTGCTGGGCCACGGCGGTGCCGATCTGGCCGATGGAGGCGCCGATCACCGCCGCCGGTTTGCCGGCAAACGCGCTGTCACCGTACGGGCGCGAGCCGATATCGATGGCGTTCTTCAGCACGCCCGGCACCGACCGGTTGTATTCCGGGGTCACGAACAGCACCGCATCGGCGGCACGGACCTGGTCCTTCAGCCGGGTACCCTGCGCCGGATAGTGGCCATCGAAGTCCTGGTCGTACAGCGGCAGATCACCGATCTGCACGTACTGGAAGCGCGCACGGTCACCGGCAATCTTCTCCAGCGCATGGGCCAGTTTGCGGTTGCAGGAATCCTTGCGCAGGCTGCCGACGAACACGGCGATGGTGGGGACGGACATCGGGTTATACTCCTCACGGTGCGGGAGGCCCAGCCTAGTCGCCGGGCCCTTGCATGCCGGTGAAGATCAGCCGCCGGTCACACCCGCGCGCACCTGCCGCCAATGCGCCTGCCAGGCCTGGAACATCAGCACGTTCCACAGATGGGTATGCCACTTGCGTTGGCCGCCGAGGAACTGCTGCCACAGCGGCTGTACCGCGGCCGCCGACAACACGCCCTCCCGCTCCAGCCGCGCGGGCTGCAGCAGCTCTTCGGCCCACGGCCGCAGGTCGCCCTTCAGCCAGTCGCTCACCGGCGCGCCGAAGCCTCGCTTGGGCCGGTGCACCATCGACTGCGGCACATAACGGCCCAGCACGCGCTTGAGCAGCACCTTGCTGGTGGTTTCACTGCGCTTGAAGCCCAGCGGCAGCGACCAGGCGAACTCGGCCACGCGAGAATCCAACAGCGGTGCGCGGGCTTCCAGGCTGACCGCCATCGAGGTGCGGTCGACTTTGCACAGCAGGTCATCCGGCAGGTAGGTCACGTAATCGGCCAGCATCATCGCGTCGGCCGGAGTGCCGGCGCCGTGCAACGGGTCGGCCAGGTCGTAGAAGCTGCCCGCCGCCTGCGCCCCGGGCACTGCCGCCGCCGGGTCGCGCCAGCGCGAGATGCGGTTGCGGTACACGTCGCCGATGCCACGCGCGCCGGACTCGGCCAACAGCGCGGCCAGGCCGCCGGTACGCGAGGCTTCGCCCTGCTGCTGGGAGCGCGCGCCCATCCAGCGCCGCAGCGGCCCCGGCACACGGCCCAGCATCTGCCAGTTGCGCAGCGCGCGCACATAGCGGGTATAGCCGAAGAACAGCTCGTCGCCACCATCGCCGGACAGCGCCACGGTCACGCCCTGCCGCGCCAGGCGGGCGACCAGCGCGGTCGGTACCTGCGAGGCATCGGCGAAAGGTTCGTCGAACATCGCCGGCAACTGCGGCACCACCGCCAACGCATCGGCACCGCTGACGTAGAGTTCCGTGTGGTCACAGCCCAGATGCGCGGCCAGTTCCTTGGCCAGCGGCGCCTCGTCGTGGCCCGAACCGGTGAACCCGATACTGAAGCTGTGCACCGGCTGCCCACTTTGTGCCTGCATCAGCGCGGCCACCAGCGACGAATCGGTGCCGCCGGACAGGAACACGCCCACCGGCACGTCAGCCACCATGCGCAGCGCGACAGCGTCGCGCAGCAGCCCATCCAGCTGCTCCTCGGCTTCCTCGATGCGGCCCTGGAACGGCGCGGCCAGCGCCGCCTGCATGCGAGCACGCGCATCCCAGTACGGGCGCTGCGCCTGTTCCGGCCGGTGCGCTGCCGCACCCGCCGCTACGGCTTCCGCATCCAGGCGCAGCACGCGCCCGGGCATCAATTTGTAGCAGCGCTGGTGGATGCTGTGCGGCGCCGGAATGTAATCCAGCCGCAGCAACAGGGTCAGGGCGTCACGGTCGATGTCGTTGTCGAAGGCCGGGTGCTGCCACAGCGCCTTCAGTTCCGAACCGAACACCAGGGTGTCGCCGGCCCAGCCGTAGTACAGCGGCTTCTTGCCAACGCGGTCGCGGGCCAGCCACAGGCACTGCTCCTGGCGGTCCCATAGCGCGATGGCGAACATGCCGTTGCAGCGCTGCAGGGTGTCCTCGATGCCCCATTGCAGGATCGCTGCCAGCAGCACCTCGGTGTCGGAGTGGCCACGGAAGGCGTGCCCCAGCGGCTCCAGTTCGGCACGCAGGGCGGCGAAGTTGTAGACCTCGCCGTTGTAGGCCATCACGTAGCGACCATCGGACGAGGCCATCGGCTGGTGGCCCAGCGGCGACAGGTCGAGAATGCTCAGCCGACGGTGCGCCAGCGCGATGCCGGCCTCGGCATCGACCCAGCTGCCGCCATCATCCGGCCCGCGGTGGTGCAGCGCCTCGCCCATGGCCAGGACCTGCGCCTGCAGCACCTCGGCCGACGCCACCGGCGCCGGCAACAACATTCCCGCCAATCCACACATGCATCAAGGTTCCTGCGCCAGTTCAAGGGCGGCGCCAATCACCGCATTGTCGCTTGGAAGCCCGAACATTGCTGCCCCCGCCAGCGGCGTATAGGTATCGGCACCGCAGACCCGGCGCAATGGCAGGTGGCCGAAACCGGCCTCGACCAGGGCGGTGACCACGCCCTCGCCCACCCCGCCGCTATGGCGGCCCTCGTCCAGCACCAGCACGCGCCGGGCGCTGGCGGCCTGTGCGGCGATGAAACCGGCATCCAGCGGCACCAGCCAGCGCAGGTCGACCACCCGCACCTGCCAGCCCAGCTGCTGTTCGATAGCACGCGCCGCGCGCAGCGCCATCGGCACGCCGTTGCCATAGGTGTAGACGACCAGGTCGCCTGCCTCCGGCGCATAGATCCGCCCTTCACCCGGTACCAGCGCCTGGCCCTGCGCCGGGTAGTCGAACAGCCACTGGCCATCGCCCGCTTCGTGCAGGTCCTTGCTCATGTACAGCGCGATCGGCTCAAGGAACACGGCCACCCGCCCATCCACCCGCGCCAGCGCGGCCAGCGTGCGTAGCATCATCACCGCATCGTCGCCGCGCGACGGGCAACCGACCACCAGGCCGGGGATGTCGCGCAGCGCAGTGATCGAGTTGTCGTTGTGGAAATGGCCACCGAAGCCCTTCTGGTAGCCCAGCCCGGCCACCCGCACCAGCATCGGGTTGCGGTACTGGTCATTGGAGAAGAACTGCAGCGAGCACGCTTCGCCGCGCACCTGGTCGATGGCATTGTGCAGGTAGGCCAGATACTGGATTTCCGGGATCGGCAGCATGCCCATGTTGGCCAGGCCCTGCGCCATGCCCAGGATCATGGTCTCGTCCAGCAGGGTGTTGAATACCCGGCGTGGGCCGAAGCGGCGCAGCAGGTCCTTGGTGACGGTATAGACACCGCCCTTCTGCGCGACGTCCTCGCCGAACAGCAGGCTCTGCGGATACTTCGCCAGCAGTTCCTGCAGCCCGTGGTTGATCTGGATGGCGAGGTGCCGTGGTGGCTGCCGCTCAGGCAGGGTCTCCGCACCGCCATACAGCGCTTCGCGCGCATCGGCGGGCACCTCGCGCCGCGCCTCGGCCTGCACCGCTGCCGGCGTGTACGGCGCCAGCGGCGCCATCACCTCCTGCAGCGACTGCAGCGTCGGGCGGCCTTCGGCATCCGCCGCCGCGGCCATGCAGCGCGCGCGCATCGTCTCGTAGGCCACTTCGATGGCGGCCGCATCCATCCAGCCCGACTCCATCGCAATCTGCGCCGAACGCAGCAGCGGATCCTGCGCCTCGGCCGCGCACAGCTCCGGCAGCGCGCGCCATTCCACTTCGAAGTCGGTGCCGGCGTGGCCCATCAGGCGGGTGGTGCGCAGATGCAGGAAGGTGGGCCGCCGCGTGCGCCGGCAGTGCTCCACCGCCGCCTGCACCTGGGCGTGCCCGGTGGCCAGGTCGAGACCATCAGCGAAGAAATAGTCGAGCCCCGGCTGGCGGCTGAAGCGCTCGGCAATCCAGCCTTCCGGCGTCTTCACTGAAATGCCCAGCCCGTTGTCCTCGCAGACGAACAGGATCGGCGCCGGCAGCTTCTGGTAGGCCGACCACATCGCGGTGTTGAACGCGGTCTGCGCGGTGGCATGGTTGGCCGAGGCATCGCCGAACGAGCACAGCACAATGCTGTCGGCGGGAATCGGCAGCGCCTGCCCCAGCCGCTTGCCACTTTCGATGGCCAGCGCGGTGCCCAGCGCCTTCGGCAGGTGCGAAGCAATCGTCGAGGTCTGCGGCAGCACCCACAACGGCTTGCTGCCCCACACCTTATGGCGGCCCCCGCTGGCCGGGTCATCGGCGCTGGCGGCGAAGGACAGTGCGGCATCGCGCAGCGGATCGATGCCCGGCACCTGGCGCGAACGCTCGGCCATGAAGGCACCGGAGCGATAGTGCAGGAAGGCTGGATCGGTATGCCGGCAGGCCCGCGCCAGCAGCGCGTTGCCCTCGTGGCCGGAGGAACCGATGGTGTAGAAGACCTTGTTCTGCACGCGCAGCACGCGTGCCATCAGGTCCAGCTGGCGGCTGGCCAGCTGCGAATCGAACAGTTCGCCAAACGCTGCGGCAGTGAGCGTACTGCCCGGCTGGATCGGCGCATCCGGCGCCGGGCGCGGACGCGGGATTCCACGCCAACCCCGCACCGCATCGAGAAAGTTGACGTCGCACACTTCGGCGCGGTTGAGCACGCGCATGCGTGCGGGAATCGGATCTGGAACCACAGCGAACATCGAACACCCTCCGTGTCGTTGTTGCATTCCGCCCGGCGTTGGCCAGGCGCTACCCTGTGGGGGTCACCCTGGTGAGAGTCACGCGGCCTCGAATCGCGAGCGCACTTCGGCAGTCACGGCCGGCATCGGCAGGAAGCGCGGTTGTTCACGCACGCGCTGCAGCCAGCCGCGAACTTCCGGGAACGGCTCCAGGCTGATGCCGCCCTCGCCGGCCACGTCGGTATAGGCAAACAGCGCGATATCGGCGATGCCATATCCGTTGCCGGTGAACCACTGCGCCTGGCGCAGGTGCTGCTCCATCACCGCCAGCGCGATGGCGGCGCGCTCGTGCAGGCGCGGCAGTTCGGCACGGCGCGGCGAATCGGGTGCGGTCCAGCCGCGGATGAAGCGGGCCACTGCCACGCACGGCTCGTGCGTGTACTGCTCGAAGAACATCCAGCTCAACGCCTGCGCGCGCTCCCAGCCATCGGTGGGCAGGTACGGCGTGCCTTCGGCCAGCCAGAACAGGATCGCGTTGGATTCGGTCAGCACGCGGCCATCGTCGCGGACGATCAGCGGCACCTTGGCATTCGGATTCAACGCCAGGAATTCGGGGGTATGGGTCTGGCCATGGGCGCTGTCCACCTCCACCCAGCGGTAGCGGCTGCCGAGCTGCTCCAGCAGCAGGCGCACCTTGTGGCAATTGCCCGAGACCGACATGCCATGCACCGTCAACGGGACGCGCTCTTCCACCATCGCCTGCTCCATCGGATCCGGCCGGCGGCCGGCTGCGTGCAGTCTGGCAAGCGCGCCGGTGAATGCCAAGCGCGGGTGCAGCATGGCAACACGGTTGCCGGCCAGCGGCCGGCACTACCGGGCAACGCTCAGCGCGCGCGCTGCCGCCACTGCTCGCGCGACTGGCCCCAGATCTGCATCGGCTTGTCGTTGTACGGCGCTGGCAACTCCCCCATGCGCAGCAACGTGCTGCCGAGCTTGCGCGCGACCGCCCGTGAGTTGTCGTTGTTCTCGGCGATGGTGTGGATCACCTCGTCCCATCCGAGCGTGTCGAATGCCCAGTCGATCGCGGCGACCGCCGCTTCCGGCGCATAGCCCCGGCCCCAGCTGGCATGACGGATGCCCCAGCCGACCTCGGTACCCGGCCAATCCTGCGGCTGCCACGGACCCATCCGCCCGATCCAGTCACCACTGGACTTCTCGATCACGCTGAACATCGAGAAACCGAACAGCTGCCAGGCACCGGCCAAGCTGCAGAAGCCACGCCAGGCCACCGAAGGCGGCTGCACGCCACCAAGGGTGCGCATCGTCTCCTCGTCGGCGCAGAACGCCAGATACGGCTCGTAGTCCTCGCGCAGCAGGGGCCGCAGGATCAGCCGTTCGGTTTCGATGCGCAGGTCGAAGATGCTCATGCCGGTTCCATGTCGAAGGAAGCGTCCATGATGGTGGATTCGCGCCGTGCGTGGATGAATTCCGCCGGCTGCAACGAAACGGGCCGGCATGAGCCGGCCCGTCAGGTACTGCGTGCTGCGTCTGGATTACTGGCGCGTGCTGGCCGCAGTGGCACCGGCAGCAGCGGTCTGCGTGACCAGCTGGCCATCGACCACCGGCAGGCGATCGCTGGCCGGCTTGTTGTCCATGCGCACGGTCTTCTCGGCGCCGTCATAACGATAGGTCACGTTGTACCCCTTCACAACATCATTGGTACCCATGGCGATGCGGTTACCCGGCTTGCTGGCCATGCGCATGGTGCCGGTGGTGCCGTCTTCGTTGCGGTAGGTCACGTTGTAGCCGGTGACGCGGCTCGACTGGGAGGTCGCGGTCTCGGTGTGGCACTGGCGCTCGGTACGGTTGACCACGCGGCCACCCACATGGCGCTTGTCGACCTGGTTGCCGATGAAGCCACCGGCCACCGCGCCAGCCGCAGTGGCGGCCTTCTTGCCATTGCCGCCGCCGACCTGGTTGCCGAGCAGGCCACCCACCACAGCACCGACCACGGTGCCGCCGACGTTGCCGTCACGTTCCGGCAGGCGCTCCTGCACCGTCACGTCCTGGCAGACCTCATGCGGGGTCTGGGTGGTGGAGGTCTCACGCACCGCATCGGTGCCGATCACGGTGGCGTAGGCCTTCTGCTTCTCGGTGATCGGGTCGACCTTCAGCACGTCGGCGTATTCCAGGCCGCGCGGCGCAGACGGATCGAGCCTGTCACCACGTGCGCCATCGTCGGCGGCGATGCCATCGACCAAGCGCGATTCACCATTGGGGGTTCCGGCGCTGATGGAATCGGGCGATTTGTCGCCACTCTTCATGAAGGCGGCAGTGGCGATGCCACCGACCAGCAGCGCGCCCGCTGCGACCAGGACAGTTGTAGTTGTGCTTTTCATGACCTGCTCCTTGCGGACCATCCGCAACGTTCTCGAACCAGATTGCAGCATGCGCTGCCTGAACGGAATCTCCACATTTCCTGCTCATTCCCGTAACCCATTCAGCATCGGGAAATGCTGGGCCCGTGGTAGCGTTTGCATATTCCCCAGGAGGACCCCCGCCATGGCCAACCCGATGCTGCTGCCGGTACTGCAATGGGCGCGCCGGCTGCGCTACCCCACCCTCTTCAAGCTCACCGCGGGCCTGTTCGCGCTGACCCTGTTCATCCCGGACCCGATTCCGTTCGTCGATGAGCTGGTGCTCGGCTTCGGCACCCTGCTGCTGGCCAATTGGAAGCGCCGCAACGCCACCACGCCTCCGCCGCTGGAGCAGCATTGAGCCTGCTGGTCGACAGCCACTGCCATCTGGACGCCAGCGAGTTCGACCGCGACCGCGCCGCGGTGGTCGAGCGTGCGCAGGCCGCTGGCGTGCACCAGCAGGTGGTGCCGGCGGTGACCGCAGCAAGCTGGCCGAAGCTGCGCGAGGTCTGCCGGCAGGCGCCGGGGCTGTATCCGGCCTACGGCCTGCATCCGATGTTCCTGGCCGAGCACCAGCCTGGGCACCTGCCGTTGCTGCGCGAGTGGATCGAACGCGAACGCCCCTGCGCGATCGGCGAATGTGGTCTGGACTTCTTCGTTGAAGGCCTGGATGCCGAGGCGCAACAGGCATATTTCATCGGTCAGCTGGAACTGGCCCGTGAATTCGAGCTGCCGGTGATCGTGCATGCGCGACGCGCGGTGGATGCGGTGATCGCCGCGATCCGCCGCATCGGCGGCCTGCGCGGCGTGGTGCACAGCTTCTCCGGCAGCCCGGAGCAGGCTGCGCAGCTGCACAGGCAAGGCTTCCTGCTCGGCCTGGGCGGCCCGTTGACCTACGAACGCGCACAGCGCCTGCAGCGGCTGGTGCGCGAGATGCCGCTGGAACAACTGCTGCTGGAGACCGACGCGCCCGACCAGCCTGACGCCGGCATCCGCGGCCAGCGCAACGAACCGGCACGGCTGGCGATCATCGCCCGCCACGTGGCGGCGCTACGCGGGATGGAGCTGGACGCGGTGGCCCAGGCCACGACGGAGAACGCGCGGCGGCTGTTCGCGCTGCCCGCGATGCAACGGTAGGTGCCGGCCGCTGTCCGGCATCTGCACTGATTCAATCATTCCGGAATT
Organism: Stenotrophomonas sp. SMYL11; assembly: GCF_036320005.1. Lineage (NCBI taxonomy): Bacteria > Pseudomonadati > Pseudomonadota > Gammaproteobacteria > Lysobacterales > Lysobacteraceae > Stenotrophomonas > Stenotrophomonas sp. SMYL11. Next base: position 651,915 of record NZ_JAWIRS010000001.1, read on the forward strand.
GCCGGCCAGCGGCCGGCATTACGATCACGCGTCGGCGTGATCCTCGACCACTTCGGCCTTCACCTTCTTCGGCTCCAGCAGCATTTCCAGCGCCTTGCCTACCGCCGCGAACGCGAACGCACCGATGATGTGGGTCGCCGCACCCAGGCCCGCGCCGCAGTCCAGCTTCAATGCCGCATCAGCGCCCAGGTTCGGGCGGATGCCACAGACGCTGCCATCGGCCTGCGGGTACTTCACATTCTCCAGCGAATACACCGCCGGCACGCCGAAGTAGCGCTTGGCATTCTTCGGAAAGTTGAACTCGCTGCGCAGCTTCTTGCGGATCAGCGCCAGCATGGCGTCGTGCTCGGTGCGCGAGACATCGCGGATGCGCACCAGAGTGGGATCGGTACGGCCACCGGCGGCACCCACGGTCAGCAGCGGCAGCTTGCGGCGGCGGCACCAGGCAATCGTCTCGACCTTGACCCGGAAGCTGTCGCAGGCATCGATCACCAGATCAAAGCCACGGTCCAGCAGTTCGGCCATGTTCGACACCGTCAGGAACGCCTGTACGGCATCGACCTCGATGTCCGGGTTGATCGCGCGGCAGCGTTCGGCCATCGCCTCGGCCTTGTTGCGGCCGTAGTTGCCTTCCATCGCCGGTAGCTGCCGGTTGGTGTTGGAAACGCAGATGTCATCGGCATCGATCAGGGTCAGGTGACCGACCGCCGAACGGGCCAATGCCTCCACAACCCACGAGCCAACGCCACCCATGCCCACCACCGCCACGCGGCTGCCCTGCAGGCGCTCGAGTGCGCCCGCGCCATACAGCCGTTCGATGCCGGCGAAGCGTTGTTTGACCTGTTCGTTCATCCGGCTATTTTAACGTGCAGGCGCCAGCGCCTGCAGCGCGCCGGCATCGAATCCACCGTTGCACGTCCGGAGAGCCCGCCATGAACGCCAGCCCGCCCCGCCGCCCGTCCACCGCCTACCGCTATCTGTTCGTGCTCGGCCTGGGCCTGTTGATCGGCCTGATCGCCACGGTGATGGTCGGCCGCGCCCTGCAGGCCCGCCGCGATCCGTTCCCGGACAGCCTGATGCAGGTGATGCAACGGCAATCGCAGCTGCTGCAGCAGGCCCAGCAGCAGAACCGCTGCAGCCTGGCCGACAGCGTGCCGCGGTTGCAGGCGATGCGCCTGCTCTCCAACGACCTGGATCTGGCCTTTCCCGGGCTGAAGGACAGCGCGCAGTTCCAGCAGCATGCCAGCCAACTGCGCGGCAACCTCAATGCCGCTCTGGCTGCGCCGCCCAGCGACTGCACGGCCCTGGCCCAGGTGGTGGAAACGGTGCAGGCCGACTGCCGCGCCTGCCACCAGGACTTCCGCTGAGCCGCATTCATCCTGCAGCCGGACAAGGCCTGCGCGGTTGGCGCCTTGTTCACGTTCAAAAGGGGACGATTCGTCCACCCTGCTGCATGACGCAGTACCACCCCAGACACCCGCCTTCACGGCCAGGAGACGCCCCATGAAGATCCAGCTCATCGCCGCCAGCGCCATCGCCACCCTTGCCCTGGCTGGCTGTGCCACCTCGCCCGGCTACGGCGGTGGTGGTTACAACAACGGCTACAACAATGGCGGCTACGGCAACAATGGTGGCTACAACCAGGGCCGCTGCGCCGACTGCGGCATCGTGACCCGCATCAACACCGTGCAGTCCGGCCGTACCGCGCCCAGCGCGACCGGCGCGATCCTGGGCGGCATCGTCGGCGCCGTGGCCGGCCACGAGATCTCCGACCACACCGGCGGCAGCCGTGGCAACAAGAACATCGCCGCTGCTGCAGGCGCGGTCGGTGGCGCACTGGCCGGCAACCAGATCCAGAAGAACGTGACCAGCGATACCTACGACATCAGCGTGCGCATGGACGATGGCCGCACCATCGTGGTCAACCAGCGCGACCTCGGCGGCATCCGCGAGAACACCTACGTGCGCGTAGTCAACGGCAAGGTCATCCTGCGCTGACCTGCATCGGGCCGACGGCAAAGAAAAGGCCCGCTTACGCGGGCCTTTTCATTTGACGGCATGCAGCGCGATCAGGTCGGCTGAACGGCGTCTGCCTGCAGGCCCTTCTGGCCCTGCACGACGGTGAAGGTGACCTTCTGGCCTTCCTTCAGGCTCTTGAAGCCCTGGGTCTGGATGGCACGGAAGTGCACGAACACGTCTTCGCCGTTTTCACGGCTGATGAAGCCGAAGCCCTTTGCATCGTTGAACCACTTGACGGTACCGGTCTCGCGATCAGACATCTCACTAACTCCCTGGTGACTCTCTCTTGTTGTAGGAAACGCCTGGTGGGCGGCTGACAAGCAAGGGGGAAGCGAGGTGCATCGATGCAGCGGATCGGGAAGATCTTGCTTCATCAGGCCACGATCCACGGTGACCTTGCCAAGCTCAGCGACTGCAACTTAACCCGCCCAAAACGAAAAAGCAACTGGCAAAATCTTTCACTGTCAACCCCAAAACGACCACCATACGGGACAGCATGGGACTCTCATTCATCTTATATCTGCTAGCGGTCATTTTTGTCCTCGTCGGCATCGCCGGAATCATCCTTCCGGCCCTCCCCGGCATCCCGCTGGTGTTCATCGGACTGCTGCTGGCGGCGTGGGCCGACGGCTTCGCCCACGTCGGCTGGCCGACCCTGGTCGCGCTGGGCGTACTGACCCTGCTCTCGCTGCTGGTGGACGCGCTGGCCACAGTGGTGGGTGCGCAGCGGGTCGGTGCCAGCCGCAAGGCGCTGTGGGGCACGTTCGTCGGCAGCATCGTCGGGCTGTTCTTCATGCCGATCGGCCTCTTTGCCGGGCCCCTGATCGGCGCCTTGGCCGGCGAGTACTGGCACACCCGTGAACTGGGCCGCTCGACCAAGGTGGGTCTGGCCACTTGGCTCGGCATCCTGCTCGGCCTGGCGCTGAAACTGGCGGTGGTGATCGCGATGCTCGGCCTGTTCGCCTTCGCCTGGTTCCTGTAACCCGCACCGTCTTCACGCCGCGCGCACGCGGTGGCCGTGCATAAACCGTGGGGGCTGGCCGCGATGCGGTACAGCCGCCACACTGTGCGATTCCCGTATTCACCGAAGGGCCTGCTGGAATGACCCTCCCCTCGCTGCTTCCCCGCCTTGCGCCGCTGGCGCTGGCCCTGGCCAGTGCCCCATTGGCCGCGCAGGAATTCGTGCCCAGCACCGATACCTCGCCGGCGGCGTGTGCCGCCATCACCACTGACGCGGCGCGCCTGGCCTGCTATGACCGGCTGTTCGCACACACGCCGCAGGCCACGGCGGCGGCCGACGCCGCTGCCGAGGCAGCCGCGCAGGCCCGCCGCGAAGAGCGCCAGACCGCACGCGTAAGCCAGGGCGAAGAGAAGCTGCGCGAGCGGGTCAGCGACCTGTTCCGCCCCGCTGCGCCGGACAGCGCGCTGGCCAATGCCGGCCGCGGTTCGCTGCTGGACAGCCGCTGGGAACTGGCCGAGGACTCCAAGCTCGGCCCATTCCAGCTGCGTGCCTACAAGCCGGTGTACCTGCTGCCGGCGTTCTGGACCAGCGACCGCAACACCACGCCGCACTCGCCGAACCCGGCCAACACGGTCACCACGCCGCAGGTGCTGGACAGCGCCGAACTGAAGTTCCAGATCAGCTTCAAGACCAAGATCGCCGAGAACCTGTTCGGCGACAACGGCGACATCTGGGCCGGCTATACCCAGAGCTCGCGCTGGCAGGCCTACAACGGCGAGGATTCGCGCCCGTTCCGCGAAACCAATTACGAGCCGGAAGTGATGATGGTGTTCCGCAACGGCTACTCGATCGGTGGCTGGCGCGGCCGCATGACCGGCATCGCGCTGAACCACCAGTCCAACGGCCGCGCCGATCCGCTGTCGCGCAGCTGGAACCGGGTCATGCTCAACATCGGCCTGGACCGCGAGAACTGGGCGCTGGTGCTGCGCCCCTGGTACCGCATTCCCGAGTCCCGCAGCGATGACAACAACCCGGACATCGAGGACTACATGGGCCGCGGTGATGCGACCCTGACCTGGAACCGCAACGGCCACGAAGTCTCGTTGATGGCACGCCATTCGCTGCGCACCGGCAGCCGCTCACACGGTGCCCTGCAGCTGGATTACGGCTTCCCGATCAGCAACCTGCTGCGCGGCCACGTGCAGATCTTCGACGGCTACGGCGAAAGCCTGATCGACTACAACCACAAAGCCACCTACGTGGGCGTGGGCGTGTCGCTGCTGGAGTGGTTCTGATGGACGTGACGATCTGGCACAACCCGGCCTGCAGCAATTCGCGCGGCGCATTGAAGCTGATCCGCGATGCGGGCTTCGATCCGGAGGTGATCGAGTACCTGGGCAATCCACCCGATGTGACCACACTGCGCCAGGTGCTGGCCGAATCCGGCCTGGACGCGCAGGCGCTGGTGCGCAGCAAGGAAGCACAGTTCACCGAACTGGGCCTGGAGGATGCGGACGAGGCCACGCTGCTGGCCGCGATGGCCGCACACCCGCGCCTGATCAACCGCCCCGTGGTGCGCACGCCCAAGGGCACCCGGCTGTGCCGTCCACCGGAAACGGTGCTGGAGATCCTGTAACCCGCCCCGCCGCCGCGTAGCGGAGCCTGTTGGTAGAGTCGACTGTTAGTCGACTCCCCCATCCTTCATATGCTTCTGCGGAACGGCCCGCACTGCGTGCGATAGTCGACTGACAGTCGACTCTACCCGGACGCCTCTCCCCCGGCTGGCTTACCGCCAGTCGGTGATGCCTTCGCGGCGGTAGACCTCGGCGAATGCAGGGCGCTCCTTCATTGTTGACGCGTGCGCCTTCAGCAGAGGCCAGGTGTCGCTGGGCTTCGGCATGTTGCGCGACCAGCGCATCAGCATCACCAGCATGTAGTCGACCACGCAGGGCGTGGTGCCCAGCAGGTACGGGCCATGCGCCTGCAGGTGCGTGGCGACATGCTGCCAGGCCGCTTCAAGGCGCTGACGGGCCATCTCGCGGCTCGCTTCGATATTTGCCTCGCCCGCCATTTCATGCGGATAGAACCAGGCACGATAGGCCGGCTGCAGCGTATTGGCACACCAGAACATCCAGCGGTAGGCGTCGGCGCGCTGCGGCGTGCCCAGTGCGGGCAGCAGGTTGGCCTCCGGATGGCGGTCAGCCAGATACAGTGCGATCGCCGCCGCTTCGGTCAGTACCAAGCCATCGATCAGCAGTGTCGGCACCACACCGGCCGGATTCAGCGCCAGGTACTCCGCCGACTTGTGCTCGCGCGCGTCGAAATCCAGCAGCACCAGTTCGTGCTCGATGCCCAGCTCGATCAGCAGCCAGTGCACCACCAGCGCGGCGGTACTGGTTGAACCATACAGCGTGGTGCTCATGCGGAAGATCCTGTGCAGGTGGATCAGCCGATTATGCGCCCACGCGCGCAATCGTTGCTCAGCTGCAGCTGCTCATGCAGGAATCCCGGCTTTCGCCACAGGACATGATCGGCGTGCGTATCGCGCAGTCGTGCGTCTTCAGTTCACAGGAACGGCGCAGCTCGGGGTTGGCAACGTCCTTGCAGCGTTTGTCCGGCGCCGGCACCATCTGTTGTTCGCAGCTGAAGTCGTTGCTGCCGATACTGCCCCGCGCCATGCAACTGCGATAGCTGGCCTGGCATTGCATGCGGCACTGCGAAGAGGCGGAGAAATCCGCACCTTCATAGGATGACGTTGTGCTGCAGCCGGCCAGGACCAGCAGGAACACAGCCGCGAGGGATCGATGCAGGCGCATGGGCACATCCAGTGCAGGGGTGTGCCGACCCTAGCAGACTACGGTTACTCGTGCAGGCCCCGACGCGCGCCCCCGATCAGTACACGGGAATACCGGTGTCGGTACGGACTTCATTCACGGTGCCGCCGCAGGAGAGCAGGCATTGGGCGTACGGAGCACTGCATGAAGGAAGCGCTGGGGAACCGCAGTAGTTGCCGGCACCGTTGCCCCCTTCGCAATTGTGCCGCTGCTTGTCGTCGGCGATACCACTGCAACGGCTGATGATCCGGCTCTTCTCGCTTTCGCAGCTGCGCTGATCCGATTCGGCACGGGCGCGGTTGTGGAAGTCGCACGTCGCCTTCTGGCTCTCGCAGACCGACGCGCAGATCCTCCCCGCTTCGTGGGTTGGCGGCTCGACGAAGTAACGAGGACCACAGGCACTGCACGCCAGCGCAGCGACCAGCAACACGAAAACACGCGACCACTGCAGCACGATGGACTCCCTTCCAATACTTCAGACAGCGCACGTTAGCAGAGCACACCATCCACGGGCAGGCTGCATGCAACAACGGCGCCACACGGGCGCCGTTGTCTGGACCGGAACGGGAGGAATTACTCCACCACCACCGGAATCTTGCCGATGCGGGCCTGCCATTCGCGCGGGCCGGTCTTGTGCACCGATTCGCCGGTGGAGTCGACCGCCACGGTCACCGGCATGTCCTGCACGGTGAACTCGTAGATCGCTTCCATGCCGAGGTCGGCGAAACCAACCACCTTGGCCGCCTTGATCGCCTTGGACACCAGGTAGGCCGAACCGCCGACCGCCATCAGGTAGGCCGACTTGTTGTCACGGATCGCCTCGATCGCCGCCGGGCCGCGTTCGGCCTTGCCGACCATGCCCAGCAGGCCGGTCTGTTCCAGCACCTGACGGGTGAACTTGTCCATGCGGGTCGCCGTGGTCGGACCAGCCGGGCCCACCACTTCGTCGCGCACCGGATCGACCGGGCCGACGTAGTAGATGAAGCGGCCCTTCAGATCGACCGGCAGTTCCTCGCCCTTGTTGAGCATGTCGACCATGCGCTTGTGCGCGGCATCGCGGCCGGTCAGCAGCTTGCCGTTGAGCAGCAGGGTCTGGCCCGGCTTCCAGCTCGCCACGTCTTCCGGAGTGATCGTATCCAGGTCCACGCGGGTGCCCTTGGAGGCGTCGTAGGTCAGCTTCGGCCAGTCTTCCAGCGACGGCGGGTCCAGCATCACCGGGCCGCTGCCATCCAGGGTGAAGTGCGCATGGCGGGTGGCCGCGCAGTTCGGGATCATCGCCACCGGCAGGTTGGCCGCATGGGTCGGGTAATCCTTGATCTTGATGTCGAGCACGGTGGTCAGGCCACCCAGGCCCTGCGCGCCGATGCCCAGCGCATTGACCTTGTCGTACAGCTCCAGGCGCAGCTCTTCGATGCGGTTGGACGCACCGCGGGCCTGCAGCTCGGTGATGTCGATCGGCTCCATCAGCGCTTCCTTGGCCAGCAGCATCGCCTTCTCGGCGGTGCCACCGATGCCGATGCCGAGCATGCCCGGCGGGCACCAGCCGGCGCCCATGGTCGGCACGGTCTTCAGCACCCAGTCGACGATGGAGTCGGACGGGTTGAGCATGGCGAACTTGGTCTTGGCTTCCGAACCACCGCCCTTGGCGGCGACGATGACCTCGACGGTGTTGCCCGGCACCACCTTCACGTTGACCACGCCCGGAGTGTTGTCCCTGGTGTTGATGCGCTTGCCGGCTGGATCAGCCAGCACCGAAGCGCGCAGCTTGTTGTCCGGGTGCATGTAGGCGCGGCGCACGCCTTCATTGGCCATGTCCTCCACGCCCATGGTGGCGTCTTCCCAGCGCACGTCCATGCCGATTTCCAGGAACACGGTGACGATGCCGGTGTCCTGGCAGATTGGACGGTGGCCTTCGGCGCACATCCGCGAGTTGATCAGGATCTGGGCCATCGCTTCCTTCGCGGCCGGCGACTCCTCGCGCTCGTAGGCGGCGGCAAGGTTCTTGATGTAGTCGACCGGGTGGTAGTACGAGATGTACTGCAGCGCGTCGGCGATGGACTGGATGAGGTCTTCCTGCTTGATCGATGTCACGGCTTGCTCGCTTGCTCGAGGCTGGCGGGGGTAATCCGCCCATTTTAACCCCTCCCCCGGCCGCAGGGTGGTAGTGCCGGCCGCTGGCCTGCACTATCCACGCACACCCTCTGTCACGCCACGCGCCACTGCGGCGTCCTTGCCCACATGAACGCTGAAACCGCTTTCCAGACCCACCGTCCGCGCCTGATGGCGCTGGCCTACCGCCTGCTCGGCAGTCGCGCCGACGCCGAAGATGTGGTCCAGGATGCCTGGTTGCGCTGGTCCGGCGCCGACCCGGCGGCCGTCCGCGACCCCGAAGCCTGGCTGGTCACCACCACCACCCGGCTCGGCCTGGACCGGCTGCGCGCCGCCAAGCGCGAGCGCGTGCACTACGTCGGCCCGTGGCTGGCCGAGCCGCTGGCGGTCACCCTGGAACCGGATCCGGCACCCGGCCCGGCACAGCTGCATGCGCTGGCCGACGATGTCTCGGTGGCCTTCCTGACCCTGCTTGAACAGCTCGGTCCCGAGGAACGCGCTGCGTTCCTGCTGAAGGAAGCATTCGACCACGATTACCGCGAGATCGCCGAGCTGATCGGGCAGAGCGAGGCCAACTGCCGGCAGCTTGTGCATCGTGCCCGGCAGCGCCTGCAGGCCGGGCGGCCGCGCTTCAACGCCGACGCCAGCCAGCACCGGCAACTGCTCACGCGCTTCATGGACGCTTCCCAGCGCGGCGACAGCGAAGCGATCCAGGCCCTGCTGCACGCCAACGCGGTACTGGTTTCCGACGGCGGTGGCGTGGTTACCGCGGCGGTGCGGCCCCTGCTGGGCGCCGAGCGCATCGGCCGCCTGTTCTGGGCCATCGCCCGCCGTGGCGCGGCGCATCCGGCGCAGTTGGGCTATGTCAACGGCGAGCCGGCGATCCTGCGCTTCCAAGGCGATCGCCTGCACTCGATCACCACCATCGAAGTGGTCGATGGCCGCATCGCCAACGTGTACAGCGTGTTGAATCCGGAAAAATTGCCTGGAGTTGTCACGAACGCAAACGACGCGGCGTCCTGGTAATGAAAGGCGGCCACCGTGGCCGCCCTGGAGCCGAAAATGTCCGACCACGCCTCTCCCCGCGTTCCCTATACCCGCCTCGCCGCCGAAGCCTTCAAGGGCCTGCTGGCCACCAGCCGGGCCGTGCATGACAGCTCGATCGATCCGACCCTGATGGAACTGGTGTTCCTGCGCGTATCGCAGCTCAACGGCTGCGGCTACTGCATGGACATGCACGGCACGGCACTGCGCAAGGGCGGCATCGAGCCGCGCAAGCTCGATACCCTTCCTGCCTGGCACGAAAGCCGCTTCTTCGATGCACGCGAGCGTGCGGCGCTGGGCTGGGCCGAGGCGCTGACCCGGCTGACCGACGGCGCGCCGTCGCAGGCGGCGTTCGATGCGCTGGCACCGCATTTCGACGAGAAGGGCATCAGCGACCTGAGCATGGGCATCGCGGTCATCAATGCCTGGAACCGGCTGGGCGCCGGGCTGCTGCCGCCGCTGCCCTGAGCGCTTCGTTGACAGTGCCTGGACCGCCGGGCACTGTACCTGCCCCGCAGGAAGCATTCGAGCGTCATGGCCGACGAAGCCCCCGGCACGCCCAGCAAGGAGGCGCTGAAGGCGCTGACCCAGTACCGGGAGCGGGACACCGCGTCGCCCGAACTGCTGTCGACGCTTGAACGGCATGGACTCTTGTGGCCCGTCGAACATCCGGGCCATGAGGCCCTGCAGATGCGGATGTTCGCCGCCTATGCCCGCGCCGACCGCCAGCATGTGGCAGACAACTTCATCCTCGGTGTGCAGGAGAACCGCAGCGACCTGCGCGCCGGGCTGTCGGCGTATGCGTTCATGGTGCACTTCCCCAGGCATCAGGAGCAGCCACATCCCAACCTCGCCTGTGCGGTCTGCGGCCAGGTCCGCGAAGGGAGATTCGACCCGACCACCTGGGCGCGCGTCCGCCACAACATCGGGGTCGTGCTCGGCGGAAGCGTAAACGCCATCACCTTCCTGTTGGAACAACACAATCTGACGCCCAGGCGGGCGCCCGGCGACATGAGCACACTGGTGGCACTGCTGCGGCTGCTGCACCACGAGAGCGACGCCAAGGACACTCCGTCGACCATCGTCAAACGCGTCCGCGCGCTGCCGGGCCTGAAACTGTCCGTTGAGCAGGCGCGTCACCTGCTGGATGCCCTGGGCCATGCCGGGCTGCTGCAGACCCCCGAGCATCCTGGCTTGGCGCAACGCTTCACCCGGGTCGGTCTGGCACCGCGCACGTCGCGCTCTTCGGACTGGGGCTATCCCGTCGATTTCTGGAAAGGCGCCTACGGCATCGACAGCGGGGCCCTGCGTTTCTGGTTCGCTCACCATCCCGCGCTGCTGGCTGCGCTGGACTGAGCGCGCAGGCGGCGCCCGCGCTGCCTTGCCGGCGCATGGCAGGCATGCGTCCCGTTCATGCCTCCGCCACGCGCAGGGCGCGCACAATACGCGCATGCCTGCTTCCCCCAACGCTGGCGCAGCCAGCGCAAAGAAACCCAGCCTGCGCCAGCGCTTCAAGGCGATGCGCAACCTGCCGCCGTTCCTGCGCCAGGTGTGGCAGACCAGCCCGGCCCTGACCCTGGCCAGCCTCGGGCTGCGCCTGATCCGTGCGCTGCTGCCGGTGGCGATGCTCTACGTCGGCAAGCTGATCATCGACAGCGCCCTGCACCTGAGCCAGCACGACGCTGGCTTCCCGCCGCTGGGCGAAGCGCTGTCCAGCGGCATACTGAATCCGCTGCTGGGCCTGCTGGCGCTGGAATTCGGCCTGGCCATCGCCTCGGATCTGCTCGGCCGGCTGGTCAGCTACGCCGATGCCCTGCTCTCGGAACTGTTCGCCAACGTCACCAGCATCCGGTTGATGGAACACGCGGCAACGCTGGATCTGGAGGACTTCGAGGACCCGGACCTGCAGGACAAGCTGGACCGTGCGCGGCGCCAGACCATGGGCCGGATGAACCTGATGAGCCAGTTGTTCGGCCAGGTGCAGGACGCGATCACCGTGGCCAGCCTCGCCGTCGGCCTGCTGGTCTACGCGCCGTGGCTGATCCTGCTGCTGGCGCTGGCACTGGTGCCGGCCTTCATCGGCGAATCGCACTTCAACGCGGCCGGCTACAGCCTCAACTTCCAGTGGACGCCCGAGCGCCGCCAGCTCGACTACCTGCGCCAGCTCGGCGCCAGCGTGGAAACGGCCAAGGAAGTAAAGATCTACAACCTGCACCGCTTTCTGGTGGAGCGCTACCGGCGGCTGTCGGTGGCGCTGTTCCAGGCCAACCGCGCCCTGGCCCGGCGCCGCGCGTTCTGGGGCACGCTGCTGGCCGCACTGGGCACGCTGGGCTACTACACCGCCTACGCCTACATCGCCTGGCGCACGGTGCGCGGCGACTTTTCGATCGGCGACCTGACCTTCCTCGCCGGCAGCTTCCTGCGCCTGCGCCAACTGCTGGAGGGCCTGCTGATCGGGTTCTCGCAGGTGGCCAGCCAGGCGCTGTACCTGGATGACCTGTTCTCGTTCTTCCAGATCCAGCCGGAAATCCACTCGCGCGAAGGTGCAGTGCGCGTGCCGCAGCCGATCCGGCAGGGCTTCGTGTTCGAGAACGTCGGCTTCCGCTATCCCGATGCCGAGCAATGGGCCGTGCGCCACCTTGATTTCCAGCTGCAGGCCGGCGAAGTACTGGCCCTTGTCGGTGAAAACGGCGCCGGCAAGACCACCCTGGTGAAGCTGCTGGCGCGGCTGTACGAACCGGACGAGGGCCGTATCCTGCTCGATGGCCGCGACCTGCGCGACTACGACCTGGATGACCTGCGCGCCAATCTCGGGGTGATCTTCCAGGACTTCGTGCGCTACAACCTCAGCGCCGGCGAGAACATCGGCGTCGGCCAGGTCGAGGCGATGGACGACCAGGCACGCATTGCCGACGCCGCCCGCCGAGGCATGGCCGAGGAAGTGATCGACGACCTGCCCGGCGGCTACGACCAGCTGATCGGCCGCCGCTTCAAGCAGGGCGTGGACCTGTCCGGCGGCCAATGGCAGAAGATCGCCATCGCCCGCGCATGGATGCGCAATGCGCAGGTGATGATCCTGGATGAGCCAACGGCGGCGCTGGATGCGCGAAGTGAGTTCGAGGTGTTCCAGCGGTTCAGGGAACTGGCGGATAATCGCACCGCAGTGCTGATTTCCCACCGTTTCTCCTCGGTACGCATGGCCGATCGCATCCTGGTGCTGGCCGATGGCCGGATCGAGGCCAGCGGCACCCATGAAGAGCTGATGGCCCAGGGCGGCCGCTACGCCGAGCTGTTCGAGCTGCAGGCGGCCGGTTACCGCTGAGAACGCCTCTCGTTCCGCCTAATGAGAACCTGTCTCATTTGAGATAGAATCACCCCGACGACTTCCGATAGATACGCCCATGTCCTCCGCTTTTGGCGCCGAAACGGTGCTTGAGGTCCGTCACTGGACCGATGCCTACTTCAGCTTCACCCTCACCCGCGACAGCGGTTTCCGCTTCGAGAACGGCCAGTTCGTGATGATCGGCCTGGAAACCGAGGCGCGGCCGCTGCTGCGTGCGTATTCCATCGCCAGCGCCAACTGGGAAGAGCACCTGGAGTTCTTCAGCATCAAGGTGCAGGACGGCCCGCTGACCTCGCGCCTGCAGCACATCAAGCCGGGTGACAAGGTGCTGGTCGGCAAGAAGCCCACCGGCACCCTGCTGATCAGCGATCTGCACCCCGGCAAGAACCTGTATCTGCTGGGCACCGGCACCGGCATGGCGCCGTGGCTGTCGGTCATCAAGGACCCGGAAACCTACGAGCGCTTCGAGAAGGTGATCCTCTGCCACGGCGTGCGCTACGAGAAGGACCTGGCCTACCGCGACTACTTCGAGAAGGAACTGCGCGAGCATGAGTTCCTGGGCGAGATGATCGGCGACAAGCTGCTGTACTACCCGGCCGTCACCCGCGAGCCGTTCGCCAACCAAGGCCGCCTGACCCAGCTGATGGAAAGCGGCGAGATGCAGCGCACCCTCGGCCTGCCGGAGCTGAGCCCGGAGAACGACCGCGCGATGATCTGCGGCAGCCCGCAGATGCTGGCCGACCTGCGCAGCGTGCTCGATGCCCGTGGCTTCCAGGTCTCGCCGCGTATCGGCCAGCCGGGCCATTACGTGTTCGAGCGCGCGTTCGTCGAGAAATAAGCAAAAAAGGGGGCGGAGGGGATCAAGTCGTTTGTGCACAAACGACTTGATCCCCTCCGCCCCCATTTTGGGTTCATCTCACAGCAGCGCTTCGATCTCGCCGCGCAGCTGCTCCGGCCTGGTGGTGGGCGCGTGGCGCGACACCACCTGCCCCTGGCGGTCGACCAGGAACTTGCTGAAATTCCACTTGATGCGGGCGCTACCCAGCAGGCCGCGCTTTTCGCGTGACAGCCATGCCCACAACGGATCAGCCCCCTCGCCATTGACCTCGATCTTCTCCGACAGCGGGAAGCTGACCGGGTAGTCCAGCGAACAGAACTGGCGGATCTGCGCGGCGTCGCCCGGTTCCTGCGCACCGAACTGGTTGCATGGGAACCCGATCACCACCAGGCCACGCTCGCGATACTCCTGCCACAGCTGTTCCAGCCCAGTGTACTGCGGGGTGAAGCCACAGCGGCTGGCGACATTGACCAGCAGCAACGGATGCCCCTGGTACCGGGCCAGGGCCTGCGGCTGGCCGTCGAGGTCGCGGAAGCTGAAATCGTAGGCAGTGGTCATGGCAGCGGGCCGTAGGCGGTGAATGCATGGTACTCGCGCCCGGCCCCGGCAACATGCCTTTTGACACAAGTGCGGGCGCCGCCGGCCGGGTTACCCTCGGGCCCTTGTTTGCCTTACCGGAGTTCCTACCTTGACCACTCGCCTTGCCCTTGCCGTGGCCATGTCCCTCGGCCTTGCCCTGCCCGCCTTCTCGGCCGGCGCCGCCACCCCGGCTGCCAGTACCAATGCCCAGCAGGCCAATCCGTTCTTCGCCGAAAGCCCGCTGCCGCTGCATTTCCCGCAGTTCGACAAGATCAAGGACAGCGACTTCGCCCCGGCCTTCGACGCCGGCATGGCGCAGCAGCTGAAGGAAGTGGAGGCGATCGCCAACAACAAGGCCAAGCCGACCTTCGACAACACCATCATCGCCCTGGAAAAGAGCGGTGACATCCTCGACCGTGCGACCACCGTGTTCTTCAGCCTGGTCGGCGCCGACACCAACGACACCCGCAAGAAGCTGCAGGCCGACTACTCGGCGAAGTTCGCCGCGCATAGCGATGCGATCGCGCTGAACGGCAAGCTGTTCGCCCGCATCCAGGCGCTGTATGACTCCCGCAGCCAGCTGGGCCTGGACGCCGAAGGCGTGCGCCTGGTCGAGAAGTACTACGACAACTACGTGCGCGCCGGCGCCAAGCTGTCCGAGGCCGACAAGGCCACGCTGAAGGAGATGAACGCCGAGCTGGCCAACCTGGGCACCAAGTTCAGCCAGAACGTGCAGTCGGAAGTGAACGCTTCGGCGATCACCGTTGACGACGTCAAGGAGCTGGACGGCCTGTCCAAGGAACAGATCGCTGCCGCCGCCGAAGCCGCCAAGGCCCGTGGCCTGGAAGGCAAGTACGTGATCACCCTGCTCAACACCACCGGCCAGCCGCCGCTGACCAACCTGGCCAACCGCGCCCTGCGCCAGAAGATCTACGAAGCCTCGACCACCCGCGGCAGCCGCGGCGGTGAGTTCGACAACACCGCGCTGGTCTCGCGCATCATGCAGCTGCGTGCCGACAAGGCCAAGCTGATGGGCTTCCCGAACTTCGCCGCCTACAACCTGACCAACCAGACCGCCAAGACCCCGGAAGCGGTCAACGCGATGCTGGGTAAACTGGCTCCGGCCGCCGTGGCCAACGCCAAGCGCGAAGCCGCAGACCTGCAGGCGATGATCGACAAGGAACAGAAGGCCGCCGGCAAGCCGACCTTCAAGCTGGAGCCGTGGGACTGGGCCTTCTACAGCGAGAAGGTGCGCCAGGCCAAGTACAACTTCGACGAGTCGCAGCTGAAGCCGTACTTCGAGATGAAGAACGTGCTGGAGAACGGCGTGTTCTATGCGGCTGGCCAGGAATTCGGCCTGACCTTCAAGCAGCGCACCGACCTGCCGGTCTACCACGATGACGTCACCGTCTACGACGTGTTCGACGCCGACGGCAGCCAGCTGGCGATCTTCATCTTCGACCCGTACGCACGTGCCTCCAAGCGCGGTGGCGCGTGGATGAACTCCTACGTCTCGCAGTCCAAGCTGACCGGCTTCAAGCCGGTGGTCGCCAACCACCTGAACATCCCGAAGCCGCCGGCCGGCCAGCCGACCCTGCTGACCTGGGATGAGGTGAACACCACCTTCCACGAGTTCGGCCACGCCCTGCACGGCATGTTCTCCAACGTGAAGTACCCGTACTTCTCGGGCACCTCGGTGCCGCGTGACTTCGTCGAGTTCCCCTCGCAGGTCAACGAGATGTGGTCGGACAACCCGGTCATCCTGAAGAACTACGCCAAGCACTACCAGAATGGTTCGGCGATGCCGCAGGCACTGCTGGACAAGGTGCTGGCAGCGGCCAAGTTCAACCAGGGCTTCGCCACCACCGAGTACCTGGGCGCGGCCATGCTCGACCAGCGCTGGCACCAGATCGGCGCCGACCAGGTGCCGGCCGCCAAGGACGTGATGGCCTTCGAGCGCGCCGCGCTGGAAAAGGACGGCATCTACTACGCGCCGGTTCCGCCGCGCTACAAGACCCCGTACTTCAGCCACATCATGGGCGGCTACTCGGCCGGCTACTACGCCTACATCTGGTCGGAAGTGCTCGACGCCAACACCCAGAAGTGGTTCAAGGACAACGGTGGCCTGAGCCGCAAGAACGGTGACCACTTCCGCGCCACCCTGCTGTCCAAGGGCGGCAGCGTGGATGCCATGCAGCTGTTCCGCGATTTCGCCGGCCACGAGCCGCAGATCGAGCCGCTGCTTGAAAAGCGTGGCCTGACCGGCGCCGGCAACTGATCGCCCGCGCGGTAGCCTGAAACGAAAACCGCCCGGGTGACCGGGCGGTTTTTTGTGGGGGCATCCAGATCAACGCGGCGCCACGTACCCACCCGGCACGCCTTCCGGCGACAGCACCAGCTGCCACAGCTGCGCGTGCCGGCAACGGAAGGTGGCCATCGACCCGGCCAGGTAGAAGCGCCACATGCGCCGGAAGTGCTCGTCGTAGCGCGCATCCAGCCGCGGCCACGCCGCTTCCACATTGCGCCGCCAGGCCTGCAGGGTCAGGTCGTAGTCGGTGCCGAAGTTGTGCCAGTCCTCCAGCACGAAGCGGCCCTCGAACGCCTTGGTGATCTGTACCGCCGACGGCAGCATTGAATTGGGGAAGATGTAGCGCGCGATCCACGGATCGGTACGATGCCGCGAGATGTTGGTGCCGATGCTGTGCAACAGCAGCAGGCCGCGCGGCGACAGGCAACGCCTGGCCACCTCGAAGAAGCTGGCGTAGTTCTTGTCGCCGACATGCTCGAACATGCCGATCGAGAAGATCGCATCGAACGGTTCGTGCAGTTCGCGGTAGTCCTGCAGGCGGATCTCGATCGGCAGGCCAGCACACAGTTCGCGGGCGAACCCGGCCTGCTCCTGCGAAATGGTCACGCCGACGCCACTGACACCGTAGCGCTCGGCGGCGAACTTCAGGGCTTCGCCCCAGCCACAGCCGATATCCAGCACACGCTGCCCCGGGCGCAGGCCCAGCTTGCGGCAGACCAGGTCAAGCTTGGCTTCCTGCGCGGCGTCGAGATCGCCGGCATTGCGCCAGTAGCCACAGCTGTAGACCAGGCGCTGGCCCAGCATGACCTGGTAGAGATCATTGCCGAGGTCGTAGTGGCGGCGGCCCACCTCGTAGCTGCCCTGCCCCACCTGCAGGTTGAACAGGCGCGCCTTCAGTGCATCGGCCACTTCGCGCCAACCGTGCACCCGTTCGTCCAGGTGCGCCTGCATCAGGTGGACAAGGAAGTCGTCCAGGACGTTGGCATCCCACCAACCGTCCATGTAGCTCTCGCCGAGGCCAAGCGAGCCGTGCGCCATGACCCGCGCGAAGAAGCGCGGGTCATGCACCTGGATATCCTGTGGCTGGGTACCGCCGATGCGGACCCCGGCTTCCTGCAGCAGGCCGGCGACCCGCTCCTGCAACCCTGTATCCACGCCACCTCCTCGACTGCGGTCAACCGCGTGCGAACAGCTCCACGTAGTCCTTGGCCACGTGCGGCAACAGCACCGCCGCCGGTACGTCGGCGGTCTGGGTGCCGTCCGAGTATGGACCCACCTGGTACGGCGGGAAAACAAAGCGCAGCGCGGTGATCTGCCCCTTGTCGTCGGTCAGCGGCTGGAACTGGCTGAAATTGTCGGCCTGCGGGCCGGTGCCGTCGGCGATCATGCGCGATGCGTTGCGCAGCGATTCCTGCAGCTGGGCCGGGTCCATGTCTTCCCCACTGAGGCGGGTCGCCACGCGTTCGCGCAGCTGGTCGGCGACGAAATCGCTGATCGCCTTCCAGCCCTTGGCATCGGCCACCAGCTTCTCGGCGCTGAGCATCTGCTGCTGCTGCGGCAGCCACACGAATCGGGCCACCAGCGGTTCGCCATGGGCGCCACCGGTGTAGCGGCTGCCATCGGCACTGACCACCACCAGCTGCGGGGTTTCCAGCAGCTTCTCGAAGCTCAGCGACAGCTCGTAGGGCATGGTCGGCTTGTCATTGCCCAGCCCGTCCAGCGCCTGTTGCAGGTCACTGCGCGCACTCGTCGCATAGCTCTGCAGCGCGCGGGCCAGGCCCGGGTAGCGGTCGATGCCAGCCGGGTAGCTGATACCCACCACTTCGCGCTCGTTGTTCTCGATCACGTCGCGCAGGTCCAGCGGCGCTTCCGTGGCCGGCGTCTCGACTGCGGCGGTGGCCTCGGCGGCAGGCGCCGCGTCGGTCGCCGGTGCCGGCTCGCTTTCACGCTGGCAGCCGGCCAGCAACAGCACGCCCACCACGCCGGCCAGCACACTGCCGTGCAATGGCCGGTTGTTTCCAATCTTCATCGGGATCCCCTGTTCATGTTTGTACATCATCGCCTGCCATGGCTGAAGCGTGGCCCGCTGGCATTCAGCCAACGAGCAGGTCGTGATACTCCTCATGCCGCTGCAGGAAGGCCTCGGCGTAGGAACACGCCGGCACCACCTTGTACTTCTGCTCACGGGCAAAACGCAGCGCCACACGGGTCAGCTCACCGGCGATGCCTCGGCCGGCAATCGGCTCGGGCACCTCGGTATGCGTGATGACCATGCGCCTGCGTTTGATCTGGTAATCCAGCACCGCCAGCTGTCCGCGCACACGGGCGGTGAAGCGATGGTTGGCCAGGTCGTGTTCGACCTCGTAGGCCAGACCGGGGGGCGTGACCGAAGCCATGGAACTGTCTCCTGCGGCGACTGCGTGGATGGTGCGCAGCCGGGCGCCATGATCGCGTGAAGCCTGAACAGGGGCAAGTCCGATCCATTCACGTCAGTTTGCGACCCTCAAGCTGGAGCGCTGGCGGCCGCTATCGCCTGTGGAGGGGTACGGCCAGGCTGGCACGGCCCTTGCGACCGTTGATCATGCGCACCACCGCGGAGGCTCCGATGCACCCCAGCGATTCCCATTCAGATACCGACCGCGCCCTGCTGGAGGGCCTGCTGCAACTGGCGGTGGAGGGGCAGACCCAGGACCAGGATTTCCAGCGCATCGGCGAAGAAGTGTTCGCCCGCCTGCTGGATACCTACGGTCAGCAGCCCACGCTCTGAAACAGCGGGGGCGGATCGCTGCCGATCCGCCCCGCTCCCGTCATCAACCGCCGCCGAGGCGGAAGGTCGGGTTGGAGAGTTCGCGCAGGAAGTGAGTGAAGATGCTCGGCTGCATGGCCAGCATGAAGATCACGCCGAACGCCGCGCCTGCCAGGTGCGCGCTGTGGTTGATGCGGTCACCGCCGCGCCTGTCCATCCAGATGCTGTAGCCGACGTAGAACGCGGCGTAGACGATGGCCGGCGCCGGGATGAAGAACACCAGGATGATCGACCACGGCTTGATCAGGATGAAGGCGAACAGCACCGCCGACACCGCACCGGACGCACCCAGGCTGAGGTAGTTCGGGTTCTTCTGGTTCTTCAGGTAGCTGGGCAGGATCGAGACCAGCAGCGCACCGATGTAGAACGCCGGGTAGGTCAGGTAGCTGCCGGTCAGCTGCACCATCACGCTTTCGATGAATCCCCCGAAGAAGAACAGGGTGATCATGTTGAAGATCAGGTGCGACCAGTCGGCGTGGATGAAGCCATAGGTCACCAGCCGGTCGTACTGGCGGTGACGGTCGATGGCCGGCGGCCACAGGATCAGGCGGTCGGCCAGCTTGCGGTTGTTGAACGCCATCCACGACAGGATGGCGGTGATGGCGATCAACAGCAGATTGACGGGGGTCATGTCAGGCTCAGGCGCTACGGTAGTTGTCGACCATACGATAGCGTTTCGCATACCAACCGAAGGCCAACGCCGCGACGAAGGCGAAACCGGCGAAGAAGAACATCAGGAACGCCGCTTCACTCAGGCCCGTACTGGCGATCTTGTGGGTCACCGCATCGTTGCGCACAGCAGCGTTGGACAGCAGCACCCACAGGTTGCCGATGGTGGTGGTCAGGTTCCAGAAGCTCATCACCACGCCCTTCATCGCCTGCGGCGCCTGGCTGTAGGCGAACTCCAGGCCGGTGGCCGAGACCAGCACCTCACCGAAGGTCAGCAGCGCGTACGGCAGCATCTGCCAGAAGATCGACATGGCGTTGCCCCCGTCCATCACCACCTGGATGCCGCCGACCACGATCCAGGCCAGGCCGCTGAAGGCGATGCCGGCGGTCATGCGGCGCAGCGCGGTCGGCTCGAAGCCGAAGCGGCGCAGGGCCGGGTACAGCACCAGGTTGTTGAACGGAATCAGGATCATCACCAGCAGCGGGTTCAATGCCTGCATCTGCGAGGCAGTGAACCAGCTCGGCATCTGCATCTGCTGGCCCTGCAGGACCCAGGTCGAGGCCTTCTGGTCGAACAGCGAGAAGAACGGCGTGGTCAGCGCGAAGATCACCAGCACCCGCAGCACCGAGCGCACGCCTTCCACGGCTTCGGCCGGATGCTGGCCACGGGCGCGATCGAGCTGCAGCCAGGTGCCACCGCCGATACCGGCCAGGATCGATACCAGCGCCAGGCACAGGCAGATGACAATGCCCAACGAGCCGACCAGACCGAACGAGGCCACTGCCAGCACCAGGCCGAGCACGGCGATCACCAGGCCCGGACGGCCTTGGCCGGCTACGCGCGTGGTCAGTGCGGTACGCACCACGTTGGCGAACGAATGCGGATCCTTCGGCGGCAGCGGCACCAGCACGTAGCGCTTGCGGCCCAGCCAGAACACGAAGGTGGCGATGAACATCAGGATGCCCGGGATGCCGAACGCCCACTGCGGGCCCCAGTTCTTCAGCACCAGCGGGATCAGCAGCGAGGCGAACAGCGAGCCGAAGTTGATGATCCAGTAGAAAGCGTCGAAGACGATCTTGGCCAGGTGCTTGTTGCTCTGGTCGAACTGGTCGCCCATGAACGAGGCCACCAGCGGCTTGATGCCACCGGCACCCAACGCGATCAGGCCCAGGCCGAGGAAGAAGCCCTCGCGGCTGTTCTCGAACAACGCCAGGCACAGGTGGCCGGCGCAGTAGACCAGGCTGAACCAGAGGATGGTGTGGTACTTGCCGAAGAACCTGTCGGCCAGCCAGCCACCGAGCAGCGGGAAGAAATACACGCCGATCATGAAGCTGTGCATGATGTCCTTGGCTTCACCGGCACGGCCTTCCGCCGTGATTTCCTGCAGCAGCAGCGAGGTGATCAGGAACTGCACCAGGATGTTGCGCATCCCGTAGAAACTGAACCGCTCGCAGGCCTCATTGCCGATGATGTACGGGATCTGGCGCGGCATCTTTCCCTGGCCGGCGATGGGGGCAACTGCGTCGTGGCTCATCCTGTAAGGCAATCCTGCAAAGCGAAAGGCGCAAGATTACCGGAACCAGGGCTTGCGAAGCACGCTGCAGGGCTGCATGACAACGGTGCCAATCCATGGCAGGCAGCGACACTCCGTGTCGGAAGTCACGGCACCTGCACGACAAAAGCGTAAACTTATCGTTATGCGCCCCCTCGCCCCCGCCCGCCTCCTGCTCAGCTGTCTTGCGCTGTTGCTGGCGTTGCAGGCCCAGGCGCGGCCGCAGGCGCCGGCGTCCGCCACTGGCGGGGACGAGCCCCGGCAGCTGACCGTGGCCGCGCTGGAACTGCCCAGCCGCGATGATACGCAATGGAAACAGCGCCGCGAGCAGGTCGCGCAGCTGCTGACCGACCTGCAGCCGGACGTGATCTCGGTGCAGCAGGTGCTGCAGCAACAGGGCCGCAATCCGGCCTGCTGGCTGGCCAGCCGGCTGCGCTACAGCTGCGACTTCGTTACCGCCGATCCGCCCAGCCAGCCGCTGCGGCATGGCAACGCGATGCTGACCCGGCTGCCGGTCAGCGAGGATGGCGTGACCCTGCTGCACCCACCCGGCACCTTCAGCGCCGCCGGCATGATGCGGCTGAAGCTGGGCGAGGCACTGGTCAACATCTATGTGGCACGGCTGCGCCCGGACCCGGACGAGGCCACCGCCCGCCAGCATCAGACCAGCGACCTGATGACCTGGATCGGCGCCACCGCCGAGGGCATGCCCAGCCTGATCGCCGGCGATTTCTCCGCCAACACGGTGGAACTGGTGCGCAGCACGCCCGGCTTCCAGCCGGCCCGGCGCAATCCCGGCGGCCGCGCCGAGGCGCCTGCGGCCAGTGGCGGTGGCAGCAGCGGCCACGGCCTGGATGTGCTGTTCCAGGTCAAGCACTTCGGCGGCATCCGCCAGCAGCCGATCCTGCTGCCAGCCGACGGCGACCTGCCCGGCCTGCGCCTGGGCGTGATGGCCACCCTGCGCCTGCAGGGCGAAACGGCCACCGCGGAATAGGTAGTGCCGGCCGCTGGCCGGCCCTCCTGGCACCCCCCGGGTGCCCGCCCCCGGGCGCCCCAACCCCAGAGCAACACGCCCCCCAAAGGCCGGGTCTCCCCGGCCTTCTCATTTCATTCCGTCACGCAATCAGGCGATCGCTTCCTGGTAACGGCGCTCGACTTCATTCCAGTCGATGACGTTGAAGAACGCGCCGATGTATTCCGGACGACGGTTCTGGTACTTCAGGTAGTACGCGTGTTCCCACACGTCCAGGCCGAGGATGGGGGTGTTGCCTTCCATCAGCGGGCTGTCCTGGTTGCCGGTGCTCTCGACCACGACCTTCTTGTCCGGGGTCACGCTCAGCCACGCCCAACCGCTGCCGAAACGGGTCAGCGCCGCCTTGGTGAAGGCGTCCTTGAACTTGTCGAAGCCGCCCAGGTCCTTGTCGATGGCCTTGGCCACGTCGCCCACCGGGTTGCCGCCAGCATTCGGAGCCATCACGGTCCAGAACAGCGAGTGGTTGGCATGGCCGCCACCGTTGTTGCGCACCGGACCCTGCAGGTTCTCCGGCAGCGACTTGAGCTTCTTCACCAGTTCTTCGACCGGCAGGTCAGCGTACTCGGTGCCTTCCAGAGCCGCGTTGACGTTGTTGATGTAGGTCTGGTGATGCTTGGTGTGATGGATTTCCATCGTCGCCGCATCGATATGCGGTTCCAGCGCGTCGTAGGCGTAGGACAGCTTGGGCAGGGTATAGGCCATGATGCATCTCCTGATTGCGAGGGCACCCGACGGTGTCGGGCGTGCGCGGTGAATGATGGGGACAGACCGCCAGATTACCAAGGGGGATGTAAAGGAAATTGCGTCCTGCCAGTGAGCACGACGGCAATTGTTACGCAGCAGTGACGCGACGCCGTCCTCATGCACCGTGCAGCGCACAGGCGCTACAGTGCCCGCACCACCCTCGCCCGCCCCTGCCCATGCGCAACCCCCGGCTGCTGATCACCGCCATCGCCCTGCTGCTGCTCGGCCTGGTCGCCAACCATTTCATGCAGCGCCCGCCGGCGCCGCAGTTCGCGCCGGCCCTGCAGGGTGCGCCTGCCGCGCGCGCGCCGGCCACGACCGCAACCGGTAACGACAGCGGCCTGCCCGCGTTCCTGCCCGCCGAAGCCCGGCAGACCATCGCCCTGATCCAGCGTGGCGGCCCGTTCCCGCACCGCCAGGACGGCAGCACCTTCGGCAACCGCGAACAGCAGCTGCCGCAGCGCCCGCGCGGCTACTACCGCGAATACACCGTCGACACCCCCGGTGCGCGCACCCGTGGCGCTCGCCGCATCGTCACTGGCGGCGATCCGCCAGAAGCGTGGTACTACACCGACGACCACTACGAATCGTTCCGCAGCTTCACCGTACCGGCCCAGGGAGCGCAGTGATGAGCCACGATGATTTCGGCCTCGGCCTGCATGACATCAACAACGCTGGCGTCTACGCCATCGACAGCGACGACATCAGCGCATTGGCCGCCGCGATGCGCGACGCCGGGCTGAAGGTGGTCCGCATCGATCTGGAAGGCGTGGCCGACAAGCGCACTCTGCTGGCCCGGCTGGCCGCGCAACTGGATTTCCCGGCGGGCTTCGGCGGCAACTGGGATGCGCTGTCGGACAACCTGCGCGACCTGCAGTGGCTGCCGGCCAACGGCTACGCGCTGTTCCTGGCCGACGTGGACACGTTGCGCGCCTCCACCCAGAAGGATTTCGACACGTTGCTGGACGTGATGGACGAAGCCAGCCGCGACTGGGTTGGCCGCGACGTGCCGTTCTGGGTGTTTCTGTCGCAGAGCGCGTGAAGTCACCGCCCAGGTAGATGCCGACCCTGGCCGGCGCACGTGCTCTGGTAGATGCCGACCTTGGTCGGCGCACGTGCTCCGGTAGATGCCGACCTTGGTCGGCGCTTCTGTGCCAACCAAGGTTGGCACCTACCAAAGCGCGAGCCGGCCAACGTGTGGGGCGCGCGCCCTGCCTAGCGGCTGCCGTTATCTTCCTGCAGCTCTTTCTTGAACGGGATGTCCGGCGGGGGCCGTGCCACCGCCGGCTGGTCCTGCATGTTGGGATTGGTCAGTCCACAGCCACCGCCGGCCTGCAGGATCGAGATCACGCAGGAAATCTTCGTGCTGGTGCCCGGCAACGGAATCTCCATGGCCTTGACGCCCTTGCGCACCCACTCGGCCAGCAGCGATTCCTGCGGCACCCAGTACTTGTCGAACGAGGTAGGCGTGTAGTCGTAAGGCGGTCGCTTCAGCCAGGTGCCCGATTGCGCGATGCGTTCCTTGCTCCAGCCGTCGTTTGCCCCACCTGGCGCACCGCGCTCGGCACGACCCTCGCCTTCCTGGCCCGGCACGCGGACGCTGCCATCGGCATTGAACAGGCCACTGCCCTTGCCGCTGGTACTGGCCTGGCGGGCGCCCTTGTCGGCGCCGTCCTGGTTGCGGCTCGATGCACCCCAGTCATCGCCCTTGGCGGGCGTGGCCCAGTTGCCCGGATTGGGGGCCGGGCGCGCTCCGGCCTGGGCCGGGTTCGTGCTGGATGCAGCAGGCCGCGCGGCGCTGCTGCTCGCCTGCGCCACACTGCCATTGGCTGCCGGCGTGGGCGTTGCCGCGGGTGCGTTGCCACTCGAAGACGAAGGAGCTGCCGCCGGTGCCGAGGCTACTTCACGCTCGCGAACCTGTACGTCACGACCCGCCGGCGCATGCACCGCCGGTTCACGACCGGCGACGGTCGCCATCCGCACCTGCGGATCGACCACCGCCTGCACTTCACGCTCGCGCACCTGCACGTCACGCTGCGGCACGCGCACCTGCACATCGGCCGTGCGCAGCGGCTGCGACACCACCGGTGCATCGACCGTAATGACTTCGCGCTCCTGCACCGGGATGTCGGGCAGCTGCGGCGTCCGCACTGCGACCTGCGGCGCACGCATCGCGGTTGGGGTTGGCGGCGCCTGCACTGGCTGTACGCTGCGCTCGCGCACCGTGGGTGTGGTGTCACGCGGCACGATGCTGACCTCGGTGCGCGGCACGCTGACCGGCGGCACCACGAAATCCGTGCTGGCCTGCGCCACTTCGGTGGCCTGCACCGGCGAGGGTGGCGGGGCCGCAAGCGGGGCCGGCTCGGCTTCGGCCGGCGGCGACGGCACGCTGGCTGTCGGTGCTGGAGCCGGTGCGGGCGCAGGCGCCGACGAGGCCGCAGGACGCGGCTCAGGTGCAGTCGCTGCCCCCCCTTCCTGGCCGGCTGCAACCTGGCCGGCCGGTGCCGCCGCAGCCGCCTCGGCACCCGGCTGATCGCCCCCACCTTCCTGGGTGGCGCGACCGACGAATTCCACCTGCACACGCTCGCCTTCGGCGCCTTCTGCTTCCGGTGCCGTGGTGCGGATCACCGCAACCCACAGCAGCAGCATGAAGAACAGCAGGTGCAGCAGCGCGCTGGCCAATGCCGAGGCCCAGCGCATCCAGCGCTGATCGCGCGGCGCAGCGTCCCAGTCCTGCCAGAACAACCGGCGCAGCGACTGCCACGTTGACAGCCGGGGCGATTCGCCCGGCGGTCCAGGCAGTGGGCGCGGCAGCAATACCGCAATCACTTCGCGGGCGTGGAACGGCCGCGGCAGCGGCCCCAGCGAGCGCAGCCACAGCGCCCAGCCATAGGGCAGGCGCGTGGACTTCTCGAGGACGGCGCGTGGCTGCTGGCGGGCCAGCAGCAGGTCGATGAGTTGCTCGGCCCGGGTCAGAGGCACGCGTCAGCGATCAGGCGGCGTTGCCGCGAGGGATGTACGGCGCGTGGCCACTGTCGTGGTCGGTCGCGTCGCGCACGGCAGTCACGCCCGGCACACGGCCCATCAGGGTCTTTTCAATGCCCTGCTTGAGGGTCACATCGGCCATGCCACAGCCCTGGCAGCCACCACCGAAGCGCAGCAGCACCACGCCTTCGGCCGAGACTTCCTGCACGGCCACCTTGCCACCATGCGAGGCCAGCTGCGGATTGATTTCGTTCTCGACCACCCAGTGCACGCGCTCGACCAGCGAGGCGGCATCGCCGGGCGCTTCGCCCTTGATGCGCGGTGCCTTGATGGTCAGCTGCTGGGCGCCCGCGGTGCCGGCGACGATGTCGATCTCGGCGCCATCGAGCCAGCCGACGCTGCCGGCATCGACGTAAAGGGTGAAGCCATCGCAGTCCACCGCCCACTCATCACCGAGCAGGTCGGTCGGTTCAGCGAACTCAAGCCGGGCATCGGCGCGCGGGGTGCCGGGGTCGACCGCACTCAAGCGCACGCCCATGCCGGGCACGCCCTCGCGTTCGATCAGCTTGCGGAAATGGGTCTGGGCAGTGTCGGAGATCTGGATCATCAGGCTATTCTAGCCAAGTAAGCGTCAGCCGCTCATTCGGTTTATACACCGTCCGGCGCATTGTTCAGTCAACACGAGGTGGAGATTCCCATGGCCGACCTGATTCCACTGGCCCAGGCCCGTTGCGTGCCGCGCAAAGGCAGCGACCACAAGCTTGGCGAGGCCCGCCTGGCCGAACTGCTGCCGCAGGTGCCGGGCTGGGAGCTGGCCGAGGCCGGCCAGGCGCTGGTGCGCACCTTCCGCTTCAAGGATTACTACGCCACCATGGCCTTCGTGAACGCGCTGGCCTGGATCGCTCATCGCGAGGACCACCATCCGGACCTGGGCGTCCACTACGACCGCGCGGTCGTGCGCTTCTCCACCCATGACGTGGGCGGCCTGAGCGAGAACGACTTCATCTGCGCGGCAAAGACTTCGGCCCTGACGGAGCAACTGCCATGAACATACGTTTGCTGAGCCTGTCCCTGATCGCTGCGACCGGCCTGGCCGGCTGTGGCCCGTCCGAACCGCCGGCACCGCCACCGCCGCCGCCGACCGAGGTGGCCGCGGTGAAGACGCCGCCGCCGCAGTACCCGCTGGAACTGGCCTGCATGGGCGTGGGTGGCACCAGCACCTTCAAGGTGACCATCGGCACCGACGGCAAGCCGAGCGAAGTGGCTCTGCTGACCGGCGCCGGCAATCCGCAGCTGGACGAACTGGCCAAGACCGCCGTGCAGGGCTGGCAGTTCAACGCCGCCACCCGCAACGGCCAGCCGGTGCCGGCCACCATCCAGGTGCCGGTCAGCTTCAACCCGCCGCAGCCTAAGCCAGACCAGTGCTTCGCCATCGAAGAACGCCTGCGTCGCGGCGGCTGATCGCCCGCGCCCCGACGAGGCCAGCCGACGCCCGCCTCGCCCTCCCCGCCCCGGGCTCATCCGGGGCGGTTGTCTTTTGACCAGGACCGCGTCGGTACATGCTGCATATTCCCCCCGAAAATGTATGGATCGCACTGGCGGTCACCCTCGCGGCCGGCCTGGCCACCGCCATCGGCAGCCTGCTGGTGCTGTTCTCGCGCCGCCCCAACCCACGCCTGCTGGCGTTCGGCCTGGCTTTCGCCGGCGGTGCGATGGTCTATGTGTCGCTGTCGGAGATCCTCAACAAGTCCATCGCTTCGTTCGCCCTGGCCTATGGCGAGCGCACCGGCTTCACCTACGGCACCCTGGCCTTCCTGCTGGGCGTGATCGTGATCGTGCTGATCGACCACTTCATTCCCAACCCGCATGACAGCCTGGACAAACAGGACCCGGCGTTCCGCGAGAACAGCCGCGAGTACCTGAAGCGTGTTGCCCTGCTGACCTCGGTCGCGATCACCGCGCACAATTTCCCGGAAGGCCTGGCGACGTTCTTCGCCACGCTGGAAAGCCCATCGGTGGGCATGCCGCTGGCCTTCGCCATCGCCATCCACAACATTCCCGAGGGCATTGCGATTGCGGTGCCGGTGTACTTCGCCACCCAGAACAAGTTCTATGCATTCAGCGCCAGCCTGCTGTCGGGCCTGGCCGAACCGGTGGGCGCGGCGCTGGGCTACTGGCTGCTGTCCGGGTCGCTGTCGCACGCCACCTTCGGC
Source organism: Stenotrophomonas sp. SMYL11 (assembly GCF_036320005.1). Taxonomy (NCBI): domain Bacteria; kingdom Pseudomonadati; phylum Pseudomonadota; class Gammaproteobacteria; order Lysobacterales; family Lysobacteraceae; genus Stenotrophomonas; species Stenotrophomonas sp. SMYL11. Next base: position 679,953 of record NZ_JAWIRS010000001.1, read on the forward strand.
TGGGTGTTCGGGCTGATCGCCGGCGTGATGGTGTTCCTGGCGCTGGACGAACTGCTGCCGGCGGCCAAGCGCTATGCCAAGGGCCACGAGACGGTGTACGGGCTGGTGGCAGGCATGGGCACGCTGGCGATCAGCCTGGTGCTGTTCAAGTGGTGAGGGGTTTGCGGCCAACGGGCTGAGCCCCCCCCTCGCGGCTGGTACGTCCCACGGTATCGAGAGGTCACGGGCGGGGCCGGCTTGCAGGGGACGCCGTGAATCCATCCATGGAGGCTTGGCCGCCGCATCCATGCGGCGGACTGATCTGGCCCCCTGCAAGCCGCCCCCGCCCGTGCCCCGTCATTTTTCCGTGCGTGCCAGCCAGCCGCGCGATGAAAGAATGAGAAAGCGAAGCCCGCGCTGCGCGCGCGAGTCGAGCGTCGCTCGACTCTACAAAGGCTGCGTGCGGGTGTGGGTCTACGCTGCGGCTGTCTGGTCCGCCTTGTAGCGAGCCGAGCACCGCAGGTCCGGCGAGGGCGAAGAGGCGCGGGTGTCTGAGCGCAGCGAGTTCCGCGCCGTCCCTCGGCGAACCGAGGAGCGCAGCGCCGGCTCGCGGATGGCGGCGTGTTTCTTTGGTTACTTTCTTTGCACGAGCAAAGAAAGTGACAAGCCCACTCATCGCAGGGAAGCGACGGCGCCGACCAATCACCCGGCGGCGCCGAACCGCCGTCAGCGCAGCCGGTCCAGCGCCTCGACCAGCTCATCGGCCAGCGGCGCGTTCAGCACGTACGGGCTCTTGCCGTCGTCCAGCGCGAACTCCAGCGAGGCCGCGTGCAGAAACAGACGTTTCAGGCCGATCTGCTCACGAAGCCGCTTGTTGACCGCAGGATCGCCGTACTTGTCGTCACCGGCTACTGGATGACCGAGGTGCTGGGCGTGTACGCGGATCTGGTGGGTACGGCCGGTCTCGATGCGCACTTCGCAGTACGAATGGCCGCCCTTGCGCTCCAGAACCCGGAAGTGGCTGATCGATTCCTTGCCGATCGCGTTCACCTGCACATGGCGCTCGCCGCCCTGGCGCAGGCCCACGTGCAGCGGCGCATCGACCGTCATCACGCCGTCGGGCATGCGTCCGGCCAGCAGGGTCAGGTAGCGCTTGCGGATGCCGGCACCGTGGTCTTCACGCAGCAGCGCCTGCAGTTCGCTCAGCGCGGAACGCTTCTTGGCCACGATCAGCAGGCCCGAGGTGTCGCGATCCAAACGGTGGACCAGCTCCAGGGTCTGCCCCGGGCGCAGCGCGCGCAGGGTCTCGATGGCGCCGAAGCTGATGCCGCTGCCGCCGTGGCTGGCCACGCCGGTGGGCTTGTTCAGGGCCAGCAGGCGGGCATCCTCGAACACGATGGCCTGCTCGAGGCGGCGCATGAACGCCTCCGGCGGACCGGCCTTGTCTCCTTCCTCACTGAGACGGACCGGCGGCACGCGCACCTCATCGCCCACCTCCAGCTTGCGCTCGGCCTTGGCACGGCCGCCATTCACCCGCACCTGGCCGCTGCGCACCAGCTTGTAGACCAGGCTGCGCGGGGCTCCCTTCAGCTGGCCGAGCAGGAAGTTGTCCAGACGCTGGCCGGCACGGTCGGCGGGAACGGTGATCATGCGCACGGAAGGCTTGTCGCCAGCGGGCTTGGTGGGGTCTTGGGCGGTCATCAGGCTGTTTATTCTGTTACACTCGGGGGGCGAGATAAGGGATTGATTTCGTTGGAAGTTACTCAGGGCCAGAAGCCCAGCTTCCGACGAATCCGGCACAGTGCGCGACCACCGCCCGCGGGGCGGCCATGTTAGCGGCTCACCGGCCTTCCCGGCCATCGCCGGATGCCTGACACGCAACCGTGCTGAACATGTCCCGCGTGGCGCTCCAGCCTGGCTGACAGCTGCCTGCGGCCTGTAACACCCCAAAACCCATAAGAGTGAAGCGCTCCCGCGGCCTGCCGTGGTGTCGTAGCGCTGGAAACCCAAGCCGCCCTCCCCGCGCTTGCGCGAATGGGCGGCGAACCGTGTCCAGAGGCGAAACCCCATGGCGTTCCGCGCGGTAGCCGCTTGCGAGGAACGCAACAATGAAGCGAATGCTGATCAACGCCACGCAGGCTGAAGAGCTGCGTGTTGCCATCGTGGATGGCCAGTCGTTGTATGACATCGACATCGAGCAGCCGTCGAAGGAACAGAAGAAGTCCAACATCTACAAGGGCCGGATCTTCCGCATCGAGCCTTCGCTGGAAGCGGCCTTCGTTGAATACGGTGGCGGCCGCCATGGCTTCCTGCCGCTGAAGGAAATCTCCCGCGATTACTTCCAGGCCGGTGTCGACCACAACAAGGCCGGCATCCGCGAACTGCTGAAGGAAGGCCAGGAGATCGTTGTCCAGGTGGACAAGGAAGAGCGTGGCAACAAGGGCGCGGCCCTGACCACGTTCATCTCGCTGGCCGGCCGTTACATGGTGCTGATGCCGAATTCGCCCAGCGCCGGCGGCGTCTCCCGTCGCATCGAGGGCGAAGACCGGGCCGCGCTGAAGGACGCGCTGGACAAGCTGAACATCCCCGACGACATGGGCGTGATCATCCGTACCGCCGGCGTTGGCCGCGATGCGGAAGAGCTGCAGTGGGATCTGGACTACCTGCTCAACGTCTGGCGTGCCATCGCCGAAGCCGCGCTGAGCAAGCCGGCCCCGTTCCTGATCTACCAGGAATCGCGCCTGATCGTGCGTGCCCTGCGTGACTACCTGCGCGCCGACATCGGCGAGATCCTGGTGGACACCGAGGAGATGTACGAGCACGCCCGTGAGTTCATGCAGCAGGTGATGCCGCAGACCCTGCGCAAGCTCAAGCACTACAAGGACGACATCCCGCTGTTCAACCGCTTCCAGATCGAATCACAGATCGAAGGTGCCTACGAGCGCAACGTGCGCCTGCCGTCGGGCGGCTCGATCGTGGTCGACCAGACCGAAGCGCTGACTGCGGTCGACGTGAACTCCTCGCGCGCCACCAAGGGCAGCGACATCGAGGACACCGCGTTCCAGACCAACCTGGAAGCGGCCGAGGAAGTGGCCCGCCAGCTGCGCCTGCGCGACCTGGGTGGCCTGGTGGTCATCGATTTCATCGACATGGCCTCCAACAAGCACCAGCGCGAGGTCGAGAACCGCCTGGCCAACGCGCTGAAGTACGACCGCGCCCGCGTCCAGGTCGGCCGCATCTCGCGCTTCGGCCTGCTGGAAATGAGCCGCCAGCGCCTGCGCCCGAGCCTGGGCGAGTCAAGCCAGATCGTCTGCCCGCGTTGCGACGGCCACGGCCGCATGCGCAGCGTCGAGTCGCTGTCGCTGTCGATCATCCGCGTCGCCGAAGAGCATGCGATGAAGGAGAACACCGGGCAGGTGCTGGTGCAGGCCCCGGTGGAGATCGCCAACTACCTGTTGAACGAAAAGCGCAGCGCCCTGCGTGAGATCGAGCAGCGCCACGAGGCGCCGATCGTGATCGTCGCCGACGAGCAGCTGCACACCCCGCACTACACCGTCACCCGCCTGCGTGAGAACGAGCTGGGTGAAGAGAGCAACAAGCCCAGCTACCAGCGCGGCACCCCGCGCAAGCTGCCGGTGCACGCGCTGACCAAGGGCCAGCTGAACATCCCGCCGCCGGCGGTGACCCAGGTCAAGCACACCTCCCCCGCCCCGGTGCGCGAGGAAGTGGAGCCGGCCGCAGCGGCCCCGGCCCCGGTCGTGGCAGCGCCGGTGGCGCCGGCACCGAGTGGCGGCGTGATCGGTTGGCTCAAGCGCGTGTTCGGTGGCGAACCGGCCCCCGCGCCGGCGCCTGCAGCCCCTGCTGCACGCCAGCAGCAGGACGGCGGCCGCAGGGACCGCAACAAGGATCGCAACAAGGACCGCAAGGATCGTCGCGACGACAATCGTGGCAATGGCGGCAACGGCAACGCGCAGCAGCAGAAGGACGGCGGCAACCGCAAGGACCGCGGTGAGCAGCGCAGCAAGGACGGCCGCAACGGCAACAACGGCAATGCCCAGCAGCAGCCGCAGCAGGGCAAGCAGAAGGAGCCGCAGCAGAAGGATGGCCAGCAGCAGCCGCAGCAGCAGAACAAGCCGCGCAACGAGCAGCAGGGCCAGAACCAGCAGCAGCCGAAGCTGAAGCAGCCGAAGCAGCCGCGCCCGCAGCAGGACGCTGACAAGCCGGCCGAGAAGCCGCAGCGCAACGCCGCCGAAGCACCGGCCGAAGCCGTGACCGCGGCTGCAGCCGTGGCCGCCACCGCCGTCGCCGCCAATGTGGTGACCGCGCAGGAAGCCACCGCGCCGATCGCCCCGGTTGCGCCGGTGGCCGCCGCTCCGGTGGACACCGCAGCACCGGCCGAGACTGCTGCCAACACTGCCAGCGAGGCCGAGGTGGTTGTGGTTGCCGGTGAAGAGGCTGCAACCGACGCCAATGGCGAGCAGGCAGGCGAAGGCGCGACCCGCCGTCGTCGTGGCCGTCGTGGTGGCCGTCGTCGTCGTCGCGGTGGCGCCGAGAACGCCGCCGGCAGCGACGCCCTGGGCGATGACCAGGACGATGGTGACGACGGTGATGACGCCGAGCCGAACGTCGACAGCACTGCCGGCACTGCGCCGGTCGCTGCTGCGCAGCCGGCCCGTTCGCAGCCGGAGTTCGACTTCGATGACGAAGCCGAGCCGGCCGCTGCCGATGCCGCGAAGCCGGTCCGTGCTGCCGCCGCTGTTGCCGCCGCACCGGTTGCCGTGGTGAGCAGCGCCGTAGTCGAAGCCGCCGCGCCGACCGTGGCCGAAACGCAGGCCCCGGTGGAAGCAGCTGCCAAGGCTGAGGCGGTGTCCTCGCCGGTGCAGACCAGCATGCTCGATGCCATCGACGCTGCGACCCCGGCCCAGCCGGTAGCCGCTGCCGCGCCGGCAATCGAAGCCATTGCGCCGGCGACCGAAGCAAAGCCGGTCGCGGTTGAAGCCGCCCCGGTGGGTGAAGCCGCTCCGGTGATCGAAGCGAAGCCGGCGGCGGTCGAGGCTGCGCCGGTGGTTGAAGCCAAGCCAGAGATCGTTGAAGCCGCTCCGGTAGTCGAAGCCAAGCCGGTGGCCGTTGAGGCCGCGCCGGTGGTTGAAGCCAAGCCGGTCGTCGAGCCGGTCGTGGCCGCCGAACAGCCGGTCGCTCCGATCGCGGTGGAAGCCGCGCCGATCGAAGCCGCTGCCCCGGTCGCCGAAGCGGTGGTGACGCCGTCGATCGACCCGGTCGCCGATGGCCATGCCGACGCTGCAGCCCAGGCTGCAGAAGCCAAGGCCGACGAAGAAGACGAAGAGGCCGCCAAGCGCACGCCGCCGGCGAACTGATCGCGCTTTGATCGCGTGAAAACGAAACGGCGGGGATCAATGATCCCCGCCGTTTTTGTTTGTGCTTCAGGCGCATGAAGCGCTCTGGTAGAGGCCGACCTCGGTTGGCGCAGTTGTTGGAGCGAACGTGGACACGCCCGTGCCAACCAAGGTTGGCACCCACCAGGGCACAACCCGCGCACGGTCTCTGCTCTGGTAGAGGCCAACCTTGATTGGCGCTGTTGCTGGAGCGGACGCGGACACGCCCGTGCCAACCAAGGTTGGCAGCTACCAGGACATCAGCGCGCCGGCGCGAACTGCAACCGGGTCCACACGCCGTAGTGATCGGATGCCCAGCGACCGCTGTCGTCGGGCTGGTCGAACAGCAGCTTCGCCTCGCGCGCGACCATCTCGTCCTGCTGGAAGAAGATGTGGTCAATCCGCAAAGGCGCCTGGTAGTAATGACGATTGAGCGTACTGACCCCGGCCAAGTCGGTGTTGACGTGCACGCTACCGTAGCTGTCGCCATAGTGGCTGCGCAGCTCGCTCAGGTCGCCGGCGTCCACCAGCGCATTGAAATCGCCGGCGATCACCACCGGTGCACCGGCCGACGTTGCAGTGATGAAGCGCAGCAGGTCCTCGACCTGGGTGCGACGGATGCGCTGACCACTCTCGTCGTTGCGCTCGTTCAGATGCGTGGCATAGACGTTCACCGGCGTGCCGTCGACGTCGATGCGCAGGTGAGCCACCGTGCGGTAGTCGCCCAACGGCTGCAGCAGATGTTCCCCTTGGCCGAGAATCGGCCGCCGGGTCAGCAGCGCATTGCCGTAGCGCTTCGGTGCGCCCACCGGATCGGTGGACACGAACACGTACCTGTAGCCGAGTTGGCTGGCCAGCCATTGCGCCTGGTTGCGTACGTTGCGGCGCTGGATCACCTCCTGCAGGGCAACCGCATCCGGCTGCAGGCGCTTTAGCTCGGCCAGGATGGTGCGGCGCCGGCTCGGCCAGTCTTCGCGGTCATGATGCAGGTTGAAAGTGACCATGCTCATGCCCGGCGCACTGGCAACGTCGGCCGCCGCGGTCGTGGCAGCCGGTTCGGCCGCCATCATCACGCCCGGCAATGCCAAGGCAATTGCCAGCCCCAGGGCTCGCACCGATGTGCGCACCCTCGCCCCCTGCTGCTTCATCGCTACTGTCCCTTGCGCTCGGCGCGGCGCACCGCGCTCGGTACATCGATCTCGACCCGCGCCGGCAGCTGGTGCACGTGCAGTTCCTTGTTGATCCACTCGGCGGCTTCGCCGTTGACCGTCGCCTCGCCCGGATCACCCGCGTACGGCCATGGCAGCACCACGCCCCCCACCGGCAGCACCAGGCCCGGCTGCACCTCCAGCACCAGCTGCCTGTCGCTGCGCTGCAGGCGGTAGTTGAGCTGGCCCTGCGGCGTGCGCAGGCCCTGCACGGCAATGCCCTCGCCCTGCAGCCACGCGGTCGGTACGCCGGCGGCCAGCACCAGCGCATCGTCCATGTCGCGGTTGTAGGCGAACATGTCCAAAGCCGAGCGCACGAAGTCCGAAGCCACCCAGGCGTGCGGCAGGTCACCGACGAAGAACGGTTTGCGCGGCGTGCGCGAAACCACCTCGGCCCACTGGTTCCAGGCCTGCGGTGCGCGATCCTTGAAGAAGAACTCGGTGGCCTGCCAGGCGCGGTCGCGCCAGCCCAGGCGCACGAACGCGGCCACGTTGCGCCATTCGTAGGGCGTGTAGTCCTTCCACTCGCGCTTGCCGTCGCGACGCGCCACGAACTCCTTCCAGTAGCGCTCGAAGGTCGCCTCCAGCGCCTGCTGCGGCAACCTGCCCTGTTCGCCGCCCGGGGCCAGCGCGATGGTGGTCGAGGTCGCGTCGAAGTCGCCCAGCTCGGCCGAGCCCGGCAGGTAGTCGATGTTGTGCTGCTGCATCGCCGACAGCAACGAGGCCTGCAGGTCATCCCGGAACTGGTCGCGTGATTCGGCGATCTGCATCGCCTCGACCTTGCCCAGCTGGGTCGCCAGCAGCGCTGCATCCTTGTAGCCACGCAGTGCCCAGAAGTTGTCCCAGTACGAGTGCATCGGCTTGGCCGAATAGCCTTCGTGGCTGATCGAGGCCGGCATCATGCCGTAGAAGGCCGGGTTGCGTGCGCGGTTTTCCTCGGTGCGCTCGCTGGCGCGCAGCTGCTCCATGTAGCCGAAGGCGCCCTGCACATGCGGCCACATCAGCTCGGTGAAAGTGCTGTCGCCGGTGTAGCGCCCGTACTCGGCGATGCTGTAGATCAACTCGCCATGGCTGTCGTTCTCCGGCACCGGGTCGCTGCCGCGGGCATCGACGCAGCACGGCACCTTGCCGTTTTCGAACTGATAGGGCGCATACCAGTTGATGTAGTCGCGCACCGCATCACTGCGGCCCATGCGCAGCAGGCCCTCAGAGATCATCGCGCCATCGCGGATCCAGCTGCGCGCGTATGAACGAGTACCCGGCTGCAGGCGCGGCCCCACGCGCGAGATCAGCATGTGCGCGACCGCGGTGCGCAGGGTATCGACCAGCGCCTGGCCCGCAGCCGGCACCTGCAGCGAGACCACGCCCAGCTTCTTCCGCCACTGCTCGGCCACCTGCGCCTGCGCCTTGGCCACGTCCAGCGCCTGCGGCGCCCAGCCACCGGTCTGTGGCAGCACCACCGCCACTTCACGGCTCTGCCCGGGCTCGAGCTTGATCGTGTACATCAGCGCACCCGACGCCATGCCGGTGCTGTCCTTCACCGCCGTGGTCGCCGGGTACGTGCCGCTTTCCAGATGCATCGCATCGAGCTTGCCGTCGAACGTACTGGCAAAGCGCGCATCCGGCACCTGCAGCGGGTAGATACGCGGCTCAGCATTGACCCGCACCAGCTGCTCGCCCACGTCCAGTGCATCGATGCGGCTGAAGCCACCGACGGTGTTGAGGAACTGGGTGGGTGGGTTGACCTGCCACGGCCGGATCGCCAGTGCCAGCGTGTACTCGTGTGCGACCTTGTCCGGATTGCTCAGCCGGTAACGGCCGATCAGCTGCGCGCGCTCCGGCGTGCCCTGCACGAAGCTGGTCACCGCCAGGCCGACCTTCTCATGCACCCAGTCGACATTCGCGATCGGCAGGTAGTGATCCTGCAGCGACTGCGTGATGGCCACCTTGGACCAGTCCAGCAGCTTGCCGTCGAGGCGGATGAACGGTTCGATGCTGAAGCTGCCCTTGGCCGGCTCCAGTGCGCCATCCTCGCTGATCAACGCCTGTTCCTGGCCGCCATCAAGACCCAAAAGCGTCCAGTAGGGCTGCTCGCCCACATAGGCGCGCGGCAGCGAGCCGCGCGGCAGGTCAGCGGCCACCGAGGACAGGAATGCGTTCGGCGTGGCCGCGAAGGCCAGCGGCTTGAGCGCGATGTCACGGATGCCGTAGCGCCAGTTCGGGCCATCCTGCAGATCGAAGCGCACGTAGCGCGCATCGGTGTCCGGCAGGGCCAGCCAGTCGCGGCCACCGGCACCACTGGTGACTTCACGCACGGTACGCCAGTCACGGCCATCCTCCGAAGTCCGCACGGTGTAGCGGCGCGCCTCCAGGTTCGGCAGCCAGTCGATCACCGCACCGCCGATCTCGCGGCTCTTGTGCAGATCCAGGCTGATGGTCTGCTGCTTGACCCCGCCACTGATCCAGAACGTATCGCTCTTGCCGTCGATCATGCGGTCCTGCAGCGCGGTGGCGGTATCAGCGATCACCGACGGCACCAGCGCCGAATCATCCTGCGGCGGCAATCCCTGCAGGGTCAGCTTGTCGAAGCACACGGTACCGCGGCCGCCGACCTTGCTGTAGATCGTGAACTCGACCGCGGCGCTGCGCGCCATCTCCTTCTCGGGCGAGGGCCCCCACGCCTTGTCGATCTGGCGGCGGCGATATTCGACCGGCGTCCACCCCTTGGGGAAACTGTAGCCGGGACGATTGACCCACCAGACGTTGTCGCCGCTGGCATCGATCAGCTTGAACTGCAGGTCGTTGCCCGGCGAATCACCACGCAGCTGGAACCCGAAGCGGTAATTGACCGGGTATTCGATGTTCAGCGCGCGGCGGATGCCGACGTAGCCGGAAACATCGTGGAAGTCGTAATCCAGGCACAGCCCGCGGCCGCCGCCAGCGCCACTGACCGGTCGCAGAGAACCACTGACCTGGTCGGACAGCACCAGCTTCCAGGCGCCAATGTCGTCGAAATCGTCCAGCACCTTCGGTGCCGGCAGCGCCGGAGGTGCGGCGATCGCCAGGGAGGTCCACAACAGGCCCAGTCCAACGGCGATCGCTCGCTTCATCCTTTGACGCTCCCCAACAACAGACCTTGGATGTAGTACCGCTGCAGCACCAGGAACAGCGCCAGCACCGGAACCACGGTGACCACCGCGCCGGCCATCATCATTTCCACGTCCATGATGTGCTCGCGCGAGAGGGTGGCCAGCGCCACCGGCAAAGTGTAGTGCTCCTGATCGGTCAACACGATCAACGGCCACATGAAATCGTTCCATGCGCCCATGAAGGTGAAGATCGCCAGGGTCACCAGCACCGGCTTGAGCATCGGCAGCACGATCTGGAAGAAGATGCGCAGCTCCCCGGCCCCGTCGATGCGCGCCGCTTCCAGCAGTTCGTCCGGAATCGAACGCGCGTACTGGCGCACCAGGAAGATGCCGAACACGCTGGCCAGCGCCGGCACGATCACGCCGCCGAAGCTGTTGACCAGGCCCAGCTGCTTCATCAGCAGGAACAGCGGCAGCATCGCCACTTGCGCCGGGATCACCAGCGCCGCCATCAGCACCTGGAACAGGCGCTCGCGGCCGACGAAGTTCAGCTTGGCGAAGGCGTAGCCGGCCATGGTGTTGAGCAGCAGCGAACCCAGGGTGATGCCGACCGACACCAGCAGGCTGTTGGCGAAGTTGCCGCCCATGCCGGTGCGCGCGAACAACTCATGGTAGTTGCGCGTGGTGATGCTCGATGGCAGCAGCGGCGGCGGGAAGTGGGTCGCCTCGCCCTGCGGCATGAACGAGACCGAGAGCATCCACAGCAGCGGTGCCAGGCTGACCAGGGCCAGCACCAGCAATGCACCATTGATCAACCACGGATACCAGCGCGACTGGCCGATTTCACGACTCATACCAACTGCCTCTTGCGGCCGAAACGCAGCATCACGGTGGTCACCGCCAGGATGATCAGGAACAGCAGGAACGCCACCGCGGAGGCGCGTCCCAGGTTCCACCACTTGAAGCCTTCCTCGAACATGAAATACAGCACGCTGACAGTGCTCTGCAGTGGGTCGCCGCGGGTCATCACGTAGGGTTCGGCGAACAGCTGGAAGTAGCCGGACACGGTGATCACGCCGACCACCAGCAGCACCGGGCCGAGCATAGGCAGAGTGATGTGCAGGAACTGCTTCCAGCGCGAGGCACCGTCGATACGGGCGGCCTCGTACAGGTCATGCGGGATCGCCTGCAGGCCCGCCAGGAAGATCACCATGTTGTAGCCGAAGTTCTTCCACACCGCGAACAACATGATGGTCGGCATCGCCCAGTTGGGATCACCCAGCCAGTCGATCGGACTGATGCCCAGGTGCCCCAGGCCGTAGTTCACCAGGCCGTAGCTGGTATAGAACAGGTAGCGCCAGATCACCGCCACCGCCACCAGCGTGGTCACCACCGGCGCGAACAGTGCGGTGCGGAACAGCGCCTTGAAGCGCGCGGCCGGTGCATTCAGCAGCATCGCCGCGCCCAGCGACACGCCGATCGACAACGGCACGCCGATCAACACGAAGTAGGTGGTGTTCCACAGCGACTTCCAGAACATCGGCGTCTGCAGCAGGTCGATGTAGTTACCCAGACCGACGAAGCGCAGGTTGCTGCTGTCAGCCAGGGCATACAGGTCGAAGTCGGTCACGCTCAGCGCCAGCGCCGAAGCCACCGGCAGGCCGAAGAACATGCCCAGCACGATCAGCGAGGGACCGGCAAAGATCCAGCCGGCAAGTGAAGTACGTTTCATTGCACGCTCCCGGCGGCCACGGCACTGCTCGATTGCGGCGACGGCACGCGCTGCTGCAGGCGTTGTTGTTCATGCATCCAGCGGCGCTTGGCCAGCACCTTGTCCACGCGCTGGTCCAGCTCTTCCACGGCCTTGTCCTGCGCCAGGCCACCACGCACTACCTTCTCGGTGACGATGCGCATTTCCTGCACGATGCGCTCCCACTCAAGCACCTTCGGCGTCGGCTTGACCCGCTCCAGCTGGTCACGGAACGCAGCGGCCAGCGGATCGTTGGCCAGGGACGGGGCGTACCAGGTGCTGCGACGCGGCGGCAGGTCACCGATGATGGAATGGAAGCGCGCCTGGATCTGCGGGCGCGACAGGAACTCGATCAGCTTCCAGGAGGCTTCCTTCTGCTGCGACTTGCGGAAGATCACCAGGCTGGTGCCTCCGGCGATGCCGGCGCCCGGTCCGTCCGGACCCGGCAGCGCGGCCGTGCCCCACTGCCCTTCCAGTTCCTTGGGCTGCAGCTTCTTGAACTCGCGGATGTTCCAGGGGCCTGAAATGTAGAACACATTGAAGCCGCGGAAGAACTCATCCCAGACGTTGGAAATCTGCGTCTCGGACATCTTCGGCGCCCAGCCCTGCTCGAACATGTTGGCGTAGAAGGCCAGCGTGCGACGAAAGCCGGGGCTGGCGAAATTGCCGCGGGTGTCGTCGTCGCGCAGCAACGGATGGCGCTGCTGCAGGGCCAGCGACAGCTGCTGCTCGAACTCGTTGATCGGCATCAGCACCGCGTAGCGGTTCGGCCCCTGCATCTTCTTGATCGCGGCCATCTGCTCGTCCCACTCCTGCCAGGTGCGCGGCGGATGGTCGTAGCCGGCCTTGGCCAGCAGGTCCTTGCGGTAGTAGATCAGGCGGGTATCGACGTACCAGGGCACGCCCACCAGCTCGCCATGGATCACGTTGGTATCCCAGATACCCTGGAAGTAGTCCTTCGGGTCGACCACCGACGAACGCTGCACGAACGGCTGCAGCGGGGTCAGCGCATCCAGCTCGGCGAACTCCGGCACCCAGGTGTTGCCGAGCTGGCACACGTCTGGCAGACCGTCGGCGGCGAACGCGGTCAGCAGCTTCTCGTGCGCGGCGGTCCACGGGATGTTCTGTACATCCACCTTGATGCCCGGGTTCTCGGCCTCGAATTCGTGGATCAGCTCGCTGACCACCTCTGCTTCGCGGCCCATCGCCCAGAAGCGCACGGTGGTGGTGCCCGGCTCGGTGCGGGCGCAGCCGGCCACGGCCAGTGCGGCCAAGGCAGGCATCGCCCAGCGGCGCAGGCGGTCGATCCAGTTCGGCATCGGGTTACTTGCCCTGGCCTGTAGTGCGGTTGGCATTGTTCTTCTGTTCCTGCGCGGCAGCCGCGCGTGATTCGGCGATACCCACCGCGCGTGCCGCCGCGGCCTTTTCGTCTTTCTGCAGTTCCAGCGGCTGGAACGAGCCTTCCGGCGCCAGCCAGCCACCACTGAACCCGGCCCGCTCCAGTCCCTTGCGGATGTACGGATTCTTCTTCATCACTTCCCACACGAAATCATTCCGGTAGTTGGCGATCATGGTCAGGATCGGGCCCTGGTCGATGGCGATGTAGTCGCTGGCGACCCAACCGCGATCCGGCACCAGGCGGCCGGTCTTGATCGGGATGTCGTAGTTGAAGCTGGGGTTGAACGAATCCAGGAAGCCGTAGCTGGAATAGATGTAGTCGCCAAAGCGCTTGTGCATCTCCAGCGTGGCCGGGATCACCTGCTCGGGGGCGAACACCACCGACGCGATCGCAGCGGTGGGAGCGATGGTGCCGTCGTCGAAGTTCTCGCGCAGGCCCGCGCCGCGCGAGGAGTAATGGCGGAACTGGCGCTGCTCGCCGCGATAGTCCTGGGTGGTGTTCTGCGGGCCGTCGCTGGCGGTCAAACCCCACACGTTCTCGCCGTACTCCTTCCACTGCATCGGGTTGGCGATGGCGTATTCGCGCTGGGCCAGCGCGGCCGAGCGGCTGTTGAGGAAATAAGTGCTGCCGCGCTCACGCATGTACGCGTCCTGGATGTCGCGGAAGTCGATCCAGACGTGACTGTACTGGTGGCCGAACAGCGGGCCGAACGACAGGTATTCCTGACCCTGGTAGACACCCCAGTCGTTGTCGTAGGTACGCGTCCACACGGTCCACGCATCCGGGCTGACCGGGTGGCTGGGCGAGCCCAGGGCGAGGATGTAGACCATCATCGCCTCGTTGTAGCCCATCCAGTCGTGGTCGATGAAGCCGCTCTCGGGGAACCAGCCCATCGAGATCAGCGGCGCACGCTGCTGCAGCCACGGCCAGTCGACCTTCTTGTACAGGGTGTCCGCGATCTGACGGATCTCCTTCTCGCGCGGATCGTCGCCGTCGTAGTACGACTGCGCGAACAGCACGCCCATCATCAGCAGCGCGGTATCCACCGAGGACAGTTCGACCCAGCTGTCGTAGCGGCGGCCTTCCTGCATGTCCAAGAAGTGGTAGTAGAAGCCTTTGTAGCCGGCCTTGCCGGTGCGCTGCGGGCCCATCGGCACGTCGCGGAAGAACTTCAGCGTGGTCAGGGTGCGGTCAATCGCCTGGTTGCGGCTGACCCAGCCGTTCTCGATGCCGATCGGATAGGCGGTCAGCGCGAAGCCGACCGAGGCGATGCTGGCGAACGGCCGCGACGGATAGCGGTCCGGGGTCAGCCCATTGATCTCGTTGGTGGTGTCCCAGAAGAACTGGAAGGTGCGGCGTTCGATGTCATCGAACAGCGGCGGCAGTTCCGGCTTCATCGGCCGCGGCGGTGCATCGGCCTCGATCAGGATCACCGGCGGCCGCGGCTTGGCAGGCTCCTGCTGGGCCGGCTGGCAGGCAGCAACGGCCAGGCTCAACGCCGCGGCGGACAACAGATGGCGTGCCTGCATGGCGCGATTCCTCCGGTGGTCTGATCGATGGGAAAGCATACCGTCCAATGATCTGAAATCGTTTACAAGGTCTGCTCTGAAAAAACCACGAAAAACGTGGTTTGACACCGCGATCATTGCCCATGCCGCTGCCCCCCTGGCCGGCAGCGGCATGGGCAATGGACCGGCACGGAGCCGGCCATTGCCGTTTTCACGCCCCCGATGCCGCCGGCGGAACGGCGGCATCGGGGTACTGCATCGAGCGGTTCCGCTTAGAAGCGGAAGCCGACCTCCGCCTTGACCTGGCGCGGCGTACCAATGATGTCGCCGGTCTCGTTGTAGCTGACCAGCAGCTTGCCATCGCTCTTCACGTAGTTCAGGTTCGAGAAGTTGTCGAAGTTGAGCACGTTGATGATGTCGATACGCGCATACAGCTCGGTATCGCCGGCCAGCTTGAAGGTCTTGGTCGCCTGCAGGTCGAGCGAGCGGTAGCCGAAGATCTTGCCGCCAAGCAGGAAGTGACCATTGCCCGACGGCGTGCCGGCAGCCGGGGTCGGCAGGCAGTTGGAATTGCCGGCCTGGGCGATGCAGGACCAGTCGTTGCCCGGGGTCGGCGTGGCCAGGGTCAGCTTGCCGCCGAAGGTGATGCCCCAGAAGCCATCGTACGAACCGGTGACCACCAGGCGGTGGCGCGGCGCGCCGTTGGACTTGATGGTCGGGTACTCACCGATGGTGCCGCGATCGAACGAGTAATGCTCGTTGATGTTGCGGTTGTGGCGGGCATTGGTCCAGGTATAGGCGATCGAGGTGCCCCAGCCGCTTTCCTTGCTGTACGGCTTCTGCGCCGACAGCAGGATCTGGGTGGAACGGGTCTTGATGCCCTGCTGACCGATGATCAGGCTGCCGAAGCCCGGAATGTTGCAGCCCCACGGCTGACCATAGGTCGGTTCTTCAGCACCGCACAGCATCTGGTTGTCGAAGAAATTGCCGTTGTTGAAGCGATTGCCCAGCGTGTAGGCGAAGCCATCGTAGGTCAGCGTGCGCGAAATGGTGGCGTCAGTCAGCCACTCGCCGAACTGATTGCTCATGCCGAGGCTGAACTGGTCGGCGTACGGCACCTTCATGTTGTTGTTCAGCAGGTCGACTTCCATGCCTTCATTGCTGGTGGCGCCCAGCAGTGCCTGCAGGTTCTCGATGCCGTTCAGCAGGTTCGGGTTCCAGTCAAAGCACGGGGTCTGCCCGTACATGCAGCTGCCGGTGGTCGGGTTGCGGAAGAACACGGTCGGCTGCGGCAGTGCCAGCTTGGTGGTCTCCAGCGCGAGATTGTCGAACAGATCGCGATCATAGGACCGGCCGGCGCCACCATGGAACACGTGCTGCTCGTCGGCGTTGACGTCATACGAGAAGCCCAGGCGCGGCTGCCATGCATTCTTGAAATTCTTGCGATTGTGACCGGTGCTGATGTAGTCGTTGACGTTCAAACCACTGAGCGCCAGCGTCTGCGCATAGGTCTGACCCGGAGGCGCATGCCTGTCCTGCGAGAACAATGCGTTCACAACTTCCGGCGGGGTCACGAAATCGGTATAGACCGGGTTCTTTTCGTAATCCCAGCGCAGGCCGATGTTCAGCTGCAGGTGGTCATTGACCTGCCAGTCGTCCTGGATGAACAAGCCGATCTGCTTGACCTTGGCGCGCACTTCAGACTGCACGCCGGTGACACCGGTGCTGGCCTTGGTGAACTGCGCCTTGTAAGGGGTACCGGACGAGAAGGCAGGGTTGTCGATGGTGTAGAAGAACTGCGGATTGATCTGCGCCGCGTCGGAGGCGTACAGATCGATCTGCTTGTACTTGGCACCCATCTTGATGGTGTGATCGCCCGCCCACTGCAGGCCATCCAGAGTCAGGTTGTCTTCGATCGCCCAACCCTTCTGGCCTTTTACCTGCGAGGCGAACGCATCGGCTGCGCCGATCTGGACGAGGGTCTTTTCCTGCGGGGTGTTCCGGTTCTTGTCACCAAAGTCAGGCGCGGTGTAGATGATGCCGTTGCCGTAGTTCAACGGCAGCGGATTGTTGAACGCCTCTTCATGGGTGACCATCAACTCGTTGTAGAAGCGCTCGCCGCTGTGGTTCCAACGCAGGGCGTAGCGACGGTCGGTGTTGTCCACCACCTTGCCGTGCACCTTGGCGGTCTGGCCGCTGAACTGCTCCTGCGTTTCGTCACGGTCCTGGAAGGTCAGCTCGATACGATCGTTATCGGTCGGCTCGAAATCGATCTTGGCGAAGATCAGGTCCTGCTGGAATGGCTGGCTGGCCGGGCCCAGGCCGGCGGCACCGTCAGCGGGCAGATTGGCGGCCGACGCAGTCACCGCACCGTCCGGCGCGATGGTCACCGGCAGATCGAAGCGCTTGGCTTCATAGGTGACGAAGAAGTGGGCCTTGTCCTTGATGATCGGGCCACCCAGCGCGAAGCCGTATTCCTTCTCGGCCGAGTCTTCCTTGCGCTTGCCCGGCTGGCGTTCGGCCGGGGTCATCGCACGCATGCTTTCGTTGGTATAACGGTAGAAGGTCTCACCCTTGAACTCGTTGGTACCGGACTTGGTCGCGGCGGTGATCGCGGCGCTGGAGACCTGGCCGTACTCGGCCTTGTAGTTGCCGCTGATGACCTTGTATTCACCGATGGCCAGCTGCGGGAACGGGTTGCCGGCGCTGCCTGACTGGCCGGAGATGCCGCCGCCCTTCACGTAGCTCTTCTGGCCCACACCGTCGATGTAGACGTTGGTGCCGTCAGCGTTGGTGGCACCGCCGCGCAGCGAGGTGTTGCCCTTGGCATCGCGGGTGAAGATCATGCCCGGCACCGCGTCGGCAAACTCCAGGAAGTTGCGCGAAACCTGCGGCGTGGTCTGGATCTGCTGCAGGCTGACGGTCTTGCCGACTTCCGAAGTACGCACTTCCTGCAGCAGCGTCGGCGCGACGACGTTGACCGTGTCCAGGTTGGTGGCTGCGGTCGTACCCGGCGTGCTGCTGGCGGCGCCGGCAAAGTTCAGCGTAGCGGTCGAGGCCACGGTGACGGTGACCTTCTGGGTCTGGCCGTTGGCGACCACGTCATAGGTGCCCGGGTCCAGGCCCATCAGCGAGTAGCTGCCGTCGGCACGCACGGTGCCGCGACGGACGGTGCCGGTGGCGACGTTGGTGGCGGTCACTTCGGCGCCGGCCTGGGCGCCGGATACCTGGCCGCGCAGGCTGGCATTGGCCGACTGCGCCATGACGTTCGGAGCGGCGGCCAGCATCAGGCAGCTGACCAGTGCGGTGCTCAGCAGCCGGCGTGCCGGCGTGCGGAAGGTGGTGTGCATCATCAACTCAATCTCCGGGTGGCGGTAACCGCTTGCGCGGTCCCTGCGATCAATCAAAAAAGAAGGAACGCCTCTGGCTTCAATGGCCCGATGGCGGAGTGGTGGAATCGCGAACTATCAAGCGGGGAACCAGGGTCTGCTTGTCCCCTGTCCCGTCCGTGGAGGTGCCGTCCATCAACTGCAGCAGGCGCGTCATGGCCCGGTCGCCGAGCTCGGCGATGCTGACCTGCATGGTGGTCAGCGACGGGTGGACGAAACGCGCCAGTGGAATGTCATCGAAACCCGCCAGGGCGACATCGGTCGGAACACGGATACCGGCCTGCGTGAACGCGTACAGGCATCCCAGAGCCATCATGTCGTTGGCGGCGAACACGGCATCAGGCAGCGCTCCGGCTGCCAGCAACTCCTGACCGGCGCGATGGCCGGAAGCTTCGTCGAAATCACCGGGCAGCTCGATGCCCTCGGCGCCACCGCCAAAAGCCGCCAGCGCGTCACGGAAGCCGCGCAGGCGCTCGCGCGCGTCGAAGTTGAGATCCGGGCCAGAAATGAAAGCGATGCGACGGTGGCCCGCGTCGAGCAGATGGCGGGTCATCGCCATCGCACCGGCATGGTCGTCGATGCTCAGCACCGGGTGGTCCTGCCCGGGCAGATAGGTGTTGATCAACACCGTCGGCAACGACTGCGGCAGGTTGTCGGTCAGGAAACCGGGGCTCTCGGCATAGGGCGAGAGCACCAGCAGGCCGTCGACGCGGCCGCGCATGGCGCGCAGGGCCGCGCCCTGCTGCTCCTGGTCACCGTGGTAGCTGGACACCAGCAGGTGCTGGCGACGGCTACGGGCGACGTTGTCGATGCCACGCATCAGCTCGGAGAAGAATTCGCCGTACAGGTCCGGCAGCACCACGCCCACCGTATTGGTGCGGCGACTGCTCAGGCTGCGGGCGGCGGCGTGCGGGGTGTAACGCAGCCGTGCGGCCACCTCCAGCACGAGCTGGCGGACCGGTTCGGCGACATTTTCATGCCCGTTGAGCGCGCGGGAAACCGTGGCCACGGAGACCCGGGCTTCGCGAGCGACGTCTTTGATTGTGATAGCTGCCTTGTTCACGAAGCCGCCCTCCACGGCTTGGACCTACCAGCATTGGCGCGGAATGTAAGCGTTTCCATCTGGGCTTGTAAACAGTCCGTTAGGCGAATGTCCCGAAATGGACATGGAAATCTGTCTGCAGCGAGCCCCCGCAGGGACCCGCCAGGACAGCGTGGGACAAGGGCTCAGCCCTGTTCTGACGGGGTCTGCGCGCGGATGGACAACGCGTGGATATCGGTCTCCATCATCGCGCCCAGCGCGGCGTATACCGCGCGATGCCGGGCCAGCGGGCCCAGTCCGGCGAAGCGTTCACTGACCACATGCACGTTGAAATGGCCGCGACCATCGCGCGCACCAGCATGGCCGGCGTGGCGATGGCTGTCGTCTTCGATCTCGAGCACGCTCGGCGCCAGTGCATGCTGCAGCGCATCACGCATTCGTGAGATCCGTTCCGCGTTCAAGGCAACACCTTGCGGAACGGTCGCACCTGCACGTGGGTGTAGACGCCGGCGGCCACGTACGGGTCGGCGTCGGCCCAGGCCTGGGCCTGCTGCAGCGACTCGAACTGCGCGATCACCACCGAACCACTGAAACCGGCCGGGCCCGGGTCTTCACTGTCCACCGCCGGGCAGGGGCCGGCCAGCAGGAGACGTCCCTCGTCGCGCAGCGCGTGCAGCCGCGCCAGGTGTTCCGGCCGCGCCTGCAGCCGCTGCGCCAGCACATCCTGGCCGTCATACCCTTCGATCACATACCACACCGGCATTTCCTCGCTTGCGTTGTCGGGTCTGCAGATTCTAGCCAATGCGGCCCCTGCCCCGGCCCGGCTGGACACTGGCGCGACAAAGGCTTACCCTAGACTCCATTGCACGTGGCTGGATGCAGCAGCCCGTCGGTTTTTGCGGCCAACGCAGCCCCCGACGACCGTCCCGCTGCTTCAAACCGGTCCACCTGGCCGGGCCACGTAGACGACCTCCCCGTAGTTCCGTCGCTGCCGTTTCCTGCGGCGCGTCCTGCTGTTTGATATGTGTGGAATCGCGCCGATCCCGGCGTGTCTGGTGCCCTGGGGCTCCGTGGCGCTGGCCCGGCGAACCCGGTGCCGCGACTGGTCCGTTGCAATCCTGATGTCCATTAGATGACTTCCGAACTCGCGCTCGACGCGAACCCGCCAACCCGGCCGCCCGCCCCACAGCAGCAGGAAATGCCGCTGGCCGTGGTGCATGGGCAACCGGTCCTGCAGATTCCGCAGGATCTGTACATTCCGCCGGACGCGCTGGAAGTCATCCTGGATGCCTTCGAAGGCCCGCTGGACCTGCTGCTGTACCTGATCCGCCGCCAGAACCTGGATGTACTGGACATTCCCGTCGCCGAGATCACCCGGCAGTACGTGGAATACATCACCGTGATGCGCGAGCTGCGCTTCGAACTGGCCGCCGAGTACCTGGTGATGGCCGCGATCCTGGCCGAGGTGAAGTCGCGCATGCTGCTGCCTCGCCCGGTCAGCGAGGAAGGCGATGAGGCCGACCCGCGCGCCGAGCTGGTGCGCCGGCTGCAGGAATACGAACGCTTCAAGCAGGCCGCCGAGGACATCGACGCCCTGCCCCGCCAGGACCGCGACACCAGCCTGGCCCATGCCTTCATGCCCGAACGCGCCACGGTGAAACTGCCGCCGCCGGTGGACCTGAAGGAGATGCTGCTGGCCCTGCACGACGTGCTCAAGCGCGCCGAGCTGTTCAGCGGTCACGCCATCAAGCGTGAGGCACTGAGCGTGCGGCAACGCATGGGCGAAGTGCTGGGACGCCTGGAAGATGGCAAGTTCTATCGTTTTGAAGGCTTGTTCACGGCCGAAGAAGGCAAGCTGGGCGTGCTGGTCACGTTCCTGGCGGTGCTGGAACTGGCCAAGGAACAGCTGCTGGACATCGTCCAGGAAGAGCCGCTGGCGCCGATCTACGTCAAATCGCTGGCCGCCGGCAACACCAACGCCCCGCTGCAGTTCAGCAGCGAGTTCGACGACAACGACGCCGCCAATGCAGACGAGTGAGCGCTGACTGCCGATGGATCAATTGCTGATCAACCGCATTGTCGAAGGTGCCCTGCTGGCCTCCAGCCAGCCGCTCACCCTGGCCCAGCTGAAAGACCTGTTCCCGGAAGAGGAACCGGCACCGCCGGGCAGCATCGAACGCGCACTGGAACGCCTGCGCGAAGCCTGCGAAGGCCGCGGCGTGGAACTGGTCGAGGTCGCCTCCGGCTTCCGCTACCAGGTCACTGGCGAAGTGCACGGCTGGATCAGCCGGCTGTGGACCGAGCGCAAGACCCGCTACACCCGTGCCACCCTGGAAACCCTGGCGCTGATCGCCTACCGGCAGCCGATCACCCGCGGCGAGATCGAGCAGGTGCGCGGCGTGGCGGTCAGCAGCAACATCATCCAGGCACTGGAAGAACGCGAATGGATCCGCGTGGTCGGCCACCGCGATGTGCCCGGCAAGCCGGCGCTGTTCGGCACCACCAAGGGCTTTCTGGATTATTTCGGCCTGAAGCGGTTGGATGAGCTGCCGCCACTGTCGGAACTGAAGGACCTGGGCGAGCTGGAACCGCAGCTGTCCCTGGACCGCGATGCGCCTGCGGCGGCGAGCGCCGATGGCCCTGACATCTCGGCCGGCGACGAAGGCGCTGCCGCGAACGATGACGCCGGCCCGGCCGGCAGTGACGCCCCCGATTCCGCCGATGCAGCCCCTGCATCGGCCTCCGATGAGCAAGCACCTTCGCCCCTCGATGATGGGCACCCCGATTCCGCGCCGGGCGAGCGCGCGGTGCCAGTGAACGAACGCGAAGACAACGCCGTCGCGATGACGACCGTGGCTGTTGACCAAGCCGATTCCGAACCAGAGGCCGACCTCGAAACCGTCGGCCGGAGCAAAACTGATGAGTGACACCCCCCGTAACAAGCTCTCGCTGAAGCGCGAAGCCACCTCCGAACAGTTCAAGCTGGAAGAGCGCCTGCACAAGGTGCTGGCCCAGGCCGGCCTCGGCTCGCGCCGCGCGCTGGAACAGCGCATCGCCGAAGGCCTGGTCAAGGTCAACGGTGAAGTCGCGCAGACCGGCATGTCGGTCAAGAGCGGCGACAAGATCGAGCTGGACGGCCGCGGCTTCGTCGCCACCGCCCTGGCCGAGCCATCGCGCGTGCTGGTCTACAACAAGCCGGAAGGCGAAGTGACCACCCGCGATGATCCGGAAGGCCGCCCGACCGTGTTCGAATCGCTGCCGCCGCTGAAGGGCGCGCGCTGGATCGCGATCGGCCGCCTGGACATCAACACCACCGGCCTGCTGCTGGCCACCACCGACGGTGAACTGGCCAACGCCATGATGCACCCGTCGTTCGAGGTCGAGCGCGAATACGTGGTCCGCGTGCGTGCGCCGGAAGGCGAGGAAAAGGTCTCCGACGCCATCGTCGACCGCCTCAGCCGTGGCGTGGCACTGGAAGACGGCCCGGCCAAGTTCGACGAGATCGAACGCATCGGCGGCACCGATTCGCACGACTGGTTCCGCGTCGTGGTGAAGGAAGGCCGCAACCGCGAAGTGCGCCGCCTGTGGGAATCGCAGGGCTGCCAGGTCAGCCGCCTGAAGCGCACCCGCTATGGCAAGGTGAGCCTGCCGCGCGAACTGGCCCGTGGCCATTCGGTTGAACTGGGCACCACGCAGGTGGAAGCCCTGCGCGCGCAGCTGAAGCTGGAAGAAGGCGCGCCGTCGGCACTGACCCTGCAGCCGGTGATCGGCCAGCGCCGCGCCGCCAAGACCACCGTGCGCGTGCGCGAAGGTGGCCGTGGCAATGCCTACGTCAACGGCCACAACACCGCTGACGAAGGCCGCGAGCTGCGTCGCTTCGACAACG
Source organism: Stenotrophomonas sp. SMYL11 (assembly GCF_036320005.1). Classification (NCBI taxonomy): domain Bacteria; kingdom Pseudomonadati; phylum Pseudomonadota; class Gammaproteobacteria; order Lysobacterales; family Lysobacteraceae; genus Stenotrophomonas; species Stenotrophomonas sp. SMYL11. Next base: position 702,596 of record NZ_JAWIRS010000001.1, read on the forward strand.
TGCGCGAAGACCGCGGCCGTGGCCGCGGTGGCAAGGGCGGCGGCTTCAAGGGCGGCCTGACGGTCAGCGGTGAAGCGGCAGCCAAGCAGTCGCAGAAGCCGTTCAAGCAGCGTGCCCAGAAGAACGACCGTTCGCTGCCGGAAGGCAATCCGGCCGCGTTCCGCACCTGGTACGTGCCGGATGGCGTGAGCACCGGCCCGAGCGGCCATCGCAATGCCGGTCCGGGCGCACGTGGCCCCGGTGCCCGTGGTCCGGGTGCAGGCGGCCACGGCCGTCCGTACGGCAAGCCGAAGGGTCCGGGCGCAGGCGCCGGTGGCGGCCAGGGCCGTGGCGGTTTCGGCGGTGAAGGCCGTGGCGGCGCAGGCGGCCAGGGTCGTCCGGCCGGTGCCGGCAACCGCTCGCAGGGCCAGGGCAACAAGCACCCGTACGGCCATCCGGGCAATGCCCCCAGCTTCCCGTCCGACCACGCCACCCCGGGCTTCAACCCGTATGGCAGCCCGAAGCCGGCGCAGGGCGCCCGTCCGGGCGGTCGCGGTCCGGGCGGTGGCAACCGTGGTCCGGGCGGTAATCGCGGTCCCGGTGGTCCGGGTGGCAACCGTGGCCCGGGCGGCCCCGGCGGCAACCGCGGTCCGGGCGGCCCGCGCCGCAGCGGCCCGCGCGGCGGCTGATCACCGGCCCCACTGAAATGAAAAACCCCGGCTCCGGCCGGGGTTTTTCTTTGAAAAGGGGACGGAGGGGATTAAGTCGCTTTTGCCACCGCGCACATCGAAGGGGCAAAAGCGACTTAATCCCCTCCGTCCCCTTTTGCGTGGCGCTGGAAGGCGGCGGGCGTGGTATCGGTCATGCTGCGGAAGAATGCGATGAACGGGCTCTCCGCGGAAAAGCCGGTGTCCTGCGCCACATGCGCGACGCGATGGCCGAGCAGCAGCAGCTCCATGGCCCGCATCAGGCGCCACTGCTGGCGCCAGGCCTGGTAGCTCATGCCGGTATCACGCTGCATCAACCGGCCGACGGTGCGCGTGCTCAGGCCCGTGCGCGCGGCCAGCTCCCCCAGTTCGGGCGGCAGCTGTTCGGCCAGCGGCAGACAACGTGCGATCCGCGGATCACGCGGCAGAGGCAGGTCCATCGGCGCCACCGGTGCAGCGGCGATTTCCAGCACGCACAACGCCAGTTGATGGTGCGCGCGCGGCGACTGCCAGTCATGGTCGAACGGTGCCTGTGCGATCGGCTCCAGCAAGGCCTGCAGCAGCGGACCTACGCCGATGATGGCTGGCTGGCGGGGCAGCTGGGCCGACAGGGTGGCGTCGAAGTACAACGAACGGTAGTCGACCGCCTGGCGCATCTGCGCGCGATGGCGCAGTCCACCCGGAATCCACGCTGCGCGCGCGGGCGGCAGCAGGCTGACGCGATCACCATAGGTCAGGCGCGTACAACCCTGCCGGGTGTACAGCAGCTGCGCGCGTGCATGTTGGTGCCAACCCGAGTCGTGATCCGCCAATGAGGCCGCGATACCCAGCACCGGAGCGCCCCAGGCATCGGCGTCGAAGTGCGCATCCGGCTGCAACCAGGCCATGTCTGATTTCATGTATTCGATGACAGGATAGACAGAGTGCGCCATTGCGGACGCGACCACAATGCGCGGCCCTGTTCCTGGAGCGCCCGCATGTCGCGCCGCCTGTTGTTGCTCACCATTGCACTGCTGATGTTTCCGCAGCTGGCACAGACCCTGTACAGCCCGGCCCTGGCCGATCTGGCCGAACGCTTCGCCCTGCCGCCGAGTGCCGCCAGCCAGGCCATGAGCCTGTACCTGTTCGGCTTCGCTGCAGGCGTGCTGCTGTGGGGGCGCCTGGCCGATCGTATCGGTCGTCGCCCTGCCCTTCTCTGTGGCCTCGGCGTCTTCGCAGTGGCTGCACTGGGCGGCCTGATGGCTGGCAGCTTCGGCCAGGTGCTGCTGGCCCAGGCGTTGGCCGCAATCGGCGCCGCCGCCGCTTCGGTGGTTACCCAGACCGTGCTGCGCGACCATCTGCAGGGGCCGGCATTGGCCCAGGCATTCTCCTGGATCGGCATGGCCCTGGCCCTGAGCCCGGCCATCGGTCTTGCGCTGGGCACGCTGCTGGTCGCCGCCAATGGCTATGTCGGCGTACAGTCCGGCCTGCTGCTGATTGCTGCGCTGCTGGCAGTGGCATGCCTGGCAGGCCTGCGCGAAAGCCGTCCTGCCCAGACCCCGCACACGCCCATGCTGCCGCTGCTGCGGGAGCTGCTGCGCGATCGCTGGATCTGGTCACACGCGTTGCTGGTGATGACCTTCAACGTGGCGATGTACAGCTGGTATGTACTCGGCCCCTTCGTGTTTGCGCGCCTGCACTGGCCAGCCACCTGGTTCGGCGCCAGCGGTGCGGTGCTGGCACTGGGCTCGGCACTGGGCGCGTGGGGCAATGGCCACCTGCTGCGTGCAGGCGTTGCCACAACCACGCGCATCCGCATCGCCGCAGGACTGGTTCTGATGGGAGGACTGCTGGCTGCGCTGCTGCATGATCACCCTGCCCTGGTCGCGGCGATGGTGCCGGTGGTGACGGGCTTCGGCCTTGCCATTCCCAATGTGCTTGGCCAGGCCCTGCGCGGCTATCCACATTGTCTTGGCAGCGCAGGCGCACTGTTCGGCCTGCTCTACTACCTGTTGATCGGTGCGGCAATGGCGCTGGTCGGTGCAGTGCAGCTGCTGGCACCGACCCTCGTCGTGTGCGGCCTGCTGGCCTTGTGGCTGCAGCGGGACCGGGCCGTTGACGGCGGAAGGCCTGCTTGTGAATCGCAACGGTGAAGGAGCCGGTCCTGCTGCCATGGGGCAGCAGAGGCCCCGGGGGTATGCCCGGGGCCTGGATCAGCGCACAATCGATTACTGCACGTTGATCACTTCGTCCATCGGCGCAAGGAAGTTGCCAGGGCTGTTGCGCGACGCCGAGATCACATAGGTCCCGGGTGTTGCGATGGTTGCCGTGCAATGGCGGATCGGCGTGGTGTTGCCACCATCGTAATTGTCATTGGTACGGCACAGGAACTGACCATTGGCATAGACCGAGAAATTACTCGTTCCATCCACCTGGCCGCCGCCTGTGATGTAGATCTCCGACGGCGAGCCGGCCACACGCGGCAGGGTCCCGATCTCGAACCTGGCCGTCACCGGATGCGGTAACAGGCTAGGACAGGGCACAACGATACCGCTGTCGGACAGGCAGACTTCGGCGTGGGCGATCGCGGGTGTGGCGATGAGGGCCACGAGCAGCACGGACGTTCTGAACTCCATTCCAGCGTCTCCAATGATCCCAGCAGAATCGCTGGGACGTCCCTGTTAGGCATTGCGGGGTTACTGCAGGGTCAAGGAAACGTAAATGCACCGTGTGACCACAGCATCGGATGGGTGCAGGATCCCCTCTGCGCGGTGCGTTGCACGCCGGTACTGCTGCTGACACCCATCCCTTCCCGATGACTTCATGTCGATGCAGGATGCTCACCGCCGCGCGGCACTTTTCCTGCGCGTCTCGACGTTCACGGCTCATGTTAGGAATTTCTGCAAACACCAGGCATTGTGCGCCACGCCCGGAATTCACATCAGGGCGCTGGCTATCGTGCGCGCTCTCACGCACAAGGCAGATGCCCATGATCACCATCACCGCCGAACAGGCCCGCGCCAACGCCGATGCCGCCAAGCGCCCGATCGAACAGTTCTACCGCGACCTCGACAACTCGATCCAGATCGGCTCGGAAAATGGCCGCCGCTATATCGTGTTCGGCTTCAGCCAGGTGATGGCCAGCGAGCAGCTCGTCGAAGACGTGGTCGCACAACTGCTGAAGAATGGTTTCGGTGTCGAACGGTTGTTGAGCGATTCCGAACAGCACTACATCCGCATCAGCTGGGGATCTGCCGAACCGTCGCGCCTCAGCGCCGGCTGAGGGTGAACGCGGTACCGTCCACGCCCAGGTCCCAGCCCTTGCCGGTACCGGACAGGGCCAGTGAGATGTCGCCCTTGGTCATCACCTGCGCATTGCTGGATTTCATCGCACCGGCATGTGCACCGACCGACGCGTAAGTGCCCAGCAGCTGGTCGATGCTGATCGCGCCGGTGAAATTGCCGCGCCCGTTGGTGATCTTCGACTTGCCCACGGTCAGGCCGCCCCCCTTCATCTGGATGTGCACCGGCATGCTGGTGCCGTTGCTGCAGGTGACCGTGCCATTGCCGGAGGCCGTCTTGTAGATCAGCGACCAACCGGACAGGTTGTAGCGCAGCTCGCAATCGAGGTTGCCGGCAGCGTGCGCGGCCGGGGCCAGCGATGCGGCAGACAGGGCCAGCAGCAGGGCGAAGGGCTTGTTCATGGCGGGACTTCCGGTTCGGTCGGACTGGCGGCGAATCTAGCAGCGCGCGCGTGCAGGTTGAATGCAGGCGCGCGCGCTGGTGCGGCAGCGTTCAGGCCGTCACTCAGGCCTGCTCGTCCAGGTGGAAGGCATCGGCATCAAGCATCGCCGGGAAGCGCGCTCGGTGTGCGGCCAGCGCCTCGGCCGAAATGGTGGTGGTGACCACCTGTTCGCGTTCGCGGATCTCCACCTGCGGCTGACCGAGGAAATCCAGCACCGCGCTGTCGCCGGCGTAGTGCAGCTGGTTGCCATCGACGCCGACACGGTTCACCGCAGCAACGAAGCACAGGTTCTCGATCGCACGTGCACGCAGCAGTGTCTTCCACGCATAGGCGCGTGCCGACGGCCAGTTGGCGACGAAGATCTGCAGGTCGAAATCCAGCTGCTGCGGACGTTCAACGTTGTAGCGGTTGCGGCAGAACACCGGGAAACGCAGGTCGTAGCAGACCTGCGGATTGATCCGCCAGCCCTTCCATTCCACGCTCAGGCGGTCGCGGCCGGCGGCATAGCGCTCGTGCTCGCCGCCGTAACGGAACAGGTGGCGCTTGTCGTAGTACTGCAGCTCACCATCGGACGTGGCGAACAGCAGGCGGTTGTAGACGCCATCGCCATCACGCAGCTGCACGCTGCCGATCACCGCCGCGTTCAAGGTCCTGGCCTGCTCGCGCACCCAAGCCACGGTCGGACCATCCATGCCTTCGGCCTGGGCGATGGCTTCATTGGAGAAGCCACTGGTGAAGGTCTCCGGCAGGATCACCAGGTCGGTGGCGCCGGCCAGCGGTGCCAGCAGCGCGCCGTAGTACTCACGGTTGCCCGCCGGGTCATGCCAGCGGGTGTCGCCCTGGACGAGGGAAATGCGCAGGTCCTGCATGTTCAAGCCTCGCTCAGAGCAGGCGCAGGCGTTCGATCGCCGCGTCCATGGTCGCTTCGTTCTTGGCAAAGCACAGGCGCACCAGGCGCTGGCCGGCCGGCGGGTTCTCGTAGAACGGCGACAGCGGAATGGCGGTGACGCCCTTCTCGATGGTCAGCCACTTCACGAATTCGTGGTCCGGCAGGTCGCTGATGGCCGAGTAGTCGACCAGCTGGAAATAGCCGCCCGGCACCGGCAGCGCCTTCAGCCGGGTGCTTGCCAGCTGATCGCGGAAACGATCACGCTTGGCCTGGTAGAACGCGCCCAGCTCCAGGTGGTGTTCGGGCTCGTCGCGGATCATCGCGGCGAAACCGTACTGTGCCGGACCGAAGCTGGTGAAGGTGTTGTACTGGTGCACCTTGCGGAACTCGGCGGTCAGCGCAGGTGGTGCGATCGCATAGCCGATCTTCCAGCCGGTGCAGTGGTAGGTCTTGCCGAAGCTGGAGATCACGAACGCGCGCTCACGCAGTTCCGGGTAGCGCAGCGCCGATTCATGGCGGCGGCCGTCGTAGATGATGTGTTCGTACACCTCATCGGAGATCAGGTAGATCTGCGTGCCACGCAGAAGCTCGGCCAGTGCCTGCATGTCCTGCGCCGACAGCATCGCGCCGGACGGGTTGTGCGGGGTGTTGACGATCAACATGCGGGTACGCGGGGTGATCGCCGCACGCACGCGGTCCCAGTCGACCGCGAACGTCTGCGGATCCAGCGACACATGTACGGCCTTGGCACCGGCCAGGTCGATCGCCGGTTCATAGCAGTCATAGGCCGGGTCGAGCACGATCACTTCCTCGCCGGCACGCACCACGGCGTGGATGGCGTTGAAGATGGCCTCGGTACCGCCACTGGTGACGGTGATCTCGCTGTCCGCATCGACCTGCGCGCCGTAGCAGTCCAGCGCCTTCTGCGCGATGGCCTGGCGCAGCGGCGCCACACCGGTCATCGGCGGGTACTGGTTCAGCCCGGCGGCCATCGCCCTGGCGGTCTCGTCGATCAGGCGCTGCGGTGCGGAAAAGTCCGGGAACCCCTGACCGAGGTTGACCGCGCCGTGTTCGGCGGCGAGCTGGGACATCACGGTGAAGATCGTGGTACCGACCTTGGGCAGCTTGGTGTTCGGTTGCATCGGCCTGGGGATATGGGGAGACAGGCCCCTGAGTTTACGCAATCCCTGCTTCGGTAGTGCCGGCCGCTGGCCGGCAACCCTGCGACGATCTGCGACGCCGGGTCGCATCTGCCGGCCAGCGGCCGGCGCTACCATCGGCATTCACCGCTACAATTGCCGCCGCACTCCGGCATGAAGACCTTTGCCCCTTGAACACCCCTGCATTGCTGGCCGCCAGCGGCCTGAGCTTCTCCCGCAATGACGAGCCGGTGTTCGGCCCGCTGGACTTCCATGTGGACGCCGGCGAAGCCCTGCTGGTGCAGGGCGGCAATGGCGCCGGCAAGACCACCCTGCTGCGCGTGCTGGCGGGCCTGGCCCGGCCTGGTGCCGGGCAGGTGCAGATCGATGGCAGGCCGGCCGGCAATGCCGAGCGCGCGCGTTACGTCGCCTACCTCAGCCACCTGCCCGCATTGAAGCCCGATCTGGACACGCTGGAGAACCTGCACTTCCTGTGCGGCCTGCACGGACGGCGTGCGCGGCAGATGCCCGGCAACGCGCTGGCCATCGTCGGCCTGGCCGGTTATGAGGACACTCTCGTTCGGCATCTGTCCGCCGGGCAGAAGCGACGGCTGGCACTGGCACGCATTTGGCTGTCGCCTGCGCCGTTGTGGCTGCTCGACGAACCCTATGCCAACCTCGACCTGGAGGGCATCACCCTGGTCAACCGGATGATTTCCGCGCATCTGCGTGCCGGCGGCGCTGCGCTGGTCACCACCCACGGCGCCTATGCCGCACCGCCGGTGCGTACCCGCCAGCTCGACCTCGGCGGTGCCGCATGATCGCGCCAGGCACCGAACCGGGCCTCTGGCAGACCGCGGGCGCCCTGCTCAAGCGCGACCTGCGCCTGCTCTGGCGCCGCCGCGGCGATGCGCTGCAGCCGCTGCTGTTCGCGGTGCTGGTGGTGGTGCTGTTCGCGCTGGCCCAAGGGCGCGAGCCGCAACTGCTGTCCGCCACCGCCGGTGCGGTGCTGTGGCTGGCCGTGCTGCTGGCCGGCCAGCTGTCATTGGATTCACTGTTCCGCTCCGATGCCGAAGACGGCTCGCTGGAACAATGGCTGCTGGCGCCGGTGCCGCTGGCCTGGCTGGTGCTGGTGCGCGTGCTGCTGCACTGGGCCACCACCGCCCTGCCGTTGATCCTGGTCAGCCCGCTGCTGGCCGAAATGCTGCATCTGCCGCATGACCAGCTGCCGATGTTGCTGGCATCGTTGCTGCTGGGAACACCGCTTCTGAGCCTGATCGGTGGCGTGGTCGCCGCGCTGACCGTAGGCATCCGACGCTCTGGTATTCTCGTAGCGTTGCTGTCGTTGCCGCTGTACGTGCCGGTGCTGGTGTTCGGCGCTGGCAGTCTGGCGGCAGCCGGACGCGGTCAGGATCCGGTCGGTGCGCTGCTGATGCTTGGCGCCGGCCTGCTGGTCGCGCTGGTGCTGGCGCCGTTGGCCACCGCCGCTGCAATACGTATTTCTCTGAGTTGACCGAGCTGAGAGCCAATCCACCCCTGCTGGATAGCCGCCACGCATGAATCCGATTGTCCGCTGGTTCCACCAACTCGGTTCACCCCCCACGTTCGACCGATTCGCTGCCCGCTGGTCGCGGGTGTTCTACCTCGCGGCGGTGCCGCTGCTGCTGGTCGGCATGTGGCAGGCGCTGCTGGTGGTGCCGCCGGAAGCCAAGCAGCTGGACAGCTTCCGCATCCTCTACATCCACGTGCCCAGTGCCTGGATGAGCCTGTTCGTGTTCGCGCTGATGGCGCTGTATGCCGCCATCGCCCTGATCTGGCGGATCAAGGTCTGCGAGATCCTGGCCATGGCCTGTGCACCGATGGGTGCCGGCTTCACCCTGATCACCCTGTTGACCGGCAGCATCTGGGGCAAGGGCACCTGGGGCACCTGGTGGGACTGGGACCCGCGCATGACCAGCGAACTGGTGCTGCTGTTCCTGTACCTGGGCGTGATCGGCCTGTACCACGCCATCGAGGACCGCCGCAGCGCTGCACGCGCAGCCGGCCTGCTGGCCATCGTCGGAGTCAGTCTGCTGCCGGTGATCCGCTATTCGGTGGACTGGTGGGGCGGCCTGCACCAGCGCCAGTCGATCAACGTGTTCGGTGAATCGGCGATCAGCAGCGCGATGATCGCGCCACTGTGGTGGATGGTGATCGGCACCAAGTTCTGGTTCGCCGGTTCGGTGCTGGCCAAGGCCCGCGCCGACAATCTCGACCGCGAGGCCGGCAAGGCCTGGGTCGGTGGCCGCGTCGATGCCGCACGTGCGGCCGGGGAGGCCCGATCATGACCCACCTGCCCTATGTGATCGGCGCCTACGCCGTGTTCGTGCTGGTGCTCGCCGCCGATGCCATCGGTTCGTGGCTGCGCCTGCGTGTGGCACGCCGGCTGGCACTGGCCCGCCAGCAACGGCAGCAGACCCGCGCCGTCAAACAGGATGCTGCGGCGCCGCTGTCGACGGAGCTGGAACGATGACGCCGGTACAACGTCGCCGCCTGGTCTGGGTACTGCTGGCCCTGCTCGCCTCCGGGCTGGCCACCGCGCTGGTGGCGATGGCGCTGGAACGCAACATCGCCTACCTGTACACGCCTTCGGAAGTGCTGCGCGGCGATGTCGATGCGCAGTCGCGGTTCCGTTTGGGCGGCATGGTGGTGAAGGGCTCCTTCAACCGCCCGGTCGGTTCGCTGGAAGCACGTTTCGAAGTGACCGACGGCGATGCCCAGCTGGCGGTGACCACCTCGCGGATCCTGCCGGACATGTTCGCCGAAGGCACCGCGGTGGTCGCCAGTGGCCGCCTGCGGGACGATGTGTTCGTCGCCGACGAGGTGCTGGCCAAGCACGATGAGAAGTACGTGCCCAAGGAAGTGGCCGACAAGATGGGCGACGCCCATCGCAAGCATGACGTGCCGGTGACGGCACCCGAGGTGCGCTGAGTGCTGCCCGAACTGGGTCAGATCCTGTTGTTGTGCGCGTTGCTGGCTTCGCTGCTGCAGGCCGGCCTGCCGCTGGTCGGCGCGCATCGCGGCAACACGGCATGGATGGCGGTGGCACGGCCAGCCGCCTTCGCACAACTGCTGCTGCTCGCCGGCGCCTTCGCGGTGCTCACCGCTGCGTTCGTGCAGCAGGACTTCTCGGTGCGCTACGTGGCCGAGAACTCCAATTCGCTGCTGCCGATGATCTACCGCTACTCGGCGGTGTGGGGCGCGCACGAGGGCTCACTGCTGATGTGGGCACTGGTGCTGGCGCTGTGGACCGGCGCGGTGGCGCTGTTGTCGCGGCACCTGCCGGCACCGGTGCAGGCGCGTGTACTGGCGGTGATGGGCATCGTCAGCGTCGGCTTCCTCGCGTTCCTGATCTTCACCTCCAACCCGTTCCTGCGCCTGAATCCGGCGCCGCTGGAAGGCCGCGACCTCAACCCGCTGCTGCAGGACCCGGGGCTGATCATCCATCCGCCGATGCTGTACATCGGTTACGTGGGCTTTGCTGTGCCGTTCGCGTTCGCGGTGGCGGCACTGCTGGAAGGCCGCGTCGACACGCGCTGGCTGCGCTGGACCCGTCCCTGGACCAACGTCGCCTGGGGCTTCCTGACCTTGGGCATCGCGCTGGGCAGCTGGTGGGCCTATTACGAGCTGGGCTGGGGCGGCTGGTGGTTCTGGGACCCGGTGGAAAATGCCAGCTTCATGCCATGGCTGGTCGGTGCGGCACTGATCCATTCGCAGGCGGTCACTGAGAAGCGCGGCACTTTCGGCAGCTGGACGCTGCTGCTGGCGATCGCGGCCTTCGCGCTGTCGCTGCTCGGCACCTTCCTGGTGCGCTCCGGTGTGCTGACCAGCGTGCATTCGTTCGCTGCAGATCCGTCGCGCGGCCTGTTCATCCTGGTGTTCCTGTCGGTGCTGGTCGGCGGCAGCCTGCTGCTGTACGCGCTGCGTGCCAGCCAGCTCAGCGTGGACGCCGACGATCCGCGCCGTGGCTTCACCGCCACCTCGCGAGAGACCCTGCTGCTGGCCAACAATCTGCTGCTGGCCACCGCCTGCGCGATGGTACTGCTCGGCACGCTGTATCCGTTGCTGGCCGATGCACTGTCGCTGGGCAAGATCTCGGTCGGCCCGCCCTACTTCGGCAGCCTGTTCCTGCTGCTGATGGCGCCGATGATCCTGCTGCTGCCGTTCGGCCCGCTGGTGAAGTGGCAACGCGACCAGCCCTCGCGCGCGTTCGCGCTGCTGGCACCCTGGCTGGGGCTGGCGGTGCTGCTGGGCGCGCTGGCCTGGTGGCAGGCGCCGCAGAACGGCTGGAAAGCCGGTCTTGGTGTCGCCGCTGCGGTCTGGGTCGGGTTCGGTACCGCACGCTTCGTCTGGCAGCGACTGCGCGGCAATGGCCGCTTCACCGCCGAAATGCTCGGCATGATCGTCGCCCATGCCGGCATCGCCGTGTTCCTGGCCGGTGCGCTGCTGGTGGAAGCCCTGAATGTACAGCGTGAAGTGGCGCTGGCACCGGGCCAACAGGTGGTGGTCGGCCGCCACGAGGTGCGCTTCGAGGGCGTGGACCATCGTGAAGGACCGAACTTCATCGCCGACCGCGGCCACCTGCGGGTGTTCCACAACGGCCGCGAGCTGGCGCTGCTGCATCCGGAGAAGCGCCAGTACGCCAGCGGCGGCCAGGTGATGACCGAGGCCGGCATTGATGCACGCTTCGATGGTGATGTCTACGTGGCATTGGGCGAGCCGCTGGGCAACAATGCATGGGCGGTCCGGGTGCACATCAAGCCGTTCGTGCGCTGGATCTGGCTGGGCGCGCTGTTGATGGCCCTGGGCGGACTCATCACCGCCGCCGACCGCCGTTTCCGTCGTCCGTAGGAGTTCCCATGTCCGAGTCCCCCACCCCGCGCCCCTCCCGCCCGCTGCCGCCGGTAGCCATCGTGATCGGCGTGCTGTTCTTCTTCGGCCTGCTCGGGCTGATGATCTACGGGGTGATGAAATCGGGTGATCCGCAGCGCGACGTGCTGCCATCGGCGCTGATCGACAAGCCGGCGCCGGCGTTCGCGCTGCCGGTGCTGCACGACCCGGAAATGATCGTGCACAGCGACGACCTGCGCGGCGCGCCCTACCTGCTGAACGTGTGGGGCAGCTGGTGCGCGGCCTGCCGCGAGGAACATCCGGTGCTGACCCGTTTCGCCGAGAGCAAGCGCGTGCGCGTGATCGGCTACAACTGGAAGGATGAACCGACCGATGCCCTGCATTGGCTGGAACAGCTTGGCAACCCGTTCATGGTCGTGCTCAGCGACTTGGAAGGCCGCACCGCGATCGACTGGGGCGTGACCGCCGCACCGGAAACTTTCCTTGTCGACGGCAGCGGCATCGTGCGCTGGAAGTACAGCGGTGCGATGACCCAGCGCGTGGTCGACGAGAAGCTGATTCCGGCGCTGGAAAAGATCGAGAAGGCCCAGGGCAATGCCGGCAGCACGCGGCACACGGCGCCCTGAGCCCATGCGCTGGCTGCTGGCATTGCTGCTTCTGATGCTGCCGCTGGCCGCGGTGGCACAGCAGCCGCTGCACGATCCGCAGCCACTGCAGTTCCGCGATGGCGCCGAAGAACGCCGCTTCCACGACCTGGCCGCGCAGCTGCGCTGCGTGCAGTGCCAGAACCAGTCGCTGGCCGATTCCAACGCGCAGATCGCGCAGGACCTGCGCCGCGAGGTGCTGCAGCTGATGCAGCAGGGCCGCGACAACGCACAGATCAAGCAGTTCCTGGTCGCGCGCTACGGTGAGTTCGTGCTCTATCAACCGCCTCTGCAGCCGGGCACCTGGCTGCTGTGGGGCGGTCCGCTGCTGGTGCTGGGCGCCGGCGCGCTGGTGGTACTGGGCATCGTCCGTCGCCGTGGCCGCGCGGTTGCTGCCGCCCCCGCCAGCAAGACCGATGAAGGAGACGGATGGTGAGCCATTGGCTGGCGATGCTGGCTGGACTGGTGGCCGCACTGATGGCGGCGCTGGTGCTGTGGCCGCTGCGCCACCACGGTCGCCGCGGTTTCGTGGTGGGCGTGCTCGCGCTGGGCGTGGCCGGTGCCTGCCTGTATCTGCTGGTCGGTGATCCGCGTGCAGCACAGGTACAACCGACCCCGTCGGTAGCCACCCTGCGCGATGGCGTGCAGGCCCTGCAGGATGCACTGAAGCGAGACCCGCAGCGAGCCGATGGCTGGGCGCTGCTGGGCCGGTCGCAGGCCGAACTGGGCAACGCCGCAGCCGCAGCGGATGCCTTCGCACGTGCCGCCGCCCTCGCCCCGGAAGACCCCGGCGTGCTGGTGGAAGCGGCGCAGGCGCGCGCGCAGGCCGATGCCGGCAAGCAGTTCGATGACACCGCGATGGCCTGGTTGCAGCAGGCCCGTGCGCTGGCGCCCGATGCAGAGCGCGCCAGCTGGCTGCTGGGCATTGCCCTGCGCCAGCGCGGAAAGAATGCCGAGGCCGCCGACGTCTGGAGCGGCCTGCTGCCACGGCTTGAGCCCGGCGCCGCGCAAGCGCTGCAGGCGCAGATCGCCATCGCCCGCGAAGCCGCCGGCCAAGCGCCCGATGCTGCCGCTGCGGCGCCACCGGCGCTGCTGCAGGTGCGCGTGCAACTGCCTGCGCTGAAGAACACCGAATGGCCCGCCAGCACCCAGGTATTCGTGCTGGCGCGCGCCGTGGGTGGACCGCCGATGCCGGTGGCCGCACGCAAGCTGCCTCTGGCCGGCTTCCCGGCCACGGTCGGGCTGGGCGACGCAGACAGCCCGATGCCGACCGCACCGTTGTCTGCGCATCGTGAGGTGGAAGTGCTGGCACGCATCTCGCGCAGCGGCAGTGCCAACCGCAGTGAGGACGATCTGCAGAGCGTGCCGGTAAAGGTGAGCCTGCCGCATGAAGGCGTGGTGGAGCTGCGGTTCCCGTAGTGGGGGGGGGCGGGGGGGGGGCGGGGCGGGGGGGGGCCGCCCCCCCCCCCCGGGCCCCCCCCGCGGCGGGCGGGGCGCCCCCCCCCCCCCCCCCCCACTACCGGGTGCATCGCCGATGGAAACCAGCGTGTCGCCAGCTCCACATGCGGCCCCGCTAGAATGGCTGCATGACCGAATTCATCCCGCCCGGCACCCGCTTCCACGCCCTGCCCTCGCCGTTCCCGTTCAAGCGCGGTGGCGCCCTGCACGGCGCACGCGTGGCCTACGAAACCTGGGGAACGCTGGCCGCCGACGCCAGCAACGCGATCCTGATCGTGACCGGCCTGTCGCCGGATGCACACGCCGCGGCCAACGACGCCAACCCCGCAGCAGGCTGGTGGGAAGGCATGGTCGGCCCCGGCAAGCCGATCGATACCGACCGCTGGTACGTGGTGTGCGTGAATTCGCTGGGCAGCTGCAAGGGTTCGACCGGCCCGGCATCGCTCAACCCGGCCACGGGCCAACCGTATCGCCTCGACTTCCCCGAGCTGGCGATCGAAGACGGCGCACGCGCCGCGATCGAAGTCGTCCGTGCACTGGGCATCGAACAGCTGGCCTGCGTGGTCGGCAATTCAATGGGCGGCATGACCGCGCTGGCGGTGCTGATGCTGCATCCGGGCATCGCGCGCAGCCACGTCAACATTTCCGGCAGTGCGCAGGCACTGCCGTTCTCGATCGCGATCCGCTCGCTGCAGCGCGAGGCGATCCGTCTCGATCCGCGCTGGAATGGCGGTCACTACGACGATGCCGAGTATCCCGAGTCCGGCATGCGCATGGCGCGCAAGCTGGGCGTGATCACCTACCGCTCCGCACTGGAATGGGATGGCCGCTTCGGCCGCGTGCGGCTGGATTCGGATCAGGCCGACGACGATCCGTTCGGCCTCGAATTCCAGGTGGAAAGCTACCTGGAAGGCCACGCACGGCGCTTCGTGCGTTTCTTCGATCCCAACTGCTATCTGTACCTGAGCCGTTCGATGGACTGGTTCGACCTGGCTGAGTATGGCGACGGCGACGTGCTGGCCGGGCTGGCGAAGATCCGGGTGGAGAAGGCGCTGGCGATCGGTGCCAACACCGACATCCTGTTCCCGGTGCAGCAGCAGCAACAGGTCGCCGACGGCCTTCGCACCGGCGGTGCCGATGCGCGCTTCATCGGCCTGGAGTCGCCGCAGGGCCATGACGCCTTCCTCGTCGATTTCGAGCGTTTCGGCCCGGCCGTGCGCGGCTTCCTCGACGCGCTGTAAGTGGCATGGCGGCGTAACCTCGCGCTGGCCGCATTCGGTGCGTTGATCGCACTGACGGTCAGCGGCGTGCTGCCGCTGTGGCTGGGCGGTTGGTGCCTGCTCGCCAGCGCGGTGTCGTTCGGCCTGTACGGCCACGACAAGCGCGCGGCGCAGCGAAAGCAGTGGCGGATTCCCGAGCGCACACTGCAGCTGCTGGCCTTTGCCGGTGGTTGGCCCGGCGCGCTGCTGGGCCAGGCGCTGTTCCGCCACAAGCATCGCAAAGCCGAATTCCAGTGGGTGTTCTGGCTGTGCGTGCTGGCCAACGTGGCCTCGATCGCGGTGATGCTGCGCGAGTTCTCGCGGTAATCGTTAGAATGGGTAGTGCCGGCCGCTGGCCGGCAATTCCGTATCCGGATTAAGCAGCCCTAAGTTTTCGGGCCCCCGCCGGCCCCA
>NZ_JAWIRS010000001.1:717708-844495 GCF_036320005.1 Stenotrophomonas sp. SMYL11
TTTTGCCTGGGGCTGGGCCGCCCCCGGGCCGCAAATTCGCGCACCCCACCCCCCCCCCCCCCCGCCCCCGCCCCCCCCCCGCCACTACCACCGCGATTACGCTTCGCGCACCACCACCCCATCACGCAACCGGTACTGCGCATCCACCACGCCGTCGGGCAGGTCGTCGTGGGTGATCATCAGCAGGCTGCGTCCGTCCAGCAACCCGGAAAGGTCCTGCAGCAATGCACGTGCGGTATCCACATCCAGGCCTTCGGTCGGTTCGTCCAGCAGCAGGATCGGCGCATTGCGCAGCAGGGCGCGCGCCAGCGCCAGACGTCGTGCCTGGCCGGCCGACATCGTCGCGCCGTTCTCGCCCACCCAGGTCTGCAGGCCACCGTTGCGCTCGGCCCACTCGCCCAGGCGCACGCGATGCAGCACCGCCCACAACGCTGCGTCACTGGCATCGGGATCACCCAATCGCAGGTTCTCGGCCACGCTGCCGGCAAATACCGGCGCGTTCTGCGGCAGCCACGCCAGTTGCCGGTGCCAGTGGGCCTGGGCGAAATCACGCAGGTCGCGGCCGCCGTAGGTCAATCGTCCCTGTTGCGGATCCCATAGCCGCAGCAGCAGGCTCGACAGGGTGGTCTTGCCACTGCCGCTGTCGCCGCGAATCGCGATCCGCTCGCCCGGCGCCAGGGTCAGCTGCAGGCCGGACAACACCGGCCGCGCCGCGCCGGGCCACTGGAAGTGCACGTCATCCCAATGCACGCGCGCCGCCTGCGGCACCGGCTGCGGCGCCTGCGGATCCTCCACCGTCGGCGGTTGTTCGACGATGGCCTGCAGGCGATCGGCAGCAATGCGTCCGGACTGCAGCGACTGCCAGGCCAGGCCCATGCCGGCCCACAGTTCGATCAGCGCCACGGTCAGGAACACGAGGCCTGCGGCCATTTCCGGCGCGATGCGCTGCTGTTCGGCCGCATGCAGGGCCAATGCCAGCATCGCCACCAGGCCCAGCCCGGCGACCAGACCATGCAGGGTCGAGGCCGCGATCAGGCGCCAACGCCGACGACGATCCCGCGAGGCCAGCTGCTTGGCAGCCACGCGCACCTTCAGCTGCCAGGCCGCATCGGCATGCAGCGCAGCCAGATCACCGGCACCTTCCAGCCCTTCGAACGCGGCGGTACGCAGTGCGGCGCGATGCGCGGCACGGTCCGCCTCTTCATCGTCGTGGCCACGCACGCCCAGCCACGGCACGCCGAAGGCGATCAGCAAGGCCAGCACCGCCAGCAGCACCGCTGCCGAGGGCAGGATCAGCGCTGCCGAGGCGACCGCCACCAGTGACAGCGCACCCAGCGCCACCAGCGGCCCGATCGCACGCACCAGCAGTCCATCGACTTCGCCGATGTCCCCCAGCAGCCGCGCCAGCAGCTCGCCGGTGCGCGTGGCCCCCAACCGTGCCGGGGCAAGTGGCAGCGCGCGGCGGAAGAACCACACGCGCAGGTCGCGGGCGATGCGCAGCGTGGCATCGTGGCCGACCAGCTTTTCGAAGTAGCGCGACACGATCCGCGCCATGGTCAGGCCACGGATGCCGGCCGAGGGTGAGAAGAAATTGAAGCCCTGGCCGAGGCCGGCCGCACCGGCCAGCGCGGCCGCTGTGAGGAAACCACCGGACAGGCCGAGAAGCGCCGTGCCGGCCAGCATCGTGGTCCACAGCAGCAGCATGGTCAGCAACAGGCGCGGCCGGTGGCGCAGGAACACCGCGCGCAGCGAATCAGGCGAACGGCTCATGCGCGCACCGCCTGTGCCGGCTCGACCAGGCGGCCTTCCGGCAACAGCAGGCAACGGTCAGCCCACGCGATCACCGCCGGGCTGTGGGTGGCGACCACCACGCTGCGCCCGCGTGCATACGCGGCCAGGCTGCGCAGCAGGGCCGCTTCGGTATCGGCATCGAGGAATGCGGTGGGCTCGTCCAGCAGCAGCACCTGCGGATCATGCAGCAACAGGCGGGCCAGGCCGATGCGGCGGGCTTCGCCACCGGACAGGCCGAAGCCGCGCTCGCCGATCACCGTGTCCAGCCCCTGCGGCAGGCGCTGGGCAAACTGCAGCACCTGCGAGGCCTCGGCCACCGCGCGCAGCCGTGCATCGCTGGCACCGGGATCGGCCAGGCGCAGGTTGTCGGCGATGCTGCCGTGGAACAGGTACGGCCGCTGGCTGGCGTAGGCCACCTGCACGCCAGGCCGCAGCTGCAGCTTGCCGGCACGCGGTGGCAACCAGCCGGCCAGCGCCTCCAGCAGCGTGCTTTTGCCGGATCCGCTGGGACCGACCAGGGCCAGGCGCTGGCCCGGCTCCAGCAGCAGGTCCAGATCCTGCAGCACATCCTGCGGCGCGCCCAGCGGGCGCAACACCAGCCCTTGTGCCTGCAGTGGCGGCAAGGCGGCCTCGGCCGGTTCCACCGCCAGCGGCGCAACCTCGTTCTCGATCAGGCCCTGCTCATCGGGCAGCGACTGCAGCAGGCGCTCCACTTCGGCGGCGGCGGCCAGTGCATTGGCGCGATCGTGGTAGTGCGCGGCCAGCCGTCGCAGCGGCGCATAGAACTCCGGCGCCAGCAGCAGGCAGAACAGGCCCGCACCCAGCGTCGGCACCGCTGCGTGCAGCGACATCATGCCCAGATAGCTGAGGCCCAGGTACAGCGCGACCATCGCCACGCTGACCGAGGCGAAGAATTCCAGCACCGTGGACGACAGGAACGCGATGCGCAGCACCTTCAGCGTACGCACGCGCACGCCTTCGGCGGCGGCCTCGATGCCCTCCAGTTCGGCGTCACCGCGTCCATACAGGCGCAGCAGGCCCAGGCCCTTGATCCGGTCGGCGAAATGGCCGCTCATGCGCGCCAGTTCACCCAGCTGCGCGCGCCCGGCGGCTTCGGCGCCCCAGCCCACCAGCATCATGAAGAACGGCACCAGCGGCGCGGTGAACAGCAGGATCAGCGCCACCACCCAGTCCACCCAGGCCACCGCGGCCAGGATCAGCAGCGGCACCACCACCACTTCGGTGCGCACCGGCAGGAAGCCACTGTAATAACTCTCGATCGCATCACCGTGATGCAGCATCAGTTCGCCCAGTTCACCGGTGCGGCGCTGCCGCAGCCACAGCGGGCCATGGCCCAGCAGGCGTGCGAACACGCGTTCGCGCAGTGCCAGGCGGGCGGCGTCGGCCACGTCACCGGCCGCAGCCTGGGTGGCGCTGCCCAGCAAGGTGCGCAGCACCAGGATCACGGCCAGGCCCGCCAGCACCGGCAGCGCCGAGGCCAGCGGCGCGCGCTCCACCAGTACCTGCTGCACCAGCCAGGCGATGGCGGCAGCCTGGCCGATCAACAGCGTGCCAGACAGGCTGATGCACAGTGCCGCCAGCCGCTGGCGGCCCCGGGCGGAGCGTGCCAGATCGGCCAGCCAGGCCGTGCGGACACGCCGCTGGCGGGCAGTTTCAGCTTCCGGGGACAGGCCGTCGGGGGTCGTTTCGGCAGCGCTCAAGGGGTCTTCACGGGCAACGGGGGAGACACGGCATTGTAGGCGCAGGCAACAGCCCGCCTCTGCGGCCAGCGGTCGCAGTCTTCATCAGGTTGGCATACGATCAACCGGGGCACCTGTTCATACATTGATCTGGATCAAGGCTGTTTGAAGTAGTCGGTCACATCATTCACGTCGTAGACCACCCTTCCCGCCACCTGCAACGGCACTATCCACGAGGTAGCCAGGCCATGATTGATCAGACAGTCGTAGAACTGTCGCGGCTGCAATTCGCGCTGACCGCGATGTACCACTTCCTATTCGTACCGCTCACTCTCGGCCTGTCCTTCATGGTGGCCATCATGGAGAGCGTGTACGTGATGACCGGCAAGGAGATCTGGCGCAGGATGACCCTGTTCTGGGGCGTCCTGTTCGGCATCAACTTCGCCATGGGCGTCGCCACCGGCATCGTCATGGAATTCCAGTTCGGCATGAACTGGTCCTATTACAGCCACTACGTGGGTGACATCTTCGGTGCGCCGCTGGCCATCGAAGGCCTGATGGCGTTCTTCCTGGAAGCCACCTTCGTCGGCCTGTTCTTCTTCGGCTGGAACCGCCTGACCAAGGTCAAGCACCTGATGGTGACCTGGCTGATGGCGCTGGGCACCAACCTGTCGGCGATCTGGATCCTGATCGCCAACGGCTGGATGCAGAACCCGACCGGTGCGGTGTTCAACCCGGAAACCATGCGCATGGAAGTCGTCGACTTCATGGCCGTGGTGTTCAACCCGGTGGCGCAGGCCAAGTTCGTGCACACCGTCAGTGCCGGTTACGTGACCGGTGCGGTGTTCGTGATGGCGATCAGCGCCCTGTTCCTGCTGCGCAACAAGCACAAGGACCTGGCCCGCCGTTCGTTCGCGGTGGCCGCGGCCTTCGGCCTGCTGTCGTCGCTGTCGGTGGTGGTGCTGGGCGACGAGAGCGGTTACGCCGCCAGCGAACACCAGAAGATGAAGCTGGCCGCGATCGAAGCGATGTGGGAGACCGAGCGTGCACCGGCCGACTTCACCGCCTTTGGCATCCCAAACCAGGAAACCCACCAGAACGACTACGCGGTGAAGATCCCGTACCTGATGGGCCTGATCGCCACCCGTTCGTTGAACCAGCCGATTCCGGGCATCCTGGAACTGGTCGAGCGTGCCGAACACCGTGTGCGCGGCGGCCAGCTGGCCTACGGTGCGCTGGAACGCCTGCGCGCGAACAAGAACGACGTTGAAGCGCGCGAGATGTTCGACCGCCATTGGCAGGACCTGGGCCATGGTCTGCTGCTCAAGCGCTATCGCGATGACATCCTCAACGCCACCCCGCAGGAAATCTCGCAGGCGGCGATGGACACCGTGCCGCGCGTGATGCCGCTGTTCTGGACCTTCCGCGTGATGGCCGGCCTGGGCTTCTACCTGATCGCCTTCTTCGCGCTGGCCTTCTACTACTCCTGCCGCAACAACTTCCAGGACAAGCGCTGGTTCCTCAAGCTGGCCCTGTGGACGCTGCCGGCACCGTGGATCGCGATCGAATGTGGCTGGTTCGTGGCCGAATACGGTCGCCAGCCGTGGGCGGTCGACGGCGTGCTGCCGACCTTCTATGCAGCATCGGGCCTGGCCCTGCATGAAATCGTGCTGACCCTGGCCGGCTTCACCGCGATCTACACCGCGCTGATCGTGGTCGAGATCAAGCTGATGCTCAAGGCGATCCGCAAGGGTCCGGACGAGGTGCTGCCGTCGCTGCAGTCGCCCCAGCCGCATGCTTCCCACAATGCCTCGGCGCCGGCCGCCGGCCAGGCCTGAGGCAGGAGAACCAAGATGGATTTCATTCTTCTGGACTACACCACGCTGCGCGTGATCTGGTGGTTGCTGCTCGGCATCCTGCTGATCGGCTTCGCCGTGATGGATGGTTTCGACCTGGGCGTAGGCACCCTGCTGCCCTTCGTCGCCCGCAACGATGCCGAGCGCCGGCTGGTGATCAACACCATCGGCCCGGTCTGGGAAGGCAACCAGGTCTGGCTGGTGCTCGGTGGCGGTGCGATCTTCGCCGCCTGGCCGCCGCTGTATGCGGTCAGCTTCTCCGGCTTCTACCTGGCGATGTTCGTGATCCTGTTCGCCCTGATCCTGCGTCCGGTCGGCTTCAAGTTCCGCAGCAAGATGCCCAGCGAGCGCTGGCGCAACACCTGGGACTGGGCGCTGTTCATCGGCGGCTTCATCCCGGCGCTGATCATGGGCGTGGCAGTGGGCAACGTGGTGCTGGGCGTGCCGTTCCACTTCGATGACAGCATGCGCATCTTCTACACCGGCTCGTTCTTCGGCCTGCTGATGCCCTTCGCGCTGCTGGCCGGCCTGCTCAGCGTGTCGATGCTGGTCGCCCACGGTGCCGCCATGCTGGTGCTGAAGACCGATGGCCCGGTGGCCGAGCGTGCGGCCCGCTTGGGCAGCATCGCCGCGATCATCGCCTTCGTGCTGTTCGCCGTCGGTGGCGCCTGGGTAGCCTTCGGCCTGCCGGGTTACCAGATCACCTCGCAGGTGGTCACCGATGGCGCCACCAATCCGCTGCTGAAGACTGCCGAACTCGGCGCCGCCGGTGGCTGGATGCGCAACTACAGCACGATGCCGGCCACGATCCTGGCCCCGCTGCTCGGCCTGGCCGGCCTGCTGGCCAGTGCGGTGCTGCTGCGTGCCCGTCGCGGCGGCCTGGCCTTCATCGCCTCCGGTGCGGCCATCGCCGGCATCATCCTGACCGTCGGCTTTGCCATCTTCCCGTTCCTGCTGCCGTCCTCGAGCCAGCCCACCTCCAGCCTGACCGTGTGGGATGCCTCGTCCAGCCACCTGACCCTGTGGATCATGCTGCTGGCCACGGCGGTGTTCCTGCCGATCATCATCGGTTACACCACCTGGGTGTACCGCGTGCTGAAGGGCAAGACCACCACCGAAGAAATGGGCAACAACCCGAACGCTTACTGATCGCTTGCACGTGTGCCGATCAACGGTCGGCACCTACCCGGAATGAAGGAGACTGATCATGTGGTATTTCGCCTGGATTCTCGGCGCCGGCCTCGCCTCGACGGTGGCCATCCTCAATGGCATGTGGTTCGAAGCCCGCGAGCAGAACCGTATCGAGAAAGAAAATCGTCGCTGAGCTGTAAAAAAACCTTGCCGCCTTGGCCTTCACACGGTATCTTAGGCGGCTCCTTCGGGGTGTAGCTCAGTCTGGTAGAGCGCTACGTTCGGGACGTAGAGGTCGCAGGTTCGAATCCTGTCTCCCCGACCACTCAAGTGGTCGCATTGAAGCCTGGTGAAGTCGTCCAGGCTTTTTTGTTCCCTGAAGTGGCACTGCTTCGGCAGTGTGAAGAAAACAGCATTCACCCCTTGCCGCCATCGGGGTGAACCGCTAGAATAGGCGGCTCCCTTCGGGGTGTAGCTCAGTCTGGTAGAGCGCTACGTTCGGGACGTAGAGGTCGCAGGTTCGAATCCTGTCTCCCCGACCACTTCGGTGGTCACCAAGAAGCCTGGAAGACATCACTGTCCTCCGGGTTTTTTTGTATCAAGTGCCAGGCCGCCCGCATGACGGGACCTTGCCGCACAGCGCACGTACAATGGCCGCGCTGCCGGCCCTCCTGCAGCCCCTCCCCCACCTGCCGCTTCGGCGTAGACCGATGCCGGCGCTGCATGCCGTTGCTGCGGCGTGCGACACCTGCAAGGACCACCGATGAGTTCCTCCCCTTCCGATTCGCCGTCGCTGCTGCACGGTCGTGTCCTGGCGTTTGCCGCGATCCTGCTGGCAGCGGTCAACCTGCGCACTGCGGTCACTTCGATCACCCCGCTGCTGGACGTGCTCGGCCAGCAGTTCGGCTTCGGCACCACCATGACCGGCGTGCTGGGCATGCTGCCGACCGCCTCGTTCGCGCTGTTCGGCGTGGCTACGCCGGCATTGGCGCGGCGCCTGGGCCTGGAACGCACCACGCTGCTGGCGATGGTGATGGCGATGGCCGGCCTGCTGCTGCGTTCCAGCGCCAGCAACGTCGGCACGCTGCTGCTCGGTTCGGTGGTTGCACTGGCCGGCATGGGCATCGGCAACGTGGTGGTGCCGCCGCTGGTGAAGCGCTATTTCGCCAACAAGGTTGGCACCATGAGCACGCTGTACATCAGCGTGCTGCAGTTGGGCACGATGCTGCCGGCGCTGCTGGCAGTGCCGGTGGCGAATGCTGCGGGCTGGCGCGTGTCGCTGGGCATGTGGGCGCTGCTGGCGCTGGCCGCCGCCCTGCCGTGGCTGCTGCTGGCCCGGCGCGCACCGAAGCCGCAGGCCGACGCCACCGATCCCACCGCACAGCCGCACGGCAAGGTCTGGCGCACGTCACTGGGCTGGAGCATGACGCTCATGTTCGGCATGACCTCGCTGATGACCTATTCGATGTTCACCTGGCTGCCGCGCATCGTGGTCGAGGCCGGTGGCACGCCCGCGTTCGGCGGCGTGATGGTCGCCGTGTTCTCGGCACTGGGCCTGCTGCCGTCGCTGGTCATTCCGTCGATGGCGGTGCGCCTGCAGAACCCGTTCCCGCTGGTGCTGATCGGCTTCTTCTCGTTCGTGATCGCCTTCACCGGCCTGCTTGTGGCCCCGATGAAGGCGCCGCTGCTGTGGGCCTGCCTGCTCGGCGTCGGTCCGTCCACCTTCCCGCTGGCGCTGACCCTGATCAACCTGCGCACCCGCACCCCCACCGGCTCGGCCGCGCTGTCCGGGTTCATGCAGGGCGTGGGCTACAGCTTCAGCTGCCTGGGGCCTTTCCTGGTCGGCTGGCTGCACACCGTCAGCGACGGCTGGACGATCCCATTCAGCTTCCTGTTCGGCTGCGCCACCCTGATGCTGTGCGCCTCCTGGGTGGCCTGCAAGCCGCGCAAGCTGGAAGATCTCTGGTAAGCCGCGTGGGGCCCCACAACCCGCCCACCTACCGCTCGTCTGCCCTTCTGCGCATTTTGACGCCGGGCTGACAATTCCGGGCGGATAGTGCCCACGAATGCCCATCCTTGCCGCGTGCCGGCATCGGGCATGGGGGCGGCCGCGCCGCCCAGGCCACCACTCGGTGTGCGGGGGACTCTCGTTTCAGACAAGACATTGCAGGTCGCTGTCCTGGTTTCGCCCATCCCTGCTGGATGGGAGTTCGCGAGGGGAGTGACGCAGGCCACGGCCATCCCAAAATCTGGCATGTGATGTGCGTCACATTTTTCAGGTTGTCTGGTTCGGAAGCCAAGGGGGTCCCCAATGGTTGTCCACCGCCGGCTGGCGCTCTGCGTCGGCCTTGCCTGTACCGCCCTGGCCTGGGCCAGCAGCGCTGCCCCGCCTGACCGCGAGGCGGCCCTGGCCGAGATCGGCCGCTACCGCGACCAGGCCCGTTGGCTGGAAGCGCTCGGCGCGATCGAGCGCGCCAGCCAGCAGCAGCCCAATGACGACCTGCTGTTCAAGCTGCGCGTCCTGACCCTGGGCGACATCGGCAATGCCTGGCGCGCCTGGGAGCTGTACCAGCAGCGCCCGCAACTGTTCGACGCTGCACAGAAGCAACGCATCGAAGGCGACTACCTGGCCAAGCTGGTGGTCTGGAGCCTGGCCTACAGCAGCAGCGAAGACAGCCGGCTGGAAGAAGCCGAATCGACCCTGGCGCGCATGCAGCGCTACCTGAGCAGCGAAGGCACCCCGCCTGTGCAGGCGCCACTGCGCATCCGCATGGACCGGCTGATCCTGCTCAACCGGCTGGGCCGCCATGCGCAGGTGCGAGAGGAAGCCCGCGCACTGCAGGCTGAAGGCCATGCCCTGCCCGACTATGTTCTGCCTGCGGTCGGCGATTCGCTGATGGGCACCCTGCATCCGGAAGAAGCCATTCCGGTGCTGCAGGCGGCCGTCGCCGGCGATCCGACGCGCGACGCCTCGCATTCGGAACTGGCTTACGCCTACCTGGAAAGCGAGCAGCAGGAAAAGGCCGTCGACCTGCTGCAGACGTGGCGCGACAAGGAACCTGCCTGGCGCTGGAGCAACGGCAAGTCGCCGTATCCAAACTGGTCGCGCTACGAAGCCGACCTCAACCTGGCAATGGTGCGCGCCTACAGCGGTGACCTGCCCACCGCACAGCGCGATCTGGAATCGATGGTCGACATCGCACCGGGCAACGGCGGCCTGCAGAGCGCGCTGGGCAGCGTATACATGATGCGCGGCTGGCCACGCAGGGCGCTGCAACGGCAACAGATGGCGCATGCGCTGGACCCGCGCGACATCGAGCCACGGCTGGGCATGCAGGAAGCCTACGTCGCCCTGCAGCGCGATGACCTGGCGCGACCGCTGCACGACGATCTGGTCGCGCGCTACCCCACCCAGCCCGCCGTCGAACGCATGGACCAGGCCTGGCGCGCGCACCGCGGTTGGCAGCTGAAGGCATGGACCGACATCGGGCGCAGCTCCGGTGGTGGAGGCACCTCGCCACTGGGCAACGACGACCGCCGCTATGGCATGGAAGTGCAGACACCCGTACTCGACGATCGCTGGCGGCTGTTCGCCTTCGCCGACCGGCGCTCGGTCGATTTCCAGGACGAGCGCATCGACCCGCTGTGGCTGGGCGCGGGCGTACGCTACCGCTTCGGCCGTCTGGATGCGGAAGCTGCAGTGCTGCGCGCCAACGACCACATCGGTGATACCGGCCTGCGCGTCGGCGTGGGCTGGCAGTTCAACGACTACTGGCATGCCGGACTGACCGCCGCACGCAATGATCCGGAGGCATCAATGCAGGCGCGCGTGGCCGGCATCACTGCCGACAGTGTCGGCGCGCAGGTCGACTATCGGCGCAGCGAGCGCACGCACTGGATGTTCGGCGCCAGCCGCTTCCGTTACGACGATGGCAACCATCGCGAACTGTTCAGCACCCGCGTCGAGCAGCGGCTGCTGACACGCCCACGGTGGCTGATCGATGGCCTGGCCAGTGCCTACACCAGTCGAGGCAGCCGCGATGATGCTCCCTACTTCAACCCGAAGCGGGATCGCATGGTCGAGATCGGCCTGCGCATCGACCAGCAACTGTGGCGCCACTACGAACGCCACTTCCGGCACCGGCTGACCATCTCGCTGGGCGACTACTGGCAGGACGGCTTCGGCAGTGCACTGGTGCCGTCGGTGTTGTACATGCACGAGTGGCAGCTGGGCCAGGGACGCGTGTTCGAGTATGGCGCGCGCTGGTCGCGGCCGGTCTACGACGGCCATCGCGAACGTCATATCGGCTTCGAAGCCGCACTGCGCTGGGGAGACTGACATGACCCGCATCCTGCGCCTGATCGTGCTCCTGCTGCTGTCGGCTGCGCCGCCGGCCTTCGCGCAGCAGGCCCTGCATCTCGATGCGATCGACAACGGCCTGCTGATCCTCAGCTACCACGACATCCGCGACCAGGTCGCAGCCAAGGGAGATGCCGATGCCTATGCGGTGAGCACGCAGAACTTCGCCGCCCATCTGGACTGGCTGGGGGCACACGGTTACCACCCGGTGTCGCTGTCGCAGGTGATCGACGCCTCCCAGGGACGCGCCACGCTGCCACCGAAACCGGTACTGCTGACCTTCGATGACGGCCTGCGCAGTGTCTACGACAAGGCCTTCCCGTTGCTGCAGGCTTACCGCTATCCGGCGTTGGTGGCGGTGATCACCGACTACGTGGACATGGCACCTGGCCGCACCATCGACTATGGCTACCGGCCGTTCGGCCGCGACGACTTCATCACCTGGGCACAGCTGAAACAGATGCACGACAGCGGCCTGATCGAAGTGGCCAGCCATACCGACGACCTGCACCACGGGGTGCTCGCCAACCCACAGGGGAACTCCACCCCGGCTGTCGTGACCCGAGTTTACAACCCCTCCACGCGCAGCTATGAGAGCGAGGCGCAGTACGCGCAACGCCTGCGCGCCGATCTCTCGCGCAGCGTGCAGCGCATCGAGCAGCACCTGGGCGTGCGCCCGCGCGCCATCGTCTGGCCATACGCGGCCTACAACCAGTTGAGCAACGACATCGCCGAGCAGTTGGGCATGCCGGTGTCCTTCGATCTGGAGGGCCGCAGCACGCCGGTGGCCAGCGACCTGCATGGCCTGGCGCGCTTCCTGGTCAGCGACAACCCGACCGTGGAAGGGCTGGCCTACGAGCTGCGTCGCGACGTCGCGCTCGATGGCATCCGTGCCCTGCAGATCGACCTGGATGATGTCTACGACCCCGAGCCCGCACAGCAGGCGCGCAATCTGGATGCACTGATCGAGCGGGTCAAGCGCATCGCACCGACGCACGTCTACCTGCAGGCGTTCGCCGATCCGGACGGCAACAACACCGCCGATGCACTGTACTTCCCCAACCGCCACATGCCGATGCGCGCGGACCTGTTCAGTCGCGTCGCCTGGCAGCTGAAATCGCGCGCGGGGGTGAAGGTCTACGCATGGCTGCCGGTACTCGGCTTCGAGCTGCCCGACCCGGTGCAGCGCAAGGCGCTGGCAATCCGCAACGGCGATGCCGATGGCATGTACCGGCTGGACTTCACCAATCCCCAGGCGCGCCAGGTCATGCTCGACATCTACGAGGATCTGGCGGTCAACTCCTACTTCGAGGGCCTGCTGTTCCATGACGATGGCTATCTGCGCGACACCGAGCTGCCCACGCTGGCGGCCGGCGATGGGGGCAGCGCACGCACGCAGGCGCTGATCGACTTCACCCTGGCGCTGCGCAACAGCGCGCAGCGCTGGCGGCCGAAGCTGGCCACGGTGCGCAACCTGTACGCGGAGCCGGTGCTGCGCCCGCAGAGCGAAGCCTGGTTCGCGCAGCGCCTGGACCTGTTCAACAAGGCCTACGACCAGACTGCACTGATGGCGATGCCGTGGATGGAAGGCAGCAAGCATCCGGAACGCTGGCTCGACCAGCTGCTGGCCGCGGTGCGTGCACATGACCCACAGTTGCAGCACACCCTGTTCGAACTGCAGACCGTCGATTGGCGCAGCGGGCAACCGATTCCCGCCGAGCGCCTGCGCGCGCAGATCCGCCAGCTGCAGGCGCAGGGCGTGCACCACTTCGCCTGGTACCCGGACGACTTCATCGCCGACCAGCCCTCCACCCGCGATGCCCGCGCGGCAATGTCCGCCGGCAACTTCCCGTACCCGGAGAAGTGACATGGACATGCATCCGTTGCTGCAGGTCCTGTTCCAGTTCGCCTTCTACTACCCGATGGTGATGGCATTCTTCTGGATGTCGGGCGGCCTGTACTACTACTTCCGGCGCGAACGCCATTCGCGCCCACGCAACGACCCGCCGCTGATGGTCGATCCACCGTTCGCGAGCCTGCTGATTCCCTGCCACAACGAGTCGGCGAACCTCGACGACACACTCGGCGCGGCGCTGGCACAGCGCTACCCGGCCGACTATGAAGTGATCGCCATCGACGACGGCAGCAGCGACGACACCGGTGCCCGGCTGGACGTGTTGGCGGCGAAGCACCCACGCCTGCGCGTGCTGCACCTGGACCGCAACCTCGGCAAGGCCAATGCGCTGCGCATGGGGGCGCTCGCCGCACGCTCGGAATACCTGGTGTGCATCGACGGCGACGCGATGCTGGAAGAACACGCGCTGCACTGGATGATCTGGCACCTGGTCAGCGGCAACCGGGTCGGCGCGGTCACCGGCAACCCGCGCATCCGCAACCGCTCCACCCTGCTCGGACGCCTGCAGGTGGCCGAGTTCTCCTCGATCATCGGCATGATCAAGCGCGCGCAGCGGGTATACGGGCGCATCTTCACCATCTCCGGGGTGATCGCCGGTTTCCGCCGTACCGCCCTGCACCAGGTCGGCTGGTGGTCCGATGACATGGTGACCGAAGACATCGACATCAGCTGGCGCCTGCAGCGCGCGCACTGGGACATCCGCTACGAGCCCAACGCACTGTGCTTTATCCTGATGCCGGAAACCCTGAAGGGACTGTGGCGGCAGCGGCTGCGCTGGGCTCAGGGCGGCGTGGAGGTGATGCTGCGCCATGCCCGCTCGCTGCTGCACTGGAAGGAGCGGCGCATGTGGGGCGTACTGCTGGAGTACGTGCTCAGCGTGATCTGGGCTTACACCATGTTGTTCATCGTGGTGCTGTGGGCGCTGGGCAAGTTCATCGAACTGCCCCCGCAACTGCATATCGCCAGCCTGCTGCCGGAGTGGCATGGCGTGATCCTGGCCCTGGTCTGCCTGCTGCAGTTCGCCAGCAGCCTGATCATCGACCGTCGTTACGAAACACAGATTGGACGCAACTACTTCTGGGTCATCTGGTACCCGATGGCGTACTGGTTGATCAGCCTTTCCACCACCCTGGTGGCGTTGCCGAAAACCCTGCTGCGCCGTCGCAGCAAGCGCGCCACCTGGACCAGCCCTGATCGGGGGATCCGATGAACGCACAACGCCCGTCCAACCGCTTCGACTCGCGGATGATCCGCAAGCCGCATCGCCAACCACGCTTCCAGCGCACCGCCTGGGGCTTCGTCACCCTGGCGTTCTGGGGGTTCTACTTCTACCTGTGGGCGCCACTGGTCACACTGGTGTCGTGGCTGGTCGGAGGCCAGCTGGCCTGGCAGCAGCTGTACGAACGGCAAAGCCAGTTCGACCCCTATGTGCTGGTGGCGTTGCCGCTGATGCTGCTGTGCGCCAGCGTACTGCTGATCGGCTGGGCCGAGTACAACCGCGCGCGCTTCCGCGGCCGAGACCGGCGCCTGCCGCGGCCGCTGGCCAGCCTCAACGAAGTGGCCGCCGACCTGGGGGCCAGCACCGGGCTGGCCGAGCGTCTGCTGGGCTGCAAGGCCGCTACGCTGCACATGGACGATCACGCGCGACCGATCGGCATCCGCCGCGAGGTGGTGTAGCCCTGCTGCCCGGTAGCTGCCGACCTTGGTCGGCGCTTGCTTGGGTAGATGCCGACCTTGGTCGGCGCTTGCTTGGGTAGATGCCGACCTTGGTCGGCGTTCTCTCCAGTGGGTGCCGACCTTGGTCGGCACCGATGTCCGCCACGAGGAGCATCCCCGCATGGCGTGGACCTACTTACGTGCGGGTCTGCCCTTCACCGCGCACGACAAATCGTTCGACGGTGAGTGCCTCCAGCCCCATCGGGCCGTACGCGTGCAGGCGCGTGGTGGAGATGCCGATCTCGCTGCCCAGGCCCAGCTGGCCGCCGTCGGAGAAACGCGAGGACGCATTGACCATCACCACTGCCGAGCGCAGCGCAGTCACGAAGCGCTCGGCGTTGCCCGCGTCTTCGGTGACGATCACTTCGGTATGGTCGGAGGTGTAGGCACGGATGTGCGCGATGGCAGCGTCGAGATCGTCAACCACGCGCACCGCCAGCACCAGATCAAGGAACTCGGCGGCATAGTCGTCTTCGGTGGCCAACGTGCTGCCCGGCAGCAGCGGCTGCGCCAGTGCATCGGCGCGCAGCTGCACGCCGCGCTCGCCGAGCGCCTGCGCCACGCGCGGCAGGAACGCTTCGGCCACCTCGCGGTGCACCAGCAGCGTTTCCAGCGAGTTGCAGGCTGCAGGGCGGCTGCACTTGCCATCCAACAGCAGGTCAATGGCCTTGCCGAGGTCGGCGCTGGCATCCACGAACAGATGGCACACGCCCTTGTAATGCTTGATCACCGGCACCCGCGCATGCTCGGCAACGAAGCGGATCAGGCCTTCACCGCCACGCGGAATGGCCAGGTCGATCAGCGCATGCAACTGCAGCAGTTCCAGCATCGCTTCGCGGCGTAGGTCGGTCAGTACGGTCACCGCAGCCGGCGGTACGCCGTTGGCCTTCAATGCGCCTGACAGCGCCTGGGCGATGGCGGTGTTGGAGTGGATCGCCTCGGAACCTCCGCGCAGGATCACGCCATTGCCGGCCTTCAGGCACAGGGCGGCCGCTTCGGCGGTCACATTCGGGCGGGCTTCGTAGATCATCGCGATCACTCCCAGCGGAACGCGCACCTTCTGCACACGGATGCCGTTCGGACGCACATCGTCGCGGGTGACCTGGCCGACCGGATCGGGAAGCGCAGCGACCTCACGCACGGCTTCGGCCATGGCGAACAGGCGTGCCTGGTCCAGCGCCAGGCGGTCGAGCATGGCACTGCCAACGCCCTTGTCGCGCGCCGCGGCGAGGTCACGTGCATTACCGGCCAGGATCAGCCCGGCATTCACTTCCAGCGCCTGTGCCATCGCCAGCAGCAGCGTGCGGCGGGCCGCACTGTCGAGGCCGGCAACGATCTGGGCCGCGTCACGGCAGGCACGCGCCTGCGCTTCGATTTCGCTCATCGGGGTGTCCTTCAAACCGGTCATGGCAGCACCAGATCGTCGCGATGGACGACACTGCCACCGTAGTTGTAGCCCAGCACGGCCTCGATGTCGCGCGAATGGCGACCGGCGATCCGGCGCACATCATCGGCGGCGTACTGGCTGACACCGCGGGCGATGCAGACGCGGCCCTGTGGTGCATTCCAGCACACCTGCACCATATCGCCACGCCGGAACGCGCCCTCCGCACCGGTGATGCCACCGGGCAGCAGCGAGGCGCCCTTCTCGCGCATGGCCTGTGCCGCACCGGCATCGATCACGATCGCGCCTTCGGTCAGCGGTGCATGCCGCAGCCAGTGCTTGCGGGCCGCCTCGCGGCAGCGCGCGGCGTGGATGCGGGTGCCGAACAGGCGGTCCTGCGCCAGTGCACGCACCACGTCGCTGCTACGGCCGTTGAAAAGGTAGGTCTCGATGCCGAGACGACCCGCCTTGGCCGCCGCTTCCAGCTTGGTGCGCATGCCGCCGGTACCGGCGCGCGAACCTGCGCCGCCGGCCATCGCCAGCACCTCGTCACTCAGTTCCGGCACGTCGTGCAGTGGCCGCGCATCGGCCACGGTGCGCGGGTCCGCGCTGTACAGGCCGTCGATGTCGGTGGCGATGAACAGCGCATCGGCATCGACCAGCGCGGCCACGGTGGCGGCCAGGTTGTCGTTGTCGCCGAGCTTGAGTTCGTCCACCGACACGGTGTCGTTCTCGTTGACCACCGGCAACGCGCCCAGCCGCAGCAACTCATTGAGCGTGGCGCGTGCGTTGAGGTAGCGGCGGCGGTTGCGCAGGTCGTCGTGGGTCAGCAGCACCTGCGCCACCGGGCGCTCGAAGAAGCGCTGCCAGAGCCCGATCAGCTGGGCCTGACCGAGCGCAGCCAGCGCCTGCCGCGCTGCCATCGCTGCGCCCGGCTCATCGGCCCGCGGCAGGATCGCGCGACCGGCAGCGACCGCGCCGGAAGACACGATCACCACCTCACGCCCGGCCAGTACATTGGCCGACACGAACTGTGCCAAGCCCAGCGCGTGGCGAGGTGACAGGCCGCCGCCATCGGCGGCCAGCAGGCTGCTGCCGACCTTCAGCACCGCACGCCGCCACGGCGGCAGCGCTTGTTCGGGGAACGGCGAGGCGACGTGGGCAGCGTGCTGGATCATCGGTCAGGCTCTCAGCGGGTGTTCCATTCGTGCACGGTCAGCTCGGAGGCCTGCATCGTCACCAGCGGATCGGTGGCGACGATGGCCTGCGCCTGCGCCAGGCTGTCCACGTTGCACAGCACATAGGCGCCACCGCTGCCATCGGCAAAACCGCCGGTCAGCTGCAGCTTGCCCTGTGCCTGCAACGCATCGAGAAAGTCACGGTGCGGCTGCACGGCGGCGGCGTTGAAATCGGGCCGGCGCATGGCCAGCACCAGGTAGACGGTGCCGGCCATCAGGACAGCGCCTGCCAGCGCGCGTGCAGTTCGTCCAGGCGCAGGTCGGCGGCCGAACCCGGCGATACGCGTGCGGCCAGGCTGCCTTCCGGGGTACGCCCCTGCCCTGCGCTGTCGGCACCGGCGGCAGCAGCCTTGTAGGCCTCGCGGAACGGCACACCGGCCACGGCCGCTTCCACGGCGACGTCGGTGGCATACATGCCCGAGTCGATCGCTGCGCGCAGCCGGTCGTCACGCCATTCCAGGTTGGCCAGCAGCGCCGGCAGCAGCTCCAGCGCGGCCAGGCCACGGCCGAAGCCGTGGAAGATGGCGCCCTTGGACGACTGCAGGTCGCGGTGGTAGCCCGACGGCAGCGACAGCAGCTGCTCGATCTCGGTGCGCGCGGCTGCGACACTGGCGTGGGTGGCGCGCATCAGCTCGATCACGTCCGGGTTGCGTTTGTTGGGCATGATCGAACTGCCGGTGGTGTACTGCGCCGGCAGCGCGACGAAGCCGAACTCGGCGCTGGTGAACAACGACAGGTCCCAGGCAATGCGACGCAGGTCCAGCGTGGCACCACCCAGTGCTTCCAGTGCGGCCAGCTCGAACTTGCCGCGCGACAGCTGCGCGTAGATCGGCGAGATCTGCATGCGCGCGAAACCGAGCGCGGCCGTGGTGTGCTCACGGTCCAGCGGCAGGTTCACACCGTAGCCGGCAGCCGTGCCAAGCGGATTGGCGTCGACCAGCGCATGGGTGTCGCGCGCGCGGATGGCGTTGTCGATGAAGGCCTCGGCCCAGCCGGCCCACCACATGCCGGCCGAGGACACCACGGCACGCTGGATGTGGGTGTATCCGGGAATCGGCAGATCCTTCTCGGCCTGCGCACGGTCCAGCGCGACCTTGGCAACTTCGGCGCTGAGTTGGGCCACACGCAGCAGCTTCTCTTTCAGCCAGAGCCGGGTGGCGACCAGGATCTGGTCATTGCGGCTGCGGCCGGTGTGGATCTTGCGGCCGGCATCGCCGAGACGTTCGGTCAGGCGCGCTTCAATCGCCGAGTGACCATCTTCGTACTGCGTATCCAGCACGAAACGGCCTTCGCGGAAGTCCTGCGCCAGCACCTCCAGTTCGCGCAGCAGGCCTTCCAGCTCGTCGGCGCTGAGGATGCCGATGTGCTGCAGGCCTTGTGCATGCGCGGCGCTGGCGGCGATGTCGTGCAGGAAGAATTCGCGATCGAGGATCACGTCATCGCCGGCGAGGAA
Source organism: Stenotrophomonas sp. SMYL11 (assembly GCF_036320005.1). Lineage (NCBI taxonomy): Bacteria > Pseudomonadati > Pseudomonadota > Gammaproteobacteria > Lysobacterales > Lysobacteraceae > Stenotrophomonas > Stenotrophomonas sp. SMYL11. The sequence goes on from NZ_JAWIRS010000001.1 coordinate 736,253, forward strand.
GGTCTGGATCTGGGCGTCGACAGCGACGCCGGGCTTCTGCCAAAGAAGGTCTGCCATGGGGGCTCCGGAATACGTGTTCAGTGCGGGATCGACGTCAGTTCGTCGATGCCCAGCGCGAGGTTGAGGTTCTGCATGGCCTGGGTGGCCGCACCCTTCAGCAGGTTGTCCAGGGTCGCCACCACCACCACTCGCTTGCCGCCCGGGGCCAGCGTGAAGCCACCGACCTGGGCACCGTGGCGGCCGGCGATGCGGCTGACCCAGGGCGCTTCATCCAGCACCTCGATCAGCGGTTCGCCGGCATAGGCCTGCTGGAAGCGCTCGACGATCTGCTCGCGGGTCTGCACCCGGTTCAGCCACAGGTTGGCGGTAAGCGTGATGCCACGGAAATGCGGCGCGACATGCGGCATGAACTCGACAGCCACGCCCAGCTGCACCGACACCTCGCGCTCATGCACGTGGTTGGTCAGCGCATATGGCATCAGGTTGTCTGCCAGCAGTTCGACGTTGTTCTTGTCCGACGGCGTGGTACCGGCACCGGAGTAGCCGGAGACACCGAAGCACTGCGGCGGGCCAGCCAGCAGGCCCAGTAGCGGATGCACCGCCAGCTGCATCGCGGTGGCATAACAGCCCGGGTTGCTGATGTGTTTCTGTCCGTTGTAGCGGCCTCGGGTCAGCTCCGGCAGGCCGTAGTACCAGCTGTTGTCGAAACGGTAGTCGGCGGAGAGGTCGACGATGACGGTGTCCGGTTTCGCGGTTTCAAGCGCGGCCACGAACGGTGCGGCCAGGCCATTGGGCAGGGCCAGGATCACCGCATCCACGCCCTTGGCCGCCACCGCGTCGGCATCCAGGTTTTCGTACTGCAGGTCACCCTGGAATTCCGGATGGTGGTCGGACAGGCGCTGCCCGGCGCGCTCGCGTGAGGAGACGAAAGCCAGTTTCAGCCGCGGGTGGGCGGCCACCAGCTTGATCAGCTCAGCGCCGGTATGGCCGCGGGCACCGACGATGCCCAGGGTGAAAGTCGAATCGTTCATGCGTGACTGTCCAGGCGGTACTGCAGGTGGCGCTTCACGCCCTGCCATTCCGCATCGATGATGGAGAAGATGACGGTGTCGCGCGGCGTGCCGTCGGCATGCCGCTTGTGGTTGCGCAGCACGCCATCCTGCTTGGCGCCGAGGCGGGCGATGGCGGTGCGCGAGGTGAAGTTGAACCAGCTGGTTTCCAGCACCACGCTGATGCAGCCCATGGCCTCGAAGGCGTGCTGCAGCAGCAACAGCTTGGCTTCGGTGTTGGCGCCGGTGCGCTGCACGCGCGGCGCATACCAGGTGTAGCCGAGGCTGAGCTTGGGCACGCCGGCATCCATGTCGTAGAAGCGCGTGCTGCCGATGATCTCACCCGCCGCATCGCGGATCACGAAGGGCAGCACCTTGCCTTCGGCCTGCGCCTGCAGCGCGGCCTGCACATAGGCCTCGGCCCGGTCCGGTGACGGCACCTGGGTGTACCAGAGCCGGTCCAGGCCGCTGCCTTCCAGCACATCGCGCAGACCCGGCACGTGCTCCATCTGCAGCGGCTGCAGGGTTACGTGCTGGCCGCGCAGGGTGGGAACCGTGTTCCAGGCATCGAGGTTGTTCATCGCTCAGCCCTGCAGGCTTGGGGTGCGCTGCGCGCAATGATCGACATAGGTCCTGATGCGGTCGATGCCATCGGCGCCGTACCAGAACACCTTCCAATGGTCCTGCTTGTAGCAGCCATCGGATTCGGCGTAGTAGAAGTGATTGATCGGGTTGCCATGGCGCGAACGCCAGAACAGCTGCGGCGTTTCTTCCAGCATCACGTTCCAGACCGCACGGCCCAGGCCTTCGCCCTGTGCATCATCGAGCACGGCGAACTTGTCCAGGTACACGCCCTCGGCTTCGTCAGTGAGGATGACCGCGGTGCGGTAGTTCTCGCTGACATAGGCGCGCAGCAGCTTGGTCTTCTGGAAATAGTCAGGCACCAGGGTGCGGCCGAAGCTGGATTCGATCAGGCCCTTCAGGCGCGGCAGGTCCAGCTCGTTCCAGGCAGTGGCGCGCAGCACCTTTTCGCCCTTGCGCACCAGCGTGCCCGACCCCTTGTGGGTGAACAGTTCCTTGGCCAGGTCGGCCGGGCGCGTGATCGACACCGACGATTCCAGCGGCAGGCGGTCGAGCAGATCCTTGATCTGTTCAATCTTCACCTTCATGCCGCCGTGGATCCACGGCTGCGCGATCAGGTGGTCGTATTCGGTGGACAGGTTGATCGAATCGATCACGTTGCCCTGCTCGTCCAGCAGGCCGCCGGTGCCGGTCAGGAAGATGATCTTGTACGGCTGCAGTTCCTGCACCAGCTCGTTGGCGGCGAAGTCGGCGTTGACGTTGAGGATCTGGCCGCCAGCAGTCTCGCCCAGGCTGGTGATGACCGGGATCGACCCGGCGCGCAGGCTGGCCTCGATCGGTGCCAGGTTGACCTTCTTCACCTCGCCGACCAGGCCGTAGGTGTCCACGTCCAGGTACTCGGCCTCGAATACGCCACCGGTGATCGAGGTGGCGCGCGCGCCGTTCTGCTGCAGCGCCTCGACCAGGCGCAGGTTGGACTGCTGGAACACGCGGCGCACGATCGCCAGCGCTTCCGGCGAGGTCACACGCAGGCCGTTGACGGTCTGCTTCTCGATGCCGGCGGCCGACAGTTCGGCATCCAGCTGCGGGCCGGCGCCGTGCAGCACGATCGGGGTCAGCCCGACTTCCTGCAGGAACGACAGCGAGGAGGTCAGCGCGTCGAGATCGTCGCGCAGCACCGCGCCGCCGACCTTGACCACGGCGAAGCGCTTGGCGTCCAGCTGCGAGAAGCGCTTGAGGTACTGGCTGATCTCCTTCGCGCTGGCCATGCTGGAAAGCAGGCGCACGATGGTCTGGCGGGTCTGGCGATGGGGCTGGAGGGCAGGAGACATTTCGGTTTCGTCGGAAAGGGAAGAATCAGGCGCCGGCGGCGATGATGCGGTGCACGGCGTCGGTGTAGCGCTGCAGCTGGTCCAGCGTCACGAACTCATCGGCGGTGTGGGCCTGGGCGATGTCGCCCGGGCCGAACACCAGGGTGGTGTAACCGGCGGCGGAGAACAGCGAGGCCTCGGTCCAGAAGTCCACCGCGTTGCCGATCGGCAGCTCCAGCGCATCAGCCACGTCGCGCGCCAGCAGGCGGCGGTTCTCGGCCTCGGCGATGTCGCCGGCCGGCAGGCTGGGACCACGGAAGGTTTCGGAGAACACGGCCGCTTCCGGTTCGGCGAAACCGGCGAAGGTCGCCAGCAGTGCGTCGATATCCATCGACGGCAGCGGGCGGAACCCGAACCGCACTTCGGCAGCCGGCGCAATCATGTTGGCCTTGATGCCACCTTCCACGCGGCCGATGTTGAAGCGCAACCCGGTCAGGCCGCCGAAGCGCGCCGAGGCCAGCGATTCGACATGGTCCAGCGCGCGGTTGCCCCAGCGCATGGCCTGGTGCAGCGCACTGGCGGCCGCATCCTGCTTGCCCGAGGCATGGCCGGCACGCCCGGCGAACTGCATCAGCACCGAGCTGATGCCCCGGTGCGCCAGCACCGCTTCGCTCATGGTCGGCTCCGCCACCAACACCGCTTCGTACGGCAGGCCACGTGCCAGGAACGCGGCGATGCAGCGCGGATCGTTGGCTTCCTCGTCGCTGGAGAACAGGAACGCGGCGTTGCCGTCGCTGGCATTGGCCGCAGCCACCAGCGCGGCGGCGGCACCCTTGATGTCGCACACGCCAAGGCCGACCACGCGGTCGTCCATGCGCCGCATCACGTGCGGGTCGGCACTCCAGTGCGGCGAATCGGGCACCGTATCCAGATGCACGTTGAACAGGTACTTCGGGGTCCCGCGCACGGCGTACAGGCTGACCGCACCAGCGCCATGATCAATCACCTCGACGTTGAAGCCGGGCAGGTTCGCGCGCAGGTAATCGAAGATGCCACCGGTGGTGATCGCACGCGGCGGGTTGCGGGTGTCGAAGGACACCAGGGCATGCAGGTGCTGCAGGGTGGAAGCAAGCAGGTCGGTCATGGGAATCAACAAGGTGTTTGCTCGGGCGTAGCCGGGGCATAGAGGTTCTGGCGCACAATTTCCATCAGCAACTCTGGCCGTGCCGGCGCGCCGAAGCCGAAGGGGGCGTAGAGCCGATGTGCATCGCTGGTGGCCAGCATGAAGCGGCGCAGGCTCTGCAGCTGCGGATGGGCCATGATCGCCTGCAGCAGCTGCTTGCTGTAGCCCTGGCCGCGGTGCTGCGGCAGCACGAACACGTCAGCCAGATAAGCAAAGGTGGCACCGTCGGTGATGACGCGCGCAAACGCAACCTGGCCGGACGCGTCCAGATAGGCGCCAAAACACAGCGAACCGGCAATGGCCCGTTCCACCAGCTCGCGCCCGATGCCCAGGCTCCAATGGGCCTGGGTAGACAGGAACTGGTGGATCAGGGCAACGTCCAAGTGCTGCGGATCGGTGCTGATGCGGAGCGCGCTCATCGATTCATCCGTTTGCTGCGCACCCTGGCCCACAGCGGGCCAGGGCACCAGGGTCTCAGCGGTTCACCTGCGCATAGAGCGTGGAACTCATGCCGAACAGCTTGATGAAGCCCTCCGCCTCTTCCACGCCCCAGTCGGCCGACTGCGCGTAGGTGGCACCCTTGGTGTTGAGCAGGTGCGGCGACTTCACGGCCACCGCGTCGACGCGGCCACCCCGGGTTTCCAGCACCACTTCGCCGTTGACCTTGGCCTGCGAGGACTTCAGGAACGCCTCGATGTCGGTCTTCAGCGGGTCGTGGTAGAAGCCTTCGTACACCAGCTCCACCCACTTGCGCGCCACGTCCGGCTTGAAGCGGTTCTGCTGCTTGGTCAGCACGGCATCTTCCAGCGCGCGGTGCGCGACCAGCAGCGAGACCAGGCCCGGGGCCTCGAACACGATGCGGCCCTTCAGACCGATCACGGTGTCGCCGGTGTAGACACCGCGGCCAACGCCGTACGGGGCGAACAGCTTGTTGAGCTGGGCCAGGATCTGGTCACCCGGCAGCGCCTTGCCGTTCAGTTCGACGGCTTCGCCCTCGACGAACTTCAGGGTCACGTTCAGCGCCTGCTCCGGCCACTCGCTGCGCGGTGCGCACCAGCCGCGGGCGCCCTCGCCCGGGGCTTCCCAACGGTCGATCTCGCCGCCGGACATGGTCAGGCCCAGCAGGTTCTCGTTGATGGTGTAGGCCTGCTGCTTGGCACGCACGCCGAAGCCGCGCTCCTCCAGGTACTTCTGCTCGTAGGCGCGGGTCTGGGTGTGTTCCTTCTGGATCTCGCGGATCGGCGCGATGATCTGGTAGTCACCCAGGGCCTTCACCGCCAGGTCGAAGCGGACCTGGTCGTTGCCCATGCCGGTGCAGCCGTGGGCGATGATGTTGGTGCCCAGCTCGGCAGCACGCTTCAGCGCGGCATCGACGATCAGGTAGCGGTCCGAGACCAGCAGCGGGTACTGGCCCTGGTAGCCTTCGCCGGCCCACACGAACGGCTTGACGAAGCCTTCCCAGATGGCCGGGCCACCGTTGACGGTCTGGTGACTGGCCACGCCCAGCTCGGCGGCGCGCTTCTCGATGAAATCGCGCTCTTCATCATCCACGCCGCCGGTATCGGCGAACACGGTGTGCACGTTGTAGCCGCGCTCCTGCAGGTACGGCACGCAGAAGCTGGTATCCAGGCCGCCGGAGAAGGCGAGAACGACGTCTTTGTTGCTCATGGGGGGTATGTCCAATCAGGTTATGTAGAGTCGAGCCATGCTCGACTTCGTCTATGTAGAGTCGAGCCATGCTCGACTTCGTCTATGTAGAGTCGAGCCATGCTCGACTGATCCTTCTTAGCGCCCGGCAACCGCAGCCATGATCGCCTTCTGCACGTGCAGGCGGTTCTCGGCTTCGTTGATGGCGATGCACTGCGGCGAATCCATCACCGCATCGGTGGCCTTCACGTTGCGGCGCAGCGGCAGGCAGTGGCTGAACACACCGTTGTTGGTCAGCGCCATCTTCCGTTCGTCCACGATGAAGTGCTTGAACTGGTCGCGGATCGGCTTTTCCGGTTCCCAGTTGCCGAAGAACGGCAGCGCGCCCCAGCTCTTGGCATAGACCACGTCGGCGCCGGCGTAGGCGCTGTCGATGTCATGGCTGATCTTCAACGAACCACCGCTCTCGGCCACGTTCTGCTCGGCCCAGCCCATGTAGCGGTCGTCGAGGATGTAGTCGGCGGTCGGGCACAGCAGGGTCACGTCCATGCCCATGCGGGTGGCGATGGTCAGCGCCGAATTGGCGACTGCGGTGTTCAGCGGCTTGGGGTGGTAGGTCCAGGTCAGCACGTACTTCTTGCCGCGCAGGTCCTGGGTGCCGAAGTGCTCCTGCAGGGCCATGATGTGGGCCAGCTCCTGGCACGGATGGGTGATGGTCTCCATGTTGATGACCGGCACCGGCGAGTACCTGGCGAAACTGTTGAGGACGATGTCCTGGCGGTCGTAGGCCCAGTCGATGAACTTGGGGAACGCGCGCACGGCGATGATGTCGCAGTAACGGCCCAGCACCTTGGCCACTTCAGCGATGTGCTCTTCGGTATCGCCGTCCATCACCGTGCCGAGGTTGAACTCGATCGGCCACGCATCCTTGCCCGGCTGCAGCACCACCGCGTGGGCGCCGAGCTGGAACGCGCCCAGTTCGAAGCTGGTGCGGGTGCGCATGGACGGGTTGAAGAACACCAGCGCGATCGACTTGCCCTTGAGCTGGTCGCCGAGCTTGTTGCGCTTGAACAGCGCGGCCTGGGTCAGCAGCGCATCGAGATCGCTGCGGCTCCAGTCCTGGGTGTTCAGGAAGTGCTTGGGGGACATCATCTTTCCTTGCGTGGCGGCGCCGGCTTCGACGCGGTGGAAGGGAAAACAGGAACCAAAGGTGGAACGAAAAGGTTGCAGTTGCAGCTTTCAGAACGCGGAAACGAAAAAACCCAGCCGGCGGGCTGGGTTTTTTTCGGACGAACAGCAAAAAGCTCCGGTTACCCAGCGAGGATGTGGGGTTCCGGTCGACGCGCACGCGAGGTCATGCCCGACGCCTGTCGGGCTGCGCTGCTGTCGTGCTGGAAGTCGGTGAGCTTCATGGTCGACCATCTTTGCATGCGACCGGGGCCTGCGCAAGGGGCCGGGGTCTCAGAATCAGGGATTGCTGGCAGTGCCCTGCTCGGGGCCGACCCAGGGGGTGATCGAAACCCGGATCTTGAGCCGGTTGCCGGGGTCTTCCGGCAGCCGCGAGCGGTACTTGGTGCCCTTGTAGACGTAATCCACGTCGTAGGCGATGGGCCGGCGGAACTCACGCCCCACCGGCACGATGCGGCAGTCGCGGGTCAGCATCGGGCCATTGTTGGCCGGTGCCGGCGCCGGGGCCGGTGACTCGGCGGCGGTGTCCTCGGAGACCTCTTCATCGCTGCGCTTGAACATCGAGCGCACCGAGTCCCAGAAGCGGCTGATCCGGCCCTTGTCCTCGACCGGCTCCTCGCCGGTGACATTGACCGGCGCCAGGGTCCGGGTCGAGACCGGCTCGCAGTGTTCTTCGGTGCGGGTCGCGCGCAGGGTCTGGAACACGGGCTCGACATTCAGGACCTGCGCGTAGTCGAACTTCACGTTCTCCACGATCACCACCCGGTTGCGGGGCTCGACCTCCTGCGCCTGGGCCACGGCGGGCAGCGCCGACAGGCAGGCCAGGGTCAGCAACGCGGTGGATTTCATTGGCGACGGGAGCAAGGACACGGCAATAGTGTAGGCAGTGGCGAGCGCAAGGGGCTGAACATTACCCGTCCACGCCGCTCCTGCCCACCCCACCTTGGGTGGACCCGGCGTCCACCGGTGGCAACGGGTGCCCCCAAAGGGGGTCGACACGTTCTAAAATCACAGGCTTGTCCCCCAGCCACAGCCCCATGACCCTGCGCCTGCACAACAACCTGACTCGCCAGCTCGAACCGTTCGCCCCGCTCGATCCGGCCTGTCCGACCCTGTATGTGTGCGGCCCGACGGTCTACAACTACGTGCACATCGGCAACGCTCGTGGCCCGGTGGTGTTCGGGGTGCTGGCCGACCTGCTGCGCCGCCGCTTCGGCGCCCTGCGCTACGCCCGCAACATCACCGACGTGGACGACAAGATCAACACCGCCGCGCGTGAGCAGGGCGTGCCGATCAGCACCATCACCGACAAGTTCGCCGCCGCCTACCGTGAAGACATGGCCGCGCTGGGCGTCGTGCCGCCGGACATCGAGCCGGAAGTGACCGCGCACATGCCGCAGATCATCACCATGATCGAGCAGCTGATCGCCAACGGACATGCCTATGCGGCCGAAGGCCACGTGCTGTTCGCGGTGGCCAGCTTCGACGGCTACGGCAAGCTCTCGCGCCGCGACCCGGACGAGATGCTGGCCGGTGCCCGCGTCGACGTGGCCCCGTACAAGCGCGACCCGGGCGATTTCGTGCTGTGGAAACCTTCCGGCGACGACCTGCCCGGCTGGGAATCGCCGTGGGGTCGTGGCCGCCCCGGCTGGCACATCGAATGCTCGGCGATGGCTGCTGCCCACCTGGGCGAGACCATCGACATCCACGCCGGCGGCGTCGACCTGCAGTTCCCGCACCACGAGAACGAGATCGCGCAGAGCGAATGCGCCCACGGCGGCAAGGTCTTCGCCCGCTTCTGGCTGCACAACGGCATGCTCAACTTCGGTGGCGCCAAGATGAGCAAGTCGCTGGGCAACATCGAGCGCGTGCACGATCTGGTGCGCCAGCACCCGCCGGAAGCGCTGCGCCTGGCCCTGCTGTCGGCCCACTACCGGCAGCCGCTGGACTGGTCCGATGGCCTGATCGAACAGTCGGTGCGCACCCTGGACCGCCTGTACGGCACCCTGCGCGAACTGGCATCGGTCGAGGCGGTCGTGGCCATCCCGGCTACGGTCGAGGCGACCCTGGACGACGACCTGAACACTCCGCAGGCTCTGGCCGAAGTGGCCCGCATCGCCGCCGACGCGCGTCGTGCCACCGACCCGGCCGAGCAGGCACGCCTGAAGGGTGAACTCCTTGGCGCCGGCCAAGCGCTGGGCCTGCTGCAGGCCGATCCGGCGCAGTGGTTCGGCACCGCGGCCGGTGATGACGGTGACGATGCCCGCATCCAGGGCCTGATCGACGAGCGTGCCGCCGCCAAGCAGGCCCGCGATTTCGCCCGTTCCGACGCCATCCGCGATCAACTGGCCGCCGAAGGCATCGTGCTGGAAGATACTCCGCAGGGCGTGCGCTGGTCGCGCAAGCGCGGCTGACCCGCCCTGCCCCGTGGCCGGTGCGCCGGCCACGCCCCACCGTAGAGACTGCTGTGACCGACTCCCCGTTCCCGCTTGAACCCACCGCCGCCGAGGCCCAGACCGCCATCGCCGAGGAATTCGGCTTCTTCGGCGACTGGTCCGAGCGCTACCAGTACCTGATCGACCTCGGCCGCAAGCTGCCGGCCTTCCCGGACGAATGGAAGACCGAAGAGCATCGCCTGCTCGGTTGTCAGTCGATGGTCTGGATCGTGCCCGAAGGCAACGCGCAGTCGCTGCGCTTCCACGCCATCAGTGATTCGACCATCGTCTCCGGACTGATCTTCCTGGCCCTGCGTGTGTACTCCGGGCGCTCGGCGCAGGAGATCCTGGCCACCGAACCAAGCTACATCCAGGACATCGGCCTGGCCCGCCACCTCTCGCCGACCCGCAGCAACGGTGTGGCCGCGATGCTGGCCTTCATCCGCGAGACCGCGCAGGCCCAGCTGCAGCGCGATCCGTCGTGAGCGAGCCTGCCACGGCGGAAGACACCGCGCTGGGCCTGCTGTCCCGGCCGGGCTTCGCCAAGCTGCTGGCATACCGCATCTTCGCGATGCTGTCCTACCAGGTGGTGGCGGTCACCGTCGGCTGGCACATCTACGAAGTCACCCGTAATCCGTTCTCGCTGGGCCTGATCGGCCTGGCCGAGGTGCTGCCGTTCTTCTGCGTGGCGCCGTTCGCCGGATACCTGGTGGATCATCTGCCGCGCCGCCGGCTCGGCATGGTTGCCTGCTCCGGCTTGATCGCCACCGCGCTGGTGTTGACCGGCGTGGCCACGGGCTGGCTGCCGTTTGAAGGGGTGTGGCCCATCTATGCGGCCATCGCGTTGACCGGCATGGTCCGTGCCTTCCTGTCGCCGATCTACAACGCCTTGTTCGCCCGCGTGCTGGCCCGTGACCAGTTCGCGCGCGGCGCCGGCCTCGGCGCGGTGGTGTTCCAGGCCGGCATGGTGGCTGGTCCGGCGCTGGGTGGCGTGCTGGTCGGCTTCGGCGGCAAGGGCCTGTCCTACGCGGTGGCCACGGGCTTCGCGCTGGTGGCGATGGCCTGCCTGGCTACGTTGAAAGTGGAAGAACCGGTGCACAGCGGTCCTGCCGCGCCGATCTTCAAGAGCATCGCTGAAGGCGCGCGCTTCGTGGTCGGCAACCGGATCATGGTCGGGGCGATGGCGCTGGACATGTTCTCGGTCCTGCTGGGCGGCGTGGTGGCGATGCTGCCGGCGTTCCTGCACGAGATCCTGCACCACGGCCCGGAAGGCCTGGGCATCCTGCGCGCAATGCCGGCGCTGGGCTCGGTCTGCGTGGGCCTGTGGCTGGCGCGCCACCCGCTGCATCGCAATGCCGGCCGCGTGCTGCTGTTCGCGGTGGCCGGCTTCGGCCTGTGCGTGATCGGCTTCGGCCTGTCGCAGCACTTCTGGCTGTCGGCGCTGATCCTGCTGTTCTACGGCGCCTTCGATGGCGTCTCGGTGGTGATCCGCTCGACCATCCTGCAGCTGGCCACGCCGGAAGAAATGCGCGGACGGGTGTCGTCGATCAACGGTATTTTCATCAGCTCCTCCAACGAGCTGGGCGCGTTCTATGCCGGCACGATGGCGAAGCTGCTCGGCCTGGTGCCGGCAGTGGTGCTGGGTGGATTCGCGGTGCTGAGCGTGGCCGGGATCACCGCGTGGAAGAACCCCACGCTGCGGAAACTGAATCTTCGCGACCTGCAGTGAGCCTGTAGAGCCGAGCCCATGCTCGGCTGCGTATTTCCGTGCGCCCGCACGCCGGTAGCGACGGGCTCTTTCCGCGACCGCGGTGGGGTGTCACTTTTCTTTTCGCGCGAAAAGAAAAAGTTACCAAAAGAAAAGCGCCGCCATCCGCGAGCCGGCGCTGCGCGCCGGTGCCCTGTGCTCCTCGGTGAATCAGGGGACGGCGCGGAGAGCCAGCCGACTAGCAGTCGGCTCTACAGGATAGAGCCGCCTCTTCGCCCCTGATTCCCCTGTGGTGCTCGGCTCGCTACAAGGCGGACCCAACAGCCGCGAGCGCACGCATGACCGCCCCTGGTAGAGCCAAGCCATGCTTGGCTGCTTTTGCTTTTGCTCTTCCTTGCCCTCCGCCTTCGGCCCGAGCCGAGCATGGGCTCGGCTTTACAGCAACCGCGCACGCAGGAAACCTTCGAGAGCCTGCGGGTGGGTCCGGGCAGGACCGTCCGCGGCATGGATGCCGCGGCCGAGCTTACAGGGATGTACTTGCAGCGTGTCCTACCCGGCCCCACCCGCAGGCTCCCCCCGATACCCAAAAGGCGCCGCTCTATGCCGCCAACCGCCACCCAACAAAAAACCCGGCCGAAGCCGGGCTTTTCGCATGACATCACAACGAACCGGAATCAGTCGCCCTGCTGCTTCTGCAGGTGCTCCCAACGCTCCTGCGCGTCGATGGTGCGCTCGGCGGTCAGGCGCGCTTCCAGGCGCTCCAGGCCGATTTCTTCGCCGGTGTCGACGCAGTAACCGTAGTCGCCCGCTTCCAGGCGCTTCAGGGTGCTGTCGATCTTGCCGATCAGCTTGCGGTAGCGGTCGCGGGTACGCAGTTCCAGCGAGTTCTCGGTCTCGCGGGTCGCACGCTCGGCTTCGTCGCCGATGTCACGCACTTCCTCGCGAAGATTCTCGATGGTCTGCTTGGACTCTTCGACCAGGTCCGCGCGCCAGTTCTGCAGGCGCTGACGGAAATATTCCTGCTGCAGCGGGCTCATGTATTCCTCTTCCGAGGACGGCTTGTAGCCAGCCGGCAGGATCGGGCGGCCAGTGGCCTCGTCGGTCTTGTATTCGACCACCTTGTACTTGCTGCGCGGGGCCGGTGCCGCCGAGCGGGCGGCGACGGCCACGGCAACCTTGCCGACAGGGCGCGACACGGTCTTCGGGGCGGAATCGGATTTCACGGCGGTTTTGGCAGGCGATTTCGAAACGGGCACGGGATTCTTGGATTGCGGGGCCTTCGAGGCGGCAGGAGCGGCGGCCGGGGCCGGCTTGGAGGCCGGTTGGGCTGCTGCCACTGCCACGGTCTTGGCCGGGACAGGCTTGGCCGGAGCCGGCTTGGCAGCAGGCTTCGGTGCGGACTTCACTACTGGGGCCGGCGTCGGCTTGACGGCCGGCGCGGCAACATTCTTGGCAACCTTCTTTACAGCGGCAGGCGTGGCAACCGGTTTAGCTGCAGCGACCTTCTTTGCCGCGGGCTTGGCGACCGGCTTGGCTGCGGCCTTCTTCACCACCGCCTTCGGCGCCGGCTTGGCTGCTGCCTTCTTCGCTACCGGCTTGGCGGCGGCCTTCTTCACCGGCGCGGCCTTGCTGGCAGACTTCTTCACCACCGGCGCCTTCTTGCTGGCGGCGGCAGGCTTGGCCTTGGCGGGCGCAGCGGCCTTCTTCGCCACCGGTTTGGTTGCCTTCACCGGCGTTTTCTTTGCGGTGGCCTTCCTGGCCGCCGGTTGCGAGGACGCTGCCTTGGTCGCCGGCTTGCTGGCCGGTTTCCTGGCAACGGGCTTTGCCGCCAACTTCTTCACAACAGGCTTGGCGGTTTTCTTGGCGGCCGTTGCGGCCTTCTTTGCAGTTTTTTTAGCAGCCACGAAACGCTCTTCCTTGGATTCCCCGGGGCCCGGGAAAGCGGGCCTTTATAGCCTACCCGACCCGCAGCAGCAACCTCGACCCCCTGCTCCATTCAGTCATGGAGTCAAGGCGCCCTTGGAGGCAGTCCGACGAACACGGACCGCCTTGCGCGGTACGGAACCTGGCCAGCACCCGAAGGTGCTGGTACCGGTCGCAGGCCATCGGCGACATGCGACCAACGGCCCATCCTGCACAAATGCGGCCTTCATGCCAACTGGCATAAGATGACTGGGTGATCTCGCGCCTGCTCATTGCCCTGCTGCGCTTCTACAAGCGCTTCATCAGCCCCTTGCTGGGGCCACGCTGCCGTTTCGTGCCGAGCTGTTCTGAATACGCGATGGACGCTATCTCGCGGCACGGCCCGCTGCGCGGAAGCTGGCTGGCTGCGCGCCGGCTGGGCCGCTGCCACCCGTTCCATCCCGGCGGCTTCGACCCCGTGCCCGAGTCTCCCAACGCCCCCTCTTGCCGTTGCACAGGAAAACACTGACATGTCCTCCACCCTCATCACCAACGCCCGCATGGTCAACGAAGGCCGCACCTTCGACGGCGACCTGCGCATCGAGAACGGCCGCATCGCGCAGATCGGCAGTGGGCTGGCGCCGCGCGACGGCGAGCAGGTGGTGGACGCAGCCGGACGCTGGTTGCTGCCTGGCATGATCGACGACCAGGTGCACTTCCGCGAACCGGGCCTGACCCACAAGGGCGACATCGCCAGCGAATCGGCGGCTGCGGTGGCCGGTGGCCTGACCAGCTTCATGGACATGCCGAACACCAATCCGCCCACGCTGGATTCGACCATCCTGGAAGCCAAGTACGAGCTCGCGCGCGGCCGCGCCTGGGCCAACTACGGCTTCTACCACGGCGCCAGCAATGACAACCTGGAAGCGATCCGTGCGCTGGACCCGAAGAAGGCGCCCGGCGTGAAGGTGTTCATGGGTGCTTCGACCGGCAACATGCTGGTCGACAACCCGGAAACGCTGGACGCGATCTTCCGCGAATGCCCGACCCCGATCATCACGCACTGCGAAGACACGCCGATGATCGATGCCAACCTGAAGGCCTTCCAGGAGAAGTACGGCGACGCGCTGACCCCGGACATGCACCCGGACATCCGTTCGCGCGAGGCCTGCATCAAGTCCACCCGCCTGGCGATGTCGCTGGCGCGCAAGCACGGCACCCGCCTGCACGTGCTGCACATCTCCACCGCCGACGAACTGGCGCTGTTCGAGAAGGGCCCGCTGATCCGCGCCGACGGCAGCCGCAAGCAGATCACCGCCGAAACCTGCGTGCACTTCCTGCACTTCGCGCGCCCGGACTATGCGACCAAGGGCAACCTGATCAAGTGCAACCCGGCGATCAAGGAAGTGTCCGACCGCGAAGCGATCACCGCTGCGCTGGCCGACGACGTGCTGGACGTGCTGGCCACCGACCATGCGCCGCACACCTGGGAAGAGAAGCAGAAGCCCTACGCGCAGGCACCGTCGGGCCTGCCGCTGGTGCAGTACGCGCTGGTGGCCGCGCTGGAGCGCGTGCACGAAGGCAAGCTGACCCGCGAGCAGGTGGTGCAGAAGTTCGCCCATGCTCCGGCGCAGCTGTTCGACGTCGAGGAGCGCGGCTTCCTGCGCGAGGGTTACTTCGCCGATCTTGTCCTGGTCGAAGACGTGCCGTTCACGGTCAAGCGCGAGGACGTGCTGTCCAAGTGCGGCTGGTCTCCGTTTGAAGGCACCACCTTCCGTTCGCGCATCGCCTCCACCTGGGTCAACGGCCAGCTGGTGTGGGATGGCAGCAAGCTGGTGGGTGAACCCGCCGGCCAGCGCATGACCTACGACCGCTGATGCGTTCGGCACTTCTGATCGGGGCGCTGCTGCTGGCCGCGCCCCTGTTTTCCTCATCCCCAGCGCAGGCGCAGGACGGCATCGGCAGCCTGATCGACAGCCGCGTGGTGTTACCGGCCAGCGCGTCGCAGGGCGCGCTGGTGATCGGCAAGGTACCCGCCGGCAGCCGCGTGCAGTACGCCGGCCGCCAACTGCGGGTGAGCGGCTATGGCAGCGTGGCGTTCGGCATCGGCCGTGACGAGAAGGGCCCGCTGCGCGTGCAGGTGCAGCGCCCCGATGGTGGCAGCGAGACCGCGACCATTGCGGTGACGCCGCGCGACTGGCCGACCGAGCGGGTCAATGGCGTGCCGCCGAAGACGGTCAATCCGCCGCCGGCGATTGCCGAGCGGATCAAGCGCGAACAGGCGCAGGTGACTGCCGCGCGTGCCCGCGATGATGACCGTACCGATTTCACGCAGACCTTCATCTGGCCGGTGCAGGGCCGCATCAGCGGTCGCTTCGGCAATGCGCGCGTGTACAACGGGCAGCCCGGTGCCGGTCATTCCGGCATGGACATCGCGGTGCCGACCGGCACGCCGGTCAAGGCACCGGCCGCCGGCATCGTCACCTTCGCTGGTCCGGACCTGTACCTGACCGGCGGCACATTGCTGCTCGACCACGGCTTCGGGGTCAGCTCCAACTTCCTGCACCTGTCACGCATCAACGTAAAGGTCGGCGACCGGGTCGAACAGGGCCAGGTGATCGCCGCGGTCGGCGCCACCGGCCGTGCCACCGGCCCGCACCTGCACTGGGGAATGAACTGGTTCGATACCCGTATCGACCCGCTGCTGGTGCTGGAACGCAAATAGCGCGCGCAATGCGCCTTGGTGGGTGCCGACCTTGGTCGGCACAATCTCATGGAGCGTGCGGACCCAGGTCCGCCCCCCACCAGAATCGATCAGCCGCGCGCAGCCCACCACACGCGCAGCAGGGTGCGCACCGGCGTGGCCTCGATCGGCTTGCCTGCGGCCTGTGCCGCCACCCGTGCACGCGCCAGGCTGGACCACACGCGGCGCGGGCGCGGGCCGGGCACGCGGCTGCCCCACCCCTTCAACAGATGCTGCGCCCAGCGCTGCGCAGCGGTGCTGGCATCACCGTCCAGCAGGCTGCGCGGCACACCGGCCACGCCCGCATCCTGCAGGCGCTGGGCCAGGGTCTGCAGCTGCACCGCACGCCCGGCGCCGGTGCGCGGCTTGTCCGCGAACAAGGCCGCCTCCACCGCAGCCACGGCCTCGGCGTAGTTAGCCAGCGCACGCTCGGCACCGGCCGCATCCAGTGCCACGGTGCGCGCTTCAACCAGATCCGGCAGCGCCTCGGCCAGCTGCGCCCACGGCGCACGCACCGGCTCCAGCAGGCGGCCCAGCGGATGACGCGAACGATGCACGGCCCAGCTGCGCAGCTCCTCGCCCCACCACGCCAGCTTGGCGTCGGCCGGCAGCGGATCGCCGCTGGTGTTGAGCATGTCGTCGAATTCCTGCAGCAGCGCGAACCACGCTACCGCAAGCTCGCGTTGCGATTCGGCCACGAACGGGGCGGCCACCGACCATTCCGGCCAACGGCTGCGCCACTTGTCGAGGAAACTGTCCAGCGCGGTACTGCTCACTACGTGATTCCTTACGGCTGGGCCGGGGCTGCCGGCCGGGTCGGCCAGAGACTGGCCAGTTGCAGAAGTTCGGCGTTCTCGACCAGCACGTCGGCCTGCCAGGCCAGCGGATCGTCGCTGTGCAGGCGGTAGCCCCACAGTGCCGCCACCGACGGCATCGCCGCGGCACGTGCCGCGATGATGTCGCGCTCGTCGTCGCCCACGTACACACAGTCTTCGGCGGCGATGCCGATCGCCTGTGCGGCGTGCAGCAGCGGCAGCGGATGCGGCTTGCGTTCGGCCAGGCTGTCACCACCGACCAGTACCGCACATCGCTGCTGCCAGCCGTGCTGCGGCAGGATCAAGCGCGCCAGGTATTCAGGCTTGTTGGTGACAATGCCCCACACCGTACCGGCATCGTCCAACGTGGCGAGCATGCCGGCCACGCCATCGAACAGCACTGCGTGCTGGCCGATCAATGCTTCGTAGCGCTGCAGGAATTCCGGGATCAGCGCGTCACGTGCGGCAACGTCCAGTTCCGGGAAGGCAGCCGAGACCATCGCCCGCGAGCCCTTCGACACCACCGGGCGCAGCGCGGCCGGATCGATGGGTGCGCGTCCACGCTCGGCCAGCATCGCGTCGCAGGTGGCGACGAAGTCCGGCGCGCTGTCCAGCAGCGTGCCGTCCAGATCGAACAGCACCGCGCGCGGGAAGCGGGCAGAGGTCATGCCGGCTTGACCGCGTAGGCCAGGTAGTTGATGTCGGTGCGGCTGCTCAGGCGGGCGTGGTTGCGCCACGGCTCGTAGGCCATGCCACTGACATCCACCAGCTGCATGTCGGCCTCGCGCAGCCAGCGTGCCAGCTCGGCCGGCTTGATGAATTCCTGGTAGTGGTGCGTGCCCTTGGGCAGCAGCCGCGCCACGTACTCGGCGCCGACAATCGCCACTGCGAACGCGGCGGCGGTGCGGTTGATGGTCGACAGGAACAGGTGGCCGCCCGGCTTCAGCAGGCGCTTGCAGGCTTCGATGATTGCGCCGGGATCGGGCACGTGCTCGAGCATTTCCATGCAGGTAACCACGTCGAAACTGCCCGGCTGCTCGGCGGCCAGGTCCTCGGCGGCCTGCACCCGGTAGTCGACCTTGGCACCGCTTTCCAGCGCATGCAGGCGCGCGACCTTGACCAGTTCCGGGGCCAGGTCGATGGCGGTGACGTCAGCACCGGCCTGCGCCAGTGCTTCACTCAACAGGCCGCCACCGCAACCGATGTCGAGCACGCGCGCACCGCGCAGCGGCACGCGATCAGCCACGTACTGCAGACGCACCGGATTCAATGCATGCAGCGGCTTCTGCGGGCCGTCAGCGTCCCACCAGCGGTTGGCCAGTGCGGCGAACTTGTCCAGCTCGGCCTGATCGAAATTGGAGGAAGCGTGGGGGGCAGTAGTCATGAGGGATCCTTGCGGCGCCAGGGATCAGGCGCGGATATGACGGATGCGCTCGCGCCACTGGCGCGCGTTGGCGATGATGCCCGGCAGGTCCATGCCGACCAGCTCGCGCTGCACCAGCTTCGGCTTGCCGGCGATCCAGACGTCGCTGACCTGCTGGCGGCCGGTGGCGTACACCAGCTGCGAAAGCACGTTGTGCAGCGGCTGGGTTTCCAGCGCGGACAGGTCGACGCAGACCAGGTCGGCCTGCTTGCCGACCTCGATCGAGCCGATGCGGTCGCCGAAGCCCAGCGCGCGTGCGCCACCCAGGGTGGACGCGCGCAGCGTGGTCGCCGCGTCGAGTGCGGTGGCATCGTCGGCCACGGCCTTGGCCAGGATCGCCGCGGTGCGGTTCTCGCTGAACATATCCAGGTCGTTGTTGCTGGCACAGCCATCGGTGCCGATGGCCAGGTTGACGCCGGCGCGCTGCAGGGCGCAGGCCGGGCAGAAACCGGAGGCCAGCTTCAGGTTCGATTCCGGACAGTGCACCACGCTGACGCCGCGCTCGGCGCACAGGTGGATTTCCGCATCGGTCAGCTGGGTCATGTGCACCGCGATCAGGCGGTCGTTGACCAGGCCGAGCCGATCCAGCCGCGCCAGCGGGCGCTGGCCGTGCAGCTTGATCGAATCGTTGATCTCCTGCGCGGTCTCGTGGGTGTGCAGGTGGACCTGCATGTCGAGCTGGTCGGACAGCATCCGCACCCGCTCGAAGTTGGCATCGTTGACGGTGTACGGCGCATGCGGCGCGAACGCGGTGCCGATCAGCGGGTCGGTGCGCCACTGGTCGTGCAGTTCACCGGCCTTGGCGAAGTACTCGTCGTCGGTCTTGGCCCAGGCGGTGGGGAAATCGATGATGACCGCGCCCACCAGCGCGCGGAAACCGTGCTTCTTGTAGACCGCCGCCTGTACGTCGCCGAAGAAGTAGTTCTCGTTGGCACAGGTGGTGCCACCGCGCAGCATCTCGGCGATGGCCAGGGTGGTGCCGTCGGCAACGAATTCGGGGCCGATCACCGCCGCTTCCACCGGCCAGATGTGCTGCTGCAGCCAGGTCATCAGCGGCAGGTCGTCGGCGACGCCGCGCAGGAGGGTCATCGGGTTGTGCGTGTGCGCGTTGACCAGGCCCGGCATCAGCGCCGCCTCGGGGCGGCTCACCACCTGGGTGGCGCGGAACCGTGCGCGCGCCTCGGCACGCGGCAGGATGGCCACGATCTCGCTGCCACGCACGGCAACGGCATGGTCTTCCAGCACCACCGCATGCGGCTCGATCGGGACGACGTAACCGGCTTCGATGAGCAGGTCGCAGGCTTCGGGGAGGTGCGGGCTATCGCTCATGCGGGCTCACTGGCTGGGGGGCGGCGAGATACTTCTGGGGGACACGCCCCTGAGTCAGGGGCTGCCGCAAAGCGGCGGGGGCTGGAGACCCGTGAAGCGGGGCCCATGATCTGCCGAAGCAGATCATGGGAGCGCCAGCGCGAATGCGATGGCGCGTACCCGAGCATGGCTCGGCTCTACAGGTAATCCGGCTGCGCCGGATTACTTGACGCGTGCGGAGTATTCGCCCGAACGGGTGTCGACGCGGATCACTTCGTCCTGGTTGACGAACAGCGGCACGCGGACCACGGCACCGGTTTCCAGGGTGGCCGGCTTGCCGCCGCCGCCCGAGGTGTCGCCACGGACGCCCGGATCGGTTTCGGTGATCTTCAGTTCAACGAAGTTCGGCGGCTGCACGAAGATCGGCTCACCGTTCCACAGGGTGACCACGCAGGACTCTTCGCCCTTCAGCCACTTCTCGGCGCCGCCCATGCCGGCCTTGGTGGCCTGGACCTGCTCGAAGGATTCCGGGTCCATGAAGTGCCAGTACTCGCCGTCGCTGTACATGAAGTTCATGTCGGTATCGACGACGTCGGCTGCATCCAGCGAGTCGGTCGACTTCATGGTGACTTCCTGGGTACGGCCGTCCTTGATCAGGCGGTACTTCACGCGGGTGAAGGCCTGGCCCTTGCCCGGCTTGACGTATTCGGTGTCGATGATGACGGCCGGTTGGTTGTTGACCAGGATCTTCATCCCGTTCTTGACGTCGTTCATGCCGTAGCTGGCCATGCGTAAACTCCTGAGTGGCAAAAACGCCGCGGGTGCGGCGAGCCGTTAGAATGGAAAGCCCACCGGATGCCGGTGGGCGACTGTTTTTCTGCCCCCATGATAACCGCAGGCCCCCTCTCCATGCAGCTTTCCGCCTTCCCCCGGCCCCAGTCGCCAGGCGCGCCCGCGCGCTGGCAGCAGCTCTGGCGCCAGGCGCTGCGCGACCCGCACGCGCTGCTGGCCCGGCTGCAGCTGGACCCGGCCGCGCTGGGTGTCTCGGAGGCGGCCATGGCCCAGTTCGCGCTGCGCGTACCCGAGGGCTTCGTGGCCCGCATGCGCCCTGGCGATGCGGCCGACCCGCTGCTGCGCCAGGTGCTGCCGATCGACGCGGAAATGCGCCCGGCGCCCGGGTTCAGCTTCGATGCGGTGGGCGATGGCGCCGCCAAGAAGGCCACCGGCGTCATCCAGAAGTACCGTGGCCGTGCCCTGCTGGTCGCCACCGGCAGCTGCGCGATCAATTGCCGCTACTGTTTCCGCCGCCACTTCGACTATGGCACGGAGAACGCCGCCAAGGGTGGATGGCAGGAGGCCGTAGCCGCCATCGCGGCCGACCCGGACATCGACGAGGTGATCCTGTCCGGCGGTGACCCGCTGTCGCTGGCCACGCACAAGCTGGTGGAACTGACCGACGCCCTGCGCCAGATACCGCACATCCGCCGCCTGCGCATTCACACCCGCCTCCCGATCGTGCTGCCCGAGCGCGTGGACGATGAACTGGTCTCCTGGCTGGGCAGCCTGCCGTGGCCGCTGGCGATCGTGGTCCACGCCAACCATGCCAATGAATTCGACGCCAGCGTGGACGCGGCAATGGCCCGCCTGCGCGGTACCGGCGCCCAGCTGCTGAACCAGGCGGTGTTGCTGCGCGGGGTCAACGACAGCGTGCAGGCCCTGCAGGACCTGAGCGAGCGCAGCTTCGCCGCCGGCGTACTGCCCTACTACCTGCACCAGCTGGACCGGGTTGAAGGCGTGGCCCACTTCGAAGTGGACGATGCCCAGGCCAAGGCGCTGATTGCCGGCCTGACCGCACGCCTGTCCGGTTATCTGATTCCGAAACTGGTGCGCGAACTGCCCGGCGACCCGAGCAAGCGGCCGCTGTAACAGTAGATCCACGCCATGCGTGGATGAATCGGCCAGAAAAGCCCATCCACGCGTGGCGTGGATCTACCGTCAGACACCCGATTCGATCATCCGCACCACTTCGGTGGCGGTGACCGGGTGGCTCAGCCAGTAGCCCTGCCCAAGATCGCAGCCACGCTGCACCAGCAGCTCGAACTGCGCCTGCTGCTCGATGCCCTCGGCCACCACCGTGATGCCCAGCGCGTGGGCCATGGCGATGATCGCCGTGGTCAGCGCCAGATCGTCCGGATCGCGCTGCATGTCGGCCACGAAGCTCTTGTCGATCTTCACCCCGTCCACCGGCACCTGGCGCAGATGGCTCAGGCCGGAGAAGCCGGTGCCGAAATCATCCAGCCACACCTTCACGCCGGTGCGGTGCAGCTTGTCCAGCAGCTGCGCGGCGACCATCTCGTCGCCGATCACGGCGGTTTCGGTCAGCTCCAGATGCAGGCGCGAGGCGGGCAGCCCGGACTCGTGCAGGCACTGCGCAACCAGTGCCGGCAGCTCGCCGCCGCGCAGCTGACGCGGCGACACGTTGACCGAAACGAACAGATCATCGCCGCTCGCGCCACGTGGCCACTGCGAGGCCTCCATGCAGGCCGCACGCAGCACCTTCGGGCCGATGATCTCGATCAACCCACTCTGCTCGGCCACTTCGATGAACACCGACGGCGGAATCGTGCCCAGGGTCGGATGCTGCCAGCGCAGCAGCACTTCGACGCCAACCATGCGGCGGTCGCGCATGCGGAAGATCGGCTGGTAGGCCAGGCGCAGTTCGCCGCGCTCCCAGGCACCGCGCAGCTCCTGTTCCATATGCACGCGACGCTCGACCGCGTGGTCCATCGCCCGGCTGTAATAGCGATAGCAGTTCTTGCCGGCCATCTTCGCCTGGTACATGGCGATGTCGCCGTTCTTCAGCAGCGTAGTCGCATCGGCAGCATCGTCGGGGAACAGGGTCACGCCGATCGAGGTGCCCAGGAACAGTTCCCTGCCCTGCACCACCAGCGGCTTGCCCAGCTCGCGCACCAGCACTTCGGCCAGCAGCCGCGCGTTGGCGGCCACATCACCGTCGCCCACCAGGATCACGAACTCGTCGCCGCCGAAGCGGGCCAGCAGGGCTTCATCGCCCCCGGCCTCGGTGACCGCGCGGCCAATACGCTGGGCGAACTGCAGCAATGCCTCATCGCCGGCTTCGTGGCCAAGGGTGTCATTGACCCGCTTGAAATCGTCGATATCGGCGAACAACAGGCCCAACCGGTGATTGGCGGCACGGGCAGCCATCAGCCGATGATCAAGCGCCTCGCGGAATGCCAGCCGGTTGGTCAGCCCGGTCAGCGCGTCGGTATAGGCCATGCGCCGCACTTCGCGGTCATGGCGGGCGATCGCATCACGCATCCGGGCGAAACCGCGCACCAGTTCGCCGACCTCGTCGTCGCGGGTATTCTCGGCCAGGGGCGTCTGGTAGTCACCGGCTTCGATGCGACGGGCAGCGATGGCAAGATCACGAATCGGTGCGACCAGGGTGCGCTGCACGTACAGGATCACCACGACGCCGATCACCACCAGCAGGCCCAGCATCAGCAGCAGCCAGCCCAGGTGACGGCTGCCGACCTGCTGCAGGCGCTCGCCCAGGGTGGCATTGGCCGCCTGCTCGCGCTGCTGCACCTCGTCCAGCGCCATGCCAACCCGGACGCCACCAATGCGCTGATTGCCGATCATGATCGGCATCGCGTTGTCGAGCACCTTCGGCGATTCCTGCACGACCAACGCCTGCGCGGCGGCAGCCCTGGGTGCCAGTGGATCGGCCATCGGCTGACCGAATCCAGATACCTCGATCGAACCGTCATGCACCAGCCGGCCACGTTCGTCGAACACCAGCACATAGCGCACCAACGGTAGCCGCGCGGTGCCGCGTAGCAGTGCGCCGACCTGGTCCAGATCGCGGTAGTACAGGGGATTGGCCAGTGAATCGGACAACTCGCGCGCCATCGCTTCGCCGCGGCTGCGCACGCTGCGGTCGAACAATTCATGGATGACGCCACCGCTGAGGGTGCGCACCTCGCCCTGCATCGCCGCCTGCCGCCCCAACAACACCGCAAGGATCGCGATCACCACGACCATCGCCCCGCCCATCGCGAGCAGGAACCGGGCCTGCATCCCCGAGCCAAGCCACTTCATTCCACTTCCATCCGCACGCGCGTCAATCCTTGTTTCAATTCATCCAACCGCTGCTGCGCATGCGCATCGACGCGGTGGAACCCGGAAGTGCCAAAAAACCGATGCAGCGCCCCCTGTGCCTGCGGGTCGCTGGCTGCCTGCAGCAGCACTTCCTGCAGGCGATCGCGCACGCGCGGATCAAGGTCGGCGCGGACCATCTCCACCGCACGCGGGTAGGGTTCGGTGCGCAACAGCTCGCGGAAGTCGCGCCGGAACGCTGCCGGCATCCGCCGCTCGTCGTTCCAGTCCACGCTGCTCACCGCCCCCACGTCAACCACCCCCTTGTGCACGAACGTCGCGATGTTCAGCTCGCTGCGTGCAAATACGTAACCCACACTGTCCCGGCCCGGCATGTCCCATGCACCGGCCAGGATCTGGGGCGACAGGCCCTCCTGCAGCAATGTCATCACCGGCACCAGATAGGCACTGGTGGACGCCGTGTTCTGCAGGGCCAGGCGATGGCCCCGCAGATCCTGCACGCGCTGGATCGGGCTGTCGCGGCGCACGAAGAACACCGTCTGGTAATCACGCACGCCGTTGCGCTCGGTCAGCAGCAGTGGACGGGCGCCACTGCGCTGGCCCAGCGCCACCGCCGTACCGGAGGTTTCCGTGACCCAGTCGACCCTGCCCCGCCGCAGATAGCTGGCCATCTGCTGCGGGTCGCGCGCCATCAGGATCCTCCCCTCCTTGATGCCAACGTCGTGCATGCGCGCCACCACGTAGTCCAGCAATGGTTGCAGCTGCTCGTAATGGGCCTTGGGATCATCGCTGATCCGGCCCAGCACCAGCACCGGGTCCGGTGCTGCACGCACCGTCCCGGCCAGCAGGACCATGGCCAGGCTCAGCAGTCCCCCCTGCATTGCCTTTCGCAGACCCGACACAGGCTTCATCCCCCCTGGGTATCCAGACAGACTACCCGAAAAAATGAGAACGTCGTCAGCTGTCCTTGTCGCCTGCCTGGGCCAGTCGCGCCATGCGCTGGGTGTCGGCGAGGATGCCGCGCAGCAGGCGCACTTCCTGCTCGCTGGGCTCACTGCGTAGGAACAGGCGGCGCAGCTTGCGCATCGCCGATTCCGGGGCGCGGCCCTTGTGGAAATCGATCTCGTCCAGCGTGTCAGCCAGCTGGGCGAAGAAGCTCTCCATCTGCTCGTGGCTGGCCGCCTGTTCGCGGAAACCGGGCTCGGCATCGGTGGCCGGCTGCGCGCCCAGCAGCTGCATGCGCGTTTCGTAGGCCAGCACCTGCACGGCGGCAGCCAGGTTGAGCGAGCTGAACTCCGGGTCGGACGGGATGTGCACCGCCGCATGGCAGAGCTGCAGTTCCTCGTTGGTCAGGCCGGTGCGCTCACGGCCGAACACCAGCGCCACCTCGGCGCCCTCGCCGGCCTTGGCCACCGCGCGGGCAGCGGCATCGGCGGGCAGGTACTCCTCCAGCTGGACGCGGCGGGCACGGGCGGTGCAGCCCAGCACCAGGCGGCAATCGGCCACCGCCTCTGCAAGGGTGGCCACCACCGGGGCATCCCCCAGCACGTCTTCGGCACCGGCCGAGCGGCGGAAGGCCTCCTCGTCCAGCGGTTTTTCGGGGGCAACCAGCACCAGGCGGGCCAGGCCCATGGTCTTCAGGGCGCGGGCGGCAGCGCCCATGTTGCCGGGGTGCTGGGTACCGACCAGGACGAATCGGAGGCGGGTGGCGGCAGGAAACTGGGACATGAACAGGGAAAGGTCGAGCTGGACGATGACCAATGGTAAACTGTGCGGCCGGCCACTGCGCCGGACCCGCTCTTTTCCCCCGCCAGTCCATCTCTTCTGCCTTTCCGGGAGCCCACGCCATGCAGAAACCCGCCGTAACCGTCATGGTCAAGGCCGCCCGCCTCGCCGGCAACGTCCTGTTGCGCAACATCAACAAGCTCGAGGCACTGAACGTGGTGCAGAAGGGCCGGATGGACTACGCCAGCGAAGTGGATGCGGACGCGGAAAAGGTCATCGTCAAGGAACTCAAGCGCGCCTACCCGGACTACGGCATCTTCGGTGAAGAAGGTGGCGTGCAGGGCGAGCGCCGCCAGATGTGGGTCATCGACCCGCTGGACGGCACCAGCAACTACCTGCGCGGCGTGCCGCATTACTGCGTGTCGATCGCCCTGGTCGAAAACGGCGAGCCGACCGATGCGGTCATCTTCGACCCGCTGCGCAATGAACTGTTCACCGCCAGCCGTGGCGCTGGTGCCGTGCTGAACGATCGCCGCATCCGCGTGGCCGACCGCAAGGATCTGGAAGGCACCATGATCCACACCGGCTTTGCGCCGCGCGAGCGCAACCGCGCCAGCGCCCAGCTGAAGGCGGTCGACGCCCTGCTGGTGCACGGCGAGGACATCCGCCGCACCGGCTCG
Source organism: Stenotrophomonas sp. SMYL11 (assembly GCF_036320005.1). Classification (NCBI taxonomy): domain Bacteria; kingdom Pseudomonadati; phylum Pseudomonadota; class Gammaproteobacteria; order Lysobacterales; family Lysobacteraceae; genus Stenotrophomonas; species Stenotrophomonas sp. SMYL11. The sequence continues at coordinate 762,091 of NZ_JAWIRS010000001.1, forward strand.
GCCGCGCTGGACCTGGCCTACGTGGCCTGCGGCCGCGCCGACGCCTACTTCGAAGCCGGCGTGAAGGCATGGGACATCGCTGCCGGCCTGCTGCTGGTCCGCGAGGCGGGCGGCAAGGTCTGCGACTTCAAGGGCGCCACCCTGGGCCGCATGGATAACCGTGGCCCGGAGACCCACCAGATCGTGGCCGGCAACCTGAAGGTGGCCGAGTCGCTGCAGAAGGTGCTGGTGAACACTGGCTACGCGGCGGAGTTCGACGCGAAGTTCTGAGATTCCGTGTAAAGCGGTTCATGGAGACGGCACCTGCGAGGGTGCCGTTTTCGTTTGCGCGCCGGGAGATTCGTTTCCGCGACCGCGGAGGGGTGTCGCTTTCTTTGCACGAGCAAAGAAAGCGACACCCCTCCGCGGTCGCGGAAATGACTCTCGCCGGGTCCTGCCCGGCGCCACCCATGCGCGGGCGCACAAACAAAAACGCCCGGCGCGGGGCCAGGCGTTCCTGCACTGCTTTACAAGTGGACGCTTATGCCACCGTCGACGCCCGCAGCGCGGCAATGCGCTCTTCCAGCGGCGGGTGGCTCATGAACAGCTTCTTCGCCGTCGAACCCGCAATACCGAACGCCGCGATCTGCGTCGGCAGCGTGCTCTGGCCGTGGTTGAGCTGCAGGCGTTCCAGCGCGGCGATCATCTTCTGGCGGCCGGCCAGCGAGGCACCACCCGCGTCGGCGCGGAATTCGCGATGGCGCGAGAACCACATCGCGATCATGGTGGCGAACAGGCCGAACACCATCTCCAGCACGAACACGATGATGTAGTAGGCGAAGCCGCGGCCACCACCTTCGCGGTTGCCCGACAGCGCGCTGTCGATGATGCCGCCGACCACGCGGGCCAGCACGATCACGAAAGTGTTCAGCACACCCTGCAACAGCGCCATGGTGATCATGTCACCGTTGGCGACGTGGGCGATCTCGTGGCCCAGCACCGCTTCGGCCTCGTCTTCGCTCATGTTGTGCAGCAGCCCGGTGGACACCGCCACCAGCGCATTGTTGCGGTTGGCACCGGTGGCGAAGGCATTGATCTCCGGGCCTTCATACACGGCCACTTCGGGCATGCCGATGCCGGCCGCCTTGGCCTGGCGCTCGACGGTGGCCAGCAGCCAGCGCTCGGTCTGGTTGCGCGGCTCGGTGATCACCATCGCGCCGGTGGAGCGCTTGGCCATCCACTTGGACAGCAGCAGCGAGATGAAGGAGCCACCGAAACCGAAGATGCCGGCCATGATCAGCAGGCCGCTCATCTTGCTGGGGTCGGTTCCCAACAGCGACATCACGATGCTGGCCAGGATCAGCACGGCAAAGTTCGTGGCCAGGAAGAGGGCAATACGGGTGAACATGGGAAATTCCGGCTCGGAAGGGGTCGATATCGATCAATTTGCGGTGCGGTCAGCTTGAATTCAAGCGCCAACCTGACCGACGATTCAGCCAGCATGACCTCCCCCATTCCCTGCGGCCGCTTCGCCCCTTCGCCGACCGGCCTGCTCCACCCCGGATCCCTGCTCGCCGCCTTCGGCAGCTGGCTGCTCGCCCGCCATCACGGCGGCCTGTGGCGGCTGCGCGTCGAAGACATCGACCCGCCGCGCACCGTGCCCGGTGCAGCGGATTCGCAACTCCAGGCACTGTCCGCGTTCGGCCTGGCCCACGATGGCCCGGTGCTCTGGCAGAGCACGCGCGGCGAGGCCTACCAGGCCGCGCTGGATGTACTGCTCGCCAACGACCAGGCCTTTGTCTGCCACTGCAGCCGCAGCGACCTTGCCGCCAGCGGCGGCATCCATCATCGCTGCGTCGCCCGGCAACCACGACCGGACCCGGCCGTCCGATTCCGCGTGCCGCCCGGTAGCCTTGTGCACTTCGACGATGGCCTGCGCGGCCCGCAGCAGCAGGACGTGCATGCCGAGGTCGGCGACTTCGTGCTGCGCCGCGCCGATGGCTGCTGGGCCTACCAGCTGGCGGTGGTGGTCGATGACGCCGCGCAGGGGGTGACCGAAGTGGTGCGCGGTGCCGACCTGCTCGATTCCACCGCGCGGCAGATCCTGCTGCAGCAGGCGTTGGGCCTGGCGGTACCGCGCTACTGGCACCTGCCGCTGCTGCTCGATGCGCCGGGCCACAAACTGTCCAAGTCGCTGGCGTCGCTGCCGGTGGACAGCGCACGCCCGCTGCCGGTGCTGCGCCAGCTTTGGCAGCTGCTCGGCCAAGCCCCTGAGGCGCTGGCGCAGGTACACGATCTGGACGCGCTGCTGGCCGCCGCTCGGCGGACCTTCGACCCGGCGCGGCTGCCGCGTAGCGACATCCTGTTGCCGGCCGGCGCACTTTCCGCGCCGATGTTGCAGAATCACCCTTCCCCCACCTGATACCCGGACAGCACTCCATGACATCTCGCGTCGCACTGGTCACCGGCGGAACCGGCGGCATCGGTACCGCCATCTGCCAACGCCTGGCCGACCAGGGCCACCGGGTCGCCACCAACTACCGCGACGAGGCCAAGGCCCGCGCCTGGCAGCAGGCGATGACCGAACGCGGCTACAGCGTGTCGATCTTCCCGGGCGATGTCTCCGATCCGGACAGCGCCGAAGCGCTGGTGCGCGCCGTCGAGGCCGAACTGGGTCCGGTCGAGATCCTGGTCAACAACGCCGGCATCACCCGCGACACCACGTTCCATCGCATGCGCGCGGACCAGTGGCACGATGTGATCAACACCAACCTCAATTCGGTGTTCAACGTCACCCGTCCGGTCATCGAGGGCATGCGCCGCCGCGGCTGGGGCCGGGTCATCCAGATCAGCTCGATCAACGGCCTGAAGGGCCAGTACGGCCAGGCCAACTACGCGGCGGCCAAGGCCGGCATGCACGGCTTCACCATCTCGCTGGCCCGCGAGAATGCTGGTTTCGGCATCACCGTCAACACCATTTCGCCCGGCTACGTCGCTACCGACATGGTGATGGCGGTGCCGGAGGAGGTGCGTGCCAAGATCATCGCCGACATCCCCACCGGACGCCTGGGCAAGCCGGAGGAAATCGCCTACGGCGTCTCGTTCCTGGTCGCCGACGAAGCCTCGTGGATCACCGGTAGCAACCTGGACATCAACGGCGGCCACCATATGGGTTGGTAAGGCGCGCAGCGGGCCATCGCGGCGAACGCCGCCGGCCCCTGCCAAGAGTCATGCTGCGCAACACGCAAACCCTTGTTGCGCAACACGATGGCCGCCGAAAGCCAAGCCTGGCGGGGGCTGAGGCGGTTGCAACGGCTGCTGCACTGCGCCATGCTGCGCGTCTACTGTGACGAGTACCGCTTCATGGCTGCGACCCGCATCATCAAGAAGTATCCGAACCGCCGTCTCTACGACACCGAGATCTCCAGCTACATCACCATCGAGGACGTGCGCCAGCTGATCCTGGACGGTGAAGACTTCGAAGTCCGCGACGCCAAGAGCGGCGACGACCTCACGCGATCGGTCCTGCTGCAGATCATCGCCGACCAGGAACAGGACGGCGAACCGATGCTGTCCACCCAGCTGCTGAGCCAGCTGATCCGCTTCTACGGCGATTCCCTGCAGGGCTTCATGGGCAACTACCTGGAGCGCAGCATGCAGGTCTTCCTCGACCAGCAGCAGCAGTTCCGCCAGCAGATGGGCAACCTGCTGGGCCAGACCCCGTGGGCGATGATGAACCAGCTGACCGAGCGCAACCTGGAGTTGTGGCAGGAATTCCAGCGCAACATGGGCACAGGCTTCGGTGGCCCGCGTCCGGGCGGCACCGGAACGGGAACCGGCGCAGGTACCGGCAACAAGCCGAACGAACCGGGCACCGGCAGCGGCGGCAAGACCCGCCGCTGAGCTGCAGCATCGGCTGATACGAAAACGGCGCGCCCCTGGCGCGCCGTTTTGTTTGGCATCGCGCCAACGATACGTCAGCGTTTCGCCTTGCACCCCGTGCATACACGCTCGACCTTGTAACCCTTCGCCTTCAGCTTCTCGACCACGCCGTCGTTGCCCAGCAGGTGCAGCGTGCCCACCACCACCAGCGTACCGCCCTGCCCTGCCTGCAGGTACGACAGCAGCTTCGGCACCCAGGCATCATTGCGGCCGGTATTGATGCGCTGATACAGCTGCGGATACTGCTGGCGCATTTCCGCCGCCATCCGGGTCCACAGCACGCGCTCGTCACCGCGGCGCCAGGCGTCGTGCAGCTGGCGTGCCTGCTCGTCGGCCTTGCCGGCCTGGTCCAGCGCTTCGGCCAGCATCTGCCGCTGTTCCTGCAGCGTCATTCCGTCGAGCATGCCGATCTGGGTGTCGATGTCTTCCAGTCCCGCAGTCTTGCGCCCGGTCTTCTGCGCGCGCTCCATGAAGTGACGGTCCAGGCCCAGTGCCGGGTCCAGGCCCAGCTTCTGCATCTGCCCGACCGAAATGCTCAGGCCGACAAACCACGGCTTCATCCCCTGCATCTGCGCCAGCGGCAGCTTGTTTTCGGTGGCAAACACCTGCAGCTTCTGCCAGGTCGCGGCATCCAGATCGCGCTTGAGCTCGCTGCCATCGGTGCGGACCGCCGCCTGCACCATGCGGCTGGCCAGCTGTGGTGACTGCATGTCTTCCGGCGACAGTTCGAACACGACCCGCTGCGATGCCTCGAACGCCTGTTCGACATCGGGCGACAACGGGTAATCCTGCGGCTTCAGCAGGTGGAAGGAACCCAGCAGGTAGACACGCGAGTCGCCCGGGCCGGTCACTTTCCACAGCAACGGCACCGGCGGCTTGGCCGCCGCTGCGCCAGCGGTGTCGGCTTGCACGGTACGCGCTGCAACCAGCGGTGCCAGCGCACAGGCCGCCAACAGAACGGTGGCACGCAACAGGGATCTGATCGGCATATCAGCCGTCTCCTTCAGGCAGGTGGTACGCCTTCTCGCCCGCTTCCACACGCAGGTCCAACCGGTTTTCCGGTGGCGCCAACGGGCAGGTCGCGTAGGCGGTGAACGCACACGGTGGGTTGTAGGCATGGTTGAAATCGATGCGCACCGTGCCATCGGCGCCCGGCGCGTCGGTGTCCAGGTAACGCCCGGCCGGATAGCTGCCGCGGCCACTGGTGCGGTCGGCAAAGATCAGGAACAGCGGTTGGCCGGGGGCACCAATCGCCTCCAGCCGCCAGCTGCGGCCATCGCGCTGGAACTCGACCGCGCCTGCGTTCGGCATCTCGGTGGTCAGGCCGGTGATGTCGACGATGGGCAGGGTCTTGCCCGGCGGGTGCGCGATGAAGCGCGCCTGCACCTGCCAGTCCGGACCACCCGGCCAGTACTCCAGCCCACCAAAATCGCGACGTGCCGGCGCATCGGCGTGCTTGACCCGCAGCGCATCGCGCGGACCGCGGCGGATGATGCTGAGCTGGCCTTTGCCGCCATCGAAGGCCAGCAGCGTCGGCTGCGGATCCTTGTCGGTGTCGATGCGGATGCGGCCGCGCACCGGCTGGCCATCATGGCTGACATCCACACCGGCTTCGGGCGTGAACCACCATTGGCTGCCTTCACGGCGCAGCAGGCCCAGCTTGTCCGGCCCAACCGCCAGGCGGATGCCATTGGTCGCGCCGCTGCCGACGAAGTGGGATTTGTTCTGCAGCCAGTGCAGGCCGACCAGCGCGGTCCAGCCATCGGGCCGGGTCAGGTCCTGATAGCGTGCCACCCGCCACTGCTGCTGCTCGGCGGCATAGGACGGATCCTCCGCGGCCGAGGCCGGTGCCGGCGGCGTCGCCGGGCTGCAGGCGGCCAACACCAAAGCGGCCAGCAGGCCGCCCATTCCCCGATAACGCATCGATGCTCCCCTCAACGTCCGCGCAGGAACCAGCGGTCAATCTCCGCCAGCGAAAAACGGGCCCAGGTCGGTCGGCCGTGGTTGCACTGGCCGGACCGCTCGGTGATTTCCATGTCGCGCAGCAGCGCGTTCATTTCCGGCACGGTCAGGCGCCGGTTGGCGCGCACCGCGCCATGGCAGGCCATGGTCGACAGCAGTTCGTCGCGTGCACTGGCCACGCGCCGGCTCTGGCCGTGTTCGCGCAGGTCGGTCAGCACATCGCGCAGCAGGCCTTCCGGTTCGGCATGCGCCAGCAGCGCTGGAATGCTGCGCACGTGCAGCGCACCGGGGCCGGCACGGGTCACCTCGAAGCCGAGTGCGGCCAAGGTTTCACTTTCATTCTCGGCGGTGTCGGCTTCGCGCTCGCCCACTGCGAGCGTGATCGGCACCAGCAGCGGCTGCGACTGCAGGCCGATGCCATCGTGCGCGTTCTTCAGCCGCTCGTAACCGATGCGTTCGTGTGCCGCATGCATGTCGACCACGATCAGGCCTTCGGCGTTCTCAGCCAGAATGTAGATGCCATGCAGCTGCGCGATCGCGTAGCCCAGCGGTGGCACGCCTGCGTCGGCACTGGTGACCGGCAGCCCGTTCTCGGTCGGCATCGGCGGCAGCGCAGCATCGCGTTCGGCGCCGGCCGGTGCGGCATACAACGCGGCATAGGCCGCCGGTGCATCGGCTACCTGCAGCCCCAGCGGCTGCTGCGGTCGCCAGCCCGAGAACCCACCACCGCCGCCACTCGAACCGGCCCCCGGTGCGGCACCGCGGACCAGACCGAAACCGGAGGCGCCCGCACTGGAGGCCATCGGTGCCGCGCCTGCATCCACCGGATGCGCGGAGCCGGCACCGATGTCCTGCGCCGACATGCCGGCACGGGTGTCGGCCAGCGCATCCTTCAGGGTGCGGTAGACGAAATCATGGACCAGCCGCGAGTCGCGGAAGCGCACCTCGTGCTTGGCCGGGTGCACGTTGACGTCGACGCGGGTCGGGTCAAGCTCCAGGAACAGCACGTAGGCCGGTTGACGGCCGTGATACAGCACATCGCCATAGGCCATCTTCACCGCATGGGCGACGCTGCGGTCGCGCACCGAGCGGCCGTTGACGTACAGGTACTGCTGGTCGGCGCTGGCGCGCGAATAATGCGGCTGCGCGATCCAGCCGTGCAGGCGCAGGCCGGCACCGCTGTGGTCGACGCGAACGGCCTGGTTGGCGAAATCCTCGCCCAACGTTTCGGCCAATCGCGCATCGGAATACAGATCGCCGGGCTTGTAGCGACGCGAGGCCTTGCCGTTGTGGGAGACGCGCAGTTCGACATCCGGCCGCGCCAGCGCCAGCGAACGCAGCCATTCTTCGATATGGCCCAGCTCGGTGCGCTCGGCGCGCAGGAACTTGCGCCGCGCCGGTACGTTGTAGAACAGCTCGCGCACTTCCACCGTGGTGCCCGGCGCATGCGCGCGCGGCGTCACTTCGCCGATCTTGCCGCCTTCGATCTGCAGCGCCGAACCGTGTTCGTCATGTGCGCGACGCGAGGACAGGGTGAAGCGGCTGACCGAGGCGATCGACGGCAGCGCTTCCCCCCGGAAACCGAGCGTGGCCACCGATTCAAGATCGTCCAGATCGGCGATCTTGCTGGTGGCGTGGCGTGAGACCGCCAGCGGCAGCTGTTCCGGTGCGATGCCACTGCCGTTGTCGCGGATGCGGATCAGGCGGACACCGCCCTCCTCAAGGTCGATATCAACGCGGCTGGCGCCGGCATCGATCGCGTTCTCGACCAGCTCCTTGACCACCGACGCGGGACGTTCAACCACTTCGCCGGCGGCGATCTGGTTGATGAGGATCTCCGGCAACGGCCGGATCGGGCGCGGGCCGGGCGCACTCATGGGAGAGGATGGGCAGCAGACTTCATGGGTCGATGATAGCGGAGCCGCCCCGTGTAGAGTCGACTGTCAGTCGACTGCCCTTCGCCGGGCACCGAAACCCCCGCGCTACGCGCGTAGCCGACTAACAGTCGACTCTACCGCACCCTACAGGAAGCGGATTATTTGCTGCCGCCGGCCATGGTGCCGGCGGCGTCGATCTCGGCCTGGGCCCGGGCGGCATACAACGTGCCCGGCGGCGGCTGGCGGCTGAAGAACGTGTGCACGCCGTCCAGCACCGCACCGGCGATCTTGCGCTGGTAGGCCGGGTCGATCAGGCGGCGCTCTTCATCCGGATTGGAGATGAACGCGGTTTCCACCAGCATCGCCGGCATGTCCGAAGTACGCAGCACCGCGAAGTTGGCGCGCTCGATGTTCGGCTTGTGGTTGTTGCCGATCCGCTTCAGGCCGCCCAGCACATGGCCGGCCGCGTCCTCGGACGCCTTCATGTAGCCGCTCTGGGCCAGGTCCAGCAGCACGTTGGCGAGCGTGCCTTCGGTCTGCTGCAGGCGCACGCCACCGACCAGGTCGGCCGCGTTTTCCTTGTCCGCCAGCCAGCGGGCGCGCTGCGAAGAGGCGCCCTTGGTCGACAGCACATAGACCGACGAGCCTGTGGCCGAACGGTTTTCCGCCGCATCGGCATGGATCGAAATGAAGATGTCGGCCTTGTTCGCACGCGCCTTCTGCGCGCGCATCGGCAGCGGAATGAACACGTCGCTGTCGCGGGTCAGGTAGGCCTTCAGGCCCGGCGTCGCGTTGACCTGACGGGCCAGCTCACGCGCTACGGCCAGGGTCACATCCTTCTCGCGCTTGCCGGTCGGGCCGATCGCACCGGGGTCCTGGCCGCCGTGGCCTGGATCGATGGCCACCACCAGGTGGCGCATACCAGCCTGCATGCGGATGCGCGAGGCATCGCTGGGCATGGCCGGACGCGGTGGCACCACCGTGGTCGGAACCGGTGCAGGCGCTGTGGCCGGCGGCGTGGTTACCACGGCGGCGGTACGCTGGCCGGCAAGGATCGCAGCCGGCGATGCGGACGGCGTGCTGCTGGCAGCCGTGCCCGCTGCCGCGACCTGGGCCGGTGCAGTGGACGGGGCCGGGGTCGGTGTGGCCGGTGTGGCAGCTGCGGCGCTGGCCTGCTGCTGTACCTGCGCGGTCAGCAGTGCGGTGGCGCGCGCGGCGTCGTTGCGCGACTGCGCGCTCTCGGCCGGCGTCGGCGTCGGTGCGGGCGTGTTGACCGGTGCCTGCGGCTGCACCGCCGGCGTCGCCGGCGGGCGGCTGGCGGCCACGGCCGGGCCATCGCCCGGCCATTCGATCACCAGCTTGGATTCATTGCCTTCGCGCTGCATCTGCGGGCGGAACGGCGCCACCGATTCAGCGAGGTCGAAAACGACACGGAAAGTTCCCGGCACAGGCTGTCCGGTACGCACCGCCGTGACCACGCCCTGCGCGGCCGGCATTTTCAGGTTGCGTACGGCGCTGGAGTCCGGGAAATCGACCACCAGACGGTTCGGTCCGGCCAGCGACAAGGTCTTGTAGCCGCCACTGCCGACCAGCGAGATCTCGGCACGGGTGCCGGTGGCGCCGGTATTCAGCAGCACCTGACGGACTTCACCGGCCCACGCACTGACGCTCGCCAGACTCAGTCCGACGGCGGCACAGATGGCAATGAGACGGTTCCCCGGGCGCATGGCTCAGGATTCAATCACCGCGCTGAACGGAATGCAACACCTTTTTCCTTAATAATCCGTAACCTGCCGGTGTTTGTTCTCGTCAGCCGACAGAAATGGCCTGCAAGTCGCCCCCTTGGGGGAGCCGTTCCAGCCATTCATGTCCGACGTCGCTGGCTCCAGTGAGACGGACGCGACGCCCCTGCCCCTCGATCTCCAGCGCCACCACCAGGTCGGTCGGCGGCAGCGCGCCAGCGCCGCGTTCCGGCCATTCCACCAGCCACAACACCGCGCTGCCCTCGTCCAGCCCGAGAAAATCGAGCTCGCCGGCCTGGCCGATCCGGTACAGATCCAGATGCCAGGCCTCGCCACCGCTGGCCAGCGGATAGCGCTCGACCAGGGTGTAGGTCGGGCTGCGGATCGCCCCCTGCACGCCCAGTGCGCGCAGCAGTGCGCGGGCGGTGGTGGATTTGCCGGCGCCCAGGTCGCCGCGCAGTTCGACCAGCGCCTGCGGCGGTCGGGTGGCGGCCAGCCACTGCCCGAGCAGTTCGGTGGCATCGCTGTCGGCAAGGAAGAAATCGATCATCGGGAAAGTTCCGGGTTGGCCAGTCGCCGCAGCGGCGACAGCAGATCAGTAGGAAGCAGGCCGCGCGCACCGTCGGCGGCAGCGACGTCGCCGGCAAGCGCATGCAGCAGCGCACCAGTGGCGGCGGCATCGAAGGCGGCCAAGCCTTGCCCACGCAGGCTGGCGATGATGCCTGTCAGCAGGTCTCCCATGCCACCCACGGCCATGCCGGGATTGCCAGCCGCAATCAGTCGTGGCCGTTGCCCCGGCGCTGCGACGATGCTGCCGGCGCCCTTCAGCACCACCACGGCGTGGAAGCGCTCGGCCAGTGCCTGCGCGCAGGCGTAGCGGTCGGCCTGGATGTCAGCGGTGCTGCAGCCGAGCAGGCGCGCGGCCTCGCCCGGGTGCGGCGTAAGGATGGCGTCGGGCAGCGCGCGCGGATCCTGCGCCAGCAGGTTCAGTGCATCGGCATCGACCACCAGTGGCCTGGCGCTGGCCAGCACCCGCGCAAACAGTGCGCGCGCCCATTCGTCCTGGCCCAGACCGGGGCCGATCGCCACCACCCTGGCCTTGTCCAGCAGTGCCGGCAGCGCGTCACCATCTTCCAGTGCATGGGTCATGGCCTCGGGCAGCCGAGCCAGCAACGGGCCAACGTGGTCGCGGCGGGTGCCCAGGCTCAGCAATCCAGCACCCGCGCGCAACGCCGCTTCGGCCGCCATGGCGATGGCGCCGCCACTGCCATGGTTGCCGCCGACGCACAGCACGTGCCCGGATTCGCCCTTGTGGGAATTGGCGCGGCGCGGCGGCAGCAGGGCTGGCAGGCGCACCTGCGTCCAGAGCTGCGCAGCGGGTGACACATCCTGCCATGCGGCCGCAGGTAGCTGCAGCGGCGCCAGCGCCTTCCGCCCGCAATGGTCCAGCGCATCGCCGGTGTACAGCCCGCGATGCGGCACGATGAACTGCACGGTCAGCGCCGCCCTCACCGCCTCGCCCGGTACGGCGCCGCGGTCGGCATCCACGCCACTGGGGACGTCCAGCGCCAGAACCGGTGCCGCCTGCGCGTTGAGCGCGACAATCAGCGCCTGCGCCGCGCCTTCCGGCGCGCGATCGAAGCCCAGCCCGGACAGAGCATCAACCCAGATATCGGCCTCGGGCAGCGCGCCGTCGAAATCGGTGATGGTGCCGCCGTCCGACTTGAACTCCGATGCTGCACGCTGTGCCAGCACGGTTGACGGCGACTTCCCCGGCAAGGCGATCACCATCACCTCGCGCCCGGCCTGCAGCGCGTGACGGGCCAGCACATGGCCATCGCCGCCGTTGTTGCCCGCACCGACCACCACGCCGATCCGCTGCGCCTGCGGCCAATGCTGCAGCAGGCACTGCCAGGCGGCCTGGCCGGCCTGTGCCATCAGGCCCCAACCGCCCTCGGCGGCCAGCGCCGAGGCCTGCGCATCAAGCGCACGCGCGGCAGCGGAATCGAACAGATCGGCAAGGTTGGCCATGCGGGGATTTTATACTGGTGCACATGTCCCCCGTCCCCGCCCCTGTCGATCCGGCCCAGGCCGTGCAGCGCATCCGCGAACTCGCCCGTGCGCATGGCTTCCAGCGCTGCGGCATCGCCGGCATCGAGCTGGGCGAGGATGAAGCGCACCTGGCCGACTGGCTGGGCCAGGGCCTGTACGGCACGATGGACTGGATGGCGCGCCACGGCACCCTGCGCGCGCGCCCGGCCGAACTGCTGCCCGGCACCGTGCGGGTGATCTCGGTAGGCATGGACTACAGCCACAAGGACGACACCGAAGCCTGGGCAACCCTGGCCGACCCGGGCCGCGCCTACGTGGCCCGTTACGCCTTGGGTCGTGACTACCACAAGCTGATGCGCAACCGCCTGCAGAAGCTGGCCACGCAGATCAACGATGAAGTGGCACCGCTGGGCTACCGCGTATTCGTCGATTCGGCCCCCGTGCTGGAACGCGCACTGGCGCGCAATGCCGGCCTGGGCTGGATCGGCAAGCACACCTGCCTGATCGACCGCCATGGCGGCTCCTGGTTCTTCATCGGCGAGATCTACATCGATATCCCGCTGCCGATCGATGCACCGGCCACAGCACACTGCGGTACCTGCACGCGCTGCATCGATGTCTGCCCGACCCAGGCCATCACCGGACCGCAGCGGCTGGACGCGCGGCGCTGTATCTCCTACCTCACCATCGAGCACGACGGCGCCATTCCCGAAGAGATGCGGCCGTTGATCGGCAACCGCATCTACGGCTGTGATGACTGCCAGCTGGTCTGCCCCTGGAACAAGTTCGCCAAGCGTACCGACGAAGCCGATTTCCGCGCGCGCAACAACCTCGATACCGCGCGGCTGGACCAGCTGTTCGCCTGGGATGAAGCCGAGTTCCTGCGCCGTACCGAAGGCAGCCCGATCCGGCGCAGTGGCCATGAACGCTGGCTGCGCAACATCGCCGTGGCACTGGGCAACGCACCGTCCTCGACCGAAGCGCTCGTCGCATTGCATACCCGCATCGATGATCCCTCGCCGCTGGTGCGTGAACACGTGCAGTGGGCGCTGGGCCAGCACACGGTGCGCTGACGTGCGATCCTGAGCCCCCGTTCCGCCCGCCGCACGCCGTTCCCATGCAGCCACGCAACAACGACATCCTCACCCCCAGCCAGCTCAACACCCTGGCCCGCGACCTGCTGGAAGGCAGCTTCCCGGCGATCTGGGTCGAGGCCGAACTGGGCAGCGTGGCACGCCCAGCCTCCGGGCACCTCTACTTCACCTTGAAGGATGCGCGCGCGCAGCTGCGTGCAGCGATGTTCCGGATGAAGGCGCAGTACCTGAAGTTCGTGCCGCGCGAAGGCATGCGCGTGCTGGTGCGCGGCAAGGTGACCCTGTACGACGCCCGTGGCGAGTACCAGATGGTGCTGGACCACATGGAAGAAGCCGGCGAAGGCGCGCTGCGCCGTGCCTTCGAGGAGCTGAAGGCACGCCTGGAGGCCGAGGGCCTGTTCGACCCGGCACGCAAGCGGCCGCTGCCGGCGCACGTGCAGCGCCTGGCAGTGATCACCTCGCCCACCGGTGCCGCCGTGCGCGACGTGCTGAGCGTGCTCGGCCGCCGCTTCCCGCTGCTGGAAGTGGACCTGCTGCCGACCCTGGTGCAGGGCAGCAGCGCCGCAGCGCAGATCACCCGGCTGCTCCAGGCTGCCGACGCTAGTGGCCGCTACGACGTGATCCTGCTGACCCGCGGCGGCGGCTCGCTGGAAGACCTGTGGGCCTTCAACGATGAAGCCCTGGCCCGAGCGATCGCCGCCAGCCGCACCCCGGTGGTGTCGGCGGTGGGCCACGAAACCGACTTCAGCCTCAGCGATTTTGCCGCCGACCTGCGCGCACCGACGCCGTCGGTGGCTGCCGAGCTGCTGGTCCCGGACCAGCGCGAACTGGCCCTGCGCCTGCGCCGCACGGCGGCGCGCATGGTGCAGCTGCAACGGCATGCGATGCAGCAGGCGATGCAGCGCGCCGACCGCGCCCTGCTGCGCCTGAACGCACAGAGCCCGCAGGCGCGGTTGGACCTGCTGCGCCGCCGCCAACTGGATCTGGGCCGGCGCCTGCATGCCGCCTTCAACCAGCAGCAGGAGCGCCGCGCCGCGCGCCTGCGCCATGCGGCGGCGATCCTGCGCGGGCATCATCCGCAGCGCCAGCTCGACGCGATGCAGCGCCGCCTGGCAGCCCTGCGCGGGCGCCCGCAGATTGCGATGCAGCGCCTGCTGGAACGCGATGCACTGCGCCTGCGCGGGCTGGCGCGTTCGCTGGAAGCGGTCAGCCCGCTGGCGACCGTGGCCCGTGGCTACAGCATCCTGACCCGCAGCGACGACGGTACGCTGGTGCGGAAGGTCGATCAGGTACAGCCCGGTGACGCCCTGCAGGCTCGCGTTGGCGACGGCGTGATCGACGTGCAGGTCAAGTAGAGGGTTGTTCGGCAGGGCTGCGCCCTGCACCTGCAGAGGCTTCAAGCCAAGGCAACGTCAACGTCAACGTCAAAAGCGAGCATTCCGTGGGATGGCGGGGCGGTGTCGGAGTGCGGGGACGCTGCAAGTACGTCCCTGTAAGCTTGGCAGCCGCTTGCTCGTGTGCGCAGTCCTGCGCACACGGCAAGACCGGGGTTGGGCGTCCTGCCCAACCCGCCCGAGGCATGCCTCGGGCCCATGCGGCTGACACCCCGCACTCCGACACCGCCCCACCTCTGACAGATTCCGGAGGCTGTTGGTAGGTGTCGACCTTGGTCGACACGGTAGATCCACGCATGCGTGGATGAATCTCCATCGGAATCAAATATTTCGATATCGGATCGATTTGAGCCGAGCATGGCTCGGCTCTACAGAAGAGCGAAGAAATCGCGAGAATCTGTCGAAGGCGGGGTGGGTCCGGTTGCGGGAGTGTCCGCGGCATGGATGCCGCGGCCAAGCCCCCATGGACGGGTTTACGGCGTCTCCCGCAACCGGACCCAATCCGCCAACCCTCAGGAAACCAGCTGTTGCTGTTGCTTCGGCCGTTGCCGTTGCCTGCGCGTCTGCGGGTGCAGGGCGCAGCCCTGCCGAGCAACCCTATACTTGCCGCCGTGACTGCCTTCCCTGCCCTTGTTCCGCTGGATGCGCCGCTGCTGGTGGGCTACAGCGGTGGCGTCGACTCCACCGTGCTGCTGCACTGGCTGTGGCGCTGCGCCCAGGCCTCCGGCACGGCGCTGCGCGCGGTGCACGTGCACCACGGGCTGCAGCCCGATGCGGATGACTGGGTGCTGCACTGCCAGCGGCAATGCGAGGCTTGGGGCATCGAACTGGCCGTGCATCGCGTGCAGGTCGACAACCGCGCGGGCCTCGGCCTTGAAGGCGCGGCGCGGCAGGCACGACGCGCCGCGTTCGCGGCCGAACTGCGCGACGGCGAAACGCTGGCACTGGCGCAGCACCTGGACGACCAGGCCGAGACCTTCCTGCTGCGCGCCCTGCGCGCTTCCGGCGTCGATGGTCTTGCCGCGATGTCCGCGGACAGCCGCCTGGGCGAACACCGTTTGTGGCGACCGCTGCTGGCGGTGCCGCGCAGTGCGCTGCTCGACCATGCCCGGCAATGCGCACTGCATTGGATAGAAGATCCCAGCAATGCCGACGACCACGCCGATCGCAACTTCCTGCGCCTGCAGGTGCTGCCGCTGCTGCGCCAGCGCTGGCCGCATGCCGCCGCTGCATTGGCGGGCAGCGCCCTGCATTGCCGGCAGACCCGCGAGCTGCTGGAGGAGGAAGACGCCGAGCTGATCGCGCATCTGGAGGTGGCACCGCGGGTGCTGTCGCTGCAGCTGCTGCGCCAGGTCTCACTGGGCCGTGCGGCACGCGTGCTACGTGCCTGGGTGGCCGGCCACGGTGCGGAACCGCTGCCGGCCACGGTGCTGCAGCAGGCACTGGCCGAGCTTCTGCCCGCCGGCAACGATCGCCAGGCGCGGGTGCGCTGGCACCATCATGCCATCCAGCAATGGCGCGATCATGCCTATCTCCTGCCCGCGCAGCTGCCTGCGCTTCCCCATGACTGGCAGGCCGAATGGGATGGACGCGCACCGCTGGCGCTGCCCGATGGCGGACAACTGCGCCTGCAGGGCACCCCGGCCTTCGAACGCCCGCTGCAGGTCCGTGCACGCGTGGGCGGTGAGCGCATCCTGCTGCTCGGTCGCCAGCATTCGCACGCGTTGAAGGACTGCCTGCAACGCGAACACCTCGCCCCGTGGCGACGCGCGCAGCTGCCGCTGATCTTTGATGGCCCGCAGTTGCTGGCCGCCGCCGACGTGGTCATCGCCGCACCGCTGCAGGCCTGGCTGCAGGCGCATGGCGCACAGTTGCAGTGGCGTCCCGGCGGCTGGTGAATTGACCCCCGCGCGCGGCCCGTCCACACTTGCCACATGGCCAAGAAGTCCCCCGAAAACGCCTCCCCGGTCGCCCAGTTCGAGCAGTCGCTCGAATCGCTGGAACAGCTGGTGGAGCAGATGGAAACCGGCGAGCTGAGCCTGGAAGCCTCGCTCAGTGCATACGAACGTGGCGTCGGTCTGTATCGCCAGTGCCAGCAGGCGCTGGAGCAGGCCGAACTGCGCGTGCGCCTGCTCAGCGATCCGGCGCAGCCGGAAGCATCCGAGCCCTTCGATCCGCCCAGCCATGACGGCTGAGGTTCTGTTCGCGCGCTGGCGCGACCGTATCGAAAGCCAGCTCGACGCCGCTCTGCCCTCGCCTGCCGAAGCACCGCAGCGCCTGCACCAGGCCATGCGCTATTCGGTGCTGGGCGGTGGCAAGCGGATGCGCCCGCTGCTGGTGTACGCCAGTGGCCACCTGTTCGGTGCGCAGCCGGAAAGCCTGGATGCGGCGGCCATGTCCGTAGAGCTCATCCACGCCTACTCGCTGGTGCATGACGACCTGCCGGCGATGGATGATGACGCGCTGCGCCGTGGCAAGCCGACCACCCACATCGCCTTCGACGAAGCCACCGCGATCCTCGCCGGCGACGCCCTGCAGACCCGTGCCTTCGGCCTGCTGGCTGATGCACCGCTGCCGGCCACGCTGCGCGTGGCGTGCCTGCAGACCCTGGCCCACGCCTCCGGCGCGTCCGGCATGTGCGGCGGCCAGGCGCTGGATATCGATGCCACCGGCCAGCAGCAGGCGTTGGCGGCGCTGACCCGCATGCACGCGCTGAAGACCGGCGCGCTGATCCGCGCAGCGGTGCGCATGGGCGCGCTGTGCGGTCAGGCCCACGAACCGCAGCTGGCCCAGCTGGACAGCTTCGCCGATGCGCTCGGTCTGGCCTTCCAGGTACGCGACGACATCCTCGATGTCGAGGCCAGCTCCGAGCAGCTGGGCAAGACCGCCGGCAAGGACCAGGCGCAGGACAAGAGCACCTTCCCCGCCTTGCTCGGCATGGACGGGGCGAAGGCCCAGCTGCACGAACTCGCGGCACGCATGCAGGCGATCCTGGCCGGGTACGGCGAAGAGGCCAATGCACTGCGTGCACTGGCGACGCTGGCGGTCGAACGCGATCATTGATCGCTGGTGGTGATGCTGCCGCGCTGGGCGCTCGCCGGGCATGGCCCGGCGCTACCGCCAAGCAAAAACGCCCGGCAATGCCGGGCGTTTTCAGTTCCGCATGCAGCCGGTCTTACTTGATCAGGCGCAGCGCGAACGGGTAGCGATAGGCTTCGCCGTTGTTGGCCTTGACCGCGGCGATGATGCAGAACACCAGGTTCAGGATGCCGACGATCGGGGCCAGGATGCCGCCGATGATCACGATCATCAGCACGATGCAGATCAGCATTGCGATGGTGATGGTGATCTGGAAGTTCAGCGCTTCCTTGGCCTGGTCGGTGACGAAGGCCTTGCTGGCGTCGTCCTTGTTGATCAGCCAGATGATCAGCGGGCCGATGAACCAGGTGAAGATGCCCAGCAGGTGGGCAGCCAGGGCCATGGTGCGCTGGTCGGCCGGGGCCTCGGTGGTCGCCGGCGGCGGCGGGACGTTATCGAATTCGCTCACGACAAAACTCCTTTTCATTGGGTGGTCTTGACCCACCAGCACCAAGCTGGCTGCGTCAGGCGGGCATAGCTTACGCCATCGACGCCATCAATCATTACCGGCAATGGTCATCCGCCCCACCAGGATCGAGCCGGTGCGGATGTGCGAGCGCGGGTCAACATCACTGCCCACCGCTTCGATGCTGCTGAACATCTCGCGCAGGTTGCCGGCGATGGTGATGCCATCCACCGGATACTGGATCTCGCCATTCTCGACGCGGAAGCCGCCGGCACCGCGCGAGTAGTCGCCGGTCACCCCGTTCACGCCCTGCCCCATCAGTTCGGTCACCAGCAGGCCATCGCCCATCTGCCGGGCGATGTCCTGCAGGGAGCCCGCGTTGGCGGCCAACTGCAGGTTGTGCACGCCACCCGCATTGGCGGTGGTCTGCAGGCCCAGCTTGCGTGCCGAGTAGCTGCCCAGCACATAGCGCTGCAGCACACCGTCGCGGACCAGGGCCGAAGCACGCGTGGCCACGCCGTCACCGTCGAAGGCGGCCGAGCGCAGGCCACGGCGCAGGTGGGGCAGTTCCTCGATCTGCATCCAGTCCGGGAACAGCTGCCGGCCAACGCTGTCCAGCAGGAAGCTGGCCTGGCGGTACAGCGCACCGCCGGACACCGCCGACAGCAGGTGGCCAACCAGGCTGCGCGCCACTTCCGGGGCGAACAGCACCGGCATGCTGCCGGTGGCCATCGAACGAGGCTGCAGGCGGGCGACGGTGCGCTCGGCAGCACGACGACCGACCAGGCCCACCTCTTCCAGATCCTCCCGGGCCAGCGCGCTGGTGTACCAGCCATCGCGCTGCATGCCATCGCCCTGGCCGGCGATCAGCGCACAGCCCACCGAATGATGGGTGCCACGCTCACGGCCGAAAAAGCCATGCGAATTGGCGTACACCGACAGGCTCTGCATGCTCGACACCGAGGCGCCGTCGGAATTGCGGATCTGCGCATCGGCCTCACGGCCTGCGTTCTCGCACGCCAGGGCCAGGTCCACCGCCTCGTCGGCCTGCAGCGCCCAGGGGTGCCAGGCATCCAGATCCGGGAAATCGGTGGCCATCAGCGCGGCCTCGGCCAGGCCGGCAGCCGGGTCATCTTCGGTGTGCCGGGCGATCGCACAGGCCTGCTCGACCGTGGCGGCAAGGCTGGCCTCGTTCAGGTCGCCGGTGCTGGCGCTGCCCTTGCGTTGGCCGAAATAGACGGTGACGGCGATACCGCGGTCACGGGTGGACTGCACGGTCTCCACCTCGCCAAGGCGGACATTGACCTCCAGGCCACGATCCTCGCTGCAGCTGACCTCAGCCTGGCTGGCACCCAGCGCACGGGCGCGGTCGAGCAGCTGCTGGGAGAGGTCGGCCAGCCGTTCCAGCCGGGCCAGGCTGTCGTCGCCGACAGCGACTTCAGGGGCGATCACGTTCAATGCTTTATCCTGTACGGGTTGGGCCCGGCATCACGCCGGGCGACTTTTTTTGAAATCAGGTAGGAACGATGCGCGGACGCGACGAAGAAACCGGTGAATTCCACGACAAGAGCCGCAGCCAGAACCGGCGCGACGCGCTCGACGTCCTGGCCCTGGGCGAGAAGCTGGTGTCGTTGACCCCGGCCCAGCTGGCACGCCTGCCGATCCCGGAAGACCTGCTGCCGCATATTGCCGAGTGCAAGCGCATCACCGCCCACATCGCCCACAAGCGCCAGCTGGCGTTCCTGGCCAAGCACATGCGCCGCGAAGAAGACGCCACGCTGGATGCGATCCGCGATGCGCTGGACGCCAACAGCGAAACCGGCCGCCGCGAAGTGGCGATGATGCACCGCGTGGAAGACTGGCGCGAGCGCCTGCTGGCCGAAGGTGACAAGGCGCTGGCCGCCCTGCTGGACGACTACCCGCAGGCCGACCGCCAGCAGCTGCGCACGCTGGTGCGCAACGCGCAGGCCGAGAAAGCGAAGAACAAGCCGCCGCGCGCCTACCGCGAGATCTACCAGGTGCTGCGCGCGCTGATGCTTCCGGCGGCGCTGGGCCTGAAGGCCAGCGCCGAAGACGCCGACCCCGTCGACAGCGACGAAGCCGACGAGGACTGAGTCCGCGTCGGTCGGGGCGGTGGCGCTGGCCATCGCCCGGCTCAGGCCTGGGTACCGCCGACGGTGATGCCCTCGATCAGCAGCGAGGGCTGGCCGACACCCACGGGCACGCTCTGCCCGTCCTTGCCACAGATGCCCACGCCCTCGTCCAGGGCCAGATCGTTGCCGACCATGCGCACCTTCTGCATGGTTTCCGGACCGTTGCCGATCAGCGTCGCACCCTTCACCGGCGCGGTGATGCGGCCATCCTCGATCAGGTAGGCCTCGGTGGCCGAGAACACGTACTTGCCGCTGGTGATGTCGACCTGGCCGCCACCGAAGTTGACTGCGTACAGGCCCTTCTTCACCGAACGGATCATTTCCTGTGGGTCGTGCTGGCCGGCGCGCATGTAGGTGTTGGTCATGCGCGGCATGGTCAGGTGCGCGAACGATTCACGGCGGCCGTTGCCGGTCGGCGCCATGCCCATCAGCCGTGCGTTGAGACTGTCCTGCATGTATCCCACCAGGATGCCGTCCTCGATCAAGGTGGTGCACTGGGTCGGATGGCCCTCGTCGTCGATGTTCAACGAACCACGGCGTCCGTCCAGCGTGCCGTCATCGACGATGGTCACGCCCGGGGCGGCAACGCGCTCGCCGATACGGCCCGCGTAGACGCTGGTGCCCTTGCGGTTGAAGTCGCCTTCCAGGCCATGGCCGACCGCTTCATGCAGCAGCACGCCGGGCCAGCCCGGACCAAGCACCACCGGCATCACCCCGGCCGGTGCCGGAACGGCGTCCAGGTTCACCAGCGCCTGGCGCAGCGCCTCGCGGGCAAAGGCCTCGGGGCGGCCGTCGGCGAACAGTTCCTCGTACCCGTAGCGGCCACCACCACCGGCATAGCCGGACTCGCGGCGGCCGTTGTGCTCGACGATCACCTGCACGTTCAGGCGCACCAGCGGGCGCACGTCAGCGCCCAGCACACCGTCGCTGCGGGCGATCAGTACCGTGTCGACGCCGCCGGACAGGCTGACCATCACCTGCTTCACGCGCGGGTCGGCGGCACGCAGGTAGCCATCCAGGCGCTTGAGCACCTCGACCTTGGCCTCGTTGCCGATGCCATCGATCGGGTCCAGCGCCGGATACAGCGCGCGCGCGTTGCCGCGCAGCAGCGACCGCCCGGACTGGGCGCCACCTTCACGCGAGATCGCACGCGCCGACTGCGCGGCGGTCAGCAGCGCATCGGCATGGATGTCATCGGAATAGGCGAAGCCGGTCTTCTCGCCGGCGATGGCGCGCACGCCCACGCCTTGTTCGATGGAATGGGCGCCGTCCTTGACGATGCCGTCCTCCACGCTCCAGCTCTCGCGGCGGGCATGCTGGAAATAAAGGTCGCCGAAGTCCACACCGGGGCCGAGCAGCTGGCCGAAGGTGCGCTCCAGGCCAGCGGTATCCAGGCCGCCGGGGCGCAGCAGGCGGTCTTGGGCAAGCGTCAGGGCGATATCAGTCATGGTTCTCGATCTGGGGATGCGGGGGCGCTCAGGCAAGCCCCGTGAACAGGAAAGCCGCGCTCAACGCGAGCGCGGCAGGCCGGTGACGGTCGGCGGAATGGCCGGCGCCGGTGCCGGTACGGGTGGCGGAGCCTTGTCGCGGCTGCGCTCGATCACTTCCACCTTCGGTTCCTTCCATGGACCGGTCACCTTGTAGGTACGGGCGCCAATCTCGCCCAATGGCTTGGACAATACCGCATTGGTGGCCGCGCCCAGCGCCGCCCCCACCGGGCCACCGGCGACCGCACCCACCACGGTCAGCAGATTGCCTGCACGCGGGTTGACGTCGATGGTCTGGTCGAACTGCTGGTTGCGCAGGTCGGCCTGGCCGCGGATGGTGATGTTGGCTGCCGGGCCTTCGATCAGCACTTTGTCGGTACGTGCCATGCCCTGGCCGAACTGCATGCTGCCGTCGATCTGGTTGAACGCGAAGCCCTTGGAGAAGAAGTCGCGGAAGTCGAACATCAGGCGCCGCGGCAGCTGGGTGACACTGAGCAGGCCCAGCACCCGGCCGGCGCCCGGTTCCAGCTCCAGCAGCTGGCCGTTGCGCGCGTGCAGGTCCAGGCGGCCCTGCAGGTTGCCCAGCTGGAAGTCCGACGGCCCCCCACTCCACGTGGCTTGCAGCTGCGCCTGGCCGGAACCGCCACGCAACTGGCCGCCGTAGTCGAGGTTCTGCATCAGTCCGCCCAGGTCCTCGCTGCGCACCTGTGCGGTCAGCTCGGTGCGGCCACCACCGGTGCGGCCCAGCCAGCGACCGCTGATGTCGATCTCCTGGTCGGGCGCACGGAAGCGCAGCTCGTCCACGTTCAGGCCATTGGCCAGCGGCCGCGTACGCAGTACCGCCTGGCCCAGCACCACCTTGCCGAACTTCAGGTCGGCGATGTCCAGCGCGAACGGCGGCAGCTTGGCCGGGTCCATGTCGTTGGCACCGGCCTGTACCCGTGCCGATGCGGCCGGTGCACCCGGGGCCGCCGGCAGGGATTGCCAGTGCACGCGGTCGAGCTGGCCGCTGATGGTGCCGCCGTCTGCATTGGGGACGGTCAGGCGCCCGGCCAGCGACGGGCCGTCCAGGCGCACATCCAGTGCCTGCGCGCCCGGGCGCAGCTGCAACCGGGTCTGCTCGAACACGCCACCGATCAGCTTCAACTGGCCGACCTGCACGTCCACCGCACGCAGCGGCATGGCGTCGTCATCACTGCCACCACGCGCCAGGCTGATCCACTCCAGGGCGTCCAGGGTCGGACTGCGGCCATTGACGGTCAAGCCGCTCGGTGGCGGCTCGCGGTCGACATGGTCGCTGCCCAGCGTCACCTGCACGCCGGTCTGGTTGTTGTGGCTGCGTGCGGCCAGCGCCAGGCGCTGGCCGAACGCCACGTCGATGCGGCCGGCCCCCATCGGCAGCTGTGCAGCCACAGTGGTCGCCAACGGCTCGGCAGCCGGTTTGTCCAGCGGCGCCGGCAGGTCCAGCCGGGTCCCGACCAGATCGGAGCTCAACCGCAGCTCGCTGGGCGGCGCAGGCGCCCCCGGAGCGACCTTGGGCAGGTTGACCGCGATGGTCCACGGCGAGGTTCCGGTGATGTAGGGCTTGAGCCAGGCCATCTCCGGTGCGCGGTCGATCAGCACGCCAGCATCCAGCGTGGCCGACAGCTGCGATTCGAATGCCAGTCTGCTGTCGTGCACGTAGCCACCGGCACGCAGACTCAGGCGACCGTCCTGGCCGAGGTGGCGCACCGAAAGTGCCTCGGCATCGAAACCGCCATTGCTGTAGCGCGCCTGCCCCTGCATGTTGTCGAAGGCGAGCTGGAAGCGCTTGTCGACCAGCTTGACGCCGGCCAGATCAACCGTCCCCTGCAGGTGGCCGCCACCTTCATCGTGGTGCAGTGGCTGCAGCAGATCGAAGGTCACATGCGCCGGGCCAGCAGCGGTGAGGTTGTCCAGGGTGTCGCCATAATCCTTGTGCAGCGGGCTCTGCCGCAGCATCGCCAGCAGCTTGCCCGCCTCGCTCTGCGCATCGGCGCGTACATACAGCGGCTGCTGCCCGAAATCCGGAATGCCCGCCTCGAACTTCTGCACCGCCACACCGGCCAGGTCGCCGCGCCCGTGCATGTCGAAGCCGGGGCCGATGAAGGCGATATCGGCGTCGACCTGGCTCATCAACGGCCAATCGTGCTGGAAACGGATGTCACCGTTGGTGATATGGCCGGTGGCCTCGAAGCGGCCATCGTTGTTGTCGAACGGCCAGTCGTCCAGGTCGCCACTGACCAGGCCGATGCCATTGCGCACCTGGCCTCCGGCCAGCGCCATGTCCAGCCAGTCGGTGGCGCCCTTGCTCATCTTGGAGTGGATCCAGAAGCGCTTGGCCGCGGTCATCGGCACGTCGTCCAGCTTGGCAGCCAGCTGCAGCCACGGCCGCGTACCGTCGCCCTGGAACCAGACACCACCGCGCACGTCGGCCGCATAGTCGGTGCCTTCCACGCGCATCGCCGCAGTACCGATACGCCAACCACCGCCCTCGTCGCGCCAGCCCACCACCTGGCCCGCCAGATGCAGGTCATGACGCACACCAAAGCCGGTCGGCCAATCGAACTGCAGCTGGCGTTGCGGCTGCAACTGCAGGCTGAAGCCATCCGCGTCGCCTTCGAAGCGCCCGCCCAGGCCGCGCAGGCCGGGTGAATTGCCCACGCTGGCGAAGCCCAGCGACTGCAGTTCGCCCTGCGCCCACAGCGGGCCCTCGCGTTCGCCCGCCAGCTGCAACTCGCGCACATCCAGCTGCGGCCTGGACAGGAACAGCCAGCGACGCAGGCCCGGTTCAAGACGATCGCTAAGGGCCAGCGCACGCAACGCGGTGCCGGCCTGCACTTCGCCAGAACGGACCCGCAGCTGCTTGCCAAGCTGCAGCTGCAGGCCATCGAGCTGCTGCTCGCCCTCTTCGGTTTTCAGGCGCAGGCGCGGCACCTGCAACGCCCAGCCATCGGCCTGGCGCTGCCAGCGCAGGCGTGCCTGCAACCGCTGCAGCTGCAGCTGCGGAGCCGCCATCGAGGGCATCGGTGCGCCATCGATGCGGACATCACGCAGGTCCGAATCGGTGGTCACCGCCACCGGCGCGAAATCGCGCAGGGCCAGCCACAGGTTGAGTTCGCCCTTGCCTTCGCGCAGGCGCACACCGCCGGCCGCCAGCAGCGGCGACCAGGCATGGAAATCGACCGGATCGGCGCCCAGCCAGGCCTGGCCGTTGCCGCGCACGCGGTCCACGTCCAGCACCGCCGTCAACGGCAGCGCTTCGGTCTGGGCCCAGGCACGCACGCCTACACGCAGGCGGTCGCCATTGACCCGCAGGCGCACATCGATGCGTGGCAGCGTGGTGTCGATCCCCAGCCCCGGCGCATGCACGCCCAGGCGGCCTCCGATCACCTGCAGTTCGCCCAGCCGGCGCAGCGCATCCAGCGGGTCCCCGCCATTGGCGGCATGCGGCAGGCCGCGTACCGACCAGCGACCGTCCTCGCCCTGCTGCAGGTCGAGCGCCAGGCCACGCAGGCGCAGCTCGGTCAGCGACCGGCCAGGCAACAGGCCGCTGTACATCGATACCAGCACCTCGGCCTCGCCGATCGCCAGGCCCTGGCCGGCGCCGATGCGCAGCCCCTTGAACTGCAGCAGCGGACCACGCCGGGTCCAGGCCGTCTGCAGCTGGTCGAAACGCACCGGCTGGCCAGCACGCTCGCTCAGCCAGGCGGCAATCCTGTCGGGATGGCGCTCGGCCAGCGGCAGCAGCTGGCTGAAGCTGCCCACCAGCAGTGCAAGCCCGACCAGGCCCACCGCGCAGGCGGCAATGAAATGACGGCGGATCCTTCGCAGTCGCAGGCGCGGCGGCGCGCTCATCGGCCACCGCCGGCCTGCGGCCGGCGAGGATCAGAGCAGAACGACATCGAATTGCTCCTGCAGGTACTGCTCGTCCGCCTGGAAGCGGATGCTCTTGCCGAGGAATTCCTCCAGCTCGGCCACCGCCGCGGATTCCTCGTCGGTGATGCGCGCGACCACCTTGGTCGACGCGATCACCAGTAGGCGCGCGGCATCGAACTGGCGCACCGCACGGGTGATCTCGCGGAAGATCTCGTAGGTCACCGTCTCGGTGGTCTTGATGCTGCCGCGGCCGCTGCACTGCGGGCAGGTCTCCGACAGCTGGCGCTCCAGGCTTTCCACCGTGCGCTTGCGGGTCATCTCCACCAGGCCCAGCGGCGAGAAGTCGTACACGGTGGTCTTGGCATGGTCGCGGGCCAGCGCCTTCTCCAGGGTGCGCAGCACCTGGCGGCGATGCTCGGCATCGTCCATGTCGATGAAATCGATGATGATGATGCCGCCCAGGTTGCGCAGCCGCAGCTGCCGTGCCACCGCCTGTGCCGCTTCCAGATTGGTGCGGAACACCGTCTCTTCCAGGTTGCGCTGGCCGAGGAACGAACCGGTGTTGACGTCGATGGTGGTCATCGCCTCGGTCTGGTCGATCACCAGGTAGCCACCGGATTTCAGCGGCACCTGCTTGTCCAGCGCGCGGCCGATCTCGTCCTCCACCCCGAACATGTCGAAGATCGGGCGATCACCGCTGTACAGCTCGATCTTCTCGGCCAGCACCGGCATGTACTTGGCAACAAAGGCCTGCAACTGCGCGAAGGTCTCCTTGGAGTCCACCTTCACCTTGTCAACGTCCTTGCGGATCAGGTCACGTACCGATCGCAGCGGCAGGCTCAGGTCTTCATAGATGTTGCTGCACGAAGCCGCTTCGCGGCCACGACGCTCGACCACGTTCCAAACGCGCGACAGGTAGGCGATGTCCTCGGCGATGGCCTCGGCCGGCTGGCCCTCGGCATTGGTACGCACGATGTAGCCGTAGCCCCCGTGCTGCGCCGACAGTTCGGTCACCAGCGCCTTCAGGCGGGCGCGTTCGGTCTCATCCTCGATGCGTGCGGAAACGCCCACGACCTTGGATTGCGGCAGCAGCACCATGTAGCGCGAGGGAATGCTGATCTGGGTGGTCAGGCGTGCGCCCTTGGTGCCGATCGGGTCCTTCACCACCTGCACCACGATGTCCTGGCCGTCGCGCAGCAGCTCGACGATCGGCACGCTGGACGGCGGCGGCAGCGTGGTGTTCTCGGTATCGGCACTGGCCACCGGCGCCGGCCGCACCACGTCGTTGGCGTGCAGGAACGCGGCACGCTCCAGCCCGACTTCGACGAAGGCCGCCTGCATGCCAGGCATGACCCGCTGCACCTTGCCCTTGTAGATGTTGCCGACCACACCCCGGCGCCAACCGCGCTCGATGTGCAGTTCCTGCAGCATGCCGTTCTCGATCACCGCGACCCGGGTTTCGCGCGGGGTCACATTGACCAGGATTTCCTCAGACATCGGCAGCCTCCCTGGCGGCATCGGCAGTTGTGGCCGGCACGCCGCAGCGCGCCAGCAGACGATCGGTATGCAGCAATGGCAGCCCCATGACGCCGGAGTAGCTGCCGGAAAGATGTTCGATCCAGCGCTCGGCCCCGCCCTGGATGGCGTAGGCCCCGGCCTTGTCCAGCGGCTCGCCGGTGGCCACGTAGGCGGCGATGTCGGCAGCGTCGATCGGGGCGAAGGTCACTTCGGAAATGACCAGTTCGCTGTCCAGCCCGTCCGCGCCGACCACCACCACGGCGGTCATCACCTGATGGGTACGCCCGGCAAGGCGCGCCAGCATCGCCCGCGCATCGGCGGCGTCAGTGGGCTTTCCGAACACGTCGCCCTCCAGCACCACCTCGGTGTCCGAGCCGAGCACGCGCGCCTGCGGGTCATCGGCCAGCACCCGGGCCAGCCCGGCGCGCGCCTTGTCGGCGGCGACCCGGCAGACATACTGTTCGGCGCTTTCAGCGGGCGCGCGCTGCTCGACGACCTCCAGGTCCAAGGCCTGGAAAGGGCGTCCGAGTCGGGCCAGCAGCTGGTTGCGTCGGGGGGAGCGGGAAGCAAGATAGAGCATCGGCACAGCATAACCTGAGGCCGCCACCTGAATCGTCGGCAACCCGTCCCGGAACGTGCGCAACCCCGAACGGGCTCACAGCGCGTTCATCGCTACGACACCACCCTCAACGGCACAACAAGGAGTTCTCCATGCGCCTGACCGCCACCCCGCTGCTGCTCGCCCTGTCCCTCGCCCTTGGAACCTCGATGACCGCCCATGCTGCCCCGTCGTCGCCGTCGATCGCCGCCCCGGCCGAAGGCACCCTGCTGAACATCTCGGCCAATGCCGAGGCGACCCGCGTGCCGGACGTGGCCACCCTGTCGGCCGGCGTGGTCACCCAGGCTGCCGATGGCAACAGCGCCATGCGCCAGAACGCCCAGCAGATGGACAAGGTACTGGCCGCGATCAAGGCCGCCGGCATCGCCGAGCGCGACGTGCAGACCAGTGGCGTCAGCCTCAACCCGCAGTACCGCTATGCCGACAACGAAGCACCGAAGATCACCGGCTACCAGGCCAGCAACACGGTCAGCCTGAAGGTGCGTGACATCGCCAAGCTGGGCAAGGTGCTGGATGCACTGGCTGCGCAGGGCGCCAACCAGATCAACGGCCCCAGCTTCGAGATCGACCAGCCGGAACCGGTCTACGACGAAGCCCGCCTGGCTGCACTGAAGAAGGCCCAGGCCCGCGCCCAGACCTATGCGAAGTCGCTGGGCCTGCAGGTGCGCCGCATCGTCAGCATTTCCGAGAACGCCGGCGGCGGCTACCGCCCGATGCCGATGATGCGGGCCATGTCGGCCGGCGCGGCGATGGACAAGGCCACCCCGGTCGCACCGGGTGAATCGACCGTCTCGGTCAACCTGGACGTGGTGTTCGAACTGGGTCGCTGATCCCGTTCGCCATTGCCGACAAAGGCGGATCCCGCAGGGGCTCCGCCTTTTTCATGCCTGCAACCGGCATTGGCTGAAGGCCAGCCCAACGATGCCGCCCCTGCCTCTAGGCAGTGGCCGCCATGTCGCGCTACTGATGGACTGCCAGCCGCGTGCGGCAACCCCGCCACGGGCCCTGGTGCGTTGAGGACTTCGTCACTGGCATGGAGGTGGACCATGGTTCGTACGTATCCCGTTGCATCCCCGCATTTCGACCCCGCCCGCGTTGCCGCCTGGAGCGCGGCCATCGCCCTGCATCTGCTGGCCTTCCTGTTGCTGCTGATCCCGGCGACCTACCAGGCTGTGCAGGTCCCACGTGACAAGACTGCGGTCAGGCTGATCGAGAAGATCCCGCCACCGCCCACGCCGCCGGTTCCGATCCCGCCGAAAGAGATCGTCCAGGTGGTGCCGAAACCCCGGACGCAGCCGATAGCACCGCCACTGCCTGCACCCACCGCGACCGTGGAGGAGACCCAGGGCATCGCACTGCCGGCGGCCGAACCGGCCCCGCCCCAGCTGGCACCGAGCATCGATACCTCCACGCCTCTGGCCGGCGCCCAGCTGCAGTACCGCAGCGCCCCGCCGCCGGCCTACCCGCTGGCGGCACTGCGTAACCGCGAGCAGGGTACGGTGCTGTTGCGGGTAGAGGTGGACTCCCAAGGGCAGCCGGCGGTGGTCAGCATCGAGCGCAGCAGTGGCTCGCGCAGCCTGGACCAGGCCGCACGCCAGCAGGTGCTCAGGCGCTGGCGCTTCGAGCCGGCCCAGCGTGATGGCGTGGCCGTGCCGGCCATCGGCATGGTGCCGGTGCAGTTCTCACTGCCGGACTGATTGTTCCGGGCCGGTCCGGCGCCTTGCCGGGCCGGCCTTCACACTCGAAAAGACAGACTCGGCAAAGTTACCGGGCAAGCGTTACGAATTAAGCAAAATTTCACTGCTTCGTCACCTGCAGGAAACCTAGATTGGCCCGTCCCGGCATCTTCCGGAGACAGCCCTCAACGCTACGGTTTTCCAGTTAGGAGAGAAGCTGTGAAACACCTGATCCAACGGCCCGCCAGCCGCCGCCGCACCACCCTGGCATCTTCCATCACCCATATCCTTACCGGCGGCACTCTGCTGCTGGTTGGCGCCGTGGCTTCCACCTCCGCTTTCGCGCAGGAGCAGGAAAAGGCCACCAACCTCGACCGCATCACGGTCACCGGCTCGAACATCCCGCGCACCAACACTGAAACACCGTCCCCGGTGCAGGTGGTGACCCGCCAGGAAATCGACCGTACGGGCAAAACCACGGTTGCCGAGTACCTGCAGACACTGACCGCCGACGGTTCCGGCTCCATTCCCAAGACCTTCGGCAACGGCTTCGCCGGCGGTGGCGCCGGCATTTCGCTGCGTGGCCTCGGTGCCGGCTCGACCCTTGTGCTGTTGAATGGCCGCCGCATGGCCACCTACGGCCTGGCCGATGACGGCCAGAAGGTCTTCACCGACCTGAGCACCATCCCGCTCGACGCCGTTGAACGCGTGGAAGTGCTGAAGGACGGCGCCTCGGCAATCTATGGTTCCGACGCCATCGCCGGCGTGGTCAACATCATCCTGCGCAGCGATTTCCAGGGCGCGATCCTTCGCGCCTCTTACGGTCTGTCCGGCGACAGCGATGGCGACGCGAAGAAGGCGACCCTGACCGCCGGTACCGGCGATCTGGCCACCGACGGCTGGAATGCCTTCTTCAGCCTGGATGTCGGCAAGACCGACGCGATCAAGATCAGCGACCGCAAGAACCGCAAGTGGATCGGCACCGGTGACATCCGTCAGTGGGGCTATGGCAACAATGCCCAGTTCCTGGGCGGCGCCTACCTCAACGGCCGCACCGCTGGCGGCGTCGGCCCCAACGGCTCGGTCTTCGATGATCGCGTCCCGGCGGGCACCTCCGCGCAGCTGGTTCCGCTGCCCGGCTGCCAGGGCCTGACCACCATTCCCGGGCAGACCGATGCTACGGTGGCGGCGCAGGGCTGCCTGTGGGATCCGAACCAGTTGTACCGCGACCTCACCCCCGAGGAGAAGTACGTCAACGTGTTCGGCCGCGCCAGCTTCGCCTTCGGTGAAGGCGGCGAGGTGTACACCGAGATCGGCTATTCGAAGAAAGAAACGACCTTCAGCAACACGCCGTCCGGCGTGTCCGGCAGCTGGGGCTATCCAGAAGGTCCGCGCAATGCCAGCAGCGGCGCGGGCGCAGTGGTGCTCTCGCCCACCCACCCGGACAACCCGATTCCCGGCCAAGCCTCGCGCCTGCGTTACTCCGCCTGGGATGTCGGTCCTCGCGTGACCAACAACACCAATGAGTTCAATCGCTTCCTGGTGGGCGTGAAGGGTAACTGGGGCGAGTGGAGCTATGACACCGCCTACCTGCATTCGGGCACCGATCTGGTCAACAAGCGTACCGGCTTCCTGCGCTACAGCGCCGTGCAGTGCGCACTGGGCAACCCGACCTGCGCCGGCGGCGTGTGGCGCATTGGTGACAACGCCAGCCTGAATTCGCAGGCACTGTACGACTACATCTCGCCCACCATCAGTGCCCGAGCCAAGTCCAGTCTGGACATGTTCGACTTCACCATCTCGCGCAGCCTGATGGATCTGAAGGGCGGCCCGCTCGGCCTGGCCATGGGTACCGAATGGCGCAAGACCAGCAACAGCCTGACTCCGCAGACCTACACCGACCAGGGTGACATCATCGGCCTGGGCTATTCGGCCTATGACGGTACCCAGAACGTGTACGCCGGCTACGTCGAACTGTCTGCGCCGGTGCTGGAATCGCTGGAACTGTCGGCCGCCGTGCGTTACGACAAGTACGAAAGCGGTGAAGGCAAGGCCACACCGAAGCTGGGCGTGAAGTTCACCCCGGCCGACTGGATCGCCCTGCGCGCCAGCTACGCCGAAGGCTTCCGCGCGCCGAACCCGGCCGAAAACGGTGATGGTGGCTTGGCCGCGTTCTCCAACGCCCGTGACCCGGTCCGCTGCGCCGCCAGCCCGGCAGCCGATGTCGGCACCAACTGCAGCTCGCGTCCGGTAGCGATCATCACCCGCCCCAACAAGGATCTGAAGCCGGAAGAGTCCAAGAGCTACTCGGTGGGTATTGTCCTGCAGCCGACGTCCAGCACGTCGCTGACCGTCGACGCGTGGCAGATCAAGCGTACCAATGAGATCGCGCAGGGCTCCACCGCCGACGCCATCGCCGCCGGCAATGTGCTGCGCGACATCGACCTGATCAACGGCATCGCGGGCACGGGCAGCATCCTGGCGGTCAACACCGCCTACATCAATGCGGCGTCCACGCGGGTTCGCGGCATCGACACCGATATCCGCCAGACCTTCGATATCGGCCCGGGTCAGCTGGAAATGGACCTGCAGTGGAGCCACGTGCTGAAGTACGAGCGCACCGACGCGGATGAAACCTTCGACTATGCAGGCACCCACGGCAACTGCGATGTGACCAACTGCATCGGTACGCCGAAGGACCGCATCAACTTCGGCACCACCTGGCGCCAGGGCCCCTGGAGCGTAAGCGGCGTCGCCAACTACATCTCGAAGATGGACAATAAGGACTTCCGTGGTCCGGACGGCTCGTATCAGTTCGCCTACGCCGACGGCACCGACGTCACCAAGATCTCCTCGTTCACCACCTTCGACCTGTCCGGTCGCTGGAACATCACCGAGGCGTTTGAACTGAATGCCTCGGTACAGAACGTATTCGACCGCATCGCGCCGCTCGACCCGACTACCTACGGCGGTGTCAACTACAACCCGCTGCACTTCAGTGGTGCCATCGGTCGCTACTTCACCGTCGGTGCCAAGTACACCTTCAAGTAATACAGGCAATACACTTCAACGCAGCAACTTCGAAGGCCCGGGCAGCTGCCCGGGCCTTGTTCGTTCCGCCCCTTGCAGGCATGTTCACGGGCACAGGGCTACCGTGTGCACGCGGCATCACCGCCGCAGGGGATCTGCATGGCCGCAACTTCGCAACGCTTGGGCCTGCCCGCGTTGACTGCACTGGTGGTCGGCTCGATGGTCGGCGCCGGCATCTTTTCATTGCCGCAGAACGTGGCGCGCAGCGCCGGCCCGGCCGCCGCGCTGATCGGCTGGGCCCTGAGCGGCGCGGGTATGCTGATGCTGGCCTTCGTATTCCAGGCACTGGCCAACCGCCGGCCTGATCTCGATACCGGCATCTACGCCTACGCGCGCGAAGGCTTCGGCAACTACATCGGCTTCTCCGCTGCGTGGGGCTACTGGGTTGCCTCGGTGCTCGGCAACGCCAGCTTCTTCGTGCTGATCTTCAGTGGCCTGGGCCACTTCATGCCCGTGTTCGGCGAAGGC
This sequence comes from Stenotrophomonas sp. SMYL11, assembly GCF_036320005.1. NCBI lineage: Bacteria > Pseudomonadati > Pseudomonadota > Gammaproteobacteria > Lysobacterales > Lysobacteraceae > Stenotrophomonas > Stenotrophomonas sp. SMYL11. The sequence continues at coordinate 794,585 of NZ_JAWIRS010000001.1, forward strand.
AATACCCCGGCCGCCGTGGCCGCATCGTCATTGCTGTTGTGGACCGTGCACCTGTTGGTGCTGCGTGGCCTGCGCACTGCAGCCATCGTGAACGGCCTGGTGACAGTGGCCAAGCTGCTGCCGATAGCCCTGTTCCTGGTCCTGGCCGCCGGCGCGTTCCGCATGGACGTGTTCCGCGCCGATTTCCTCGGCGCGCCTGCACTCGGCGACCTCGGCCAGCAGCTGCGCGGCATGATGCTGGTGACCGTGTGGGTGTTCATTGGCATCGAGGGCGCCAGCATCTACTCGCGGCGCGCTGCACGCCGTGCCGACGTGGGTCGCGCCACGGTGATCGGCTTCCTCGGCGTGTGGCTGCTGCTGGTGCTGGTCAGCCTGTTGTCGATGGGCGTGCTGTCGCAGGCGGAACTGGCCGGACTGCCCAATCCGTCGATGGCCTATGTGCTGCGCGCCATTGTCGGCGAATGGGGCGCGACGGTGATCATCATCGGTTCGATCATCTCCGTTCTCGGTGCATTGCTGGCCTGGGTGCTGCTGTGTGCCGAAGTGCTCTATGCCGCTGCAGGTGACGGCACCATGCCGGCCTTCCTGGGGCGTGAGAACGCGCGCGGCGTCCCGGCCAATGCACTGTGGTTGAGCAACGGGCTGATCCAGTTGTTCCTGCTGCTGGTGCTGGTCAATTCCGGCAGCTATACCGGGCTGGTACTGCTGGCCGCGTCGATGAGCCTGGTGCCTTACTTCCTGTCCACGGCATTCGGCGTACAGCTGGCCTGGCGCGGGCAGGCCTACGTTGGCGAACCGCGCATACGCTGGCGTGATTTCGGAGTGGCACTGCTGGCCAGTGCGTATGCGCTGTGGCTGGTGTATGCGGGTGGCCTGGACAAACTGCTGCTGTCGGTATTGCTGTACGTGCCCGGTGTGGTGCTGTTCGCACTGACCCGGCGCCAACGCGGCGATCAGGTATTCACGCGTTGGGAGTGGGTGCTGTTCGCTGCGGTCCTGATCGTGGCGATCGCCACGTTGGTGGCGTTCTGGCGAGGCAATCTCACGCTGTAGACCCGAGCCCACGCTCGGCTGGTTCATCCGCAGCAGCCGAGCATGGCCCGGCTCCACAACAACGGTCGCGCAACCTCGACTCTACAAAGACGCAAAAAAAAACCTGCATCTTGCGATGCAGGTTTTTCAAGGTGGCGCCCGAAGTTGGACTCGAACCAACGACCCCCTGATTAACAGTCAAGTGCTCTAACCGGCTGAGCTATTCGGGCAGACGACTAGTATAACCACTCTTCACGCGCGATGGTAGGGGTGATTGGCAATCATTGCGGCAGCCCGATACAGCTGCTCGGCCACCACAAGGCGCACCAGCATGTGCGGCAGCGTCAGCGGGCCGATCGACCACTTCTCATCGGCCAGCGCGGACACCTCAGGCGAATGCCCTTCCGGGCCACCGATCAGGAACGCCAGGTCCCTTCCCTGCCCGCGCCAATGCTCCAGCCGTTGTGCCAGTTGTTCCGAACTGAGCTGGCGGCCGGGCACATCCAGTGCCACCACATAGGCGTTCTTCGGCAGCGCAGCGATGACCCGCCTGCCTTCATCTTCGGTGGCGCGGCGCGGATCACGCCCCTTGCCGCGCAGGCCGGGCTCGATTTCCACCAGTTCGAACGGCAGCCAGTGCGACAGCCGCTTCTGGTACTCGGCGAAGCCCTGCGCCACCCAGCTGGGGGCGCGTTCACCGGTGGCGATCAGGCGGGCTTTCATCAGCGGTCCTCCAAAACGTCGACGGCGCCATCGGCGCCGTCGAAGGGATGCATCAACGCGCGGCTCAGGCCACTTCGTCGTCGCTGGACGGCGGCTGGTCGCCAACGGTCCACAGGCGTTCGAGGGCGTAGAACTCACGCACGCGCGGCAGCATCACATGGACGATCACGTCGCCCAGGTCGACCAGCACCCACTCAGCTTCGCGCTCGCCTTCAACACCCAGCGGCATCACGTCGATGTTCTTGGCGAAGCGCACGACTTCATCGGCAATCGACTTGACGTGGCGGGTCGAAGTGCCCGAAACGACGATCATGTAGTCGGCAACGCTGGACCGGCCGCGCACGTCGATCTCGACCAGGTCCTTGGCCTTCAGGTCTTCGGTGGCTTGGCGGACGCTGGCCAGCAGTTCCGGCACGGACGGCGGCGGGCTGGGCAGATCGACCTTGATGGTCTGGGGCTGGGTCTGGTTGCTCAAAGTGGATCGACTCGATAAACGTGGGGGCGATTATACGGGGATGGCGCCGCTGCGCCATTCACGGCCTGGCCGGGCGGTACAGCCCGTGTGCAGCCACATAGTCCGCCACGCCGGGTGGCAGCAGGGCGCGCCAGGGGCCGCCGGCGGCGATCTGCGAGCGCACGGCGCTGGCCGATTCCTCGCGCAGCGGGTGGTGCAGGCGCAGGATGCGCCCGGCCGGGCTGGCGAACAGGGCCTGCTCGGTGTCGGCCCAACGCCCTTCCAGCGCCCGGCCCAGCTCGCCATCCACCGCGGCCTGCAACGGACTACCCGGGCGCTCCGCCACCACGAAATGAGCCAGCCCGAACAACGCCTCCCATTCGTGCCAGCTGGACAGGCCAAGCAGGCTGTCGGCGCCGACCAGCCAGGCCAGCGGCCGGCTCGGCCCCAGCTCGCCGCGCAGCTCGCGCAGGGTGTCCACGGTGTAGGACGGCCGACCGGGGAAACGCGCCGCGCGTTCCAGCTCGCGCCGGTCCAGCAGCAGGCCCGGTTCGTCGCCGAGGGCCAGCGACAGCATGGTGCAGCGCTGCTCGGCCGTGGCGCCGGGCACGGCACGGTGCGGCGGATCGGCGGCCGGCAGCATGCGCACGGCAACCTGCAGTTCGTCACGGGCAGCCCGCGCGATCGCCAGGTGCCCGAGGTGCACCGGATCAAAGGTGCCCCCGTAGTAGATCCGCAGGCTCATTGCTCAGGCCCGCGCCAGCAGGCGCACGGCACGCGATTCGGCCACAGCCACCAGCAGGCGCTCCAGCGCCAGCCAGGCATCGCCGTCGGCCCGCCCCTTGGCGATACGGTCGACCAGTCCCGCTTCAGCCACGAAGCGCTCCCAGCGCTTGCTTTCCGGATGCCGCTGCAGCGCACGCTTGTACGGTGCCTGCCGCGATTCCCAGATGCCGCGCGATTTCATTTCGGCGGCCAGGTTGCCACCACGGGCCTGCACCCGGGCCAGGCCAGCACCGGCCAACAGCTCGCGGATGACCATCGGCATCAACGCAGCCACCGCCTCACCCTCGCCTCGCAGGCCGGCCAGCATGCGCAGCACCGCCGGCGGTTGCCCGGAGAATGTCGCCTCCACCAGCCGGAACACGTCGTAGCGGGCGGCGTCGGCCACCAGCGACTCCATGCGCTCCACATCCAGCGGCTGGCCATCGGCCAACAGCGCCAGCTTGTCGATTTCCTGGGCGGCAGCCAGCAGGTTGCCTTCCACCCGCTCGGCCAGGCGCTGCACGGCGGCCGGGTCCGCGCGCAGGCCCTTGCCACGCAGGCGGCGCTCGATCCAGTCCGGCAGTTCATGCGGCTTGATCGCCCACGCCACCGACAGCACGCCGATGCGGTTGACCGCTTCGGCCCACTTGCCCTGGTGCGCCTTGCTCCATTCGTTGGCGGTGATCATCAACACCACGTCCGGCGCCGGATTGGCGCAGAACTGGCTGATCACCTCGGCACCGTCCTTGCCCGGCTTGCCGCTGGGCAGGCGCACCTCGACCAGGCGACGGGCGCTGAACAGGCTGGGGGCATTGAAACTGGCGTCGAGCTGGTTCCAGTCGAAATCACGCCCATCGGCGTCGAACACTTCACGTTCGCCAATGCCCGAGGCGCGCGCACGCGCGCGGATGGCGTCGGCCGCCTCCAGCACGCGCAGGGTTTCCGGGCCGGCAATCAGGTAGACCGGCGCCAGCGCGGTATCAGCGCCCTGGCTGGCCAGCTGCTCCGGACGCAGTTCCATGCGCGCGGCTCAGTGCTTGGCTGCGGGGACCGGCTCGGCCGGTACCGCGCCTTCGATCGGCTTGTCCTTCGGCGCCGACAGGCTGCCGCCCTTCTCGATCTCGGCACGCACCACGCTGTCGATGCGGCGGATGATCGAGGCGGACATTTCCCGGCGCAGTTCATTGGCCAGGATTTCACGTTCGGTGGTAGTGCCGGTGGCGTCGGTCGGCGGCGACACGTAGTCGCGCGACAGCTCGATCACCTGCTGCGGCACCAGTTCGCTGCCGTCTTCGCGACGGAAGATGAAGATCACCGCGTAGCGCAGGCTGTATTCCTGCGCACGGCCCTGCGAGTCGATGGCGATCGGCAGGTCGCCCCAGCGCTCGGACAGTACCTGCAGCTGGGCGCTGGGCTCCTTGCTGTCCTCATCGGCCAGCCTGGCGCCGGAGGCCAGCAGGCTGCGGTTGAGCAGCTTGACCAGTTCGCTGTACGGCGCAGTGGAAACCACCTTCACCGGCGCCGTGTCGGTCGGCAGCATCAGCTTGTTGCGCAGATGGAAACCGCAGCCGGCAAGGCCGAGGACAAGAACGAGGGCAAGCAGGATTCGGGTCATGGAGACAGTCTGGCGGAGCCGGGCGATCACGGCAACACACAGCGTGCCCGAAGCCGCGTGAATGCAGGGCCATCAAACGCCGGGCCCTGCACCGGAAGGGTACCGGCCACCACGCGGGTGGCCGGTACGGGGTACATCAGGCGGCGACGATGTTCACGATCTTGCCTGGCACGATGATGATCTTGCGCACCGTCAGGCCTTCCATGAACTTGGCCGCGTTGGGCTCGGCCAGGGCCAGCGCCTCGACCTGCTCGCGCGCGGCGTCGGCCGCCACGTCGATGGTGCCACGCAGCTTGCCGTTGACCTGCACGGCCAGGGTCAGCGCGTCGCGCACCAACGCACCGGCATCGGCCTGCGGGAACGGCTGGTCTTCCAGCAGGGTCTCGCCATGGCCCAGCACCTGCCACAGGGCATGGCTGGCGTGCGGGGTGATCGGGTTGAGCAGCAGCACGATGGCCTGCAGCGCTTCCTGGCGCACCGCGCGCCCCTGTGCACTGCCGTCCTCGAACTTGGCCAGCGCGTTCATCAGTTCCATCACCGCGGCAATGGCGGTGTTGAAGCTGTGGCGGCGGCCATAGTCGTCACCGACCTTGCCAATGGTCTCGTGGGTCTTGCGGCGCAGTGCCTTCTGGTTGGCATCCAGTGCTGCAACGTCCAGCGCCGGAGCGGCGCCATCGGCAGCATGCTTCTGCACCTGGGCCCACAGGCGGCGCAGGAAGCGGGCCATGCCATCCACGCCTGCTTCGTTCCACTCCAGCGACTGTTCCGGCGGCGCGGCGAACATCGAGAACAGGCGCACGGTGTCGGCGCCGTACTTGTCGACCATCGCCTGCGGGTCCACGCCGTTGTTCTTCGACTTGGACATCTTCTCGGTGCCACCGACCACCACCGGCTGGCCGTCGGCGATCAGGGTCGCGCCGGTGATGCGGCCGCGCTCGTCGCGCTGCACTTCCACATCGGCCGGGTTGATCCAGTCCTTCGAGCCATCCGGGTTCGGACGGTAGTAGGTCTCGGCAATCACCATGCCCTGGCACAGCAGGTTGCGCGCCGGTTCGTTGCTGTCCACCATCCGCGCGTCGCGCAGCAGCTTGTGATAGAAGCGGAAATACATCAGGTGCAGGATCGCGTGCTCGATGCCACCGATGTACTGGTCCACCGGCAGCCAGTAGTTGCCGCGCTTGTCGACAGCGTCACGGGCACCCGGCGAGGTGTAGCGGGCGTAGTACCAGCTCGACTCCATGAAGGTGTCGAAGGTGTCGGTCTCGCGCTCGGCCGCGCCGCCGCAGTCCGGGCAGGTGGTCTTGCGCCATTCCGGATCGGTCTTGATCGGCGAACCGGTACCCGAGAATGCCACGTCCTCCGGCAGCACCACCGGCAGCTGTTCTTCCGGCACCGGCACCGCACCGCACTTGGCGCAGTAGATCACCGGAATCGGGCAGCCCCAGTAGCGCTGGCGGCTCACGCCCCAGTCGCGCAGGCGGTAGTTGACGCGACGCTGGCCCTGGGCCTTGCGCTCGAATCGTTCGGCCAGGGCTTCGAAGGCGCCCTGGAAATCCAGGCCATCGAACTCGGCCGAGTTGACCAGCTCGAAGGCACGGCTCTTGTCGCTGTACCAGTCCTGCCAGCGGCTGCCATCCCAGGTGCGCTCTTCTTCGGTGCGCGCATCCTTCAGCGCGATCACCTGCTTGATCGGCAGGCCGTACTTGTTGGCCACTTCGTTGTCGCGCTGGTCATGACCCGGCACAGCCATCACCGCGCCGGTGCCGTAGCCCATCAGCACGAAGTTGGCGACCCAGACCGGCACCGGCTCGCCGGTGACCGGATGCAACGCACGCAGGCCGGTGTCCATGCCGCGCTTTTCCTGGGTTTCCAGTTCCGCCTCGGACACGCCCCCCTGCTTCAGGTCGGCCAGCATCGCGGCCAGTTCCGGGTTGTTCTTCGCCGCATGCAGCGCCAGCGGATGTTCGGCGGCGATCGACACGAAGGTCACGCCCATCACGGTATCCGGACGGGTGGTGAACACGCGCAGCGGATCCAGCACGCCGCCGTCAACGTCACGTACGTCGAACTGGATTTCCAGGCCCTCGGACCGGCCGATCCAGTTGCGCTGCATGGTCTTGACCGAATCCGGCCAGCCGTCCAGCTCGTCCAGGCCGTCCAGCAGTTCCTGGGCGTAATCGGTGATGCGCAGGAACCACTGCGGGATCTCGCGCTTCTCGACCAGGGCGCCGGAGCGCCAGCCGCGGCCGTCAATCACCTGCTCGTTGGCCAGCACGGTCTGGTCGACCGGGTCCCAGTTCACCACCGCATTGCGGCGGTAGGCCAGGCCCTTGCGCATCAGGCGGGTGAACATGCGCTGCTCGTGGACGTAGTAGTCCGGGCGGCATGTGGCGAACTCGCGCGACCAGTCAACGGCATAGCCCATGGCCTTGAACTGGCCACGCATGTGCTCGATGTTCTTGTAGGTCCAGGCCGCCGGTGCGGTCTTGTTCTTGATCGCGGCGTTTTCCGCCGGCAGGCCGAACGCGTCCCAGCCCATCGGCTGCAGCACGTTGTGGCCGGTCATGCGCTTGTAGCGGCTGATCACGTCGCCGATCGTGTAATTGCGCACGTGGCCCATGTGCAGCGCACCGGACGGGTACGGAAGCATCGACAGGCAGTAGTACTTCGGCTTGTCCGAAGTCTCGTCGACTTCGAAGGCACGGGTGGCGTCCCAGTACTGCTGGGCGGCGGATTCAACCTGCTGCGGGTCGTAGGCGTTGGTTTCAGCGCTGGTCATGGAACACGCGGATGCGGCGGCAAAGCGGTACAGCGTACCGCAGTGCGGCAAACGTCTCCAATCCCGCCCGCTGAAGGCAGGCTCTGCGAGCGCCCGAGGCCGGTCTCAGCGCGGCCGCGACAACGGCAGGGCCAGGGCCAGCCAGGCCGTCCAGCAGGCGAACGCAAGCCGTTGTGCCAGCGGCGCCGCCAACACGCCCTGCGGGGCAAACGCCGCCAGCGCGGCCAGTACGCCACAGGCGAGCGCCACTGCGCCCAGCGCGCGGCCATGCGTCTGGCGCAACTGCGACGTGCCCAGCAGCAGGGTCCCGGCAACGAAACCCAGCACCCAGATCATCCAGGCGCTGGCGTGCAGCTGGCTGGCCGGCCCGTGCAGGTCATCCACATCCAGCGGCAGCAGCCCCATCGCGGCGAACGCCAACCCGGCCAGCAGCAGCATCTGGCTGCCCACCCGCGGCGCCCAGCCGGCGGTTGCCGGCAGCCCACGGCGCAGGCACTCGGCCACAACCACCGCCAGCAGGCCCGGCAGCACGAAGCCCAGCAGATTGAAGGCCAGCGCATGCGGCACCCCCTGTGCACCCAGCAGCGCCACCGGGTGGCGAGCCTGTGCGTAGCCATCCAGGCCGGCGCCGAAACCGAGCACCGCCAGCACGAACAGCAGTGCGGCGACCAGACCGGACAGGCGCAGCAACGGGGACAGGGACGACATGCAGGCTCCGGAAAGGACGGCGACAGGAAGGCGGCATTGTCAGGCATTTACTACAACCCGGGTTGAGACCGGCATCGATCGTCACCATAGAATCGGTCTCCAGACGCCAAACGATGCTTCCCGCCATGACCGAGACGACCTACGTATTCGACGCTACCACTGCGACCTTCGAGGCCGAAGTCCTGCAGAAGTCGCTGCAGACGCCGGTGCTGGTCGACTTCTGGGCCACCTGGTGCGGGCCGTGCAAGACCCTCGGCCCGATGCTGGAAAAGCTGGCAGCCGAATACAACGGCGCCTTCGAGCTGGCCAAGGTCGACGTCGACGCCGAACAGCAGATCGCTGCGGCCTTCCAGATCCGCTCGGTGCCGACCGTATTCCTGGTCAAGGGCGGCCAGCTGGTGGATGGCTTCCCGGGGGCGATCCCGGAAGGTCAGCTGCGTGAATTCCTGGCCCAGCATGGCATCGTGCCGGCCGACATCGGCGACGCCGCTGCCGAGGACGAGGCTCCGCTGGACCCGCAGGCACAGGTGGATGTGCTGCGCGCACAGATCGCCGCCGAGCCGGACAAGGATGAGCTGAAGCTCGACCTGGCCCTGGCCCTGCTGCAGATCGGCGGCGTGGACGAAGCCGGCACGCTGATCGACGGCCTGCCCGCCAACCTCGCCACCGACGACCGTGCCGTACGCGCCCGTGCCCGCCTGTCATTCGCCGCCGCGCTGAAGGACGCCCCGGCCGCTGACGTGCTGGACGCGCGCATCGCCGCCGATGGCAAGGACCTCAAGGCCCGTCACCTGCGCGGCGTGCAGCTGCTGCTGGGTGGCCACGATGAAGCCGCACTCGCCCAGTTCCTGGAAATGCTGCGGATCGACCGCGCCTTCGAGGAAGGACTGCCGCGCAAGGCCCTGATCGACGCCTTCAATGTGATCTCCGACGAGGACCTAGTCGGCCAGTATCGCCGCCGGATGGCCTCCCTGCTGTTCTGAACGGGAACCCACTTCGTTCAGAATCCCTGCACTGAACGCGGGCAATAATGCGCGGGATGGCGGCCGTACGGTCGCCACGATCCGTTCGGGGGGATGAGGTCGGGGCCATGGGGTCTTGCAGCTGCGCCCCCGCATTGCCGGGATTGCAAACTGTGACCTTCGTCCGCTCGCTGTCGTTCGCCATGCGCTTCCAGGGCGCGCTGCTCTGCGCTCTTCTCTTCCTGCCGGCCATGGCCGCCGCCCAGGACTGGAACTACCGGGTCCGTCCCGGCGATACCCTGTGGGATCTGGGAGGCCTGTACCTCAAGCCCTCGGTGCGCTGGCAGCAGCTGCAACAGCACAACCGCATCGACAACCCCTACCAGCTGCCACCGGGGCAGCTGCTGCGCTTCCCGATCAGCTGGCTGCGCATCGAACCGGCACCTGCCCGTGTGCTGTCGGTGCGCGGCAAGGTCGAACTGTCAGGCGCCGATGGCAGCGCCTCGCGCGCGATACTCGCCGGGGAACAACTTCGCATCGGTGACACCGTGCAGACCGAAGGCGACTCCAGCGTCACGCTTGAATTCGCTGACGCCTCGCGCCTGCAGCTGCGCGAGTACTCCCGGCTGCGCCTGGACCAGCTCAGCCGCTACGGCCACACCGGCATGGTCGATACCCGCCTGCGCCTGCAGCAGGGCCGTGCCAGCAACCGGGTGACGCCCGCCCGCGGCCCGGCGTCGCGCTACATCATCGATGCCCCCACCGCGACCAGCAGCGTGCGCGGTACCGTGTTCCGGGTCAGCGCCGGCGACACAGCCCATGTCGCGGCCACCGAGGTCCTGCAGGGCAAGGTGCAGGTCGGCAACACCCATGGCCGGCGCATGGTCCAACCTGGACAGGCCAGCCGCAGCAGCAGCGCAGACGCAGCCCCTGCTGCGGTCTCGCCCCTGCTGCCGGCGCCGACGCTGCGAAATGACCAGCTTCGGCTGGCGCCGCTGCCGACCTTGCTGGCCTGGGAAGCGGTGCCCGGCGCCGCGCACTACCGCGTGGAAGTGGTCGAGGCGGCAACGCCGGAAATCCTGCTGTTTGCCGCCACCACCGCCGACACCCGGCTGGCGATCGGTGACCTGCCCCCCGGCCAGCTGCGCATCCTGTTGCGCGCGGTGGATGCGCAGGGCGTGGAAGGCCTCGACGCCAGCGCCGATTTCGAACTCAGCGACCAGCCGCCGCCGCCGCTGACGGTGACCCCGCTGCATGGCCAGACGATCAACAGCGACCGGCCGCGTTTCCGTTGGAGCCAGGCCCCCGGCGCACGCAGCAGCGTGCTGCAGATCGCCGCCGAGCCGAGCTTTGTGCAGCCACTGCAGGAACAGACGACCCAAGGCACCGACCTGCGCCTGGCGCAGCCACTGCCGCCGGGCCAGTACTTCTGGCGCGTGGCCTCGCGCGATGGCAACGGCCACCAGGGCCGCTATGGCCAGGCGCTGCCCCTGCAACTGAGCAATGAACCGGTCGACCCTGCCCTGCAGCCGCCTGAAGCCGCGCATGGCGAGCTGACCCTGCGCTGGCAGGCCGGCAGCGAAGGCCAGCAGTACCGGGTGCAGGTGGACCGTCGTGGCGACTTCAGGACACCCCTGGTCGACCAGACCGTGAGCGAGCCGCAGGTCAGCTTCAAGCGGCCGTGGAGCGGCACCCTGCATGTGCGTGTGCAGTACATCGACGACGATGGTCATGCGGGTGAGTACTCACCGGCGCAGCAGATCACGCTGCCCTGCCGCCTGTGCTACGGCGCCGGTGGTGGCGCCCTGCTGCTGTTGCTGTTGTTATGAGGCGCTCGCCGCTGCCGTGGTCGAAGCGGATCCTGCTGGCACTGCTGGCCGGGGTGCTGACGGTGATCGCCAGCCAGGGCCAGTGGCTGTGGCGGCAGGACGAAGCTGCCTACGACGCCATGGTCGGCAACTGGGACTACCGCCCCGACCCCAGCGTGCTGATCGTGGCCATCGACGAGGGCAGCCTGCAGCGCATCGGCCAATGGCCCTGGCCCCGCTCGATCCATGCCCGCCTGCTCGACCGGCTGACCGATGCCGGTGCCGAGCGCGTCGCACTGGACCTGATGCTGTCCGAACCTGATCGTCGCGACAGCCGCCAGGACGATGAACTGGCCGCCGCGATACGCCGCAACGGCCGGGTGGTGCTGCCGGTACTCGCGGCGCCGGCCGCCGGCGACCGCATGGCCGAGGAAATGCTGCCGATTCCGCAGATCGCGGCCAGTGCCGCAGCGATCGGCCACACAGATGTGGAAGTGGATGGCGATGGTGTCGCCCGCGGCGTGTACCTGCGTGCAGGCATCGGCCAGGCCCACTGGCCCGCACTGGGCCTGGCGCTGGCCGACCTGCCGGCGGGCGCGGTGCACGGCCTGCCCGACCCCGATCCTGAGATCGGCTCGCCCTATCAATGGCGGCGCAACGACTACGTGCGCGTGCGCTATGCCGGGCCGCCCGAGCGCCTGCCGCAGGTGTCCTATGCCGACGTGCTGGATGGTCACGTGGACATGGCGATGCTGCATGGCCGCCGCATCGTGGTAGGCATGACCGCCAGCGGCATCGCACCGCGTTTGCTGACCCCGACTACCCGCGAGTTCTGGATGAGCGGCAGTGAGTACCAGGCCAACATCGCTTCGATGCTGCTGCAGCATAAGCAGATCGATCTGCTGCCACGCCTCTGGCAGCACGCCATCAGCGGCGTGCTGGTGGCGCTGTGCGTGATCCTGCTCGGCCTGCGCCTGCCATGGCTTGCCGCGCTGTGCTCACTACCGCTTCCTCCGCTGCTGAGCTGGTTGCTGTTGCGCGCCGGTGACCTGTGGTGGGCACCGGCCAGCGCCATGCTGGGCATCCTGCTGGTGCTGCTGGCCTGGGCGATCTGGCGCGTCTCAGCCTGGCACCGCCTGGCCAACCGCGATGCGCTGACCGGTCTCGGCAATCGCCTGCGTTTCGAGCAGTCGCTGCAACAGGAATGCGATGCCGCGCGACGCAGTGGCAAGTCCCTGAGCCTGGCGCTGATCGACGTTGACCATTTCAAGCGCCACAACGACCGCCATGGGCATCAGGTCGGCGACCGCGTGCTGCGCGATGTCGCACGCCTGATCGGTGCGCATGCGCGACGCCCTCGCGACATGGCCGCGCGCTACGGTGGCGACGAGTTCGCACTGGTGCTGCCCGATACCCCGGCCGAGGGCGCGCGCCAGGTCATCGAGGACCTGATTGCCTGCGTGCGTGCACTGCCGGCGCCCGGTGACGGCAGCGAAGCGGGCGTCACCCTCACCATCGGCGTGTTCATCCGCGTACCCGACGGCACGCTGCAACCACACCATTTCGTCGAAGGCGCCGACACCGCGTTGTACCAGGCCAAGGCCAACGGCCGCGACGGGTATGTCATCGACGGCGCATGACGCAGGACATGCACACCACCTGTAGAGTCGAGCTTGCTCGACTGCCTCCGCCTCATTCCAGCGGCCAGCGACACCACGCAAGCGGATAGTCTCCCAGCCTCGATGTCAGGCCCGCGCGCACGGGGTTGGCCAGTACATACAGTGACTGTTGCCGAACATCCTCCTCATTCCGGATCAGATGATCGTAGTAGCCCCGCTGCCACACCGGCCGTCCTTCATCGGAGTGCGCATTGACTGCAATGGCCACTCTGGACTTCAGTGACTGCATGCATCGCCCCAGGGCTTCTTGACGCAGCTGCATGACCCAGTGCAGATGATCGGGCATTACCACCCAGGCAAATGATCGCGTGAGTCCACGGCGGTCACTGTCACGAAGGCCGTCCATCAGGGTCGCCGCGTGTCGCGTATCTGCAAAGATGCGTCGACGACCCGCAGTCACAGTGGTGACTACTTAGAAGCATCCGATTACGGAAAATCGACCGCGCAACAAGGCAGGGCTGGGCATGTAAACAGCATGGGCCGGGGACCGAGCCGTACCCATCGGGAAAACCCTGAAATAGCTATCGGATGGCGTCGAGCGTATTCGCTGCTGCCCCTGAAAGCAGTCGAGCAAGCTCGACTCTACAATTCGCCGGACCACGCCCGAATCGTGCGGACGCCCGCCCGGGGTGCAACATACGCATGCGAATGGTTAGACTGGTCACCTCGCCCTGCGCCCCCGGACCCGCATGAACGCCCGCCTGTTCCGCTTCGGTATCAATCTCTGGCCGCCGTTCCTGTTCACCGGCATCCACGTCACCCGGGTCTCGCCGGACTACCGGCAGATCGACGTCGAACTGCGCATGCGGCCCTGGAACCGCAACTACGTCGGCACGCATTTCGGCGGCAGCCTGTTTGCGATGACCGATCCGTTCTGGATGCTTGGCCTGCTGCACATCCTCGGCCGCGACTACTACGTGTGGGACCGTGCCGGTGCAATCGATTTCCTCAAGCCCGGCAGAGGCACCGTGCGTACGTCGTTCCGCATCGATGACGCACTGCTGGACGAGCTGCGCACCGAAGCCGTCGCTGGTGACAAAGTGCTGAGATGGTTCAGCAATGATGTCGTCGATGAAAGCGGCGAGGTGGTCGCCCAGGTGCGCAAGCAGGTCTACCTGCGGTTGAAGCCACACGCACGCTGAGCGCGCTTCAGTCACGTCCCGCCGCAGTCGAAGCCGATTCCTTCTGCAACGGCACCGACAGCCACGGGTTCTCATCAGCGCTGCGCGCTGGAGAGCGACGCGCCACCTGCACGTGGCGGCCGTCGGCCGCCAGCTGCGGCGCCCGCACCGGCGAGCGGAACTGCACCGGCAGGCGCGGCAGCGCCTCTGCAGGATCATCCGTCTGCTGCCGCAGCCAACGCTGCGCCCCCAGCAGCCGCACCATCGCCGCCGCATCCTGGGACCGTGACGAATATGCGGGATAGGCAGGCGCGGCGATCTCGGTCAGCACGCACCCCATCACGTTGGACAGGCAACCGAAATCCCGCTGCGGCGGTGCCTGTACCGGCAACGGCCGATCGGCCTCCAGCGCGGCCATCGCGGCTGCACCACAGGCCCAGCCAAGATTGCCGGCCACGCGCGCCAACGTACTGCTCCGATCCAGCACCAGGACGCCACCAGATTCCTGGGCCGAGGACTCGATCGCCGCCCGGCTCATCGCGTACTCGCCCTGCATGGCACGGCACAGGCTCTGTTCCTCTGCGCGCAGCGGTTGCATGGCTTGTTCGCACTCCGCCGGCAAGGGGCGGTCGGCCGGCAGTTCGACCAGCATGTCGGCCAGCAGCTGGGCATTGGCCTGCACCAGGCTGGCACCGATGATGCTCTCGACCAGATAGCTGCTGCCGGGCACCAGCCGCCGGCCCAGCTGCAGGCCACGGCAGGCGCCTCGCAGGGCACCGTCGATATCGCCCTGCACATAGGCCAGCGCGCGTGCACTGGTGGCGTCCATCACCAGGCCATAGGTCGGCAACGGAACCAGAATGCCCTCGCCCTTCGGCTGGAACGGCGACACGAAGTAGTCCGCTTCGGCGAGCTGATCCAGCCGCGCATGCAACTGCTGGTGCCCGGCATGGGCCTCCACGAAGCGTTGCGGGTCCACGCGGACCTGGGCGAGGCAGCCGCTGGTGGTCGGCCCGCAACTGGCACCGGGCCGCAAGTGCAGCTCGCTATGGTTGGCCACCAGGTGTGTCTGGCCGCCGCTGCTGCCCCGCAGGTCGGCCTCCCAACGACGCACGTCCTCGGCCAGCGCCTGCTCGCGCTGGCGGGCATCCAGATCGTCGAACGGCAACGTCCACAGCAGCGCATAACCGTTGTGGCCGGTCGCCGGAAGGCGTGCTTCCAGTCGCTGCTGCGCCTGCAGCCGCGATTCGGGCACAGGCCACATGCGCGAGGCGCACCACACCACGATGGCCAGCACCAGCAGGCCTGCCAGGGTCCAGCCCAGTCCGCGCAGAATCTTCAACACAGCTTCCCTTCCATGTGCCGTTGCCGCAGTCGATTCCCCAGCGTAATCGACCGGCCGTGACCGCTACAATGCGCGCATGTCGCTCGAAGCCCCCGCCCTGGTCCCCCGCCCCTCCCTGCAGCGCCTGTTCCTGACCGGCCTGCTGACCCTGCTGCCGATCTGGCTGACCTGGGTCGTGGTCAAGTTCGTGTTCGTGCTGCTGTCGGGCATTTCCAGCCCGCTGGTGGTACCGCTGTCCGAGCAGATCGCGACAAGCTTCCCGCACTACCTTGGCTGGGTCCGCGCCGAATGGATCCAGGACACCATCGCCCTGCTGGCCACCCTGCTGGTGATCCTGGCGGTGGGCGTGGCCAGCCGCCGCGTGCTCGGCCAGCGCCTGCTGCGCTGGGTGGGCGCGGTCATCAAGCGCATTCCGCTGGCCAGCATCATCTACGACAGCGCCAAGAAGCTGCTGGACATGCTGCAGACCGAACCGGGCAGCACCCAGCGCGTGGTACTGATCGACTTCCCGCACCGCGACATGAAATCGGTCGGTCTGGTCACCCGCGTGATCAAGGAGCACGGCACCGACCGTGAGCTGGCTGCGGTGTATGTACCGACCACGCCGAACCCGACCTCGGGTTATCTGGAGATCGTGCCGGTGGAGCTGCTGACCCCGACCGACTGGACCGTCGACCAGGCGATGAGCTTCATCATTTCCGGCGGTGCCGTGGCGCCGTCCAGCGTGCCGTTCACCCGTGCCGGCGAACGCACCGGCGAACGCAGCGAATGACACCGGCGCCGATCGAGCGCCCACTGCAGGACCGCGCGGTCCTGCTGTTCATCGTGCTGGCCGCGTTCTTCTGCGGCAATGCGGTGCTGGCCGAGCTGATCGGGGTGAAGATCTTCGCGCTGGAAGACACCCTGGGCATCGCTCCGCTGAACTGGAACCTGTTCGGCCAGACCGGCTCGCTCAGCTTCACCGCCGGCACCCTGTTGTGGCCGGTGGTGTTCATCATGACCGACACCATCAACGAGTTCTTCGGCAAGCGTGGCGTGCGCTTCATCTCGTGGCTGGCGGTGGTGCTGATCGGCTACGGCTTCCTGTTCGCCTTCGCGGCCATTTCGCTGGCGCCGGCCAGCTGGTGGGTCACGTCGATGGATGGCCACGGCGTGCCCGACTACCAGGCCGCGTTCGCGGCGGTGTTCGGCCAGGGCATGTGGACCATCGCCGGCTCGCTGGTGGCCTTCCTGCTCGGCCAGCTGATCGACGTGGCGGTGTTCCATCGCATCCGCCAGGCCACCGGCGAACGCCACGTGTGGCTGCGCGCGACCGGATCGACTGCGGTCTCGCAGGTGGTCGACAGCTTCGTGGTGATCTGGATCGCCTTCGTGCTGGGCCCGCAACACTGGCCGACCTCGCTGTTCCTGGCGGTCAGCAGCGTCAACTACATCTACAAGATGGGCTTTGCGATCGCCCTGATTCCGTTGCTGTACCTGATGCGGCGTGCCATCACCCGCTATCTGGGTACCGAGCGAGCCGCATCGTTGCGCGCCGCCGCTGCGGCTGACTGAAGCCCCAGCAGCAAAAAGCTGACTGCGCCTTCACGCTGGCCGTACGCGGCCGGATCGTGCAAGCTCCACGGTCTGTGTTCCACGGAAGCTCCTGATGCCGCATCCCACCCGCGCCCTGGCCGCCGCCATCGCCGCGTTGTTCCTGTTCAGCGCCGTGCCGTCGGCCGAAGCAGCGAAAAAGAAGACCAGCCGCCCTGCCGCCGCGCAGACCCGCCAGGCCGCCAAGCCCAAGGCCCGGCCCGCCCGCGCCACCGCGCCGGCCCGTGGCAGTTCGGCGCGCCGCGCCACGCCGCGTCCGGTCGCACCGGCCCGCGCCGTACCCAAGCAGGTGCAGCTGGAGCGCCTGTATGACGAATACTGGGATGCCTCGATGCGGTTGAATCCGCTGCAGGCCACTTTCCAGGGCGAGGCCCGCTACAACGACCAGCTGCCCAACATCCTGTCCGCCGCCTGGCGCCAGCAGTCGCACGACTTCACCACCGAGTGGCTGGGCAAGGTCGAGAAACTCGGCAGCGATGGCCTGCAGGGCCAGGACCTGCTCAGCTACGAGATCTTCGTGCGCGACGCACGCGCCTCGCTGGCCGCCGAGCGCTACCCGAGCTGGATGATGCCGATCAGCCAGTACTACAACATCGGCAGCATCATGGCGATCCTCGGTGCCGGTGCCGGCGCACAGCCGTTCAACACCGTGCAGGACTACGACACCTGGTCGCGCCGTTCGCTCGGCATTCCCGAGCTGTTCGACCAGGCCATCGACAACATGCGCCAGGGCATGAAGGCCGGCGTGGTACAGCCGCGCGACCTGATGGAAAAAGTGCTGCCGCAGCTGGATGCAGTGATCAAGCCGACCGCCGAAGAAAGCATCTTCTGGTCGCCGGTCCGCACCATGCCGAACACCATCGCGGCCGAGGACAAGGCGCGCATCAGTGCCGAGTACAAGCGCATGATCGAACTGCGCATCATGCCGGCCTACCGCGCCCTGCGCGGCTTCATCGCCACCGAATACCTGCCCGCCACCCGCGCCAGCAGCGGCCTGGGCGCACTGCCCGATGGCCAGGCCTGGTACGCCAACCTGATCGTGCAGACCACCGCCAGCGACCAGACCGCCGCGCAGCTGCACGCGCTGGGCGAACAACGCGTGCAGGAACTGCAGGCCCAGATCGCCACCGTGATGAAGGACGCCAAGCTGCGCGGCACGCCGGCCAAGCTGCTGCGCAGCATGCGTAACGACCGCCAATTCCAGTACGGCGACGCCAACGCATTGATCAACCGCTACCGCCAGGTGCAGCAGCAGGTCAACGCACGCCTGCCGCAGGTGCTCGATACCCTGCCCAAGTCCACACTGGACGTGCGCGCAGTGGAACCGGAACGTGCGCTGACCGCCGCCGCAGCAGCCTATCAGCCGTCACCGACCGGGCAACCCGGCGTGCTGTACGTGAACACCCGCGACCTGGCCAGCCGCAAGCGCTGGAACGTGCCGGTGCAGTACCTGCACGAAGCGATCCCCGGCCACCACGTGCAGCTGGGCCTGCAGCAGGAGCTGGCCAAGCTGCCGCGCTTCCGCCGCCTCGGTGGCGACCTCGCCTTCGTCGAAGGCTGGGGCCTGTACGCGGAAACGCTGGGTGAGAACCTCGGCGTCTACACCGATCCCTACGATCGCATCGGCTACCTGTATTCGCGCCTGCTGCGCGCTGCCCGCGTGGTGGTCGACACCGGCGTGAACGCCCAGGGCTGGAGCAAGCAGCAGGCCGTGGCCTACCTGCAGAAGACCGTGGACATGAGCAGTGACGACGCCAACGCCGAAGTCGAGCGGATCATGGCCCAGCCCGGCCAGGCGCTGTCCAACGTGGCCGGCCTGACCACCATTGTCGCCCTGCGCGACAAGGCCAAGGCACGCCAGGGTGCCGCCTTCGACCTGCGCCGCTTCCACGCCGAACTGCTGAAGGACGGCTCGATGCCGCTGGACGTGCTGGACCGCAAGATGGAACGCTGGATGGCGCAGCCGGCCAGCGCCACACCCGCGCCTTCACCCTGATCCACTCCGGAGCCGCCATGCGCCCTGCTGTCGCCTGGTTCGCCGTCATGCTGGGCCTGTTACCACTGGCAAGCTCCGCCGCACCGGTGCTGACCCCACCGGATGCGGGTATCGACGGCCTGATGCAGGCCTACGATGGCCAGGTGCCCGGCGCCGCAGTGCTGGTACTGCACGACGGGCAACCGGTGTTCCGTCGCGGCTATGGCCTGGCGGTGGTGGAAGACGGTACTGCGGTGACCGCCGCCAGCAACTTCCGGCTGGCCTCGGTCAGCAAGCAGTTCACCGCTGCGGCAGTGCTGCTGCTGGTGGAAGACGGCCGGCTGGGGCTGGACCAACCGGCCCGGCAGTGGCTGCCCGAGCTGCCGCCGGTTGCAGCGGCCATCACCCTCCGCCACCTGCTCTCGCACACCAGTGGCCTGCTCGACTACGAAGACCTGATCGACCCTGCTGACCCTCGGCAGGTGCATGACGCCGAAGTGCTGACCCTGCTGTCGCGCGCGGACCGCCTGAATTTCGCACCCGGCACGCAGTACCGCTACAGCAACAGCGGCTATGCACTGCTGGCAATGATCGTCGGCCGCGCCTCCGGCCAGGATTTCGCGAGCTTCCTGCAGCAGCGCATCTTCCGCCCACTGGGCATGGCGCATACCGTGGCCCACCAGGACGGCGTCGATACCATCGCCGCGCGCGCCTATGGCTACAGTTGGATCGATGGCCGTTGGCAACGCACCGACCAGAGCACCACCAGCGCCGTGCTCGGCGATGGCGGCATCTATTCCTCGCTGGACGACCTGGCCCGCTGGGATGCGGCGCTGTACGACGACCGCCTGCTGTCGAAAGCCTCGCGCCGCGCCATGTTCAGCCCGGCCACATCCACGCCCGAACCGGATGTGCCGCACTACGGCTTCGGCTGGCGCCTGAATGGCCCGGTGCAATGGCACAGTGGCGAGAGCATCGGCTTCCGCAACGTGATCGTGCGCCATCCGGAGAAGCACCTGACCGTGATCGTACTGACCAACCGCAACGATCCCGAACCGTATCCGCTGGCGCAGAAGATCGCCCAGCGCTGGCTGGACACCCTGCAATGAACACCGCTTCCGACGCCCTGCTGGGCATCCACCATGCCGCACTGATCTGCAGTGACTACGCACGCTCGAAGGACTTCTACGCGCGCATCCTCGGCCTGCGCGTGCTGGCCGAGAACCACCGTGCCGCGCGCGACTCCTGGAAGCTGGACCTGGCCCTGCCCGACGGTGGCCAGCTGGAACTGTTCTCGTTCCCCTCGCCGCCGCCCCGTCCCAGCCGCCCGGAAGCCCAGGGCCTGCGCCACCTCGCGTTCCGCGTCGCCCGGCTGGAACCCTTCATCCAGCGCCTGGCCGCGCATGGCGTCGCCTGCGAACCGATCCGCGTGGACGAATACACTGGCCGCCGCTTCACCTTCTTCGCCGACCCCGACGACCTGCCGCTGGAGCTGTACGAGGTCGGTTGAGCGTTCTTCAATCGATATTCATCCACGCATGGCGTGGATCTACCGTGTCGACCAAGGTCGACACCTACCAACAGCCGCAGAAATCTGTCGGAGGCGGGGCGCAGCCCTGCAAAGCCCCCTTCCCCATACCCCGCCGAATGGGTATACAGTCGACCCATGCCGGCAGCGTGCCGGAATGAACCCTGGGAGGGGACCATGCGCAACACCTTCAAGACCCTGCTGCTGGCACTGCCGCTGTGCCTGGCCGCCCTGTCGGCACAGGCCGCCGACGGCGCCGCCGGCCGCTGGAAGACCATCGACGACAAGACCGGCAAGGTGAAGTCGATCGTCGAGATCAGCCAGGCCGCCAACGGCACGCTGACCGGCAAGGTGGTCGACATCCTGCACTCGGACAAGGGCCCGAACCCGGTCTGCGACGGCTGTGAAGGCGCCAACAAGAACAAGCCGGTGAAGGGCATGACCATTCTCTGGAACCTGAAGGCCGACGGCGCCAACAAGTGGTCCGGCGGCACCATCCTCGACCCGGCCAACGGCAAGACCTACAAGTCGAAGATGGAACTGCAGCCCGGCGGCACCAAGCTGGACGTGTCCGGCTGCATTGCCTTCATCTGCCGCGCGCAGACCTGGCAGCGCGAATAAGCCCCCGGGCCCCGCTTCATCCCCGTGACCCGGCTTCGGCCGGGTCACGTCGTTGCGGGCATGCGATACTCTGCGGTTCCCCTCGGCTTCACCCCGCGACCATGACCCGTACCGCGCTCGTCACCACCGCCCTGCCCTACGCCAACGGCCCGCTCCACCTGGGCCACCTGGTCGGCTACATCCAGGCCGACATCTGGGTGCGTGCGCGGCGAATGAGTGGCGGCAAGGCCTGGTTCGTCTGCGCCGACGACACCCACGGCACGCCGATCATGCTGGCCGCGGAGAAGGCCGGGGTCACCCCGGAAACCTTCATCGCCAACATCCAGGCCAGTCACGAACGTGACTTCGCCGCCTTCGGCGTGGCCTTCGATCACTACGACTCGACCAATTCGGCGGCCAACAAGGCGCTGACCGAGCAGTTCTACCTGAAGCTGGAAGCGGCCGGCCACATCAGCCGCCGCTCGGTGGCGCAGTTCTATGACCCGGCCAAGGGCATGTTCCTGCCCGACCGCTACGTCAAGGGCATCTGTCCGAACTGCGGCAGCCCGGACCAGTACGGCGACAACTGCGAAGTCTGCGGCGCCACCTATGCGCCGACCGACCTGAAGGAGCCGCGTTCGGTCATCTCCGGTGCCACGCCGGAAATGCGCGATTCGGAGCATTTCTTCTTCGAGGTGGGCCACTTCGATGCGTTCCTGCGCGAATGGCTGGCCGGCGACGTCGCCCTGCCCGGCGTGAAGGCCAAGCTGGGTGAGTGGCTCAATGCCGAAGGTGGCCTGCGCGCGTGGGACATCTCGCGCGACGCACCGTACTTCGGTTTCCAGATTCCCGGCCAGCCGGGCAAGTACTTCTACGTCTGGCTGGACGCGCCGATCGGCTATCTCTCCAGCTTCCAGACCCTGTGCGGCAAGCTCGGCGAAGACTTCGAGGCGCACCTGCGCGCCGGCACCGCCACCGAGCTGCACCACTTCATCGGCAAGGACATCGTCAACTTCCACGGCCTGTTCTGGCCGGCGGTGCTGCATGGCACCGGCCACCGCGCGCCGACCCGCCTGCACGTCAACGGCTACCTGACCGTGGACGGCGCCAAGATGAGCAAATCGCGCGGCACCTTCGTGATGGCGCGCACCTTCCTCGACGCCGGCCTGGAGCCGGAAGCGCTGCGCTACTACTACGCCGCCAAGTCCGGCGGTGGCGTCGACGATCTCGACCTGAACCTGGGTGACTTCATCGCCCGCGTCAACGCCGACCTGGTCGGCAAGTTCGTCAACCTGGCCAGCCGCTGCGCCGGCTTCATCAGCAAGCGTTTCGACGGCCAGCTGGCCGCACAGCTGCCCGATGCGGCGCAGTACCAGCGCTTCGTCGACGGCCTGGCGCCGATCCGTGAAGCCTACGAGCGCAACGATCCGGCCGCGGCGATCCGCCTGACCATGACCCTGGCCGACGAAGCCAACCGCTACATCGACGACGTCAAGCCGTGGGTGATCGCCAAGCAGGATGGCGCCGACGCGCAGCTGCAGGCCGTGTGCAGCCAGGGCCTGAACCTGTTCCGCGTGCTGGTCACCGCACTGAAGCCGGTGCTGCCGGCCACCGCTGCGCAGGCCGAGGCCTTCCTGGCCGCGCCCGTGAACGACTGGACCGACCTGGTGCAGCCGCTGCTGGGCCATCGCATCACCGAGTACACCCCGCTGTTCACCCGTATCGACCCGAAGAAGATTGACGCCATGATCGACGCCTCCAAGGACACCCTGCAGCCGGCCGCCGCTGCCGCCCCCGCCGCCAGGACCGACGCCGCCAAGCCGGCCGCACCGGCACCGGCACCGGCCAAGGACGAAGCCAAGGATGCCGACGCCCCGGCCTACATCGGCATCGACGATTTCGCCAAGCTCGACCTGCGCATCGGCAAGGTGCTGGTCTGCGAGTTCGTGGAAGGTTCTGACAAGCTGCTGCGCTTCGAACTGGACGCCGGCGAGCTGGGCAAGCGCCAGATCTTCTCCGGCATCCGCGCCAGCTACGGCGAGCCGGAGAAGCTGGTCGGCCGCAGTGTGGTGTTCATCGCCAACCTGGCCCCGCGCAAGATGCGCTTCGGCCTGAGCGAAGGCATGATCCTTTCGGCCGGTTTCGACGGCGGCGCGCTGGCGCTGCTGGACGCCGACAGCGGCGCGCAGCCGGGCATGCCGGTCCGCTGATGCCCGCAGCGGGCGTGGTTGCGGCCACGCCCGCCGGCAGCACCGGCCTCGGGGCAACGCGATGGGAGGCAACGGAATGGAACTGGCGCTGTTCGACTTCGACCACACCGTGACCACCTGCGATACCTATGGCCGATTCCTGCGCCGCGTGGCCACCGCCGAACAGTTGGCACAAGCGTGGTGGAAAGTCGGCCCGTGGCTGGCCGCGTACAAGCTGAAACTGATCTCGGCCGAACGCATCCGCGCGCGCGTCACCCGTCTGACCTTCAGCGACCGCCACAGCGATGACATCGCCACGCTGGCGGCCGGCTTCTCGCGTGAGTTCCTGCCCGACGTGGTGCGCCCGGAAATGCTGGAGCAGATCCGCTGGCACAAGGAGCAACAGCACACCGTGGTGATCGTGTCCGGCTCACTGGACCTGTATCTGCGCCCGTGGTGCGAACAGCTCGGCCTGCAGTTGATCTGCAACCGGCTGGAAAGCCAGGACGGTCGTCTGACTGGTCGCTATGCCGGTGGCGACTGCGGCCCGCGCAAGGTCGAGCACATCCGCCGCCAGTTCGATCTGTCGCGTTACGTGCGCATCCACGCCTACGGCGACAGTTCCGAAGACAAGCCGATGCTGGCGCTGGCCCACGAGCGCTGGTTCCGTGGCAAACCCTTGAAGTAACCGAAACGCGCAGCCTTCGCCACGCATGAGCCTGATTCCTCCCCTGACCGAACGCCTCGACCGCCTGCTGCCGCAGACCCAATGCGGGCAATGCGGCTACGACGGCTGCCGCCCGTACGCACAGGCCATGGCGCGCGGCGAGGCAGGCGTGGACCGCTGCCCGCCGGGCGGCGATGCCGGTGCGCGCGCACTGGCACAGGTGCTGGGCGTACCCGCCATTCCGTTCGATCGCTCACGCGGCGAGCACAAGGCACCGCAGGTGGCATTGATCGTGGAAGCCGACTGCATCGGCTGCACCAAGTGCATCCAGGCCTGCCCGGTGGATGCCATCGTCGGTGGCGCCAAGTACATGCACACGGTGATCGCCGATCTGTGCACCGGTTGCGAGCTGTGCATTCCACCGTGCCCGGTGGATTGCATCGAGCTGGTGCCAACGTAGCCACCAGACCAACCGGCAGTGGAGCGGCGGGGTAGAGTCGACTGTTAGTCGACTGCTCTTCGTTCCGGCGGCGCAAAACCCCTCGCTGCGCGCGATGGTCGACTAACAGTCGACTCTACCCTCCGCTGGTGGGACCTGACCTTGCCTGCCGTTACGGTACCGCCGCCGTCACTACGATCTCGACCTTCCAGTCAGCGTGGGCCAGCTTGGCCTCGACCGTGGCACGCGCCGGGGTCGCACCCTCGACCACCCACTCATCCCACGCCTTGTTCATGCCGTCGAAGTCGGCCATGTCGGCCAGGAACACCTCGGCGCGCAGCACGTGCTGGCGGTCACTGGCGACCAACGCCAGCAGCTTGTCGATTTCTGCCAGCACCTGCCGGGTCTGGCCGGTGATGTCCTGGCTGGTGTCTTCCGGAATCTGGCCGGAGAGATAGGCGACCTTGTTGTATACGGTCATTTCGGACATGCGCGGTCCGACGTCGTAACGCTCCATCATGGGCGTGGCTCCTGCGGTTGATCAGGCCTGCATTGTCCTCCAAACCGGTCGACGGTGGGTGCACGGGCATCCTCCGCGACACGTCACTACCGGGCTCCGACGTTCCCACTGGTCAAATGACGATGACAGGCGCACGATGCGCCACGCCCGCGTTGACACCGCCCTCGCCCCTCCTGCCGCACCCTTGCGCCGATGACCGCCCCCGTCGATTCCACCACTGCCTCTTCCACGCCAACCTGGAAGCGGGTTGCCACCATCGTCATCCCCCTGCTGATCCTCGCCCTGGCCCTGCACGGCTTGGCCAACGAGTTCGACGAGCACGGCTATCGCGCCATCCGCCAGGCGTTCCGGCAGCTCAGCGGCACGCAGATCGCGCTCACCGTGGTACTCGGCCTGGCCAGTTACGCCTGCCTGATCGGTTTCGATGCCATCGGCCTGCGTCGCAGCGGCATCCGCGTGCACCCCGCGCGCGTCGGCATCACCGCATTCCTTGCGCACACGCTGGGCCAGACCGTGGGTTTTGCCGCGTTGACCGGCGGCGCGGTGCGCCTGCGTGGCTACCGCAGCGCCGGCCTGGACCTGGCGCAGATCGGCCAGGTGGTGCTGATGAGCACGCTCGGTTTCGTATTCGGTGCATGGCTGTTGATCAGCGTGGCACTCTGCATGGAACCGGCGGCGGCGGCCTTGGCCTTGCCGTTGAATCCCGATGCCGTGCGCGTGGTCGGCATCGTCGCCCTGGTCGCCTATCTAGGCACCGTGCTGCTGGTCGGCCGCGAAGGACGGCAGTTCAGTGTGTTCGGTCATGCCTTGTGGCTGCCCGACCGCCGCACCATGATCGGTGTCACCGTCCTCAGCGTCATCGAGCTGGTGCTGGCCAGTGCCGCGTTCTACGTGCTGCTGCCGGACTCCACGCCCACCGGTCTGCCAGGCTTCGTCGGGCTCTACCTGGTGGCAGTGCTGGCCGGCCTGGTCTCCACCGTGCCCGCGGGCCTGGGTGTGTTCGAGTGGAGCCTGCTGAAGCTGTTGCCGCAGGTGGCACCGGCAGCGGTGCTGGCGGCGGCGCTGATCTACCGCGTCACCTACTACGTGCTGCCGCTGCTGCTGGCCACCCTGCTCGCCCTTGCGCCTGCCCTGCGGCAGCCGCTGCAGGCCAGCGCCGGAGCAACGCGTGCCGGCTGGAACGCGCTGCGCCCGTGGCTGCCGCAGATCATCGCGCTGGCGGTGTTCAGCATCGGCGCCGCGCTGGTCATCGACGGCACGCTCCCGACGCCTCGCCGTCACCTGGTCAATGCCTCGCTGCCGATCCTGGAGACATCCCATCTGATCGGCAGCCTCAGCGGCGTCGCACTGCTGCTGATCGGCCAGGGCCTGGCCCGGCGCAGCCATGCGGCGTGGATGCTGGCGATGGCGGTATGCGTGATCACCCCGCTGCCGCTGTGGCTGCGTGGTGGCCAGCTGTTGATCGCGGTCTCGGCAGTGCTGGTGGCGATGGCACTGTGGGCCGCACGCCGCGAGTTCTACCGCCAGGGTGCGCTGCTGGACGAAGCCTGGTCGTGGCCGTGGCTGCGCAATCTCGGCCTGGTGCTGGTTGCGGTCACCTGGCTGCTGTTCTTCACCTACAGCCATGTCGAATACCAGAACGAGCTGTGGTGGCAGTTCGCGGTGTCGGGCAATGCACCGCGCGCACTGCGTGCGTTGCTGGTGGTCGCCATCGCGCTGGTGATGTTCGGCCTGGCGCGGCTGCTGCACAGCACGCGCAGCCCACTGCGCCCCGCCGACGAGGCCACGTTGCAGTCGCTGGCGCCGGTATTGGCCGGTGCCACCGATACCCAGGCCTGCCTGGTGCTGACCGCCGACAAGGCGGTGCTGCGCGATGATGCGAAACAGGGCTTCGTGATGATGCAGCGCTACGGCGGTTCGCTGATCTCGATGGGCGATCCGGTCGGCCCGCCTGACGTGGCGCGCGAGTTGATCTGGCGCTTCCGCGAGGAAGCCGACCGGCTGGGCCTGCGCCCGGTGTTCTACCAGGTGGGCGAGACCTACTGGCAGACCTACCTCGACCTGGGCCTGGGCCTGGTCAAGCTGGGCGAGGAAGCGATGGTGCCGCTGCATGACTTCGGCCTGGAAGGCCGCGAACGCGCCGATCTACGCCAGGCCTGGAACCGGGGCAAGCGCGGTGGCCTGTCCTTCCGCGTGGCACCGGTGGAGGAAATTCCCAGCCTGCTGCCGCGCCTGCACGCAATTTCCAATGCATGGCTGGAAGACAAGGCCGGCGATGAGAAGGGCTTCTCGCTGGGCAGCTACGACCCGGATTACCTGGTGCGCTTCCCGGTGGCGCTGGTCGAGGCCGAGGGCCAGATCGTGGCGTTCGCCAACCTGTGGCAGGCACCGGCCGGCGCCGAGCTGTCGGTCGACCTGATGCGCCACGTCAACGAAGCACCGAAGGGCACGATGGACTTCCTCTTCATCGAACTGTTCCTGTGGGGCCGCGCGCAGGGCTATGCGCGTTTCTCGCTGGGCATGGCACCGTTGTCCGGGCTGGCACAGCATCGGCTGGCCGGTCGCTGGAACCGACTGGCCGGCCTGCTGGCGCGGCACGGCGAACGCTTCTACGGGTTCAGCGGCCTGCGCCGCTTCAAATCAAAGTTCGATCCGCAGTGGCGGCCGCGCTATCTCGCCGCGCCCGGCGGCATGCATCTGCCGGCCGCGCTGCTGGATGCCACGCGCCTGATCTCGCTGGATCCGCGGCGGAATTGACGCCCCTGATCCGCCGGGCATGGCCCGGCGCTACCTGCCGCCTGGTAGGTGTCGACCTTGGTCGACATGCTCGACGCTACATGCGCCTGGTAGGTGTCGACCTTGGTCGACACGCTCGACGCTACATGCGCCTGGTAGGTGTCGACCTTGGTCGACACACTCATCCCGCGGCGCCTTCAGCCCCAGCGCCGACCAAGGTCGGCGTCTACCAACAGCCGTCGAGCGTGGCTCGACGCTACATCGCCTGGTAGGTGTCGACCTTGGTCGACACGCTCATTCCACGGCACCTTCAGCCCCAGCGCCGACCAAGGTCGGCGTCTACCAAAGGCTACAGCCCGCCCTTCAGGATCACTTCGGCCAGGCGGTCGTAGTCACCCCCGAAATGGTGATCGCCCGGCAGCTTCACCTTCCTCACTCCGTCATTGGCCGGCAGGTCCGGGCACAGCGCGTCGTCATCCTTGTCGCCATACACGCACAGCGTTTTTTCCGCCGGCAGCCTGGCCACTTCCGGTGCGATCGGCAGGCCGTCGCCGCCACCGCCCAACCAGTTGCTGACATGGAATTCGAAGTCGGCCTTCCTGCCCACCGACAGCAGCACGATGCGCTCCAGCGCCTCACGGGTGCCGGCGTCGAGCTGGTTGATGGTGGCCGGCAGCACGTCGGCGCCCTGCGAGAAACCGATCAACATCACCTTGTCGCGGTGCCACTGCTGGCGGTAGTGGTCGATGATCTTCTGAAGGTCGCCCGCAAAGCCCTTCGGTGTGCGCTCGCTCCAGAAGTAGCGCAGCGAATCGATGCCGACGACCGCCACGCCATGCTCGTTGAGTGACGACGCCACGTTCTTGTCCAGGCCAGCCCAGCCACCGTCACCGGAGACGAACACCGCCAGCGTATCGCCGCTGCCGGTCGCCGGCATTTCCACCACGGGCAGGCCCTTCAGTGCAGCAGGCGGCGGTGCCAGGCTGACGCCGGCCTGCGCGCCGATCACCCGTGCCGCAGCCACCAGGCCCGGTGACGCATCACCGCGCGCAGTACGCTTGAACTCGCGCGCCATCGCGACCTGCTGCACGAACGCGCTGGCCTGGCCGACCTTGCAGCCGCGGTCACCGGCCGCGCTCAACCACGGAAAATTCAGTTCGGCCGGCTGCAGCCTGTCGTGCTTCACACCATCACCGCAGACCATGCGCTGGTGGTTGTGGTCCGGGCAGAAGCCGGTGGTCAGTACACCGGCGAACACCTGGGTATCGGCCTGCGCTGCCAGCGAATAGGCCATCTCGGCACCTTCGCCATCACCACCGACCAGCGGCAGGTGGTAGCCGGGCAGATGCAGCGAGGCCTGCAGCCAACGTGAGAAATTCTCGACGTCACCGGAACCGAATGAACAGGTCGGCTCCCCCTCGCGCTTGAGCACACCGCGCAGGTGCGCAATGTCCACTGCCGCGACCAGCGCGCCATCGGCACGCAGGGCCTCGATCGGCAGGCGGCTGGTGTCACCACCGGCCGTGGGTTCGTGGAACCAGATCACCACCCGTTGCGGCGTGCCGGATGGCATGTGCACCGGAATCTGCTCGAACCGCCCATGGCTGAACTGCTGCGGGGTCACGGCCGCCGTTGCCGGCAGCGCGGCCAGCGCCAGTACCATACCCATTGCCCTGCCCAGCCCTGCACGCTTCATATCGCATTCCCGATGGAATGCGCACACGATACGCCGCCGCCGCGTGCACGGCACGTACCGGCGCAGGCCGTTGGGGATTCAGTGGGCTGCGGCCCGACGGCTGCGACGGTACAGGGCCATCGCCAGATACAGCAGCCAGCCAACGATCACCGCGATCACCGCTTTCTGTCCCAGCCCACGCGGTGGTCCACCACGCCACAGCACATGCAGCCACAGCAGCACGAAGGCCAGCCATGCCCAGCCCCAGAGCAGGCCCGCAGCGGACTGCCAACCCGGTTCGCGGCGCAGGTACCAGGCCTGCAGCAGCATGCCGACGCTGGCACACAGGAACGCCGTGTTGGCTGCCAGCCCATGGATGAACGGTGCCAGCAGCGGTGTTGCTTCAGGCAGCCAGCTGTCGCCGATGGCGACCGTCGCCAGGCCCAGCGCGGAAACCGTGAACAGCAGTGGTGCGGCCGCACTGCGCCGCGGGCCGATGCTGCCGCGATACAGCGCAATGCCAAGTGCGGCAATGGCCAGCGCCAGCAGGCAGTAGGCAGCGCGCAATGCCAGCCCCCACGGCCCGTGCAGGTACAGGCTCAAGGTCGCCCGCACCCAGTCCAGATCACTGCGCGCGACCTGGGTCCACAGCGCGGTGGCCACGAACAGCACCAGTGCCACCATCGCCAGCACCGCCGCCGGGCGTGCACGGCTCATGGTGCGGCCTCTGGATGCCGCGTCTTCCACTCGGCCAGCGCCTTGCGGTAGCGCTGCAGCTCATCGGAATACAGGTCCAGCACACACAGCGGGCAACCACTGCCGCAGCATTCGTTGGGGCCGGGTTCTTCCGGTGGCAGCGGGCGGGGATCGGGATCAGGGACGGACACGGTCGGAAACGGCAGTCATTGGAAACAGGTCACCAGTGTACCGGGCCGGCTCAAACGCCCAGCTGACGTCGCAGGTTGTCACGGGCGGCCGCGTCCAGGCGCTGGTGGAAGAAGTCGCTGAGGAAGATCCGCGGAGCGCGCAGCAGGCCCTGCAGGAAGCGGCGACGACCGGCACGGTACAGGAAGCCCGGCACCACCCCTTTGTATTCTTCGGCCACGCCACGGTCATAGGCTGCGAACACCGGCTCCGGCGCGGACAGGATCGCCATGTCGCAGTCCAGGAACAGCGCCGCCTCGGCATCCACATCCTCCGGACCAAGCGCGCCGTGGCGGGCGGTCAGCAGGATCAATTGCTCCACGCGAGCGGCGTCGACACTGGCAAGCTCTGGCGCCTGTGCGATCGCCTGCAGAGCCAGCTGCGCCGAACGCGCCTCGTTGTCCTTGCGCCCCGCCTGATAGATCGCATCGTGATAGAGCACGGCCAGATAGATCTCGGCCGGCTGCTTCCAGCCGGGGCCGTCGGCGACCTCCTGGCAGTGCTGCAGCACCGCGCGCACATGGCCGAAGTGGTGGTAGGCCCGTGGCGGCGTTGCATAGCTGTCCTGCAGCGCCTGCCACTGCGCCGGGGCAAGCGTCAGCGGTGAGAAGTCCATGACCGGATCATCCCGCCTGTGCCGGCGCCGGGCAAGCTGGCGGTTTTTTCACCACACACTCACAACGCTTGCCGGGCGGGACCCGGAGCCAGTTGTCCACAGCTTTGTCGAGCGCTGGTCCACACCGGTTGTGGATGAACGCGGCGCCGACCAACGGTCGCTGCAGCCGGACATCCATGGGCATACACTCGCCACAGGCGGGAGCGCCCGCCGCTGCCGGGAACCGTCATGTACCGTTCTGCCGCCCATTGCCTCACTCTTTCGCTGCTGGCCTTCTGTGCTCCTGCCTTCGGCGCAGGCCAGGCACCGCCCGCCGATGTGGTGACGACCCCGACCATCACCGTGTCTGCCGCACGTGTGCCGACCCCGGAAGAAGTGTTCGCCATTCCCACGGACCTGCGTGCGATGCTCCAGAAGCAGGTGATCCAGCGCAGCTACTCCCGCGACCAGCGGCTGCAGGCGCTCGTGGAGATGATCTTCGACCAGCACGGGCTGGACCTGCAGTACGACGCCAATGCGACCTACACCGTCAGCGATATCTGGCAGCACCGCCGCGCCAACTGCCTGGCCTTCACCCTGCTGTTCGTGACGCTTGCGCGGGAGGCTGGCATCCAGGCCCGCGTGCAGGAAGTCGGGCAGGTGGTGTCCTGGTACCAGGACCAGGACGCGGGCGTGGTCTACAGCGTCGGCCACGTCAACGCCGGTGTCGACGTCGGTGGGCGTTTCGGTACCGTCGATCTGGATCGCAATGTGCTCTATGACCGCCGCGGGCCGGTTCCCGTCAGCCGTGCGCGGGCGTTGGCGCACTTCTACAACAACCGGGGTGCGGAGCGCCTCGCCGACGGTGATTTCGTCGGCGCGCGTGCATTCTTCGACGCGTCCCTGGCTCAGGACAGCGGGTTCGCTCCGGTGTGGAACAACCTCGGCGTGCTCGACCACCGCGAAGGCAACAACGAGGCGGCGCGGCAGGCGCTGGACCGATCGCTGCAGCTGGAAGGCCGCCAGGATGCCGCACTGACCAATGCCTCCGCGCTGTTCCGGAGCCTGGGCTTGACCGCGCAGGCGCAGTCAATTGAGCGCCGGTTGAAGTCGGTGCAGCGCGAAGACCCGTTCGCGCAGTACATGTTCGGCGCCAAGGCCGAACGTGCCGGCCAGCTGGACCAGGCGATCCGCTATTACCGGCAGGCCGTGCGCCTGTATGACACCGCGCATCAGTTCCACTTCGGGCTGGCACGGGTCTATTTCCTGGCTGGCCAGCTCAAGCGCGCCGATCGCGAACTGCTGCGTGCACAGGAACTGGGGGGCGCGCCGGAGCAGGCGCGCTACCAGGCCAAGCTGGACAGCCTGGCCCGCTGGCGCGCGCAGCAGCAGGCCAAGCGCTGAAGGCGATCAGGCCTTCTTGAGGAAGCAGGTCTTCAGGACCAGGCCCTTGATCTTGTCCGAGTTGCCTTCGATGTGCTCGGCGTCATCCTCGACCAGGCGGATGTTGCGGATCACGGTGCCCTGCTTGAGCGGGATCGAGGAGCCCTTGACCTTCAGGTCCTTGATCACGGTGACGGTGTCGCCGGCCTGCAGGGTGTTGCCGTTGCTGTCACGCACGACCAGGGTGGAACCGGCGCTTTCCTCGGCGGTCCATTCGAAACCGCAGTCGGCGCAGATCCACAACGCACCATCGGCGTAGGTGTTTTCCAGCGTGCACTGCGGGCAGGCGGGGGCAGAAGACATCAGCAAGTACCTCAAAGTGAATCAACAGCCGCCATTGTAACCACCTGGCTCCCTGCCCTTTTCCGGCCAGCGCCCGGCCGCTCGCATGACCCGATCCGGAACCCCCATCCAGAACAGAAGGCCGCAGGAACTTGCAGTCGGCGGCGAACTGCAGCAGAGTGCGCGGCCCCTGATCGCCCCCGGAACTCCCCATGCGCCTCGGCATCGACTTCGGTACCAGCAACTCCGCCGCCGCCATCGTGCATGAGGGGAAACTGCTGCCGATCCGCTTCGGCGACGCCGAGCAGTTCCGTACCAGCGTGTACTTCCCTGGCGTGGTGCCCGACCCGGATGACTTCCAGCTCGACGCCGGGCAGGAACACGAGCTGCAGCAGATGATCGACAGCGCCGCACGCGCGGCCCGCGCCGCCGGCCAGGAACGCACGCCGCAGGCGCTGCGCCGCGAAGCCCTGCGCGCACTGCGCCGGGAATGGATGGAAGCCCGCGCCGGCAAGGAGCGCAGCGCCAGCGACCTGCTGCAGAACGCGGTGTACGGCGACGACGCGCTGGAAGCCTATTTCGAGGAACACGAAGGCAACCTGGTGCAGAGCCCGAAGTCGATGCTGGGCTACAACCTGCACCCGCGCGCGAAGCAGACCATCACCGGCATCGCCGCGCACATCCTCGAGCACATCCGCCTGACCGCCAGCGCCCAGCTTGGCCAACCGCTGCGTGCCGCCCTGCTCGGCCGCCCGGTGCAGTTCCGCAGCTCGATCGGCGCGGCCGGCAACGACCAGGCGCTGGACATCCTGCGCGAAGCCGCCACCCAGGCCGGTTTCGACCAGATCGATTTCCTCGAGGAACCGGCCGCGGCGGCCATGCATTACCACGCCGAAAGCCGCGAGCGGCACCAGGCGGTGATCGTCGACATCGGTGGCGGTACCACCGATATCGCCCACGCCGAGGTTGGTGGCGATGCTGCGCCGCGCATCCACCGCGCCTGGGGTATCGCCCGTGGCGGTACCGACATCGATCTGGCGCTGAGCCTGTCCAGCTACATGCCGCTGTTCGGCCGCGGCATCACCCGCGTGCCCGCCCACCACTACGTGGAAGCCGCCACCGTGCAGGACATGACGCGCCAGCGCGACTTCCGCCAGCACAAATACGACCATGTCGACGAACCGTGGGGCGCGCGCCTGCAGGCCCTGCAGGACACCGGCAATACCGCCCGCCTGTACCGCGATGTCGAACGCGCCAAGATTGCCCTCAGCGCCGCCAGCGAGCACCGCAGCACGCTGGACTACATCGCCCGCGACCTGCATGCCGACAGCAGCGCCGACGGCCTGGCGGCCGCAGCCCATGGCTACCTGGAGCAGATCCGCGAGCTGCTGGCCCAGGTCCGCAGCGACATCGGCGGCGACCCGGACGCGGTGTTCCTGACCGGCGGCATGTCCCGTGCCGGCTACCTGCGCCAGGCCGTGGCCGAGGCCTTCCCGGGGGCCCGCATGGTCCACGGCGAGCCCTCGCTGGGCGTGGTCCAGGGCCTTGCGCTGGCGGCAGCCAGCCAGGATTAACAAAACGTTACGCGGTCTAAGTTACTCTTGGTCGGCTAGAACCCCGCTGCACCTTCCGCCGGCCACGCCGGTGTGTGTCCACGGTGCAGCCTGGCCCGCCCTGCGGGCCTAGCGGCCATGCCTTCCTGGCTCGTTCATGGTCCGCGCAGCACCTGAGCCGCCATCGAGACCCGCTTTGGGCACCCGCCAGGCCCCTGTGGCCTTACAACCTGACGCAGCACCTGCACCCATCGACTGCCGCCGTTGTGACGCGGTCTGTTGCCGGCTGCCCGTGCTGCTGCAGCCCGGCGACCACGTGCCCGGCCAGTTCCTGTCACGCGACACCCACGGCCGTGCCGTGATGGCGCGCAACGAGGAAGGCTGGTGCGCGGCGATCGATCCCTATCACCTGCGCTGCACGATCTATTCGCAGCGCCCGGCGATCTGCCGCCAGTTTTCGATGGGCGGCGATGACTGCCGCCGCGAGCGGCAGGACTACCTGCGCCAGGCCGATGCCTGGGCGCTTTCCTCCCCTTCCACCTGACAGGAGCAACCATGCCCCGCAAGGCAAAGACCCCCGCGAAGGCCAGCAACAGCATCCGCAGCGAACGCAAGGGCGCGGCCGCCAGCACTGTGGTCAGCAGCGATTCGATCGCTTCGGACCTGGCAGCGTTCCGCAAGGCCGGTGGCAAGATCGAAGTCCTCGGCACCACCTGGGCGCTGAAGAAAGCCAGCTGACCCAGTACCGACCGCGGCGGCGCTGCCGCCGCGGCCTGCCGGATCACGTTCAGCGGTCCAGGCGTACCCGCACACTGCCCGAATGCGACTCGATGCGGATGTCACCGTCACCGCCGCCCAGTCGTGCGTCCAGTCGGCTGCCCGGTCCATAACGCGGCCGCTCCACCTGCCCGGCGTCACTGTTGATCGAACCACTGAAGCTGTTCACCGACAGCTGTGCCGACACAGTGCGCGGCAGGCGCAGGTTGACCGATGCACTCACCGACTCGACATTGATCCGGCCACCCGGTGCCAGTCCGGTCGCCGCCAGGTCAATGCCACCGGATACCGTCTCCACCGCCAGCCGCTGGATGCGTCCAGCGTCGACATCGACCCGGCCCGATACAGTCTGCGCACCGATATCACCTGACACTCCCCCGCCCGCCTCGATGCGGCCACTAACCGTGTTCACGTCCAGCTGGGGCGTCTGCAGGCGCGCAGTGACATCGCCGCTGACCGTGTTGAGCTTGCTGTCACCACTGCGTCCGGAGGCGACGAGATTGCCGCTGACCGAGTCGGCCTGCAGGCGGCGCACATCGATGCCGCTGATGTCCTGGTTGGCACTGATGGTGCTCAACCGCAGTTCGACCGCACGAGGCACGTTCAATACCAGCGTGGCGCCGCCATTGTTGTTGCGGTTCGGATACTCGATCTCCCAGCGCACGCGGTTGGCACTCTTCTCCTGCCGCAGCTGCAGGCCATCGCTGAGAGTGCCGGTCAGCTGTACATCATTGCGATCCCAGCCGCGCACGGTCACCTTGCCAGCCACGTTGCTCAGCTCGATACGGCCGCCTGAGGCCACATTGTGGCGCTCATTGATCTGGGTATCGGCCAGCGCCACGGCCGGCACCAGCAACAGGGCCACGCAGCAGAAAATCAAGGGTCGGATCATGGGGGTTCTCCTTCAGGTCGTCAGGCCAGCAGCGGCGGCTTGTGCCGCCTGCCGGGTCAGTTCCAGCCGCAGCGAATAGGTCCGCTTCAGCTGGCCAAGCAGGTGCGGGGCGCGCGGATCCTGCGCCATCGCCGCACGGATCTGAGCCGCACTCTCATCAAGTTCGAGCAATGCCGGCTGCCACTCCGCCGCACGCCCATCGGGCAACGAGGCTACGGCCTGCCGGTACTGCTCGGTCATTGCCGCCGCCTGCAACTGCAGCGGGGACAACGGCGGTGCATCCGGTGGTGCATGCCGCCACGGTGCCACCGCGTACAGCGCAAGACTGGCGGCCAGTGCAGCCCCCACCGGCAGCCACCAGCGGCGCCGCGAGCGGATCGGCAGGGCCACCACGTTGTCGCCCGGCGCAGGTGCCGCCTGCGGTTCACGCGGCGGCAGCTGCGCCGACAGGCGTGCCCAGCCATCGGTGGGTACGCTGCGTTCGGTCGGCAGCGCGCGCAGCCGGGCCAGCAGATCGTGGTCGGAATCGTGGTCGTGTGTACTCATGTCATGTCTCCCAGCCGTGCGCGCAACAGGCCGCGCGCACGATGCAACTGTGCCTTGGAACTGCCGACGGCCATCTGCAGCTGTTCGGCGATTTCCTGGTGTTTCCAGCCTTCGATGTCGTGCAGTACCAGTACCGCACGTGCCCGTGGCGGCAGTGTCGACAGTGCCCGTTCGAGGTCGCGTTCGGTGCCGGCGCAACGATCGTGCACTGCCAGCTCCTGCAACTCTCCGTCCACTTCGTCGAGGCTATCGTGATCCTGCCCGCCCGCTCGTCCGCGCAGCTCCATCAGTGCCGCGTTGACGCCCAGGCGATGCAGCCAGGTCGACAGGCTGCTCTCGAAACGGAAGCCCGGCAGCGCCTTCCACGCCTGCAGGAACGCTTCCTGCAGCGCGTCCTCGGCGCGTGCCTGCTGGCCGCCACACAGCCGCCACAGCACAGCGAATACACGGGGCGCGTGGCGCCGGTACAGCAGTTCGTAGGCAGCGGTATCACCGGCCGCCGCCGCCCGCACCAGGGCGGGTTCATCAACGGCGTCGTTGGCGGCAGGCGGCGCGGGCATGGTGGTGTCGAGCATATCGCTTGGATGCGGCAACCCGGGAAAAGGTTTAGAGCCCATCCACGATCGATGGCATGCAACCTTTTGGGTGGCTGCTGCATCCATGAAAGGTCCTTCGCGAAATTGCCGTCCAGGAGTCCTGCCATGTCCAGCCCATCCTGCGCCGCCCTGCTGGTGATCACCGCCTGTGTCCTGCTGCAGGCGCTGGGCCTGTCACTGCAGCTGCGTCCCGACTATGGCCGCGCCTGCCTGCAGCAGCACCGCCAGGAGCTGGTGTGCGTGGCCTGGAACCCGGCGGTCGAATCCCCCGCACGCGCCGGGTAACATCAGGGGCCGTTCCCGCCGCCTGTTTTCGCCCCATGATGTTGTCGCTGAAGGATCACCTGCCCGCCTGGACCCACCCGTGGTTGACCTACGCCGGCGTAGCGCTGCAGATCGTACTGGTGCTGCTGGTCGCATGGCTCCTGCGCGTGCTCGCCCGTCGCCTGATCCGCCGCTTCGCCGAGCACTACACGCTGCCGCCGGAGATGGTGATGGGTGCGCGCAGGATCACCAGTTTCGTGGTCTATTTCAGTGCCCTGCTGTACATCCTCAGCCTGCTCGGCGCGAAGCCGTCGGTGCTGTGGACCGCGTTCACCGGCTTTGCAGCCGTGGGCGCGGTGGCCTTCTTCGCGGCGTGGAGCGTGCTGTCCAACATTTTCTGCACGCTGCTGATCTTCACCACCCGCCCGTTCCGCCTGCACGACTACATCGAGGTGCTGGAGAACGGCGAGAAGCCTGGCCTGAAGGGCCGGGTGATCGACGTGAACCTGATCTACACCACGCTGCAGGAAACCGGCGACGGCCACGAGGGCACGGTGCTGCAGCTGCCGAACAACCTGTTCTTCCAGCGCACGGTTCGCCGCTGGCGCGACCCGGCGCAGGCCCCCGGCGGCATCCAGGGCGACGGCTGAGAGTGGTTTTCGGCAGGGCTGCGCCCTGCACCCGCTACGAGCTGGAGCAACAGCACCAGCTACAGCCGAAGCAACAGCAAAAGCTGGCTTCCTGTGGGATGGCGGAGTGGGTCCGGTGGCGGGAGACGCCGTAAACCCGGCCAGGGGGGCTTGGCCGCGGCATCCATGCCGCGGACACTCCCGCCACCGGACCCACCCCGCCTTCGACAGATTTCCACGATCTGCCGGAACGGCACGGGGTCGGATCCCGTTGCTACGCAACGGGCTCTGACCCCAATTTGACTATCGATATCTGACAGATTTCATCCATGCATGGCGTGGATCTATCAGATCCAGGAAATCTGTCAGAGGTGGGACGGTGTGGGTAGGCAGGACCGTTGGCGCCATGGATGGCGCCATCGAGCCCCCATGGAAGGGTTTACGGCGTGTCCTGCCTGCCCACACCGTCCCGCCATCCCACTGAATGCCAGCTATTGCTGTTGCCCTGGCTTGAAGCATCTGCAGGTGCAGGGCTGCAAGCCCTGCCGAACAACCTCTACCTCAACTGGCTGTCCTTGCTGCCGCGCCGGTTGTAGCCGGCATGCGCCTGCACTTCGTCATCATGCGCCTGCTGGCACGCCACGCACAGCCGTACCCCGGGCACGGCCTGGCGCCGCGCCAACGGGATCGGCGCGTCGCATTCCTCACAATGTTCCAGACCAGGACCCTCGCGCAGCTGGCGCCGCGCGCGGGCGATCGCATCGTCGACGGTGGCGTCGATCTGGTCCTGGACCGCGCCGTCTCCCGCCCAACCGGTGGCCATGACCATCCTCCGCAGGTGTGTCGCCTGATATGGGGACGATACACCGCGCAGTAAACGGTAGCGCCGAGCCATGACCGGCGGGCCTTCAGCAAGCTGAGCAGAAGGCAGACGGGCCGGATCAGGCCATTTACGGCTTAATCCCCTCCGTCCCCTTTTTGCTTACCAGACCAGGTCGTCCGGCACCTGGAACTGCGCGTAGTAGGCGTCGTCCTCGGCATTACCGGTGGAGATCTCGGCGGTCGAGCCCGGCTGGCCATGGTCGACGATGATCGCCTCCGGGGCGCGCTCACGCACCTTCTCGGCAGCAGCACGCGGCAGCAGGACATAGCCCTCGCCGTGGGCGACGATAACCAGCACGCCGACCGACAGCGCCTTGCGCAGCTTGGGGTCGATCAGCAGGGTACGGATCGCCGCGCCGTCGCTGAAGCGGTACTCGTCGTCGCCCTTGTGGGGAACGGCGTGGGCCGTGATGATCTGCCTGGCCTGGGCCTTCTGTTCAGCCTGCCTGGCCTGGGCATTGCGTTCGGCGGCCAGTGCGCGGTCGCGCTCGACCTTCTCGGCGCGGGCACGTTCAGCCTCGCGCTGGACCTCGGCCGAGGTCGATTCGGCCTTGCCCTGGCGGGCCTTGGCCTGCGCGCTCGCGGCAGCGCTGGCCTGCGACTTCTTGGCCAGGCCGGCCTTGAGCAATTGTTCCTGCAGCGCGTTGGGCTTTGCCATGGTCGATGCGTACCGCGTGTAATCTTGGATGCCCCATTCTACCGACGCCCCGCCGCCCCTGCATGGCAGTCCTGAAGTACCTCACCGGCTATCCCGAACCCCTGGTCGCCCAGGTCAGTGAACTGCTTGCGCAGGGCAAGCTCGGCCCCTGGCTGCAGCAGCGCTATCCCGATCCGCACGAGGTGCGCAGCGACCGCCAGCTGTACGACTACACGCAGGAGCTGAAGGACCGCTACCTGCGCAAGTCGGTGCCGCTCAACAAGGTCTGCTACGACAACACGCTGGAAGTGATCAAGCACGCGCTGGGCACCCATACCGCCATCTCCCGCGTGCACGGCGGCCGCCTCAAGGCCAGCCGCGAGATCCGCATCGCCACCGTGTTCCGCCAGGCACCAGCGGCGTTCCTGCGCATGATCGTGGTGCATGAACTGGCCCACCTGAAGGAAGCCGAACACAACAAGGCCTTCTACCAGCTGTGCCAGCACATGGAGCCGGAGTACCTGCAGCTGGAGTTCGATACCCGCCTGTACCTGACCGAGCTGGCCAACCGCGGCCAGCGCTGACCGGCCGCAGCAGCTACACTGCGCGCCCCCTGCCTGACCTTTCCGCCATGGAACCGATCCGTCTCGACAAACGCCTGTCCGCCCTGCTCGGCATCCCGCGCGGCGAAGCGCGACGCTACATCGAAGGCGGCTGGGTCACGGTCAATGGCGACGTGGTGGAACAGCCGCAGCGCCCGGTCGATGACAGCGCGGTGATCGTCGTGGCCGAGCAGGCCAGCGATGAAAAGGCCGAGCGGGTCAGCATGCTGCTGCACAAGCCGGCAGGCGTTGCCGCTGAAACCCTGTGTGCGCTGGTCAGCAGTGACAGCCGCAGCGAACTTGATGCCAGCGACATCCGTCCGCTGCAGCGTCACTTCCACGGCCTGCAGCTGGCCGCCTCGCTTCCGGCCAGCGACAGCGGCCTGGTGGTGGTCAGCCAGGACCCGGCCACGCTGGCCCATCTGCAGCGCAATCTGGGCCGCACCGAACAGGAATACCTGATCGAAGTGGCCGAAGGCGGTCCCGAGCGCGGCCCGTGGCTGATGGCGCGGCTGCAGCAGGAATCGGGCGGCGCCAAGGTCAGCTGGCAGAGCGAGCAGCGCCTGCGCTTCGCCGGCAAGGGCCTGACGGCCAAGGGCCTGCGCGTGGCGGTCACCGCTGCCGGCCTGCAGGTCGCGGCCGTGCGTCGGCTGCGGATTGGCCGCGTGGCACTGGGACCGCTGCCTGCGGGGCAGTGGCGTTACCTGGGCAGTGACGAGCGGTTCTGACCGCGAAGTCCCTGTCATCCAGGCATGGCGTGAGGTTGCCTGGAGAAGCCATCCACGCATGGCCTGGATCTACGGCGATAGGTCTGTTGGCTTTCATCCACGCACGGCGTGGATCTACCATCGGGGCATGAGCCTGCCCAAGCCCCTGTGGCGACGCCTGCTGCGCGTCGCTGCGATCATCCTCGCCGCGCTGTTGCTGCTGGTCCTGTCCGGGCTGCTGCTGGCCGACCACCTCACCCCGCAGGCACAGGGCGCACCCTCGCATATGCTGCCACTGCAGCCGGCGCAGACCCGCATCGACCAGCAGATCGTGCCGCTGCAGGACGCACACCCCGGGCAGTCCGGCGTGGCGTTCCTCAGTGATGGCATGGATGCCTTCGCCGCACGCGCGATGATCACCGCGCACGCAGGCCGCAGCCTGGACCTGCAGTACTACATCTGGCACGACGACCTGATCGGCCATCTGATGGCCAAGGCGCTGTACGACGCCGCCGAGCGCGGCGTGCGCGTGCGCATCCTGCTTGACGACATGAACGCCAAGGACAAGGACGCGTTGATGATGGCGCTCGATGCACATCCGAACATCGAGATCCGCCTGTACAACCCGTTCCGCAACCGCAGCGGCATCGCGCGCACGCTGGAGCTGGTGCAACGCGCTTTCAGCGTGAACCACCGCATGCACAACAAGAGCTGGATCGCCGACGGCCGCATCGCGATCGTCGGTGGCCGCAACATCGGCGAGGAATACTTCAGCGCGCGCGACGATGTGAACTTCCAGGACCTGGATCTGGTGGTGGCCGGCCCCGCCGTGCAGCAGGCCAACCAGATCTTCGACGACTACTGGAACAGCAGCACGGCGATCCCGATTTCCGCGCTGGCCTCGTATACCGAGGCACAGTTGCAGCAGCTGGTACGGCAGTCGGACCTGGATGCCATGCATGCCAAGGCACAGCCCTACCTGCAACGCGTGGCCGAGTCGCGCGCGCTGCAGCGACCCAGCCCGGAACCGCTGCACTGGAGCGCGAACGTGCGCATCGCTTCGGATCCGCCGATGAAGCACCGCGATGACGATCGCCGCGGCTGGCTGGTCAGCCGTCTCAGCGACGAGTTGCGCAGCACGCGGCGCAGTGCGCTGTTGATCTCGCCCTACTTCGTGCCCGGCAACGATGGGGTCGAGGCGCTGTCGGCGCTGGCCGCACGCGGCGCGCAGGTGGGCGTGGTGACCAACTCACTGGCCGCCAACGACGTGGCAGCGGTACACGGCGGCTACATGGGCTACCGGGTGCCGCTGCTGAAGGCCGGCGTGCAGCTGTACGAACTGAAGGCGCACGGCCAGCCGGATACCAGCCTGTTCGGCAGCAGCGGCGCCAGCCTGCACACCAAGGCGTTCGTGGTCGATGATCGCCGCGGCTTCGTCGGTTCGTTCAACCTCGACCCGCGCTCGGCCTACCTCAATACCGAGATGGGCGTGTTGTTCGACGACCCGGTGCTGGGGGCGCAGCTGCGCGATGAATACCTGCGCCTGGCCGGCCCGGAGCACAGCTGGTGGCTGGCGCTGGGGCGCAATGATGACCTGCGCTGGCTGGAGCGGCAGCCACCGCCGCACTGGGTGGAGGCCGAACCCGGGGCCAGCCTGGGCAAGCGCTGGACCGCGCGGGTGATCAGCTGGCTGCCGGTGGAATCGCAGCTGTAGCGCTCAGGGCGCAGGACCCGCCTCTTCCTGTCCGGCGTCATCCCGTGTTTCCACGCTGCGCCCATGCAGGCGCCGCCAGATCCAGCGCAGGGCATGCGGCGGCGCCGAAGGCAACTGTTCAAGCAGGGCCAGCATGCGGCTTTGGCTGGCATGTCCGTGCCGGCACAGCAGGCTGGCCGCTGCGGCCGCGCTGGCCAGGCGCAGGCTGTCGGCCAGCGGGCCATCCGCCTCGGGCGCCAGCGCCTGGTGCACCGGCTCGGGCAGCTCCCAAGCCGCAGCCACGCGTTGCGCCAACGGCAGCGACCACTGCTGGAGCAGCTGCAGCGCCAGCGCCGGTTCCACCGTTTCATCGCGTTCCTGCGCTTCCTGCAGCAGCTGGCGCATCACCAGCGCGGCCCCCAGCCCCTGTACCAGGCCCAGCCACTGGGCGGCGAAGGCATCGCCGAAAGTGACCGTGCGCGCGTGGTCAGCGGCTGCGCGCGAGGCCAGCAGTGCGTGCTCCCAGATGATCGTGCTGAACTGCGGAAACACCTCGCACTGCACCTGCATCACCGGCTGCACCAGAACTGCGCTGATGATCTGTCGCACGCCTTCGGTACCAACCAGCGTCACCGCCCGCTGCAGGCTTTCCACCGGGCGCTCGTGCACCTTGTAGGCCGGGCTGTTGGCGATGCGCAGCAGGTTGCCGGTCAGCACCGGGTCCTGGCCGATGATCGCCGCCATCACCCGCGCCGACGCAGCATCGTCGTTGACCGTCTGGATCAGCTGCGGCAGCAGTTGCGGGCGGCGCGGCAGCTGACGGGCCGCCCAGTCCCGGTCCTGCAGCGCGCGCGCCACCGCCTCGCCCAACCCCGCGGCCTGCACCGCTGTGGATTCACCGGCCAGGCGCGGGTACAGGGCCAGCGCATGCAGGCCACGCTGCAGATGTGCAGCGATCTCGGCCGAGGGCAAAGCCTCGCCCTGCAGGCTGGCCGCAGCCGCCGCCACCGCCTGCCGCGACGCCGCCGCCAACCGGGACGGTGCCGTCCCGGTCGAGCGCGCCAGCCAGCCACGCAGTGATCGCCACCAAGCCGGCGTCATCGCCGCCCGCCCTGTCGTTGTGGTGCCCTTGCCGTCACTGACCGCCCTGCCTCTTCACGCGAATCCGGCCACCCGCCGTCGTCGCAGCATCGGCCGAACTTTCATCTTCTTTAACCGGAAGGCCGCCGATGTCGACGGCACCGGCCGGGGGAATGGACTAGAATGGCGCCGCGCGACCCGTCCCCCTGCACCGACGACGTCGCTTTTTTTGTTTTGGGACCCTACCGTTCACTGGCCGTTCGCTGCAGTTCGCCGCTGATCGCGCCATCGGAGACGCCATGCTATTCGAAACCCTCGCCACCACCGGCCACGAACAGGTGGTGTTCTGCCACAACCACGACGCCGGCCTGAAGGCGATCATCGCCATCCACAACACCACCCTCGGCCCGGCCCTGGGCGGCGTGCGCATGCGCCCCTACGCCAGCACCGACGAGGCGCTGGCCGATGCGCTGCGGCTGAGCCGGACGATGACCTACAAGAATGCACTGGCCGGCCTCAACGTAGGTGGCGGCAAGGCGGTGATCATCGGCGACCCCAAAGTGGACAAGACCGAGGTGCTGTTCCGTGCCTTCGGCCGCTATGTCGATTCGCTGGGCGGGCGCTATATCACCGCCGAGGACGTCGGAACCGACGTCAACGACATGGAGAACATCTACCTGGAAAGCCAGTTCGTGACCGGCGTGCACCAGGTCCATGGTGGCTCCGGCGATCCCGCCCCGTTCACCGCCTACGGTGCGCTGCAGGCACTGATGGCGTCGATGCGCTTCAAGTTCGGCCATGAGGAAGTGGGCAAGACCAGCATCGCCGTGCAGGGCCTGGGCCACATCGGCATGGAACTGGTGAAGCTGCTGCGCGACCGCGGTGCCAAGCTGTATGTCACCGACCTGGACAGCGCGCTGGTTGATCGCGCGGTCAGCGATTTTGGCGCCGAAGCGGTCAAGCCGGATGAGATCCACGAGGTAAACGCTGACGTGTTCGCACCGTGCGCGCTGGAAGGTGCGATCAACGCCGACACGCTGCCGCGGATCAAGGCGAAGATCATCTGCGGCACCGCCAACAACCAGCTGTCGAGCCTGGAGATCGGCGACGAGCTGCATGCGCGCGGCATCCTGTATGCGCCGGACTATGCAGTCAACGCCGGTGGCGTGATGAACGTGTCGCTGGAGATCGACGGTTACAACCGCGAACGCGCAATGCGCCTGATCCGCAGCATCTACCACAACCTCACCCGCATCTTCGAACTGTCGCAGCG
Source organism: Stenotrophomonas sp. SMYL11 (assembly GCF_036320005.1). Taxonomy (NCBI): domain Bacteria; kingdom Pseudomonadati; phylum Pseudomonadota; class Gammaproteobacteria; order Lysobacterales; family Lysobacteraceae; genus Stenotrophomonas; species Stenotrophomonas sp. SMYL11. The sequence goes on from NZ_JAWIRS010000001.1 coordinate 838,873, forward strand.
CGAGAACATCGCGCCGCAGCGTGCCGCCGACCGCATCGCCGAAAGCCGCATCCTGTCGATCGGCAAGCTGAAGATGCCGCTGGGCCGCAGCACCCCGCGCCTGGGCAACCTGCGCGGCGGTTGAACCTGCCGATGTCGCGCCGGGCATGACCCGGCGCGAGCCGTCCTTCAGAAGCCGGTGCTGTAGCGCAAGGCGGCCTGCCGCGCACCTTCGCCACCAACACGCTGGTCGAAGCCCAGGCTCAGGCGGCCATTGCGGCCCCACCACGATTCCAGCGCCACGCCGATCAGCGCACTGCCGCGGGGCGCGTTCCAGCCCGCCAACGGCGCCCAGGCATCGACGCCGACGAAGCTGGCCTGCCAGTCCGCATCCGCACCATCAAGCCGTTGCTGCCATTCGGCATGCCCACGCAGCGTCCAACGCCCCCAGCCGCGCTCGCCGCGGATACCGGCCAACATCTGGCTGCGCTGCACGCGGTTGGCATCGCCCCGCAGGCCGAAGCCGAAACCGCCCAGCTCGTTGAAGGCATCGGTATCCACGCGCGTGGTGCTGGCACCCAGGTACGGTGTCAACGACGCACCCGAGCGCCCGAAACGATAACCACCTTCGACGCTGGCACTGCTGAAGCGTCCACCGTAACGTGCGGAAACACCATAGGCACCGGCGCCCAGCAGCAGCTGGCGGTCCAGCGCACGGATGAACTGGCCGCTGCCGACCTGGGCCAGCGCATAGCCCCGGCCCAGGTTCCAGCCGGCATACAGCTGCGCCTGCGCCTGGCGATCACGCCCACGATCGCCGCCGAAGCTGCTGCCACCATTGCTGCGGGTCTCGCCGAAGGCCACGCCCATCAGCCCATTGCTGCCCAGTGGCAGGTCCTGACCGGCCATCCAACCGCGGCTGTCGGCAGCGTTACCGGCAAAGCTACCCTGCCCCGCCTCACCCAGCGCGCTCTGCCAGGCCCCGCGCAGGCGCGGCGCAGCCTGCACGCGATCAAAACGCTCGGCAATCGCACGGCGTGACATGTCGATGCTGTCGAAGGTGGCCGACTCGGCACGCGCATGCGCCTGCCCGGACAGGCTCTGCAGGCTGGCGGCCAAGCCCTGCGGGCCACCGCCGGTCCACTGCAGGGCACCGGCCGCTGCACCAAAGGCCGATCCCTGCAGGCCTGCGTTTTTGTCCAGCGCTGCGAATGCACCCTCCAGGCGCTGTGCTGCCGCCTGGGCGGAAGCCCCCAGCCCGCTGGCCGCTGCGGTGACGCTGACCTGGGTCAGGTTCAACCACGCGTTGTTGCTGTCATAGCCGTAGCTGCTCTGCAGCAACGACAGCCCCTGCAGGCCACTGGAGGTAGCCGGCGTACTGAAGGCGCCACTGAGTCCACCTGCCGCATGGATCAGGTCCTGCCGGCTGCCGTTCTGTGGCACGTAGCCGGAAACGAAGCCATGCACGCGCACGCCACCATCGATCGTTGCATTGCCGGTGACCTGCAGCGCATTGGCGCCCAGTGCGATCATCAGCTGTGCGCCGGCCTGCTGGGTGTAGTTGCCCTCGATGGTGCCGGTAGTGTTGCCGGTGGTGAGGAATACGCTGCTGCCGTTGAGCACATTGCCGATAACGCGGGGCGTGCCGCCATTGAACTGCATGCCGGTCGAATCCGGATCGGACTGGCCGAGGATGGTCACGTTGGAACGGATCACGCCACCGTTCTGCAGCGACAGGATGCCGCGTTCGATGCGGGTGGCACCGGTGTAGCTGTTGTTGCCGGCCAGCACCAGGGTGCCCCCGCCCTGCTTGACCAGCCCGCCGCTGCCGACGATATCGTTGCGCCACGCCGAGCCGGTCGAGGCCAGATCCACGTTGGCGACCACATCACCCCAGTCGAAACGACCCGGACCGTTGATCGCACGACCGATGTCGAGCAGGCCGTAGCCGAACACCGGATCCACGCCCGGCGCGCCGATATCCTTGGCGGTACCCAGCAGGGTCTGCCGCACCAGATCGTTGCTGAAGTACGGGAAGCGCTCCCAGACCAGCGCTGCCGCACCGGAAATCAAGGGCGCCGCGAATGACGTGCCGTAGTTCCAGTAGTAGCTGCCACCGTTGGCATCGGGGTAGACCGCGCTGCCTGGCGCCGCCAGGCAGTAGCGGGCCGCCTGGCCACAGGCATTGGCATAGCTGGCCAGCGTACCGGGCGCATACGGATCCACGGCGGTGGCCACCAGCCAGCCGCGCTCCAGGTCGGCAGCCGGCAGCGTGCCGGCCACGCCCTGCTGGCTGGGCAGTGCGGCCAGGCTGCTCGGCTCGCTGCGGCCATCATTGCCCGCGGCGAACACCACCAGCCCGCCATGGTTGATCACGAAGGGGCGATATTCGGCGGCCACCTGCGCGGTGGTCGGCAGGTCGGTCCAGTACAGGCCGCCCCACGAATTGTTCATCACCTTCACGTTGTAGCTGATCAGGTCCTGGTGGACCTGCGCCACGCCCAGCGGGCCGCTGAAGGAATTGCCCTTGCCGCTGCCGTCATCGACGGGCGGCTTGTCGGCAATGATCCGTGCCGACACGATCTGCGCGCCCGGCGCGATGCCACCCGGCCAGGAGCCCGTTGCCGCGCCGGCGGCGAGGCTGGCCACGGCTGTGCCGTGGCCGACCACATCATCGACACCCAGATTGTTCCTGGCCGGATCGATGTAGTTGAGGTTGGCCAGCACCCGGCCATTCAACGCCACCGCATTGCGCTGCACGCCGGAATCGACGATGCCGATGCGCACGTTCTGGCCGGTCAGGCCGGCAGCCTGTGCGGCACGCGCATTGGTGACTGACAGATGCGCGTCGAAGGCCGGCTCCTGCGGTTTGACCGGGGGCGGCGGCGTCGGTGGCGGGGTAGTCGGTGGCGGCGGTGGTGGCGGGGTATCGATGCGCACGTTGCCGCCCCCGCCACCTCCACCACAGGCCGTCAGCGCTACCGCCAGCGCGGTTCCCAGGGCAGACCTCACCATCATCGTGCGTTCCATCGATTCCTTCCCATGAACGTTGTCCTGCCTTCATCCCGGCAGGCGTGCGGCCGCGCCCAGCGGCGGCCCTCCCCGACCCTCTATACTTGGGTCGACCCCCACGCAGTCTGCCGGGAAACCGGGGCACATCCAACGGCCCCCGGTCTCCTTTCCGAACATTGCTTACGCATCAACGAGATTGCCATGTCCAACATCGTCATCGCCGCCGCCAAGCGCACCGCCATCGGCTCCTTCCTCGGCCAGTTCAACGGCGTGCCGACCCCGACCCTCGGCGCGGCCGCCATCGCTGCCGCCCTGGAACAGTCGGGCATCCCGGCCAGCGACGTTTCCGAAGTCCTCATGGGCTGCGTGCTGCCGGCCAACCTCGGCCAGGCGCCCGCCCGCCAGGCGGCGATCGCTGCCGGCATCCCGCTGTCGACCGGTGCCACCACGCTGAACAAGGTGTGCGGCTCGGGCATGAAGACCATCATGCTCGGTCATGACCTGATCAAGGCCGGTTCGGCCAGCATCGTTGTCGCCGGCGGCATGGAATCGATGTCCAACGCGCCGCACATGCTGCCGAACTCGCGCACCGGCAACCGCTTCGGCAACTTCCAGGCGGTCGATCACATGGCCCACGATGGCCTGGTCAACGCTTATGACGGCAAGGCGATGGGTGAATTCGCCGAATGCGCCGTGGACAAATACCAGTTCAGCCGCGAAGAGCAGGACGCCTACGCCATCGAATCGGTCAAGCGCGCGCAGGCGGCGCAGGCCAACGGTGCGTTCGCCGATGAAATCGTCGCGGTGAAGGTCGCCACCCGCAAGGGCGAGGTCGAGGTCACCACCGACGAGCAGCCCGGCCGCTCGGACATCGCCAAGATCCCGACCCTGCGCCCGGCCTTCAAGAAGGACGGCAGCGTCACCGCCGCCAGTTCCTCCAGCATCTCCGACGGCGCTGCTGCAGTGGTCCTGCTGACCGAGGAAGATGCAGCCGCGCGCGGCATCACCCCGCTGGCCCGCATCGTGGGCCACGCGACCCATTCGCAGGAACCGGAGTGGTTCACCACCGCCCCGATCGGCGCGCTGCACAAACTGCTGGACAAGACCGGCTGGTCGCTGGACCAGGTCGATCTGTTCGAGATCAATGAAGCCTTCGCCGTGGTGGCGATGGCGCCGATGCGCGAACTGGGCATTCCCCACGACAAGCTCAACGTGAATGGCGGCGCCTGCGCACTGGGCCATCCGATCGGTGCCTCCGGTGCACGCCTGGTGGTGACCCTGGTCAACGCCCTGCGCACGCGCGGTGGCAAGCGCGGCATTGCCACCCTGTGCATCGGCGGTGGCGAAGCAACGGCTATCGCCATCGAATTGATTTAAATGGATTTAACGATGATTTCGCAAAAATGAATGCGGGATCGCTTGACACCCAATCTTGGCTTGTCATCATGTTGTCGGCGCGCAGCATGCGCGTTGCCTAATTCTAACGACGAGGATTCACACAATGAGCATCAACAAGCTGCTGGTCGCGATGTCCCTGGCTCTGGCCCTGGCCGCCTGCTCGAAGCAGGAAGCTGCCCAGGACGCCGCTGCTTCGGCCAACGAAGCCGCCACCGAAGCCCAGGCTGCTGCCGACCAGGCCGCCGCTGCTGGCGCCCAGACCGCCGACGCTGCCCAGCAGGCCGCTGACACCGCCGCCACCGCTGCTGACGCTTCGGTTGACGCTGCTGCCCAGGCTGGCGCTGCTGCCACCGACGCCGCTGCCGGCGCCGCTGCTGACGCTGCCAAGGCTGCTGAAGGCACCGCTGAGAAGGCCAAGGACGCTGCTGAAGAAGCCAAGAAGTAATAACTTCTTTCTTCACGCTGTTCTGGAAAAGCCGCTGGTTCGCCAGCGGCTTTTTCTTTTTTCGAATGCGCGCGACTGAGCCGCTGCATCGCGACCCCGTCTTCACAACGGCATGAATAGGCTGGCGTCCCCATCCATTGCAGTACCGGAGACCGCCATGAAGATTCGCCCGATCACCACCACCCTGCTGGCCGCCTCCCTGCTGCTGGCCCTGGCCGCCTGCAAGGGCCCGGAAGCCGAACAGGCCAAGCAGGACGCACAGCAGGCTGCCGACAGCGCGGGCGCTGCTGCCCGTGACGCCGTGGACAAGGCCGCCGAAGCCACCCGCGATGCCGCCGACAAGACCGCTGCCGCGTCCGAGCAGGCCGCCGCCGATACCCAGCAGGCGCTGGACAAGGCTGCAGACGCCACCGCCAACGCCGCCGACAAGGCCAAGGACGCCGCAACCGATGCCGCCGCACATGCCAGCGACGCCACCGCGAACGCCGCACAGAAGGTCGCCGACAAGGCCCGCGATGTCGCCAATGACGCCAAGGCCAACGCCGCCAAGGAAGAAGCCAAGCACTAAGCCCTACCGGCAGCCGAGCATCGGCTCGGCGCTACAGGAAAAGCCGCGGCACTGCCGCGGCTTTTCTGCTTTTCGCTCTGCTCTTCCTGTTGATTCCGTGGTGGACGGCACCGAGACCGTCCAAGGCCGCGCGGGTGGGTTGCGCAGGGGCGTGAGCCGCATGGATGCGGCGACCGAGCTTACATGGACGTACTTGCAGCGCCCCCTGCGCAACCCACCCG
>NZ_JAWIRS010000002.1:0-76678 GCF_036320005.1 Stenotrophomonas sp. SMYL11
AACGTAGGGCGTGCCCGCTACCGCATCGCGCGTGAAGATCACCAACTGCGGCCCGATGATGGCGCCCGCGAGACCGCCCACCATGACCCAGGAAATGGCCTTGGCCTTAAGCGCGTCCTCGGCGGTGTCGGCGGCTGCGAAGCGGTAGCTCTGCACATACGCGCCGTAGAAGCCCGCCAGGAAGGTGCCGGCGCAGAAGATCCAGAACGAGGCCAGCATGATGCCCAACGCGGCGATCAGGCCCGAGGCCACGCCGAAGCCGACCCCCACCACGTATCCGTTGCGGCGGCCATGGTGCCGCATGATGAAGGCGGCAGGCAAGGTGCCGATGGCAAGACCCAGGCCGAACAGACTCACGGGCAAGGTGATCCAGGCCGAATTCTTGGCAAGCTGCTGGCCGACCAGCCCACCCAGCGACATCACGATGGGCGCGCTGGCGCCGCCGAGCGCCTGCGCGGCGGTGAGAACGCCGATGTTTCGGCGCGTGATGCTCTGGTCGGTCATGGGCGTCTTTCTTATTCGTTTGTCTGGCCGGAAATATTACACGCATGAATATATATTCAGTTATATGGACATGCGATGCTCACGAACCATCGCGAGCCGGTCCATCCTCGGAAGCCCCGGCGGAAGCAGCACCGTGCAGGGCCAATGCGAGCAGGTGCTCTTTCACCTGGATCAGTTGCTCCATGCGTTCCTCAACACAGGCGAGATGGCCTTGGACAGCCTGCCTTAGCAGCTCAGGTTCCAGGAACCCCTCATGTGCCCAACCCAGTAGGCGGCGCACGTCATCCAGGCCGATTCCCGAGGCACGGTAGTTGCGAATCAGGTGAAGCCGTTCGACATGGGCCGGGCCATAGCGCCGATAGTTGTTGCGTGACCGCTCCGGGGCTTGCAACAGGCCCTCCCGCTCGTAGAACCGAATGTTCTCCGGGGGGGTGCCCGTCAAGCGCGCAAGTTCACCGATCCTCATCCGGTTCTCCGTGCGCAACGATGGGGAACGCCGCCGTTGCGCATAGCCCTTATCCCGGCGACCGGGCGGATGGTTGCCCGGTGGCGCCCGATTGCACCGTGTACTCAGTCCAGCCGCCACCCAGCGCCTTGTAGAGGTGGATGAGGTTGTTCAGCCGCGTCAGGCGCGTGCGCACCAGGGTCTGCTGCGCACCGTACTGTGTGCGTTGCGCATCGAGCAAGGTGAGGTTGTCGTCCACGCCTTCCTGGAAGCGTTGCTCGGCTAGTTGGTAGGCTTTCTGGCTAGCCGCTACCAGGAGCTGCTCCGAGCGGATCTGCTCATCAAGCGTGCGCTTGCCCGCCAAGCCGTCAGCCACCTCAGCAAAGGCCGCCTGGATAGACTTCTCGTAGTTGGCGATTTCGATCCTCTTTTGTACCTGTGCCACGTCCAGATTGGCTCGCAACGCGCCGCCGCGGAAGATGGGCAGCGTGATCTGCGGCAGGAAGCTCCAGGCCCGCGAGCCCGAATCGAACAGGCCGTCCAGCGAAGCGCTGGCCGTGCCCGCCGAGCCCGTGAGGCTAATCGTCGGGAAGAACGCGGCCCGCGCCGCGCCGATGTTGGCGTTGGCGCCGATCAGCATCTGCTCGGCGGCGCGGATGTCCGGCCGACGCGCGAGCAGTTCGGACGGCAGGCCGCTCGGCAGGTCGGTCGGCACGATGTCGTCCGGCAGCGCCACGGCCTCGTCAAGCTGCCGGGACAGCTCCGGCGTCAGCGGCTGGCCCAGCAGCAGCACCAGCGCGTTGCGGTCCTTGGCCGCCTGCCGCGTGTAGGCGGCGCGGTTGGCCTCGGCGGTGCGCAGCGCGATCTCCGCGCGGCGCAGGTCGAGCTGCGTGGAATTTCCCGCTTCCACCAGTTGGGTGGTCAGGTCATAGGAGCGCTTCTGTGTGGCGAGGGTGTCGCTCGTCAGGCGCAGCAGTTCCTGGTCGGCGCGCAGCGTGAGGTAGGCGCTGGCCACCTCGGACACCAGGCTCATCTGCGTGGCGATGCGGGTCTCGTCGAGGGCCAGGTAGGACGCCAGCGCCCGGTCGTTGAGGCTGCGGATGCGGCCCCACAGGTCCAGCTCCCAGGCGGCCGTCACCCCGGCCACGTCGTAGCGCCGGAGCACGTCGCTTTGCCCCGTGGTACTGAGGTCGGCCGGTACGCGCTCTGACGCGCCGCGGGCGGAAACGCCCAGGTTCGGCAGCATCTCGGCACGCTGGATACGGTACAGCGCCTGAGCCGCCTCCACGTTGAGCGCGGCTTTGTGCATGTCGCGGTTGTTCTCCAGCGAAATGCCGATCAACTGCTGCAGCAGCGGGTCGCGGAAGAAGTCCCGCCAACCGATCTCGGCCGTGATCGCGTCGTCGGGCGTCGCGGCCGCCAGTTCCACATAGGCCGCGCCCGAGGGATAGGCCGTGTCGATCGGCGCTGCGGGCCGGTCATACTTCGGTGCCATGGAGCAGCCAGCCAGCGCCGCCGCGAGGGCGAGCGGCGCCAGCGTCCTGGCGGGTCGTGTGAATGCGAAAGATGTTTTCATGTCGTATGTCCTCCTGGCCGTCATGCGTGCTGGTCGGTCATGCCGCCACGGGCATGGCGCGCTTCGCGGCGCAGCGCCAGCTTGCGCACCACAACGTAGAACACCGGCGTCAGCACCAGGCCGAATACCGTCACGCCCAGCATGCCGGCGAACACCGCGATGCCCATGGCGTGGCGCATCTCGGCGCCCGCACCGCTGGCCAGCACCAGCGGCACCACGCCAGCGATGAAGGCGAACGACGTCATCAAGATCGGGCGCAGCCGCAAGCGCGCGGCTTCGAGCACGGCTGCCAGCGGATCGGCCCCTTCGCTTTCCTTCGCGCGGGCGAACTCCACGATCAGGATCGCGTTCTTGGCAGCCAGGCCGACCAGCACCACGAAACCGATCTGCGTGAAGATGTTGTTGTCGCCCCCAGAGAGCCAGACGCCGGCGATCGCCGAGAGCAGCGCCATGGGTGCAATCAGCAGCACAGCGAACGGCAGCGACCAACTGTTGTACTGGGCCGCCAGGAACAGGAAGGCGAGCAGCACCGCCAGCGCGAAGATGTAGATCGCCGTGTTGCCAACCCGTTTTTCCTGGAAAGTCAGGTCCGTCCATTCGTAGGTCATACCGTCCGGCAGCGATTCGCTCACGATCTTCTCAATCGCGGCGGTGGCCTGGCCGGACGAGTAGCCCGGCGCTGGCCCGCCGCTGATGTCGGCCGAGGGAAAGCCGTTGTAATGCATCACCCGGTCGGGGCCGGAACTGCGCTCGATGGTCGCGATCGCGCTCAGCGGGATCATGTCGCCCGCTGCATTGCGCACCTTGAGCATGCCTATGTCCTCAGCCTGCATGCGGAACTGCGCATCGGCCTGGGCCATGACCCGGTAGGTGCGACCGAAGCGGTTGAAGTCGTTGACGTAGAGCGAGCCAAGGTTGACCTGCAGGGTGTCGAACACCTCGGTCAGCGATACGCCCTGCGACTTGGCCTTCACCCGGTCGATGTCCACCTGCAACTGCGGCGCATTGGTCTGGAAGCTGGCGAGCATGTTCGCCAGCTCGGGCGCCTGCATGGCCTTGCCCATGATCTGGCCCTGTGCCTGCGCAAGCGCCTCGGGACCCAGGCCCGCCCGGTCCTCGATCTGCAGCTTGAAGCCGCCCATCGAACCCAGGCCCGGCACCGGCGGCGGCGGGAAGATGCCAACGAAGCCGTCCGGGATCTGGCTGAACTTGCCCATGAGCTTGCCCTGGATGGCGAAGGCCGACAGCGACGGGTCCTTGCGCTCATCGAAGGGCTTGAGCATGGCGAACATCAGCGCGGTGTTCGGCTGGTTCACCGGTCCATTGACCGACAGGCCCGGGAAGGCCACCACGCTCTCGACGCCCGGCTCAGCCAGTGCGATCTTGGTCATCTCCTTGACGACCGCCTCGGTGCGATCCAGCGAGGCGCCGGTCGGAAGCTGGGCGATGCCCACGAGATAGTACTTGTCCTGGGCCGGCACGAAGCCCGCAGGCACCTTGTGGAAGCCCAGCCAGGTCAGGCCCAGGAAGCCGACGTAGAGCAGCAGCACGATGGCGCTGCCGCGCACCGCGCGGCGCACGCCCCCGACGTAGGAATTCGAGGCGCGATCGAAGAAGCGGTTGAAGCGGCGGAAGAAGCCGCCGAACACGCCGTCGATGATGCGCGTGAGACGATCGGGCTTGGCCGCGCCGTGGTGCGGCTTGAGCAGGATGGCGGCCAGCGCTGGCGACAGCGTAAGCGAGTTGATCGCCGACAGGATGGTCGAGAACGCGATGGTCAGCGCGAACTGGCGATAGAACTCGCCCTGCAGCCCCGACAGGAACGCCGAGGGGATGAAGACCGCTGCCAGCACCGAGGTGATGGCCAGGATCGGGCCAGTCACTTCATCCATCGCCTTGCGCGCCGCATCCTTGGGCGATTCGCCCAGCGCCATGTGGCGCTCCACGTTCTCCACCACCACGATGGCGTCATCCACCACGATGCCGATGGAGAGCACGAGGCCAAACAGCGACAGCGTGTTCAGCGAGAAGCCGAACATGTGCATCACCGCGAACGTGCCGACCAGCGAGACCGGCACGGCGATCAGTGGAATGATCGACGCGCGCCAAGATTGCAGGAACAGCACCACCACGATCACCACCAGGAGGATGGCCTCCAGCAGCGTGACGGCGACGGACTGGAGCGAGGCGCGCACGAAGACTGTGGGGTCGTAGGCGATCTTGTACTCGATGCCTTCGGGGAACTTGGCCTGCAGCCGCTCCATCGTCGCGCGCACCGCGCTGGACGTGTCCAGGGCATTGGAGCCGGGCGTCATCAGGATTTGCAGGCCGACCGCGTTCTCGCCGTCGAGCTGGCCGCGCATGGTGTAGTTGTCCGAGCCCAGTTCCAGGCGTGCGACGTCGCGCAGGCGGGTCACCTGGCCGTTGGCGCCGGCCTTGATCACGATGTCGCCGAACTGCTCTTCGGTGGTCAGGCGCCCCAGCGCATTGACGCTGACCTGGAAGGCGGCCGACGCATTCGGCTGCTGGCCGATCGAGCCGGCTGCGACCTGCACGTTCTGCTCGCGGATGGCGGCGACCACATCGCTGGCGGTCATGCCCCGCGATGCGACCTTCTCGGGGTCGAGCCAGACGCGCATTGCGTACTCGCCTTCACCGCCGATGATCACGTTGGCGATGCCCGGCAGGCGCGCCAGTTCGTCGCGCACGTTGAGCATCGCGTAGTTGGACACGTACAGCGGGTCGTAGCGGTCCCCCGGCGAGAGCATATGCACCACCATGAGAATATCGGGCGCGGTCTTGTCGGTGACCACGCCGATGCGCTGGACCTCGGGCGGCAACCGGGGCAGCGCGCGTGAGACGCGGTTCTGCACCTGGATCTGCGCGACGTCGGGGTCGATGTGCTGCTCGAACGAGATGGTCAGCACCATCCGCCCGTCCGTGGACATCTGGGACTGCATGTACATCATGCCTTCCACGCCGTTGACCGCCTGCTCCAGCGGCGATGCCACGGTGTCGGCGATCACCTGCGGGTTGGCGCCGGGATAGCTGGCGGTGACCTGCACCGTCGGCGGCGTGACCTGGGGGTACTCGCTCAGGGGGAGCTGGAAATAGCTGATCGCGCCCGCGATCAGCATCAGCACCGACAGGACGATGGCGAAGATCGGCCGGTTGATGAAGAAGCGGGGGAAATTCATTTGCGGGCCTCCGCCGAGCCGGCCGCGCCGTCAGCCTTGGCGGGGTCCGCGCCACCGGCCTTGGCAGGCGCCGCAGCGGGAGCCGGAGCGTTTGCCGCAGCCTTGGTCGCGCCGGTCGCGCCGGCGGCCGGTGCCGCGGGCGCCTGCATGGGCACCATGCGCGGCGTGACCGCCATGCCGGGGCGCACGAGGCCCTTGATGATGATCTTCTCACCGGCCTGCAGGCCGCCGTTGATGACGCGCAGCCCGTCCACCACCGGCCCCAGTTCGATGGGCCGGTACTGGGCCTGGTTGTTCTCGCCCACGACCAGCACGTAGTTGCGCCCTTGGTCGGTGCCCACGGCCTGATCGTCGATCAGGACGGCCTCGCGCGCCGCGCCGGTGGACAGCTTGGCCCGGGCGAACATGCCGGGTGCCATGCGCCCATCCGGGTTGGGCACAACGGCGCGCGCGCGGATCGTGCCGGTGCTTCGGTCAATGGTGTTGCCCACGAAGTCGAGCGCGCCCCTGTGCGGGAAACCCTTGTCCGTGGTCAGCCCGACCTGCACGGGCAGCGAAGCCTTGCTACCGGCGCCCGCAGCGGGCCGCGAGCGGCTGACGACGTTGAGATAGGTGGCCTCATCAATGTCGAAGTACACGTGCAACGGGTCGATGGATACGATCGTGGTCAGCAGCGTGGCCGCGCCGGCGCCGCCACCGCTGACCAAGTTGCCCTCGGTCACGAGCACGCGGTCGACGCGCCCGGCGATGGGCGCAGTGACGCGGGCGTAGGACAGGTCCAGCTGAGCCGCAGCAACGGCGGCCTTAGCCGCCTGCACCTGAGCCTGGCGCGCGTTGCGTGCGGAGGCGGCATCGTCATAGGTCTTGCGCGCGACGGCGCCGGTCGCCACCAGGCGCTCGGCGCGGTCAAAGTCGGCCTGGGCCTGGCTGGCCAGCACCTCGGCCTGACGCAGTTGCGCCACGGCCGTGTCGAGCGCAACCTGGAACGGCCTCGGGTCGATCTGGAACAGCAGTTGGCCCTTGCGCACGAGGCTACCTTCGGGAACGCTCACCGCATCGACGGCGCCGCCGACCCGCGAGCGCAGCTCGACGGTCTTGGGCGCGGCCAGGAAGCCGGTGTACTCGGCCGATGGCGCGACCGTGCGGGTAATGACCTCGGCCACGGGCACCTGCGGCGCCATCGGCGCGCCCGCCGGGGGCGCCGCGGCCTTGCCCTCGTCCTTGGCGTCGCGGGCAGCGATCGCTATCCCCCCGACGGCTGCGATGACGCCTGCCACCACAATGATTCTGATTTTTTTACGCATGGAAGTGACCCTTTCTTGGATGCAGGACTCCGGCCCTTCCGAAGCGCTCTGCAGACATTTGTGTGGAGGCTAGGCGTTACAACGACGGCAAGGTCAAGCCCTCTTGTTGCCTCAGCGGGCAGACGGCACGGACAAGGTGGTGGGACGCCCGGCGTCGTCGCCGTGGTTGGCCTCCGGCGCGCCCTTGAAGCGCAGCAGGCGCAGTGCGTTCAGCGTGACCAGGGCCGTGGCGCCGGTGTCGGCCAGCACGGCAACCCACAAGCCGGTGATACCCAACACGGTGGTGACCAGGAACAAGCCCTTGAGGCCAATGGCGAATACGACGTTTTGGTGAATGTTGGCCATCGTCGCCCGCGACAGGGCCACCAGGTGGGCCACGTCCGTGACGCGGCTCTTGAGCAGCGCGGCATCGGCGGTTTCCAGCGCCACGTCCGTGCCGCCGCCCATGGCGATACCCACGTCGGCGGTCGCCAGGGCCGGCGCGTCGTTGATGCCGTCGCCGACCATCGCCACCTTGGCATCACGCTTCATCTCGTTGACCAAGCGCAGCTTGTCCTGCGGCAGCAGCTCGGCCTCCCACTCGATGCCCAGCTTGCCGGCGATCGCCTGCGCGGTGCGGCGGTTGTCGCCGGTCAGCATGACCGAGCGCACGCCCATGGCGTTGAGCTGGGCCACGCCTTCGCGCGCGTCGCGGCGGGGCTCGTCGCGCAGGGCCAGCAGGCCCAGAACGTTCTTGCTGGCTTCGTCGAACAGGACCACCACGGTCTTGCCGCCATCCTCCAGCTTGTCGATTTCCCTGCGGTGCGCGGCTGTCAGCGTGGCCGTCTGTTCCGCATGGGCGGGCGATCCGACAGCGAGCGCACTGCCGTTCACGGTGGCGCGCACCGCCTTGCCGGCAATGGCCGATGCGCCCGTGGCCTGGGGAATCGCCACGTCCAGGCTCTTGGCATGGGCGACAATGGCCTTCGCCAAGGGATGGTTTGAGCCGGACTCGACAGCGGCGGCAAGCGCAAGGACCTGTTGATGCTTGAACAGCCCGAAGGGCAGGACCTCGGTGATGCGCGGCTTGCCCTCGGTCAGCGTGCCAGTCTTGTCGAAGGCAATGGCGCGCACGCGGCCGATGGTTTCCAACGCGTTGCCACCCTTGATCAGCAGGCCCCGTCGCGTGGCCACCGCAAGGCCCGAGGCGATGGCCGCCGGTGTGGAGAGCACCAGCGCACATGGGCAGGCAATCAACAGCAGTGCGAGGCCGCGGTACAGCCAGGTACCCCAGTCGCCACCCATGGCAAGTGGCGGAACCACCACGATCAACGCCGCGATGGCCATGACGGCAGGGGTGTAGTAGCGGCTGAACTTTTCGATGAAGCGAGCCGTGGGCGCCTTGGAGGACTGCGCCTGCTCCACCAGTTGGATGATGCGAGAAATGGTGTTGTCCGATGCCGTCTTCTCGACTTGTACTTCGAGCACGCCATCGACGTTGATGGAGCCGGCGAACACGTCGGCACCGATAGCCTTTTGACGCGGTACGGACTCGCCGGTGATAGGCGACTCGTCCAGGCTGCTTTCACCGCGGAGGATCTTGCCGTCCGCAGGCACCCGGTCACCAGGGCGCACCAGCACGCGGTCGCTCACGCGCAGGGAAGCGGCGGGCACTTCGCGCTGCCCGCCCGCGGCATCGAGCAGTACCGCCGTCTTAGGCACCAGGGAGGCCAGCGCCTTGATGCCGGCGCGCGCGCGGCCGGCGGCCACGCTTTCCAGCAGCTCGCCGATCGCGAACAGGAACACCACGGCAGCAGCTTCCTCGGCCTCGCCTATCACGAGCGCGCCCAGCGAGGCGACGACCATCAGCGTTTCGATAGAGAACGGCGAGCCTGACACAGCCAGCGCGAAGGCTTTGCGAGCGAACGGCAGCACGCCCGCGATCACCGCAGCGGCGAAGATCCATTCAGCGTAGCCAGGAACGAACTGCGCGATCGCGTAGGCCGAGCCCATCAGGCCGCCCAGGCCCAGCACGTGCTTGCCTTTCTTCGTCTGCCACCAGCGCTGATGGCGCGCCGTCGATGCTGCTGCTGGGGCCGCGGGTGCTGAGCCATCATGGCGGCGCACGTCGGAGACGCCGAAGCCCAGGCTCTTGATGGTCTTCTCGATGTGGCCGAGCTGCGTGGGGCCGCCAGACGCGAGCGTCAATTCCAGCGTTTCTGCGGTGAAGTTTATGCGGGCATCGGACACGCCATCCATGCGAGCGAGCGCCGTTTCGATCTTGCCGACGCAACTGGCGCAGTCCATGCCCTCGACGCGCATGGACACGTTGGGGGGCGTGCTGGGTGCTCCACGGGAGGCAGAGGCCGGCGCATGGTCATGCCCGCTGCAGGCCCCGTGATCGTGACCGTGGTCATGGGCATGGGCATGGCCGTGAGCATGGCCATGCCCATGGTCATCACCGCACGCTTTGCCGTGCGAATGATCGTGCCCGTGGTCGTGGGCATGCCCATGGTCATGGTGGCCGCCGCAGCCGGCGTGGTCATGCGCGTGGGCCGCATGGCACGGTGCAGGTGCTGCGGACATTTCGGACGCGGGCAGTGCCTGCACGTCGAAGCCCAGGGACCGGATTTTCTTGGCAATGTCGCGTGCAGTATTTCGGCTACTTGTGCTGCGCGTCAACGTCAGCGTCTCATTTGTAAAATTAACCTGTACATTTGATACGCCATCAATTCGACCAAGCGCTGTTTCAATCTTGCCGACGCAACTGG
This sequence comes from Stenotrophomonas sp. SMYL11, assembly GCF_036320005.1. Classification (NCBI taxonomy): domain Bacteria; kingdom Pseudomonadati; phylum Pseudomonadota; class Gammaproteobacteria; order Lysobacterales; family Lysobacteraceae; genus Stenotrophomonas; species Stenotrophomonas sp. SMYL11. The sequence continues at coordinate 9,777 of NZ_JAWIRS010000002.1, forward strand.
CGCAATCCATACCTTCGACCCGAAAGCCCAGTTGTTCGTCCTGCGCTCCTGTGCCGTCCAATGTTTCCAAAGACATATCAATCTCCTGGTTCTCTGAGTAATCGCCGTGGCAGGACGCACAAATCAGCGATCGGAATGTTATGCAAACAAATGAACACTTGTTTGTATGTTTATTCAAAAAAAAGAAAGAATCTCTTTCTGGCTGAACCATCCGACCGCTGCTTTATGCAGCTGCCATTAAGTCATTTTTTGTTGCGCAGCATCTGGTAGGTTTCAAATGCGGTGCGGTAGGCATCACTATAGGTATCAGGCGTCTGCTCACCAGCCCAGAATCCAGCCATTCCCGCAACCTGCCAATCTGCCAAATCACTCTTTACTTGAGCACGAGTCAATGCCACCGGAGCCTTGTAAGCCGCACCCAGCTTGAGCTGGAGATAGCTCTCGTAGGCTTGTTGGTAGGCTTGGGTGTGCGAAGCGGTGGTGATTCCGCGCGAGGTGAACGCGTGCATGCCGGAGATTTTCCACAGTTCCAAATCAGCCATCACTTCAGCACGAGTCTTTCCTGCTGAGGGCGCCTGATACATATCACCTTGGGTCAATTGCAAGTAGCGCTGAAAGGCAGCCTGGTATTGAGGGCTGAACGTATCCGGGCCGCTTTCGCCGCGAGACAACGCTTCCAACCCAGATTGCCTCCAAGCAGCCAGATCCTCCTGGACCTGTTGCCGTGTCATATCTGCGGCGAACGGTTGAGCGTTTACTCCAGCAGCAAAAAGTGCGGAAAGCAGAACAGCAAAGCGAATTTTCTTGGACATGGTCAATACTCCTTGACGTTAAAAATAATGGCGTGGTCCTTACGCCTTTCGGATACCCCGTAGACAAATAATAACACACATGAAGATATGTTCAAGTGTTTATTTTTAGAGTGCTTTTTGCTTGGGGTCTTCTAGGCATTCAGCAAGGCGCGCCGGTGTCTCTCTAGATTAATAGCCAAAAAAAGCCTACCCCTTGAAGGCGTAGGCCGGCGCGCACTCACATGTTCAGTCAATCGTCGTGTCTGTCCTCCGAAATGTGAACCGCCATGTCCTGGAGTACCTGGCTGACGTGCTGGTCGGCAATGCCGTAGAAGATGTGCTTGGCTTGGCGCTCGCCGCGCACGAGGCGCGCGCCGCGCAACAGGCGCAGGTGATGGCTGACCAAGGACTGCGACAGGTCTAGCGAGCCAGCAATGTCGCCCACTGCGACCGATCCGCGCATGCACTGCAACAGGATTTTCAATCGCGATTGGTCGCCCAGCAGGCGGAAGGTCTCTGCCAGAACAGCGACGTCACTTTGCGATAGTGCGAGGACATCAGTGGTCGTGCCGTGGTTAGAGGTCGAACATTGCACAATAGCGGCGCTGGTGGTTTTGCGGGATGTCATGGATTCAAACCCTCAAGTGAACTGCGAACCGTCTAGCACGGCCTCAATGCTTGTGACCGGGAGCGGAGTGGTCATGGTCATGATTGTGCTCACTGTGGTCGTGGCCGCTGTGGTCCTGACGGCCTGTCGTGGGTTGCAGGCTGCAGATGTTCTCGTCAGCCTCCGAGTTCCAGTCGATTCCGACTGTGGCGTGTTCGATGCTGAACTGCTCTCGCAGCACCGCCTCGACGCGCTTGACCACAGCTCGCGCCTCCTCGTCCACGTTGGGTCGAACGTGTAGCGTGGCCATCGTGCGACCGGAAGTGAGTTGCCACACGTGAACATGGCTGACAGCCGCCAGGCCGGGCACAGTGCTCATCAGGCCTTGTTCCACCTTTTCCGGCGAAGCGTCCTCTGGCGCACCCTCCAACAGGATATGGATCGACTTGGCCAGGAGCTTCCAGGCGCTGCGCAGAATCAACGCCGCTACTAGAACCGACAGGATGGGGTCGATCGGAGTCCAGCCGGTGAAGTAGATGACGATCGCTGCAACGATGGCGCCGACAGAGCCGAGCAGGTCACCCATCACGTGGAGGATGGCACCTTTCACATTGACGTGATCGGTTTCGCCGCGGGTCATGATCCACAGCACGAGGACGTTGATCAGTAAGCCGAGCACGGCGACGATCATCATCGGGCCGGCGAGGATGACGGGCGGCGCCTGCAGCCGCTCCCACGCCTCGTAGGCGATCCATGCGACGATCGCGAACAGGGTCACGGCGTTCAGGAAGCCGGCGATGACCTCGAAGCGCAGGTAACCGAATGTGCGTTTGCTGTCGGCTGCGCGGCGACCGAATCGGAAGGCAGCGTAAGCCAGGGCAAGTGCCACGGCGTCGGTCAGCATGTGGCCAGCATCGGCAAGTAGGGCTAGCGAGCCCGACAGCACGCCGCCGACAGCTTCCACGAGCATGAAGCCGAAGATCAGGAAGAAGGAAACCAGAACCTTGCGCTCGTTGGCGCTCGTCACTGTGGGGGTGTGGTCGTGATCATGGTCGTGACCATGGTCATGTGCATTGGATTGGGACATGGGCGCCTCTGCTGGTTGAGTGTTTGACTATGGCGAAATATAACACATGAATATGTGTTCATGTGATATATTTTCGCTCACCCTTCTCAGCCTCCGAAGCCATGCGTTGTGATGCCGCAACGAGAAAATGTGCCTATCCTTTCGGCCAGATACGGTGCAGGTCATCCAGAATCAGCTGGTGATGGTGCCTGCCTTGGTCTGCGTGTGTGCGTAAATGAGGGTGATCCGGCGGCAAGCTGGGGTGGTCATGCGCCACGTCAGAAGGGTCGCTGGCCGGCCACAGCCAGAGCGTCAGCGCCACGCCGGCCAAGCCGACCAGGGACATGACAATGAAGGTCGATGGCAAGCCCATGACCGCGCCGAAGCGGCCGGCAAGTGGGTAGCAGATGAGCCAACAGGCGTGCGACAGCGCGAAGTGTGCCGCGAAGATCGCAGGACGGTCCTCGGCATGGGCCGAGCGGCGCAGAAGACGGCCGGATGGCGTTTGCGCCACGCTGTAGCCAAAGCCGATGATCAACCACAGCGGCAGCAACAATGCATAGCTCGGCAGCAGTGCGCCGATCCCCGTGCCCACGACCAGTACGGTAGCGCCGGTGAGCATCGCGGTTCGGTCGGCCACCTTTTCCAGTAAGGATGGCAGAACGAAGGCTGCCACCATCGAACCGCCTCCGAATGCCGCCAGTGCCGACGCCACTTCGACCTCGCCTAGGCCAAAGCGCGCCTTCACGAGAACCACCGTGTTCACGATCACCATGGCGCCCGCCGCCGAGACGGCCAAGCTGATCGCCAGCAGGCCCCGCAGGCGTGGCGTAGCGAGATAGATGCGTGTGCCGCGGGTCGTGCGATCCCAAATGCCGCGGCGCGGTCCGGGAATAGTTGTGGGCAACCGCACGCTGACCACGAGCGCGGCTGAAACGAGGAAACCGAGCACTGTTCCCGCGAACAGGTTGTGAAAGCTGATGACGGTCAGCAGCGCAGCAGCCAGCATCGGGGAAATCAGGCTTTCCAGGTCATAGGCCAGCCGGGACAGCGACAGCGCCTTCGTGTAGTCCTCTTCATCGGGAAGGATGTCCGGGATAGTGGCTTGGAAAGTCGGCGTGAAGCCGGCGGATGCCGCTTGCAGGACAAAGATCAGCAGATAGATCTGCCAGACCTCGGTGACAAAGGGCAAACAGATCGCGACAACCGCTCGTACCAGGTCCAGCGCTACGAGCAATGACCGTCGCGGGAACTGGTCGGCGAAGGCCTGTGCGACTGGAGCGACTCCCACATAGGCCAGCATCTTGATAGCCAGCGCCGACCCGAGCACCGCACCTGCATCGGCCCCGGCCAGCTCGTAGGCAAGTAGGCCGAGCGCTACCGTCATCAGGCCTGTGCCGACGAGTGCGATCACCTGCGCGGTGAACAGGTGGCGGTAGGTGCGGTTCTTTAGGACGGAGAGCATCGAGAGACCTCAGAGCAGTCTGGTTAGCGCCTTCATTTCGGCTAGAACGGAGTCCTCATCATGAGATAGGCAGTGGTCGATGTGGTCATGGATCAGGACGCGCTTGGCCGCTGTGACGGCGCTCTCCACCGCAGCGAGCTGGCGAGCGATGTCCAGGCAGGTTTCTTCTCCTTCGATCATCCCGATGACGTGTCGCAGATGACCCTCGGCGCGCTTGAGCCGTTTCACGAGATCTGGGTGGCTGGTGTGCTTGTGCATCTCTTTCATGCAGCAATCATATCCCCCCCCGGGGGATATGCTCAAGGAGTCTGCATAGCTGTTTGCGCAGTGGATTAGCCCCACCTCGCCTCTCGATGTCTTGCGCCCGACGCCCTCTCTAAGGCGATTGGTGCTCAAAGGATGTAAGGTTTTCTTTCCCATTCATATGAATAGATATACAATTGTTCATATCTAAGCCAGTGAACAGTGGCTTTTCAACGACAAGCACTTGCTCGGAAAGAGAACACCCAGCCGGGGGTAAGTACTGATGCAACACCGATGGAGAATTGAATGCTTCGCAAAGACATACGCAAGGGATGGATATGGGCGGTATCCACGCTTTGGGCCGGCACCGTGCTAGCCCAGCCAGTAGCCGCCCCTCACGTCCCATCCAGACCAGACAGCCACATGGTCGCCCAATTGTGGGAGTCAGCTTGGCAGCGGCAGCCAGAAGCCGCTGGAGAAGGCGCCTGGCAGCAGGCCGCCCAAGCACGCCAAGAGACGGCCGGCAGTTGGGTGGCAGGTCCGATGGCGCTGGAAGCCTCCACCAAAACTGATCGGTTCAACAACCGCAACGGACAGCGCGAATATGAAGTCGGGGTGGCTATTCCCCTTTGGATGCCTGGTGAGCGCGCCTCGTCGGCACGCTGGGCGGACGCGGAAAGCCTCGCGCTATCCAGCCGGATGCTGGCCGCCAAGCTACGCACGGCCGGACAGGTTCGCCAGGCATGGTGGGCATGGCAGCGTGCCCAGGCCGAATTGGTGGCGGCGCAGGATCGCACCCGCAGCGCGGACGAGTTGGCGCAAGATGTGGCTCGCCGGGTTCGCGCGGGCGACCTGGCGCAAGCCGACAGAAACCAGGCCGATGGCGCCTTGGCGTCGGCTCGTAGTGCCCTGGCCATTGCTCAGGCCGAAGAAATCACGCAGCGCGAGGCGTTGTTGGCACTGACCGGCATCGAGAGTATCCCGTCGCAGGCCGATTCCGCGCAGCCGGAGCAGTCAGGTGTCCGAGTTCAACCGGCATCGGCACAGCCGTCCGGCGCGTTGTTGGGTAACCACCCTGCGCTGCTGGAACTGCAGCACAAGGCGCTGGCGGCCCGCCGCTCTGCGGAACTGGTGTCCCATCAGAAGTACGCCAACCCCGAACTGACCCTGGCGACCACGCGGGATCGGGGCGGCTACGGCGAACGCTACAACCAGACGATCACGGTGGGTGTGCGCATTCCCTTCGGTACGGGTAGCCGTCATACCGAGCAATTGTCCAGCGCCAATGCGCAGGCACTGGAGGCTGAGTCGGCACTCGCGGCCCAGCGCACCCGGCTACTCTCGGAAATTCGAACTGCCCAATCGCGCGAACTGGCAACCAGCACCCAGATGCAGGCCGCTTCGGAGCGCCAGCGACTAGCCCAACAAACGCGCACCTTCTACCAAAAGTCGTTCGCGATGGGCGAGACGGACATGCCGACACGCCTTCGCATCGAGCAGGAGGCCACCGAGGCCGAGCGCGCGGCGCTGCTCGCCAAGGTGGAGCATGCCGCGGCCATCTCGTCCCTGTTGCAGGCACAAGGCACGCTGCCGCAGCCGACCGAGACTTTCACTGACATCTCCGGCACGCGCTGATCGGCGCGCGCTCAACCATCCTGGAACCTTAGAAATGTCGCAATCCTCTTTCTGGCGTGCAGCTGCCTTGTCCAGCCTCCTGCTTGGCAGTAGCGCAACGTGGGCCGGCGACGGCCATGACCATGGCGAAGCCGCTCCTGCCCCCGCAGCGGCCGCGCTTCCGCGCTTTGCCGCAGTTTCCGATGACTTCGAACTGGTGGGTGTGCTGAACGGCCAGCGTCTCACACTCTACCTCGACCATGCTGCCGACAACCGGCCGGTGACCGATGGCGAGCTGACCCTCGAGCTGGGTGGTCAACAGGTAAAGGTCAGCTCACACGGGGTTGGAGAGTTCGAGGCCGATCTGACTGAGCCGCTATCCGATGGCGAGACCTCAATCATGGCCACTATTACTGCGCAGGGCCAATCGGACCTGTTGACGGGCGTTCTCGATGTTCATAGCGAAGACGCCGAACACGAGCATGCCGTCGCATCCGGCCGTGTGGTCGTACTAGGTGGCGGTGCCGCAGTCCTCGGCGTCGGTGTCCTAGCGTGGGCGCTGCGCAGACGTACACGCACCAACGGTGCACTGCGAGGTGCAGCATGAAGCGCAACTTCCGTTTCCTAATGACGACGGCCATGGCGGCTGCATTGGCTCTGGCTGCTCCCGCGTTCGCTCACGACGGCCATGACCACGGCGACGAAGCGCCGGCTGCGTCTTCCAATGGCCCCCAGCGCCAGCCTGATGGCAGCGTGTTTCTTCCGAAACCGTCGCAACGTCAGATCGGTGTACGCACCCAGCTGATCAAGCAGGAGCCCTTGGCCCGCAGCCATGAACTGGCTGGCAAAGTAATCATGGACCCGACGACAGGCGGCAAGGTCCAGGCAATGGTAATGGGCCGGCTGGTGCCCGGGCCGGATGGTCTGCCGCAGATCGGCCAATCCGTGCGCAAGGGCCAGGTGCTGGCTTACATCGAACCGGCCAGCGGTGTGCTGGAGCGCTCAGGCCAGATGGCCCAGGTTGCCGAGCTGCGTGCGGGCCAAGCGCTCGCGCAGAAGCGCTTGGCCCGGCTGCGCGAGCTGTCGGAGACCGTGCCCCGCAAGGAGATCGAAGCAGCCGAAAGCGAAGTGAACAGCCTGACCGAACGCGCCCGCGCCTTGAGCGGGGGCCTCGCCGGCAGGGACGTACTGAAGGCCCCAGTCAGCGGCGTCATCGCATCCAGCCCCGCAGTTGCCGGGCAGGTCGTGGATGCGCGCGAACTGGTGTTTGAGGTGGTCGATCCGACCCAACTGCGCATCGAGGCGCTTGCCTACGATCCGGCAATGGCACAGAACCTGGCCGGTGCTGCACTCGCAGTAGGCGGTCAGAAGGTGCCGCTGAGCTTCGTCGGTGCCGCCAGCAGCCTGCGCGAGCAGGCCCTGCCCATGCTGTTCAAGGGCACCAGCGAAAGCCTCTCGCGCTTGGCGGTCGGTATGCCGGTGGTGGTCTTCGTGCAAGAGGCGACGACGGTACCTGGCTACCGCGTGCCTTCCGGTGCGCTGATGAAGAACCCTGCCAACCAGAACATCGTCTGGGTCAAAGACCAGGCCGAGCGCTTCGAGCCGCGTGTCGTGAACATCACTCCTTTGGATGGTGCATCCATCGCTGTCACTTCGGGCCTGGCGGACGGCGACCGCGTGGTTGTCGAGGGCGCGTCCCTGATCAATCAAGTTCGTTGAGGGGCACCATTCCATGTTCAAGTGGCTTCTCGAAAATAGCTTACGAAACCGGCTCCTGGTCATCATCGGGGCGCTGGTGCTGATGGCGTATGGCGCGTTCACCCTGACGCGCACGCCGGTAGATGTCTTTCCCGATCTCAACAAGCCGACCGTCACTCTCATGACGGAGGCTGGCGGCATGGCTGCCGAAGAAGTCGAGCAACTCATCACGTTCCCGCTCGAAACGGCCATGAACGGCCTGCCCAGCGTCGAAAGCGTGCGCTCGGTCTCCAGCGCCGGGCTTTCCTTCATCTACGTGACATTTGACTGGAAGACCGACATCTTCCGGGCGCGCCAGATGGTCTCCGAACGCCTGACGTCCATGGAGGAAGGGCTAGCCCCGGGCGTGACGCCCACTATGGGGCCAATCAGCTCAGTGATGGGCGAGATCATGCAGATTGCAATCCCCATCGGTGCCAAGCCCTCAGGGCAGAAGAACGCAGCCCCGCCGCTGTCGGCCATGGACACTCGCGAGTACGCGGACTGGGTGCTACGCCCCCGGCTGATGGCCATACCTGGTGTTGCCCAAGTCATCCCGATCGGAGGCGAGGTCCGTCAGTTCCAGGTCCAGCCCAACACCACGCGAATGTCAGAGCTGGGCGTGACTGCGTCCGATCTGGATGCGGCTCTCAAGGGCTTCTCCGCGAACACTTCCGGCGGCTTCCTGGAGATCAATGGCCGCGAGTACCTGATCCGCAACCTGGGCCGCACGTCCCGACTCGACGACCTGCGTAACCTGCCTCTCGCGGTGCGTGCGGGCCAACCCATCCTGCTCCACCAGGTCGCCGATGTTCAGTTTGCGCCAGCCATCAAGCGCGGCGATGCGGGCTTCGAGGGCCTGCCAGCCGTGATCCTGGGCATCCAAAAGCAGCCCACGGCCGATACGATTGCACTGACCCGCTCGATCGAGTCAGCGTTGGCGGACATGAAGGGCTCACTGCCGGCTGGCATGGCCGAGCCACAGGTGACCTTCCGACAAGCCAACTTCATCGAGGCGTCCATCAGCACGCTGCAAGGCAAGCTCATCGGCGCATCGGTCTTCGTGGCGGTGATCCTGTTCTTCTTCCTGGGCACTTTGCGCCCCCTGGTGATCGCGTTGACCGCGATTCCTGCCTCGATCTTCGTGACCGGGCTGGTGTTCCACTATTTCGGCCTATCAATCAACACCATGACGCTCGGTGGGCTGGCGATCGCCATCGGCGGTCTCGTGGACGATGCTGTGGTCGATGTGGAGAACATCATGCGGCGGCTCAAGGAGGACCGCACCCGCCACCCTGAGAACCGGCTGACGCCCCTGGTCATCGTTGCCAGGGCCTCGATGGAGGTTCGCTCGGCGATTCTCTACGCCACGATGATCATTGTGCTGGTGTTCCTGCCCCTGTTCGCGCTGCCGGGGATGGAGGGGCGCTTGTTCGTGCCGCTGGGCATCGCCTTCATCGTCTCCACGCTGGCCTCGCTGCTGGTCTCTGTGACGGTCACTCCGGTGCTTTCGTACTACCTGCTGCCCAAGATGAGGACGCTGGACCATGGCGACACTCGGCTTCTAGCCTGGTTGAAGACGCGCTATCAGGGCGGCCTGCAGCGGGTCTTGCAGCGGCCGCGTGCCGCCCTTGGCATGGCCGCTGTGGCTGTCACACTGGCTGTCGCCGCGGTGCCATTCTTCCCGACCACGTTCCTGCCCCCGTTCAATGAAGGAACGTTGCTGGTGGGCCTGCGCCTGAATCCCGGTGTGACGCTGGCCGAATCTTCGGCGCTTGCCCAGCAAGCCGAGCTGCTGGTCGCGCAGGTGCCAGAGGTGCAGCACGTGGGCCGGCGCAGCGGACGGGCCGAGCTGGACGAGCATGCCGAAGGCGTGCATGTCAGCGAGCTGGACGTGGGCCTGCTGCCCGCCTCGGAGCTAAAGCGCTCCATGGAGGAGATCACCGCCGACATCCGTTCGCGTCTGGCTCACTTGCCCGGCTCCATCGGCATTGGCCAGCCGATCTCGCACCGCATCGACCACATGTTGTCGGGGGTGCGCTCGCAGATCGCCATCAAGGTGTTCGGCGAGGACCTGGACGTCCTGCGCGGGCAGGCGGATCTGCTGCGCGCCAAGCTGGCCGGAATTCCGGGGCTTGCTGACCTGGAGATCGAAAAGCAGGTCCTAGCGCCGCAGATCAAAATCCGCGTGGATTATGCGGCGGCGGGACGCTACGGCGTGGCCGCACCGCAAATTCTGTCCACGCTGCAAAGCCTGGTCGAAGGCGAAAAGATCACCGAGGTCATCGAGGGCAACCGCCGCTTCGCGCTGGTGGTTCGCCTGCCCGAGCAGGCGCGGTCGATTGAGGGCTTGAGCCGCATCCTCATCGACACGCCCATGGGTCGGGTCCCGTTGTCGCGCCTTGCCACCATCGAAGACAGCGACGGCCCCAACCAGGTCAGCCGCGACGATGGCCGTCGACGCATAGTTTTGTCGGCCAACGCTCAGGGACGGCCGCTGTCCGAAGTAGTGGCCGACATACGCAGCGTCGTCCAAGAAGTGCGCTTGCCCGAAGGCTACTTCATCACGCTGGGCGGCCAGTTCCAGGCACAAGAGGAAGCCTCGCGACTGGTGGGCCTGCTGTCCATCGTCTCCCTGACGCTCATGTTCGTGGTGTTGTACACGCGCTACAAGTCGGTCGTCCTATCAGCGCTCATCATGGTGAACATTCCATTGGCCCTGGTCGGCGCCGTGTTGGGGCTGTGGCTGTCTGGCCAGCCGTTGTCCGTGGCCGCCCTGGTCGGCTTCATCACGCTCGCGGGTATTTCTGTGCGCAACGGCATCCTGAAGGTGAGCCACTACCTCAACCTCATGCGCATGGAGGGCGAGGACTTCGACCAGAAGATGATCGTGCGTGGCTCGCTCGAACGGCTTTCCCCGGTTCTGATGACCGCGCTGGTCACGGCCTTCGCGCTGGCCCCGCTGCTGTTCGAGGCGTCCCGACCCGGTACTGAGATCCTGCACCCCGTCGCGGTGGTGATCTTCTCGGGGCTGGTCAGCTCCACGCTGCTAGACACCTTCCTTACACCCGCCATGTTCTGGCTGTTCGGCCGCAAGCCTGCCGAACGCCTGCTGGACGACCGCGACGCGGAGGCATTCTGATGCAACGCCTTCTGTCACCCGATTTCAACCACCGTAACCCTATAGGAGCTTTCATGTCTGTTCGATTTCGTTCCCTCACGGCCGGCACCGCCCTCGCCCTGGCATCCGTCACCGCCTTCGCCGCAGGCGACCATGACCACGCGCATGACCACAAGCCGCTGCATGGTGGCGTCGTGACCGAAGTCCGGGACGTGGACTACGAGTTGGTCGTTCAGCCCGCAGCAGCGCAACTCTACCTGCGCGACCACGGCAAGCAGGTCAATGTAAGCAACACCAAAGCCAAGCTCACACTGTTGACCGGCTCACAAAAGCAGGAGGTGCAACTCACGCCTGCCGCGGACGGAAGCCGCCTCGAAGGCAGCGGGACCTTCGCCGCAGCCAAGGGCACGAAGGCCGTCGTCCAAGTCGAACGTGGGGGCAATACCGCGAGCGCCCGGTTCGTTCTGCCGTAGTGTTCAACGTGATCGTCAGGGAACGAGCTGTAATCTGGCGACCACCTGACAAAAGGCGCGACATAGGCGCTCACTATTTCCTCAAAAACTTTGGAGATGTAAATCATGGAAATGCATTTCGACGTCATTGTTATCGGTGCCGGCCCAGGCGGATACATCGCGGCCATTCGCGCTGCCCAATTAGGCATGAAGGTCGCTTGTGTAGATGCCTGGAAGAACAAGGACGGAAAGCCAGCACCTGGCGGCACCTGCAACAACATCGGTTGTATCCCTTCGAAAGCGCTACTGCAGTCGTCAGAGAACTTTGAACAAGCCAAGCACCACTTTGGCACGCACGGCATCTCCACGGGTGATCTGCGCATGGATGTGACCACGATGTTGGAACGTAAGAATCAGGTCGTGAAGTCCAGCAACGAAGGCATCCTTTATCTGTTCCGCAAAAACAAGGTCCAGTTTTTCAACGGCCTGGCGTCTTTCACCAGGACTGTCGATGGTGGCTTCGAGGTGAGCGTCGCCGCCGATGAGGCTGTTACCTTGGTGGGCAAGCAGATCATCGTTGCCACAGGCTCCAACGTGCGGCCACTCCCCAACCTACCGTTCGATGAGCGGGTCGTGCTCTCCAACGACGGCGCGCTGGACATCGCGGCCGTGCCCGATCGGTTGGCCGTCATCGGTGCCGGCGTGATCGGCCTGGAGCTGGGCTCCGTTTGGCGCCGCCTGGGGGCGGATGTCACGATCCTCGAAGGCTTGCCCAGCTTCCTGCCAATCGTCGACCAAGCCATCGCCAAGGAGGCGAAGAAGGCGTTCGACAAGCAAGGCCTGAAGATCGAACTAGGTGCGAAGGTTCGCGAAGTCAATGCAACCGAGGCTGGCGTGACTATTCACTACACCGACAGCCAGGGCCAGACGCAGTCCTTGCAGGCAGACAAAGTGATCGTGGCTATCGGCCGTGTGCCCAACACCGAAGGCCTGAATCCGGCCGCCGTGGGACTCCAACTGGATGAGCGCGGCGCCGTGCTGGTGGACGATGAATGCCGCACCAGTGTGCCCGGCATCTGGGCCATCGGTGACGTGGTGCGTGGCCCGATGTTGGCGCACAAGGCGGAAGAGGAAGGTGTCGCAGTGGCCGAGCGCATTGCCGGCCAGCACGGTCACGTCGATTTCAATACGATCCCCAACGTCATCTACACCAGCCCAGAGATTGCCTGGGTAGGCCGCACCGAGCAGCAGCTCAAAGAGCAGGGCACCGCCTATCGAATCGGTTCCTTCCCGTTCATGGCCAATGGCCGCGCGCGTGCGCTGGGCGACACGCCGGGCCTCGTCAAGGTGATCGCCGATCCTGCCACTGATGAGATACTCGGCGTGCATGTGGTCGGCCCGCAGGCCAGTGAACTGGTGGCCGAGGCCGTGATCGCCATGGCGTTCAAGGCCAGCAGCGAAGACATCGCCCGCATCTGCTTTGCCCATCCGACCCTCTCCGAGACGTTCAAAGAGGCCTCGCTGGCCGTGGACAAGCGCGCGCTCAACTTCTGATTGATCGGAAGCGGCATCCAAACCACCTCACCGAACGCAGCTGCGGGCGGTGGGGCGCATATCGCCATGGAACGTAGGCCACGCCGCAACGGCATGCTATGCCCAACAGTTACTCGTCGTTGTGGTCTTCCGCGATGTGGGTGGCCATATCCAGCAGCACCTGGTTCACGTGCTTGTCCGCCACCTCATAGAAGATCTGTTTGGCTTGGCGCACGCCCTTGACCAGGCGAGCACCGCGCAGCAGCCGCAGGTGGTGGCTCACCAGCGACTGCGAGAGTTCGAGGGTTTCAGCGATGTCCCCGACCGAGGAAGAGCCTTTCATGCAGCACAGCATGATTCTCAGCCGGGACGGGTCACCCAGGAGGCGGAATGTCTCAGCCAAGATGGTCACGTCATTCTGTGACAGCGATTCCAAATCGGCGCTGGGACCCTTCGGTGGGGTACTGAATGGCTTACTTGTATTCATTTTTAAAATATTTCCTAACCTCGAATGGCTGTTTTCGCCCTTCAGAATTAACAAGGCAGCGGCCGCTTAGGCGCGCGCAGCAAAGAACCAGTGCGAGCCTGGCAGGCAAGGCCTCCGTTCCCCGTGCACCGGGTCATTTCTGAAACCTGACAGCATCCGAAAAAGCGCTTGACCTTCCCACGATGGTAAACCCTAAGCTCCCTCCATGTCGAATTTCAACTATGGGAAGCACACCATGAGCATGGCAACAACGAGTAGTGCTGGCGCCCAAGCAGCGGCAATCAGCCTGCCCATCGAGGGCATGACCTGCGCAAGCTGTGTCGGCCGAGTCGAGGCCGCCCTTGCCAAGGTCGAGGGCGTGGCAAGCGTGTCTGTCAATCTCGCCACCGAGCGAGCGGACATTCGCCTGAACCGTCCTGTCGATCGCATGGCGCTGATCCAGGCGATCGAGAAGGTAGGGTACGACGTGCCTCAGGGCACCATCGAGCTGGCGATCGGAGGCATGACCTGCGCTTCGTGCGTGGGCCGCGTCGAGAAGGCGCTCAAGGCGGTGCCGGGCGTCACTGAGGCTGTGGTCAATCTGGCGACCGAGCGCGCTACCGTGCGTGGCGTAGCATCCGTGCAGGATCTGATTGCTGCTGTCGATAAGGTCGGCTACGAGGCCAGCCCGGTCGATACAGGCATGCAGGCCGACGAGGAAGCTGCCGAGAAAAAGGACGCCGAGCGCGCCGAACTCAAGCGCGACCTGACCCTGGCCGCCGTGCTGGCGCTGCCTGTGTTCGTGCTCGAAATGGGCTCGCACATGATTCCCGGCATGCACGAGTGGGTGGCTTCCACCATTGGCATCCAGCAGAGCTGGTATCTGCAGTTCGTGCTGACCCTGCTGGTGCTCGCCATTCCGGGCTGGCGCTTCTATGAGAAGGGCTTCCCGGCGCTGTTCCGCCTGGGTCCCGACATGAACTCGCTGGTCGCGGTCGGCACGGCCGCGGCCTTCGGTTATTCGATGGTCGCCACGTTCGCGCCCAGTCTGCTGCCGGCCGGCACGGTGAACGTGTACTACGAGGCGGCAGCCGTCATCGTGGCGCTGATCCTGCTGGGCCGCTTTCTTGAGGCACGGGCCAAGGGCCGCACCTCCGAGGCCATCAAGCGCCTGATCGGCCTGCAGGCCAAGGAGGCGCACGTGCTGCGCGACGGCCGCATCGTGGACATCCCGATCAACGACGTGGCGCAGGGCGACATCGTGGAAGTGCGCCCCGGCGAGCGCGTGCCGGTCGATGGTGAAGTGACCGAGGGCCGCAGCTTCGTGGACGAGTCGATGATCACCGGCGAGCCGATTCCCGTCGAAAAGGCGGAAGGCAGCACCGTGGTCGGCGGCACCGTCAACCAGAAGGGTGCGCTGACGCTGCGTGCCACCGCCGTGGGCGGTCAGACCATGCTGGCGCAGATCATCCGCATGGTCGAGCAGGCGCAAGGTTCCAAGCTGCCGATCCAGGCCGTGGTGGACAAGGTGACGCTGTGGTTCGTGCCCGCCGTCATGCTGGCCGCGGTGCTGACCTTCCTGGTCTGGCTGGTGTTCGGCCCGTCGCCCGCGCTGTCCTTCGCGCTGGTCAATGCCGTGGCGGTGCTGATCATTGCCTGCCCTTGCGCCATGGGTTTGGCGACGCCGACCTCCATCATGGTCGGCACGGGCCGGGGCGCCGAGATGGGCGTGCTGTTCCGCAAGGGTGAAGCCCTGCAACTGCTCAAGGACGCCAAGGTGGTGGCCGTGGACAAGACCGGCACGCTGACCGAGGGCCGCCCGGTCCTGACCGACCTGGAGATTGCCGACGGCTTTGACCGCAACCAGGTGCTGGCGAAGGTCGCCGCTGTCGAATCGCGCTCGGAGCATCCGATCGCACGCGCCATCGTCGAGTCGGCCGTGGAAGGTGGCATCGCGCTGCCGACGATGACAGACTTCGATTCGGTCACGGGCATGGGCGTGCGCGCCACCGTGGACGGCGCGCGTGTCGAGGTCGGTGCCGATCGCTTCATGCGTGAGCTGGGGTTGGACGTGGGCAGCTTCGCTCGCACGGCCGAGCGCCTGGGCAACGAGGGCAAGTCACCGCTGTACGCCGCGATCGACGGCCGGCTGGCCGCCATCATCGCGGTGGCCGATCCGATCAAGTCCAGCACGCCCGCGGCCATTGCCGCGTTGCACCAGCTCGGCCTGAAGGTGGCGATGATCACCGGCGACAACGCGCGTACCGCGCAGGCCATCGCCAAGCAACTGGGCATCGACGAGGTGGTGGCCGAAGTGCTGCCCGAGGGCAAGGTCGAAGCCGTGCGCCGGCTGAAAGCCAGCCACGGCCAGATCGCCTACGTGGGCGACGGCATCAACGACGCCCCGGCGCTGGCCGAGGCCGACGTGGGCCTGGCCATCGGCACCGGCACCGACGTGGCGGTGGAGTCGGCCGACGTAGTGCTGATGTCGGGCAACCTGCAGGGCGTGCCCAACGCCATCGCGCTGTCCAAGGCGACCATCGGCAACATCCGCCAGAACCTGTTCTGGGCGTTTGGCTACAACACGGCCCTGATCCCGGTGGCCGCTGGCGTCCTGTACCCCGCATACGGTGTGCTGTTGTCGCCGATCTTCGCGGCTGGCGCGATGGCGCTGTCCAGCGTGTTCGTGCTCGGCAACGCGCTGCGCCTGCGCCGCTTCCAGCCGCCGCTGGCGGCGGATACCGCTCATTGAGAAAGGAGGAACACCATGAACATCGGTGAAGCATCCAAGGCCTCGAAGGTCTCGGCCAAAATGATCCGCTACTACGAGCAAATCGGTCTGATCCCTCCGGCTGACCGCACCGATTCGGGCTACCGCGCCTATACCCAGGACGACGTTCACCGGTTGCATTTCATCCGGCGTTCGCGCGACCTCGGCTTCTCGGTGGCCGAGATCACGGACTTGCTGGGACTGTGGAATGACAAGTCGCGCCAGAGTGCTGATGTAAAGCGTCTGGCCCAGCAACACATCGACGAGTTGGACCGGCGCATCGAGAGCATGCTGGAGATGGCCGCGACGCTCAAGGCGCTGATCCGGTGTTGCGCCGGCGACGAACGGCCCGACTGCCCGATCCTGCACACGCTGGAGCAGCCCGATATCAGTGACAACAAGCCCGAAGCGCGCACTGGCGCAGTGCCGCGCCGCGCGCGAGCCAACGCAGCAGGAAAAAAGCCGTGTGCGCACTGAGCAGCCAGGAGAGATATGCCCAAAATCACCGTCTTGCCCCATCCTGAACTGGCGCCTGAGGGAGCCGAACTGAACGTGCCAGCAGGCACTTCGATCTGCGAGGCCCTGCTGGACAACGGCATCGAGATCGAGCATGCCTGCGACATGAGCTGTGCCTGCACGACCTGTCACTGCATCGTGCGCAAGGGGTTCGATTCTCTAAACGAAGTCGAGGAATGCGAGGACGATCTGCTCGACCGGGCCTGGGGACTGGAGGCGCAGTCGCGGCTGAGCTGCCAGGCCATCGTTGCGACCGAAGACCTGACCGTCGAGATCCCCAAGTACACGATCAACCATGCCAAGGAGAACCACTAGGAGCCTGCGTGCTGCCTCAGGCGCACCGGCCTGCGGCAGGGTTGCTCTGGCAGATGGAGGACTGACGGCATTGCCGCCAGATAACCAACCCGTGGGCCAGACCAACCCGCGAGCCAGGTGTCTACACTCCCTTTGCACGGTCGTCGGTTAGGCTGGAAAGGTCATCAACGTCCTTAAATCCGTGACGGCCGGCCCATGGAAAGTCCCACAGGAGAAGTCCTGCATGTCTGCGCCCAAGCTAGCCACGCTCTACCGAATGGTCATGCCCGGCCATACCTGCCCCTACGGGCTGAAGTCGCTCGATCTGCTCAACCGCAAGGGCTACGAGGTCGAGGACAAACACTTGGCAAGCCGCGAGCAGACGGATGCGTTCAAGAAGGAGCATGGCATCGAGACCACGCCCCAGGTCTTCATAAACGGGCGGCGCGTGGGCGGCTACGACGACCTACGCAAATTCTTCGGCATGTCCGTGAAGGACAAGAACGCCGTGACCTAGACCCCTGTGATCGCGCTGTTCGCCACGGCGGCCGCAATGGCGCTGGCGGCGAGCTGGGCGGCCTTCGGCCAAGTCTAGAGCATTCAGGCGGCAGAGTGGTTCGTGGCCTTTGCCATGTGCCTCCTGGCGCTGCAGAAGCTCAAGGACGTGGACGGCTTCGCGACGACCTGCTGGCCAAGCGCTGGGTTCGGTATGCCTATTTCTACCCGTTCGCGGAGGCCATCGCAGGCGTCCAGATGGTCGCGGGCGTGGGGATGTGGGTGTCGATTCCGTTGGCGCTGTTCATCGGGACCGTCGGGGCCGTGTCGGTTTTCAAGGCGGTCTATGTCGATCGCCGGGAACTCAAGTGCGCCTGCGTGGGCGGGGACAGCAACGTGCCGCTGGGCTTCGTGTCCCTGACCGAGAACCTGATGATGGTGGCGATGGCCCTGTGGCCAAGGTCGGCCTACCTTGGGATGCACTGAGCGCCGCGCCAGGTACGGCGCAGCGCACGTGCTCGCATCGGCCGTCCTGTGTGCATGCCGGCCACGATGCGGTGTTACTGCGCGCGCGGCGGGAAGCCAGCTTCGCTCAGGGCCGCGGCGATCTGCTCTTGCGAGGCCGAGGTCTGGACCTCGACACGGCGGGTCGGCGGGTCCGTGACGATCTTGGCGTTGGGGTCGATCATTTGGATCGTTTTCGTCACAGTGCGGGCGCAGCCGCCGCAGGTCATGTCTTCGAGATGGAATTGCATGGAAAACTCCTTTCGGGTTGGGGTGTTTGAAGTGTGCTCCTTGCCACCGTTGGAAGGTCAATCGCTATTTGCATCCCCGCCACACCAACCGGCCGAATGCTCATAGGGGCAAGGCCGTGGTGCTCTTTACGCGATCCAGCACGAAGCTGGTCTTGCAGTCCTGCACGCTGGGGTGCTTGAGCAGCGTGTCGAGCACGAAGCGGGAGTAGTGAGCCATGTCCATGACGACCACCCGCAGCAGATAGTCCATGTCGCCGGTCAGCGCATGGCACTCCACAACCTCTGGCCAGTTCTGGACAGACGCGCGGAACACGTCCATGGGATTGCGCTTGTGCGAGTCGGAGTACTGGGCCGACTTCTACACGAAGTTCTTCAACTTCCAAGAGATCCGCTACTTCGACATCAACGGCGAGTACACCGGCCTAGCCTCCAAGGCGATGAGCGCGCCGGACGGCCTGATCCGCATCCCGCTGAACGAGGAAGCACGCCAGGGCGGCGGCCAGATTGAGGAATTCTTGATGCAGTTCAGCGGCGAGGGCATCCAACACATCGCCCTGCTGTGCGACAACCTACTCGATGCGCTCGACCGCGTGCAGATGGCCGGTATCCCGCTGCTGACCGCCCCCAACGACATCTATTACGCAAACTTGGAAAAGCGCCTGCCCGGCCATGGCCAGCCCGTACCCGAGTTGCAGGCGCGCGGCATTCTGCTCGACGGCACGACCGAAGGCGGCCAGCCCCGCCTGCTGCTGCAGATATTCTCCGAGCCGCTGCTTGGCCCGGTGTTCTTCGAGTTCATCGAGCGCAAGGGCAACTACCGCGAGGGCTTCGGCGAAGGAAACTTCGGTGCCTTGTTCGAGTCGATGGAACGCGACCAGATCAACCGTGGCTCGTTGGAAATCAACCCGGCCTGATTTGGGCCTTTCCATGAAGGCAGAGCGCCTTCAGTCCTACATCTCGCGAGCCCCTCTGTGGGCTCGCGCTACTTTGGCGTCAGTACTGCCTTAGCCGCTCAAGCATTGAGCGGGTTGGCTTCGGCGTCACGTTCCGAAACAGTTGCTACCGCCCTTGACTTGAGTTAATACATGAACATATGTATTCTTATTCAGATACACCGATGGCCTTTTTCCTCGCCCTGAAGAGGGACCCAGCACTACGTCGCCCCCTCTAAGCGCACTTCGGCAGCAATGCGCCGTGGCCAACCCAATGACCAGGATTGCTGAAGGACGTGCCCATGGAACTTCGTCATTTGCGCTGCTTCGTGGCTCTCGCCGAAGAGCTGCATTTCACCCGTGCTGCGGAGCGCTTGCACATCGAGCAGCCGCCGCTGTCCCGCACGATCAAGGAATTGGAAGACGAACTGGGGGTGCTGCTCTTTGACCGCGATCGGCGGGGAACGCGGTTGACGCCAGCGGGCACCACCTTCCTTCAGGACATTCGCAGGCTGTTCACCAACCTGGAGCAGGCACGAGAAAACGTCAGGGCGATCGCCGCAGGCCTAAGAGGCAGCGTGCGCATCGCCATCTCCGATGGCGCCATCGACCCGCGGCTGTCTGCACTTCTTGCCCTGTGCCGCCAGGAGGAGCCGGAGATCGAAATACGGCTCTCCGAGGTCACCCTGGCGGAACAGTTGCGGGGACTGCGATCCGGCGACTTCGCGATCGGTTTCGCACACACCGCGGACGTCGGCGACGGACTGGTGACGGAGCCCATCTGGCAGGACCCGCTGGTGGTGACCGTGCCGATCCGGCACCCGTTGCTGGCCCACAAGGAAGTGTCGCTACGTGAACTCGTGAGTTACCCGCTGGTGATGTGCGATCCGCAGCTTTGCGAGGGCTACTGCCGCGAATTGACCCGGCTGCTACATCCCCTGGAGCGCGAGTCCACCATCGTTGAGCATGTCTCGTCGCTGGACATGATGCTCACATTGGTCGGAGCTGGTTACGGCATCGGCTTCGCAACGGCGACCCGAATCGCGGCGTGTCAACGTCCCGACGTGGTGATCCGGCCGTTGGCGCTCGATTCGGCCGTCATCATCACCTACCTGCTTCGGCCCGAAGGCGGTAGCGGACTATCCGCACCCGTAGAGCGCTTCATCGAGCGTTTGCGTTCGCCAAAGAGCGATTAGCTAGTCGGCCCTGCAAAACGCCCTGAAGCCGCATGGACACTGAGTTGGTGAGGTGATGTTGAGGGGTTGGAACTCCCGAAGATGAATCGGCTCGATGCGAATTTCTGGGAGTTTGGAGAGGGATTTCGATGAGCACGCCGGACTTTTTCCGCGCCCGACTGGACCAGATGATCGACCTGCGCCACCCGCTGGCGGTGCTGGCCACACGCATGCCGTGGCAGCAGATCGAAGCGAGCGTGGCGCCGCTGCTGGCGCGCAAGGACCGGCGCGGGCGCAGCATCGAAGGTGCAGACCTGTTCGGCCCCACGCTGCAGGTGGTCGGCGCAGGCGTGAGCGCGGCAGGCCGCCCGCGCCTGGCGATCCGCTTGATGGTGTCGCTGCTGTACCTGAAGCATGCCTATGGCCTGAGCGACGAGGCCGTGGTCGAGCGCTGGGCCGAGAACGTGGTGTGGCAGTTCTTCAGCGGGCAGGAGTACTACGAGCCGCGCCTGCCGTGCGATGCCACGCAGATCGGGCGCTTCAGGCGGGTGCTGGGCGAGGCCGGCGTGGAGGAGTTGCTGGCCAAGACGATCGAGGCGGCCGTGCAGATGCAGGCGGTGCGCAAGAGCGAACTGCAGCGTGTGATCGTGGACACCACGGTGCAGGAAAAGGCGGTGGCCTATCCCACCGACAGCCGGCTGCTGGAAGTGGCGCGGGCCAAGGTGGTGCAACTGGCGCAGCGCGCCGGGCTGCGGCTGAAGCAGACCTTCGAGCGCGAGGGCCGCAGCCTGCGCCGGCGTGCCGGCGGCTATGCGCACGCCAAGCAGTTCAAGCGGCTGCGCCGGGTGCTCAAGCGCCAGCGCACCGTGCTCGGGCGCGTGCTGCGCGACGTGCAACGCCGCCTGCTGGAGGCGCCGCAAGACGTGCGTGATCGCCTGCAGCCATGGCTGGAGCGCGCCGAGCGCATCCGCTCGCAGCGCCCCAAGGACAAGCACAAGCTGTACGCGCTGCATGCGCCGGAGGTCGAGTGCATCGGCAAGGGCAAGGCCCGCCAGCCCTACGAGTTCGGCGTGAAGGTCAGCGTGGCGGTGAGCGCCAAACAGGGCTTGATGGTCGGTGCGCGCAGCCTGCCGGGCAACCCCTACGACGGCCACACGCTGGCCGAGCAACTGGAGCAGACCACCGTCTTGCTGCAGGACCTGGGCGTCAAGCCGCACACGGCCATCGTCGACCTGGGCTACCGGGGGGCGGATGCCGACATTGGCGGGGTGACATTGATCCATCGCGGCAAGAGCCGCTCGCTCACGCGCAGCCAGCGGCGCTGGCTGAAGCGGCGTCAGGCGGTCGAGCCGGCCATCGGGCATGCCAAGCACGATCACGGCATGAAGCGCTGCTGGCTCAAGGGCGCTGAGGGTGACGCGCTGCATGCGGTGTTGTGCGCAGCCGGCTTCAACATCCGCTGGCTGCTGCGTGCCATCGCCCGGCGGGGCATTGCTCCAGCCTTTTTGCGCTCGCTTTGGCTGCTGTCAGCGCTCGCAGCGTCCGCGAGTCGACTCGCTACTCTTGCACGTCCGGCGCTTCTCGTCGGCGCCGCGAGATGAATTTTGCAGGGCCGACTAGCTACGACGCCTGCGCCACATCCGGCGTCACGCATCGCCCTGAAGGTAGAGGTTGCGCTCCGTGGCCGTCATCAGTTCGGCCGAGCTGATCTTGAGAGCCAGGGAAATTTTTAGAATGAGAGCGAGTGTCGGCATGTGCTCGCCGCGCTCAATCTTGCCCATGTGCGAGCGCGCGATCCCCGCCAAGCCCGCGAACTCATCCTGAGCAATCCCCTGAGCCAGGCGAGCGGCTCGCACCGCTTGCCCGAACGCCAACGCCGGTGCGGACTCATAGGTGGTTACTCCGGCGGGCCGTCCAGGCCGAATAGTGCGCTTCTGCATTCGCAGAAGCGTCATGGAATCACTGATCTTTAACCACGTTAAAGATATCTCTTGAGTATGATGTCGGCTGCTCTTTTCGATCCCGTTGCCTCTTGGGGGCATCCATGCACAACGCCATCAGACCGTCCCCGAATTTCACACTCGCCATAGCGCCAGGTGTGCCGTCTTCACGGCTGTCGGCGCTGCTTGCACTGCAGCGAGCGCACGAGCCGGGTGTCGCGATCGCCGTGCGTGAAGTTTCGGATCAAGAGCTGGTAACGGGCCTGCATGAGGGCCGCTACGACGCGGGGCTATCTCTTAGCAGTGCGGGGGATCACCTGACGAGTAGCCGGAGGCTGTGGTGCGAAAGCATGGCCGTCGCGATACCACCGCGGTTCCGTTTGGTTGATCAGGCGAAGCTCACCATCTCCGATCTTCAGGACTATCCAATCTATCGCTGGCAGGCGGAGGCTTGTCCCTTGCTGGACGAGAGGTTGGCCTCCCTGATGCCAGTGGACCAAGAGAACATCCTGCCTGCAACTTCATTCGAGATGATGGCGCTGTGGGTTTCAGCCGGCTACGGCATCGGCGTATGCGCGCAATCGCGCATCGAGCGTGCCCATCAATGGGGGGTAAGCATGCGACCGCTCGCCGATGGCCCCTATGAGATCGTGACGTACCTCCAACGGCCCCACGCGCAAGCAGATTCTGCTGCCAAGCGTTTCGAGCGCAGGGCGCTGCAGATCGCCGAGGCAGGCGCCCTGTAGCAGGCACTCCTATAGGCCGGAGCCGTCTCATCCCGGCCATAGGTTGCAGCATGGGACTAGACCGGACTAGACCCCTTCAAGCACCGCTGCGCTGTCCACCAGTCGGCGGACGCTCTGCCGCACGTCCTCGGGGATGGGCCGCGGGGCAACGGCCTCGGGCACATCCGCATGGTGCTGGTAGTCGCCCATGAGAACCCGGATGATTGCGGGCACGTTCGTTGGCGTGACCGCATCAATGGCCGCACGATCACCCAGGTCGGGGTGAGGCTGGGTCAGCATGCGGTACAGGTCCCACGAATCGGCGTGCGGGCATTGGTTCATGAGCACTTGGGCCAGCTTGTGCTTGAGCGGCACCAGTTGCCAGTCGGGAACCCGCTGCCCCCGGTTGCCCAGGCTGATCGACAGCAGCTTGCCCGCCTTCAGCTCGCGGTTGATCTGGTCCTTGGACTTCCCGGCCAGCTTGCCGAACAGCGGGACCGGCAGATTGTTCGGCGACTCGTAGATGGCCAGCATTTCCTCGCGCTCGCGCTGGATCGCGGAGACTTCCGGCTCCGGGGCATGCACCGGAGGCGGCGGCACCTGCGACAGCCGCTGGAACATGATTCCGCCGCTGTTGGGGGTCACGACGATAGGCGTGGCCACCACGGGCGGCACGCCGGGGACAACAGGCTCAGCAGTCGTGGAGACCGCGCCCACCACTTCCTCCACTTCCGCCATTGCCGGCACCCCGTCGATACGGATGGTCAGATGCGCGCTCGCGGCTTCGACTTCACCCTGTTCGAGCAGGTCAAGACGGTCTGCCCAGTCCTGCATCATGCGACGCCGAGGCTCCACGTACTTGGCGTGGTTGTAGGCCGAACTCACCTTGTTGGGGTCGGAGTGCGAAAGCTGAGCGTCCACCCAAATCTTCGGGTATCCGATCTCGTTGAGCGCGGTCGAGATGGTGCCGCGGATGCCGTGGCCGGTCAGGCGCCCCTCGTAGCCCATGAGCTGCACGGCCTTGTTGAGGGTGTTCTCGCTGATGCGCTTCTTGAGTTCGCTGCGATGCGACAGCAGGTACTTCTGCGCTGGACGCATCACGCCCAGGAGATAGCGCACGATCTCGATGGCCTGCAGGGACAGGGGCACGATGTAGGGCGGCACGTCCTGCGGCCGCTTGCCGGCCTTGCGCATTTCGTCCTGGAGTTGCTTGACGACCTGCGGCGGGATGATCCACAAGCCGCGGTCGAGGTCGAATTGCTCAGGCTCGGCCAGGCGCAACTCGCCCGTGCGCACCCCCGTCAGGAACAGCAGCCGGACGCCAAGCTGGGTCTGCCAGCCCCGGGGGTTGTAGCGCCGGAGCTTCTGAAGGAACTCGGGCAGCTCGGGCAGGTGCAGATAGGGGTTGTGGGCCACCGGGGGCTTGGGCTCGGCCACCACGTCCAGGTCCGCGGCCGGATTGACTTCCAGCCCTTCGGCGATGACCAGGGCATAGCGGAACATCTGGTTGAACCAGGTGCGGACCTTCTCGGCGGTGGTGAACGCCTTGCGTTTCTCGATCGCCGCCACGACGCCCACGAGCTGGGGCCGTCGAATGTCGTAGATCGACATCTTCCCCAGGGTAGGCAGCACGTCCTTGTTGAAGATGCGCAGGATCTGCGAAAGCGTGCTCTGACGGCCTTCCTTGAGTTCCTTGCGGCGATGCTCGACCCAAGCATCGAAGACGTTCTTGAAGGTGTATTCGCCCGCCAGCTTGGCCGCGTGCCGGCGCTGGTCGCGTTCGATTTGGGGATCAATGCCCTTGGCGAGCAGAACCTGAGCCTTGTCCCGCTCGGCGCGGGCCTCGCGCAGACTGAGGGCGGGATAGCCACCCAGGGACATGCGCTTTTGCTTGCCCAGCCAGTAGTATCGGAAGATCCACGACTTGCCGCCTGCGGCAGAGACCATCAGGCCCAGGCAGTCGTTATCGGAGAGGGTGTAGCGCTTGCCGGTGGTTCTTGCCTGCCGGACTGTCAGATCAGAGAGTGCCATTTCGAGGCTCCTAAGTTATGACTTAGGCCTAATGCTCGTCATGGTTCCCGCTCAGCCCCAGCAACTATCCGGTAGCCGTCCCAACCGTATTCTTGTGCCTCAATTGGTCACTCAAAAACGGTAGCTGTGGGTGGATTTCCGTGGCGCTCGCTGGAATGAAAAAAGGGGCCAAAGCCCCTCTTTTCAACGACTTACAGACGTCAGTAGAAGTCTGTAGATCACTATCTGGAGCGGGAAACGAGACTCGAACTCGCGACCTCAACCTTGGCAAGGTTGCGCTCTACCAACTGAGCTATTCCCGCAGATTCCGTTCGACCTGCGTCGAAGGAGCGCTATTGTGTCCAAATTCCTTCACGCCGTCAACAGTCTTCACACGATGCAGTCATGGGCGTCTGCACTGGGGTACGCTGCCCCGCCCAGCCCCGTGCGCCCATGGTCCTTCGCGGCAAGCCCCTGTCGATCGCCCTGCTGCTGCATCTGGTGGTAGCGCTGCTGTACTGGGCACTGATACCGCAGGGCATGAACTGGTATCGCGACCATTTCGGCTACACCTCCCATCGTGACATCGGCCTGGGCATTGCCCAGTTCTATCTGTTCTGGATGTTCATTGGCGCCCAGCCGCTGATCGCGGTGCTGCGGCCGCTGTTCGCCAAGCTGCTGGTGCTGGCGATTCCCCTGGCGTTCGCAAGCTGGACACTGATGCACAACCACCCGCTGCGCCTGCTGTACTTCACCGTCGGGCCCGGCCTGCTGGCACTGGCCGCAATCGTCACATCCGCGCGGTATGCATCACGCAACCGCCTGCCCGCCACCTCGGACACCGCCGATGCCTAGACGTTACATCCGCCTGTTCTGGTTGCTGGTCGCGCTGACCTGGCTGGCGCTGATCGCCGCACTGGTCAATGCCGGCTTCACCCCGGACTACTGGTTGCTGCGCCGCCTGGAAGGCGCAGAGCTGTCCTACCCGACCAGCACCGTCATCGTGTTCGCGTTGCTGGGCACAGTTGAACTGGTCGTGGCCGCCTTGATCGTACGACCGTGGAAACTGAAGCGGCTGTGGCTGCGCCTGTTGATTGCCTTCGTTCTGCTGCTGGCGTGGTCGGTACCGTGGATGCTGTCGGCCATGCATCAGCCGCCGGTGCACGGCATGCATCTGCTGTGGTTGCTGCTGCTGGACGTGGGACTGCTGCTGGCGCTGTGCGTGGTATCGCTGGTCAGTGTCCTTAAAGGCCTTTCCCGCAGGAAGAAGGCCCGGATCACGGCTCCGTAGGCCATTGGATCCGAGGCCTTCACCGTTTCACTTTCGGATCTCTTGCATGGATTGCAGTACGCCGATAGCGGAATGTTGAGGATCCGCCAGCGACGAGCGCTTGAATCGTGCCCCTGCCCATCGCATTCCGTGCCGCCCCTGCCTTCTGGCTGTTCGTATCACTCATCTGGCTGCTGCTGGTTGCTGCGCTCATCCATGCCGGATTCCAGCCGGATCATTGGCAGCGGACTTACACCGAGTCCGGGACGCTGCCCTATCCCATCGGCTCGGTGATCACGTTCGCGCTGATCGTCCTGGTGGAAATGACAGTGCTGGGCCTGGCTGTGCAGCCATGGCGGTTCCGCCGCCTGTGGCTGCGGATCCTGATCAGCCTCATTCCATGGCTGGGGTGGAACGTCCTATGGGGCTTGGCTGCCATGCATCAATCCCCCGTGCGCGACGTCCACTCGAACTGGCTGCTCGGCATGAGCGCCATCCTGCTGCTTGCACTGCTCGTGGTTGTGCCGGCCTCGCTTTGGCCTAGCCTGCGACGTTGGCTCAGGAACTGAGGCCCGCGCCTACTTCCGGAACTCCACCCGCACATGCTGGCCGAAGCGCGCCTTGGCCGCGTCGTCGAACTCCAGCACACACTCCACCACCTTGGCCACGCCGCGCCCCGCGTCTTCGGGCAAGCGTGCCTGCGCGAACACCGGGCTGATGCGTACCACGCGTGCGGGTGGCAGTGAGCCGGTGTTTTCAGCGCCATCGCTGTCCGGCACCACGGTGGCCTTCATGCCCACCTGCACGACATCGGCATAGGCGGCGCTCAGTTCTGCACGCACCTGCAGCGGACGCGCCGGCAGCAGCGAGATCGCCGGCTTGCCCGCCTGCACGAAGGCGCCGAGGCCTGGCACCTGGCCGACCACGGTGCCGGCTTCCGGCGCGCTCAACGACATCTGCTGGAGTTTCAGTCTGGCGTGTTCCAGCTTGTGCTGGGCCATGTCGACCTGCGCACCGGCCACATCGACATCGGCACGTACGCCGGCCAACTGCTGCTTGGCCGCATCGGCCTGCTGGTTCGAGGACACACCTTCGCTGGCACCCGTGGACAGGCGGGTGGCGTTGCGCTCCAGTTCGCGCAACTGCGCCTGGCTGCCCTTCAGGCGGTCGTTGGCCAACGCCAGATCGGCGGTGGCCATCGCTACTTCCTGCTGCAGCAGGGCACCATCCAGCGACAGCAGCAGCTGTCCCTTCTTCACCGTGGCGCCCTCCTTCACCGGCGCGGCGGTGATCGAGCCATCCACCGGCGGCGCCAGCGCGATCAGCCCACCCTCGACGTCGATGATGCCGCGCGCCACCGCAACCTTGCCGGCGGCAGCAGTGCTGGCTTTACCTGCAGGTGCCTGGGCAGGCGCGTCCTTGGAACAGGCGCCGAGCAGCAGCGCCGCGGACAGTACCAGGCTGAAGGGAAGCAGGTGCAACGTCTTGGTCATGGGGCGGACTCTACAGTTTCGTTCTGGCGGCGGTCATCACGGACCATGCCGTCTTCCATGGCGATCACCCGATCGGCATGCCGGATCAGGCGCGGATCGTGGCTCACGCACAGCACGGTGGCGCCATGCGCACGTGCGTAGCGATGCAGGATGTCGATCACGCGCTGGCCGTTCTCGGCGTCCAGCGCGCTGGTGGGTTCGTCGGCAAAGATCAGCGTCGGCGACTTGGCGAAGGCGCGCGCAACGGCCACGCGCTGCTTCTCACCACCGGACAACTGCGCCGGACGCATGTGGCTGCGGTGGCTGAGGCCCACCTCTTCCAGTGCCTTGCGGGCCAGCGGTTCGCTTTCGCGATTACTCATGCCGCGGTAGCCCAGCGGCAGCTGCACCTGCTCCAGTGCGGTCAACGCCGGGAACAGGTTGAAGCCCTGGAATACGAAGCCGACATGGTGCAGGCGGAAGCGCTCCACTTCGCTGCGCGTCATGTGGCCCACGTCCTGGCCGAGTGCGTGCACGCGGCCACCGTCGGGCGCGGACAGGCCGGACAGCAGCGACAGCAGCGTGCTCTTGCCGCAACCGGACGGGCCCGACACCAGCGTCAACTCGCCCGGATAGATGTCCAGCGACAGGCCGCGCAGCACCGGCACCTGCACGTCGCCGGTCATGAAACCCTTTTCCAGTGCGTCGGCCTGCAGGGTCGGGGCGACGGCGCGTATGGAAGTCATCGACCGGTCCTCAACGCAGCAGCAACGATGGATCGGAGCGGACGACACTGCGTACCGCCATGATGCTCGACAGCATGGCCATCACCGCGACCAGTACCACGCAACCAATGATGACCATCGGCGTCAACTGCACCGGCACGCGCTGGGTCTGAGCAATCAACAACACCACGGTGCTGAATGCCGCCGCCAGCAACATGCCCACGCCGCCGATCAGCAATGCCTGCTCGAATACCACCCGCGCCAGTGCATAGCGCCCGGCACCGAGTGCGTTGAGCGTGGCGTATTCGCGTACCGACCCAGCCACCACGGAAGCAAACGACTGGTTGGTGATCACCGCGCCGACGAAGCAGACGATGACCGCCATGAACAGCACCGCGATGCCGGCGCCGGTATCGAACAGCCAGTATTGCTGCGAGCGGTTGGCGAACTCCGGTGCCGTCCAGAACTCGACCGGCGTGGCCTGCCCCATCGACGTGGCCAGGCGGTCACGCACGTCGTTGGACAGGTCCGGCGAGCGCAGGCCGGCCACGAAATAGGTGCTGCCCTCATGTGGGTCTGTACCGGCGATGGCGCGCGCGGTATCCAGCGAGGCCAGCACGTTGACGCCACCAAGACCACGCAGGCCCGGTTGTGCAGCCACCACGCGCACCGCCTTGCCGTTGATCCACGCACGGTTTTTCTGCAGGTCCACGCCCAGCGTGTCCAGGTCGGCGCTGTCGACGATCACCGCGCCCGGCTCTCGCAGCTGCGCGCGCAGGTCGGCGGGCAGGATGCGCGCGAACATCATCGCATCGCCTTGGGTGGAGATACCGGACAGGTACACCGACACGTTGCCGGTACCCTGCGCGCCGGAGCGCCATTCGCCATCCACCCACTCGTAGGGTTCGACGCGGGTGACATCCGGATCCATGCGCAGGTGGCTTTCCACATCCGCGCTGATGGCATGGCCGTAGTTGACGCTCTGGGTGCCAGGGAAACCGGCCCAGATATCGGCGGAGGATGCCTTCACGTAAATCGCCGCGGTACCGAAGATACCCAGCACCAGTGCCGCCTGCACGATCAACAGCACGCCGGCGAAACACATCGCCAGCACCACCGGCAGGAACCGGCGCCACTCATAGGCCAGGGTCTTTCGGGCCAGTGCGATCATTGCGACGCGTCCTCGGCTTCGACCGGCAGCGGTGCGCCACCGAGGGCGCGGTACAGCGAAGCAAACGCGAGCACGCGTGCGCCCTGCGCACCGATCAGATCAGCCTGCGAGGCAAGCGCGGCACGCTGCGTGTCCAGGCCATCGAACTCGCTGGACAGGCCCAGCTGCACCTGTCGCGCCTGGCGCTTGAGCTGCTGGCCGGCGGCATCATTGGCCGCACGCAGCGACTGGATGCTGCTGTCCTGGCGCGCCAGGCTGCCCAGCGCACCCTCCACTTCGCTCACGCCTTCCAGCACGGCCTTGCGGTAACCGAGCAATGCGGCGTCCAGTTGCTTCTCATCAGCATGGAAACGCGCGCGGCGTTGGCCCCAATCCCACAGGGGAATATCGACGTACGGGCCGATCGACGGACTGGAGTCGGAGTTGGAGCGGGCGTTCTGGGTGAGGTTGTAGGCGTACAGGATCGAGCCGCCAAGACTGACCCGCGGATACATCGCGGCACGTGCGGAGCCCTTGCTCGCCGCGGCCTGCATCACTTCAGATTCGGCCAGCAGAATCTGCGGGCGGTGGCGCAGCAGATCGGCCGGGACCTGCTGCAGCGAGAACGTGCCCAGCTTCGGCGGCGTGCGATAGGCGCGCCAAGCCGGATCCGGACCATCACGGCCCAGCAGCAATGCCAGCGCACGGGCGGCGTTGTCGGCGTTTTCCCGAGCCTGTGCGATGGCGACGTGGGTGGCGGCCTGGCGTGCACGCAGGCGATCCAGCTCGCCCGGCTCATCCAGGCGCAGGCGCTGGCGGACCCGCGCCAGTTGTTCGCCGCGGTCATCCACGGTCTGCTGCCGGGCCAGCAGGTCCTGCTGGGCCTGTGCCACGGTCAGGTCCAGATAGCTGCGCACCACGTCGGCGATCACCGCCACCTGTGCGGCATTGCGCAACGCCTCGGCATTGCCGGCCGAAGCCTGCGCGCCCAGCTGCGCGCTCTCGGCGGCGCCGAACAGGCCCAGGTCCCAGATCGCTTCGATGCCGGCATGGAAGTAGGTATCGACGGCGGCGGCGTCCTGCACCTGCTTGGCGCTGGCCGAGATTTCCGGCAGGAAACGCGAGTCGGAAGTGCCTGCGACGATCCGAACGGCCTGCAGGCGCAACGTAGCCTGCTGCAGGTCCAGGTTGCCGGCGATGGCCTGATCGACCAGGCCATCCAGTGCCGGGTCGGACAGCACTTTCCACCACTGTCTGGCATCCACTGCCACGCCCTGGCCCTGCGGCACCTGGGTCCAGGTGCTGGGCGTGCGATCAGGCAGGTCCGGAACAGGCACCGACATGCAACCTGCCAGGGCCAGGCTTGCCAACAACGCACCAGGGCGCAGCACTGCATGCAGGGAGAGTCCGCGCCCGGCCTTGGGCACTGCCACTGAAGTGATACGCCTGACCACCAGCCCGCCAACGTGTAGAAGGAGCATGAAGGCTACCGTGCGATTGTGGAGCGAACATGGAGAAATCGTCCGAAAAAGGTCACGGCACGCGTGCGGTTCAGGCAACGCCGACCCAGTCTTTCACTACGCTTTCAATGCGTTCCCGGCACGGAACACTGGACGACTTTCACAGCGTATTGCACATTGCGGCATTGTCTTGCTTCGATGCTGCCCGAGCGTGAAACGTCCCCGCCGCTGGCTGCTGATTGGCTCGATCACGACAGCGACTGTCGGTGTGATCGTGCTTGTCCTGACCACCCCACTGGTCTCGAACGCCACGCTGATACTGATGGAGCGCAGCAACTTCATTCCCGCCGAATCCTCGATCTTCACGTTCGAGCCGTATGCCATCAACCAGGGTTCGTCAAACTACTGGCTGTACGGGAAGGACCGGACCTACTACTACCACTTCACCTACGAAGATGATGCTCCCTACGTCTACATCCCGCAGGACAACCGCTGCCCCGGTTTCGACCGGCAGGATGCCCGGACCTGGTGCAGCGCGCTGCCCGGCAAGGCACGCTAGCGCGGCGGTGCTGCAACCGGTGTGACAAACGAAAAACGCCCCCTTTCGGGAGCGTTTTTCTTGAATCTGGAGCGGGAAACGAGACTCGAACTCGCGACCTCAACCTTGGCAAGGTTGCGCTCTACCAACTGAGCTATTCCCGCAGATTTCGTTCGACCTGTGTCGAAGGAGCGCTATTGTGTCGATATTGCTGCACGGCGTCAACAGGAATTTTCAGGTGAAGTGAAGGGGGGCGTTCAGGCCCCTGCCTGCTCCCTTCACGTGCGCAGGCCGCGGCGATGGAAGTAGATCTGCTCGGCGATACGCCGCGTGGCCGCCGTATGCAGGAGCGCGTTGAGCGGCCAGTCGGCCTGCAGATGATCCATCGCCCAGCGCAGCAGGCGCTTGCCGTGGAAGGCCGGGGCGGCCTGCCGCGCCACCCGTTCGGCGTCCGGTCCTTGGCCGCGCAGATGGCGGGCAATCGCCTCGCCGACCGTCCAGCCATGCCGCCACGAGGAATGGATGCCTCCGGCGGACAGTGGTGAGACGATGCCCGCCGCGTCGCCGGTCAGGATCACGCGTTGACCAGTGATCGGCCCATCCGGCCGACCGCAGGGCACCAGGCCTGCGCGGGTGGCCGACGGACGCCCCGAAGGCGGAATGCCGACGACATCGCGCACGTGCTCAAGGAAGCCATCAATATCAGGCGGGCGTACCTGATTCGGGTCATGGCGCAGTGCCAGGCCGACCTGCAGCCCGGTCGGGTTCTGTGCGACCCAGCCGATGTAGCCCGGTGCAAAGTGCTTGCTGACGAAGCAATGGAGTGCGTCGCCCTGCGGCAACTGGAGGCCGGCGAACTCACGTTCGACGCCGTAGAGGTTGTCACGCACCTGGCCGAGGCCGGTGCGCTTGGCAACGCGTGAGCGTGCGCCATCGGCGCCGACCAGGTAGGCGCACCGCCCCGCCCCTTCCACCTGCCAGCCGTCGCCACTGCGATGGGCGTCGGTGAAGGACTGCTGCAGGCGAAGGTCGACACCATTCGCGCGCAACTCGCTGGCCAGCCAGCGCATCAGGTTCGGCGTATCGGTGGTGAGGAAGTAATAGCCCGGCGCGGCCAGCAACACGCTGCGCAGGTTCGGCGCATACAGGCGCACATTGGCAACCCGCTGCACCAGATGTTCGGGCATGCGCCCCAGCCAGGTCTGCTCCATCGCCTCCTTCACCACGATGCCGGTGGTGTGCAGGCGTTCGCCGGGATCGGCTTTGCGTTCGAGCACGCAGACGCGCAGTCCATATTGGACAGCGGCCAACGCGCAGGCGGCACCGGCGAAACTGGCGCCGACGATGATCATGTCGTGGTCGTAGGCGGAGGATTGATGAGGCATCGCGGCGTCACCCTTCGAACGAAGGATGCAGCATCCAACCTTCATGTGGTGGGGCGATGGAGCGACGGTGAAGTGACAATGAAGCGCGTTGGACGCAAACGAAAAACGCTCCCTTGCGGGAGCGTTTTTCTTGAATCTGGAGCGGGAAACGAGACTCGAACTCGCGACCTCAACCTTGGCAAGGTTGCGCTCTACCAACTGAGCTATTCCCGCTTGGGAGGCGAAATTTTACCTATTCCAAGAATGGCGTCAAGCGCTTTTTTCAGGGTCTGCGAGGTGCCCGGCGCCACGTATCCACGCATGGCGTGGATCTACTACAACATCCGCGCAAACCGATGGATCCGCATCATCCGTGGATGCGGCATTTCCAGTAGATCCACGCCATGCGTGGATAAACGCATCGCTGGGGTCAGAGCCCTTTCCTGAGCAAAGGGATCCGACCCCGGCGCTCAATTGCCCAGCTTCTTCTGCCGCGCCCGCTCGCGCGCGGCGCGCTCATCATCGCGCAGGCTCGGCCAGGCGGCGTGCAGGTACTGCAGGCCCGACCACAGTGTCAGCACGGCGGCAATCGCCAGGGTCCAGTCGCCGATATGGAACACCGGCCAGCCCATCCAGATGTCTTCCACCGGCACGTTCGGCGCCACCGAATACAGCAGGCACAACAGCGCGACCATCTGCGCGGTGGTCTTGATCTTGCCGATCATCGCCACGCGTACCTTGGCGCGCTGGCCCAGCTCGGCCATCCACTCGCGCAGCGCCGACACCGCAATCTCACGGCCGACGATGACCGCTGCCCAGAACGCCATCCACGGCGTCGGGTGGCCCTGCACGATCAGGAACAGCGCCACCGCCACCATCAGCTTGTCCGCGACCGGGTCGAGGAAGGCGCCGAAGGCCGATTCCAGCTGGTAGCGGCGGGCGATCCAGCCATCGAGCCAGTCGGTGATCGCGGCCAGGCCGAAGATCGCCGCCGAAGCGAAGTTGGTCCAGGTGTAGGGCAGGTAGAACACCAGCACCAGCACCGGGATCATCACGATCCGCAACAACGTCAGCCAGGTGGGCAGGGTCAACTTCATGCTTGCGTGCTTCTCTCTCTACTCGGCCGCATCAGGCGTGGCCAACCCGTGCAGGTTAGCGTAGATACGTGCCGCGAGGGCGTCATTGATGCCTTCCACCTTGGCGATTTCCGCTTCGCCAGCGGCTTTCAGGCCCACCAGGCCGCCGAAATGCTTGAGCAGGCTGGCGCGGCGGCGCGGCCCGATACCGGGGATGTCCTCCAGCTTGCTGGTCATCCGCGCCTTCTGGCGGCGGCCGCGGTGGCCGGTGATGGCAAAGCGGTGCGCCTCATCGCGCACCTGCTGGATGAACTGCAGCGCCGGATTGGCCGCGCCCGGGCGCAGCTCGCGGCCATCGGGCATCACCAGCGCTTCGTGGCCGGCGCGGCGTTCCACGCCCTTGGCCACGCCCACCAGCAGCACGCCTTCCACGCCCAGGTCGGCCAGCGCGGCCTGGGCCTGCGCCAGCTGGCCGGCGCCGCCGTCGATCAGCAGCACGTCCGGCAGCACGCCCTGCTCTTCCACCGCACGGCGGAAACGGCGGTCGATGGCCTGACGCATGGCGGCGTAGTCGTCGCCCGGCTCGATGCCGCTGATGTTGAAGCGGCGGTACTGCGCGCGCACCGGACCGGCGGCGTCGAACACCACGCATGAGGCCACGGTGGCCTCACCCATGGTGTGGCTGATATCGAAACATTCCACACGCTTGACCGGCTCGGCCAGGCCAAGCATGTCGCGCAGCGCGTCGCTGCGCGCGTGCTGCGCGTTACGGCTGTTGAGCTCGGTGGCCAGGGTCAGCTGCGCATTGCGGCTGGCCAGTTCCACGTAGCCGGCGCGCTCGCCGCGCACATTCCACTTCAGCTGTACCTTGCGCTCGGCCGAGGCAGACAGCGCGGCAACCAGCAGGTCGGCATCCGGGATTTCGCGGTCCAGCAGGATCTCGCGCGGCGGCTCGAATTCGATGTAGTACTGCGAGACGAACGCGGCCAGCACTTCCTCCGGGCTTTCTTCACCGTTGGTGCGCGGGAAGAACGGGCGGGTGCCGAGGTTGCGGCCATCGCGGAAGGCCAGCAGCAGCACGCAGGCCTGCGAGCCCTGCATGGCCACCGCCAGCACGTCCAGGTCAGCGGCGCGGCCATCGACGTACTGGCGGGTCTGCATGCTGCGCAGTGAAGAAATCAGGTCGCGCAGGCGCGCGGCCTGCTCGAACTCCAGTGCCTCGCTGGCGGCCTGCATCTGCTCGCCCAGTTCGCGGGTCAGCTCGTCGCTCTTGCCTTCCAGGAACAGTGCGGCGCGACGCACCGATTCGGCGTAGTCCGGCGCCGGCACCAGCTCCACGCAGGGCGCGCTGCAGCGACCGATCTGGTACTGCAGGCACGGCCGCGAGCGGTTGCGGAACACACTGTCCTCGCAGCTGCGCAGCTTGAACAGCTTGTGCATCAGGTTCAGCGTCTCGCGCACCGCGGTGACGCCGGGATAGGGCCCGAAGTAGCGCCCGGGAATGGCACGCGGGCCGCGATGCAGCGCGATGCGCGGCCAGTCCTCGCGGGTCAGCAGCACATGCGGATAGGTCTTGTCGTCGCGCAGCGAGACGTTGTAACGCGGCGACAGCGACTTGATCAGCTGGTTTTCCAGCAGCAGCGCCTCGGCTTCCGAGCGCGTCACGGTCACGTCCATGCGCGTGATCTGCGAGATCATCGACATGATCCGCGCGTTCTTCGGACTGCCGTTGAAATAGCTGCCGACACGGTTGCGCAGCGCGCGGGCCTTGCCCACGTACAGTAGGGTGTCGTCGGCGGCGTACATGCGGTACACGCCGGGGGCGGTACTGAGCTGGGCCGCGAAGGCCTTGCCGTCGAAGGCCGGGGCGGGAACGTCTGTCATTCGCTGATCGGGACTTCGCTGAGCACGCCGCTGTCCGGGTCGAATCGCAGCACGGCATGGGCGTCGGTCTCGGAAATCCACACCGCACCGGCGCCTACCGCCAACCCCGCCGGGCCATGCAGGCGTCGTGGCAGCGGCTGGGTAGTCAGTTCGCCACCGCCCAGGCGCAGCGTGCGCAGGCGGCCGTTACCGGTATCGGCAATCCACAACAGCGGCGCATCCGGGCTGAGCGCGATGGCCTGCGGGAACTGCAGGCTGGCTTGGGCGCGGGGACCGTCTTCACTGCCGAAGCGCCAGGGCCCCTGCCCGACCAGGGTCTGCACCAGATCGCCGCGCAACTGCAGCGCGCGGATCGAGGAACCCAGCGCATCGGCCACGTACAGCACCTGCTGCACCACGGCCAACGCGGTGGGCTGGGCGAAGGCGGCCAGATGCCCGCTGCCATCACGCTCGTCGATGGAACCACTGCCCGCGCGCCATTGCAGGCTGCGCTGGCCCAGGTGGTAGCTCCAGATGCGGTTGTCGCCGGCCATAGCGATGTGCAGCTGGTTGTCGGCAATGGCCAGGCCGACAGGATGGTCCAGCGCAACCTGCCGCGCCTGCGCGACCGGGCCTTCCACCGGTGCGCCGGGACGGCCGTTGCCGCACAGCGTGTCGACGATGCCGGTCAGCAGGTTGATGCGGCGCACCGCGTGGTTGCCGGTGTCGGCGACGTACAGCGAATCGCGCTCCAGCACCAGCGCCTGCGGGCGGTGGAACGCGGCTTCGGCGAGGTTGCCGTCCATGAAATCGGCGGTGCCCAGCCCGAACTGGCGAAGGATGCGGCCACCATGGCTGCATTCGAGGATGCGGTGATGGCCGCTGTCGGCGATGTACAGGCGTTCGGTACTGACTGCCAGGCCCAGCGGGAAGCGCAGCGCCTGGCGGGGTTCCGGGTGCAGTTCGCTGCCGCCACGCGGCGGCGCCGACGGTGCGCCTTCGCACAGCGCGTTCAAGGCACGCTCCAGCTCACCGGGTGCACCCTGCCCGACCAGCCGTTGCTGTTCGCGGCCCTGCGCATCCAGCAGCACCAGGGTCGGCCAGGCGGTGATGCCGAAACGGCGCCAGCCATCCCAGTCGGCATCGAGCAGGACCGGCATCGTCAGGCCCTGGCGACGCAACAGCTTCAGTGCGGCACCGGCGTCGCGTTCGAAATCGAAGCGAGGCACCTGCAGCACCAGCGGCTGCAGCTTGCCAGGGTGGCGCGACAGCCATTGGCCGAACTCGGCCAGGCGTTGCGCGCTCCAGGCGGAGGCGGCGTTGACAAACAACAGCGCCACCGGCCGACCGCGCAGTTCGGTCAGGGTGCAGGGGGTGGCATTGAGCCAGGTGGCGAATTCGGGCAGGTCCGGGACGGGCTGGACGTTCATGGCCCGATTATGCCGGAGTCGGCGTCATGCAACAGTCGTGCCACGGCACGTTTTGCAGCATCGTCGACCAATGTCCAGACCTGTTCGAAATGCTCCCTGCCACCGGTGTACGGGTCCGGGATCGCCCCCCTGCCCTGCCCGCCGGTCCACGGCAGGTACAGCGCCAGCCGCTCGCGCTGGGGTGGCGTAGCGAGGCGGCCGGCATCGCGCAGGTTGGCCTCATCGGCGCACAGGATCCAGTCGAAACGGTCGAAATCCAAGGCCTGCAGCTGGCGTGCACGCAGGCCACCGATGTCCACGCCGTGCCCGGCCGCGCAGGCGATCGCACGCCGGTCCGGTGGCTCGCCCACATGCCAGTCGCCGGTGCCGGCCGAATCCACCTGCACGCGACCAGCCAGCGGCGAAGCGTCCAGGCGGGCGCGCAGCGCACCTTCGGCCATCGGCGAACGGCAGATGTTGCCGAGGCAGACGACCAGCAGCTTCATCGGGCAGCCAGCGTCTGCAGCAATGCTTCGGCGCGTTCCAGGTCCTCGGGCGTGTCGATGCCCGGCGGGAACGGCTCCGGCGAGATCGCCACGCTGATCGGGAAGCCCGCTTCCAGCACGCGCAGCTGTTCCAGCGATTCGACCTGCTCCAGCTGGCCCGGCGGCATCGCCGCGAACTGCTGCAGGAACCCGGCGCGATAGCCGTAGATGCCGATGTGGCGCAGCCAGTTGTGACCGGCCGGCAGCGTGTCACGGCTGCGTGCAAAGCCATCGCGGTGCCAGGCGATCGGGGCGCGGCTGAAGTACATCGCCTCGTTGCGCACATTGCGCACCAGCTTCACCACGTTCGGGTCGAACAGGGTATGTGCGTCTTCCACGGTCGTGGCGAGGGTCGACATCGGCGCATTGCCTTCAACCAGTGCCTGGGCCACCGCGCGGATACCTGCCGCCGGTGCGAACGGCTCGTCGCCCTGCAGGTTGACCACGACGGTGTCATCGGCCCAGCCGGCGATGCGCGCGCACTCGGCCAGGCGGTCGGTACCGGAGGCATGCGAGGTGGCGGTCATCGCCACCTTCACTTCGGCCAGGCCGGACAGTGCGTCGGCAATGCGTTGATCGTCGGTTGCGACCCAGACCTCGCCGGCACCGGCCTGCAGCGCGCGGCGCGCTACGTGCAGCACCAGCGGCTCACCGCCCAGCGGGCGCAGCGGCTTGCCCGGCAGCCGCGAGGCGGCATAGCGGGCCGGGATGGCGACGACGAATTCAGTCATGGGGCGGTACTCTGCAGGCTCGATACAACGGGAATGCGGCCGGCGGCGCATGAATGCAAGCGCCGCTGCGCCACTCAGTTCGGTCGCAGCTTGTCCAGGCGGTCGGTCAGCGCCACCCAGAACGCGGCAGGCAGCTCGGCGCGCAGCGGGACAGCGTAGTGCCAGTCATTGCCGAACGCACGGCATTTCACCGCGTCCTTTTCAGTCATCAGCACCGGCAGCTGGCTGCCAAAGGACAGGTCCTGCGGCTGATAGGCCTGATGGTCGGCGAAGGCATGCGGCACCACGCCGATGCCGCGCGCGCGCAGCATGTCGAAAAAGCGCTGCGGATGCGCGATACCGGCCACGGCATGCACGCGCTGGCCCTTGAAATACGACAGCGGACGGGCACGGCCACCGGCAAGCGGTTGTGCGCTGTCGATGTGCAGGGCCATCGGCCATTGGCCGAAGCCACAGGCCTGTGCCGCAGATTCCTCATCGGCCTGACCGAGATTCACCACACGGAAATCGCATTCGCTGGCGCGGCTGACCGGCTCGCGCAGCGGCCCGGCCGGAATCATCCGGCCATTGCCGTAGCGGCGCTGCGCATCGACCACTTCGATCTCGATGTCGCGTGCCAGCCGGTAGTGCTGCAGGCCGTCGTCGCAGACGATCACATCGCAACCGGCCTCGATCAGCGCCTTGCCGGCAGCAACACGATCACTGTCCACGCGCACAGGCACGCCGGTCTTCCAGGCAATCAGCACCGGCTCGTCGCCACCCTTGGCTGTCGGCGTATCGGCCTTGACCCACAGCGGCTTGTCGGGATCTTCGCGGCCGTAGCCACGACTGGCCACGCCCGGCTTCCAACCGGCGGCACGCAGGCGCTCCACCAGCGCGATGGTCAGCGGCGTCTTGCCAGTCCCACCGGCGGTGATGTTGCCAACCACGATGACCGGCACCGGCAGCGTGTAGCGCTTGCGCCAGCCACGCCGATAGGCGCGCCGGCGCATCGCGGTGACGCCGGCATACAGCGGCGCCAGCAGGCGCATCGCCCACGGAACCGGGGTGCCGTCGTACCAGTACGGCGGGGTCTGGGTACCCTTGCCGGCCATCAGTCCTGCCTTTCGCGGAACTGCATGCTGTGCAGATGCTGGTACAGGCCACCCATGGTGAGCAGCTCCTTGTGGGTACCGCGCTCGACGATGCGACCGTGGTCCATCACCAGCACCTGGTCTGCATGCTCGATGGTCGACAAGCGATGCGCGATGACCAGCGTAGTGCGCTCGGGCATCAATCGCTGCAGCGCGTCCTGCACCAGGCGCTCCGATTCGTTGTCCAGTGCTGCGGTGGCTTCATCGAGGATCAGGATCGGCGCGTCGCGCAGGATCGCACGGGCGATCGCCAGGCGCTGGCGCTGGCCACCGGACAGCAGCGCGCCGTTCTCGCCCACCGGGGTCTGCAGCTGCTGCGGCATGCGTGCGATGAACTCCCAGGCATTCGCGGCTTCGGCCGCCGCACGGATCTGTTCATCGGTGGCGTCCATGCCATAGGCGATGTTGGCGCCGATGGTGTCGTCGAACAGCATGACCTTCTGCCCGACCATCGCCACCTGGCGGCGAAGATCGGCCAGCGGATAGTCGTCCAGTGCCACCCCGTCGAGGGTGATACGCCCGCCGCTGGGTTCGTAGAAGCGCGGCACCAGCCGGATCAGGCTGGTCTTGCCGCTGCCGGATCGACCAACGATGGCGGTGACCGTACCCGGCTTGGCCACGAAGCTGATGTCGTCCAGGGCGATGCCACTGTCTTCGCGGTAACGCAGCATGACGTGCTCGAAGGCCAGTTCGCCACGCACGCGCTGCACCGTGTTGCGGCCTTCGTCGCGCTCGACCGGCATGTCGAGGATGTCGAACAGGCGCTCGGCGGCGGACACACCGCGGGAGATCGAGGACTGCACGCTGGTCAGTCGGCGCAGCGACGGGATGATCGCCGTCATCGAGATCATCAGGCCCATGAACTGGCCGGCATTGAGGCGCCCTGCCAGTGCTTCGCGGGTCGACACCCAGACGATCACCGCCAGCGCCAGCGCGGCCAGGAACTGGACCACGCTGGAGGCACCGGCACGGGTGATTTCCACCTTCATGTTCAGCGCAAGCATGCGGTTGGCCAGGCGTGAATAGCGCGACATCTCATGCTGCTGGGTGCCGTGCACCTTCACTTCCTGCTGGGCCGCCAGCGACTGCTCCGCGGTCTGCGCCATCGTGCCCATGCCGTCCTGGATGCCCCGGCTGATGCGCCGGTAGCGCTTGCCGACGTAGGACACGATCACGCCGATCATCGGCACCACCACCAGCATGGCCACGGTCACCTTGACGCTCATCTGCAGCATCACCGCCAGCATGGCGATGATGGTCAGGGTGTCGGCAACCACGGTCTTGAGTGCATCGGCGCTGGCCTGGGTGACCTGCTCGGTATCGAAGTTCAGGCGGCTGACCATCACCGGCGTCGATTCGGTATCGAAATGCGAGGACGGCAGGTGCAGGTACTTGGCCAGCACCTGTTCACGCAGGTCGCGCACCACGCTGCGGCCGGTCTTGGCCAGCGCGTAGTCGCTGACCCAGGTGGCGGCGCTGCGCATCAGGAACAGGCCAAGGATGGTCAGCGGCAGGATCACCGCCATTTTCGGTTCGGGATTGACAAAGCCCCGGTTGACCAGCGGCTCCATCAGCTTGGTGAAGTGATAGCCGGCCACCGATTCCACCGCCATCGCGATGATGGCAGCGACCATCAGGCCCCAGTAGGCCCGGGTGTATCCCAGCAGGCGTTTGTAGATCGGCCACACCGGCGCGTGTTTGGAACTCATGGACGCACCTCGGGTGCTGTTGCAATGGCAATACGGCGGAAGCCGAGCTGACCAAGCGCATCCTGCGCGGTCACCACGGCCTGATAGGGCGTGCGGGCATCGGCACGCAACAGCACCGGCTGGGTACGGTCGCTGCCGGCAACGGCCGCGATGGTCTGCTTGACCGACTCGACGTCGCTGCGCAGCACTTCCTGGTCATTGATGAAGTAGCGGCCTTCGGCGTTGATCAGCACGCTCAACGAACGCGGCGGCTCATTGCTGGCCTGCTGGCTGGCCGTGGGCAGCTCCACCTGGAGTGTCGAGCGCGCATCGAAGGTGGTGGTGACCACGAAGAAGATGATCAGCACCAGGATGACGTCGATCAGTGGCACCAGGTCGATATGCGGCTCATCCTGGGATCGGTCGTTGCCGATACGCATCGATCAGGCCTTCGCAGTGGCCGCGCCGGCCGGGCGCGTGGCAGCGGCAGGGTTCATCACGCCGGGGCGGCCATCCAGCGTATCCAGCAGCGCGCTGGCTTCCTGCTCCATCTCCACCACATAACCGTGGATGCGGCCCTTGAAGTAGCGGTGGAACATCAGCGCTGGAATGGCGACGATCATGCCGGTGGCGGTGCACACCAACGCCTTGCCGATACCACCGGCCAGCTGGTTCACATCACCCACGCCATGGTCGAGGATGCCCAGGAACATCTGGATCATGCCGATCACCGTGCCCAGCAGGCCCAGCAGCGGCCCGGCCGATGCGATGGTGCCCAGCGCGTTGAGGAAACGCTCCATGCGGTGCACCAGGTGGCGGCCGGTGTCTTCGATGCGCTCGCGGATCTGGTCTCGCGGACGGTTGCGCGCTTCCAGCGCTGCGGCCAGCAGCGCGCCCAGCGGCGAGTTCGCGCGCAGGGTCTGCAGGTGGGCCGGGTCGAGCTTGCCGCGTGCCGCCCAGTTGCGCACTTCCTGGCCGAGGCCGGGCGGCAGCACTTCAGTACGTCGCAGTGACCAGAAACGCTCCAGGATGATCGCCAAAGCCAGTACGCCCAACAGCAGCAGCGGCACCATCGGCCAGCCACCGGCCTTGACCAGTTCCCACACGTTTCAACCCTCCGGCCCAACGGCCGCTTGTTCGATCGGCGATAGGATAGCAGCCGACCGCGCCCGCCCAGCGGCATCCCACCACCGGGATGCGTGGATGCGCTGTTCACGCAGCTGCAGCCCTTGTGCGCCAAGCCATACGCGGATCGCCCCGGAATCGGCCGTGGCCAGCACCTCGGCCCCTTGTGCCAGCCAGCGCTGGACCACGTCCTGGCGGGGGTGCCCGAAGCGGTTGCGGTGCCCGGCCGAGACCACCGCCAGCCGTGGCGCCACGGCCTCGACCCACGGCGCACTGGAACTGCCACCGCTGCCATGGTGCGGCACCAGCACCACATCCGCCTTCAGCGCTGCCGGGTATGCCTTCAGCAACGCCTGCTCGGCCGGGCGGCCGATATCGCCAGGCAGCAGGACCACGCCATGACGGCTGGCGACGCGCAGCACGCAGCTGTCTTCATTCTCGGCCTGGCGGCTGCCCGGCGCCGGGTGCAGGACCTGGAAATCAACCCCGTCCCACTGCCAGCGCAGTCCCTGCTGGCAGGGCGTGGCGCCGGCGATGGTGCTGCCCGGTGGCGCCAGCAGCTGCAGTCCGGGCAGCTGCCTTCGCAGGCTCGGCAGGCTGCCGGTGTGATCAAGATGGTCATGGCTGAGCATCGCCTGTTGGGGCGGCCCCTGTCCGAGCGCGCGCAGGGCCGGGACCAGAATGCGTTCGTTGCCGTCGCCGCCGGTCGGCGGCCCCACGTCGTACCAGAGCGCGTGCCGCGCCGTACGCACCAGCACCGCGGTGCCCTGCCCTACGTCGTGCACCAGCAGCTCCAGTTCGCCTTCAGCCGGTGCATGCCGGGCGGGCCACAGCAGCGGCAAGCACAGCAGCAGGCCTGCCAGGCCACCGCCAGCGCCGCGTGGCAGCAGCCACCAGAAAACCCCCGCCAATGCCGCCGGCACCGCCCAGCGCGGCGCCTCGGCCAACCACCACATCGCCTGCGGGTGCAACGCCAGTGGCTGCAGGGCCTGCCAGCTGAACTCGAACAGCCAAGCGGCGGCGCGCCAT
Source organism: Stenotrophomonas sp. SMYL11 (assembly GCF_036320005.1). Taxonomy (NCBI): domain Bacteria; kingdom Pseudomonadati; phylum Pseudomonadota; class Gammaproteobacteria; order Lysobacterales; family Lysobacteraceae; genus Stenotrophomonas; species Stenotrophomonas sp. SMYL11. The sequence goes on from NZ_JAWIRS010000002.1 coordinate 53,062, forward strand.
GCCCAGCGCCCGGCGCCATCATGCAACGCGTGCAGGCCGGTACCCAGCAGCGACAACGGCACCACCAGCAGGGTCCACCACGGAATGATCGGCAGATTGACCAGCGGCCCCAAGCGCGCGGTGCCGCCGAACAGCGCCACGCACAGCGGCAACAGGCCGAGGCTGGCCACGCCCTGGGCGGCCAGAAAGTCGCGCAGGCCACCGCCGACGCCCTCCGGCCCGGCCCGCGGCAGGCACCACAGCAGCCACAGCACGCCCCCAAAGCTGAGCCAGAAGCCGGCCGACAGCACCGACAACGGCGCCGGCAGCAGCATCGCCATCGCGGCCAGGGCCAGCCCCTGCCCCGCACCCACCGGGCGACGCCCGGCACGGGCCAGTGCCACCAGCCCGATCATCAACGCCGCACGCACCGTTGGAAGCGCGCCGCCGGCGGCCACGGCATAGGCGGCTGCGGCCAGCGCCGCGCCCCATGCCGCCGCCTGCGGCCGAGGCCAGAACCGTCCCAGCACCGGGCAGAGCCACCACGACACGCGGCACAGCAGTACGCCAAAGCCAGCCACCACGCCTACGTGGAAACCGGAAATGGCGACCAGATGGGTCAGGCCCAGCGCGCGCAGGTGCTCCCAGTCGGCATCGGACAGGCCGCGCGTGTCGCCCAGTGCCAAGGCCTGCACGAACCGCGCGGCAGGATGTGCCACCTGCGTTGCGATGGCGTCACTGCTGCGCTCGCGCCAGGCCGGCAGGCCCTGCGCAGGCGCGCGCTCACGCGCAGCGCCGGGGTCGCGCACCGTGCCATTGCCGGAAATACCGCGCAGCAATGCATGGCGTTCGCCGTCGAAGCCGCCAGGATTGATCCGCGAGCGTGGCGCGCGCACGCGCAACGACAACTGCCAATGTGATCCCGCACGAACCGCATGGCGCCCGCCCTCCGCCTCGTGCGCTGGCGATCCACGCCACGGGTCGTTCCAGGTGACCAGCAGGCGCTTGCCACGCAGCGCTGGCAGCGCATCGGTCTCATCCACGTGCAGCACGAAACGCGTGTAGCCGCGTCCTCTCTGTGGAAGATCGGCCACCCGCCCCCGCACCTGCACATCCTGCGGCGGCGCACCGGGTGGAAGCTGGCCGTGCAGGGCCCACTGCCCGTGCAGTGTCGCCCATGCCAGGCCGAGCAGGACTGCAGCCCACGCGCGGCCGCGCCAGCGCAGCAGCCAGCCCGCGACGCCGGCAGCGGCCATCGGCGCACCCAGCCACAACGGCAGCAGCGCCGGCATCTGCACGCAGGCCAGCGCGCCCAGCACCAGGCCGGCGGCGCAGCCGGGGCCGAACAGGGCCGGAGCGGAACGTTCGGGAACCATTCCAGCAGCCTGCCGAGGGACGTGGCAGGTTGCCTATCGGGGATTTCCCCGCGTGGCTGTCAGCGCCGGACGGTGCCGCGGTGGAAGTTGACCCGGAAGCTGGCACCACCGCCGGCCGCCTCGCCGACACTGACCGAACCGCCGTGATGCTGCACGATTTCCTTCACCAGATGCAGGCCCAGGCCACTGCCGCTACCCGCTGCGCGCAGACGATGGAACGGCTCGAAGATCGCTTCACGGTCGCCCACCGGAATACCGGCGCCCTGGTCGCTGACCTCCAGCAGGCCACGTGCATCCAGGCGCACGCAGATGGTGCCGCGTCCGCCGCCGTGGACGATGGCGTTGTGCACCAGATTGGCGATCACCCGCCCCAGCGCCAGGCTGTCGCCATGGATCCACACTGGCATCTCGGGTGCATCCACTTCGAAGCCGTAACCGGCACCCACCACCAGCGGCGCCAGATCGGCGGCCGCTTCGCGCACCAGCAACGCCAGATCCAGCCGCTGCAGTGCGCCGACATTGCGATCAAGCCGCTGCAGGTCAAGCAGGTGCTCGGCAACGTTACCGAGCCGCGCCACGTCGGTCAGCAGCTGCGACTTCAGCTCGCCCTGCGGCAACTGCGACAGGCGCGCCTGCACCACTGCAATCGGCACCCGCAGTTCGTGCGCGGCATCGGCGAGGAACTTGTCACGCGCGGCATACCCCTGCTGCACTTTGTCGATCGCGTCGTTGAAGGCTTCCACCAGCGGTGCGACTTCGGTCGACACGAGCTGCGCATCCAAACGCGCCCCCGGCTGGCCGATATCCAGCTCCTTGGCCTGTTGTGCGGAGCGGCGCACGCCGCGCATCGCGCGGTGGATCACGGTTGGCATGACCAGCAGCGTGATCACGATCAGAGGCAGGAAAAACCACAGCCCGATCAGGCGCAGCACCATCAGTGCACCGTCCAGCAACCCACCCTTCGGCGCCCCACCCACCATCACCGTGATGCGCCGTCCGTCCTCCTTGCGGATCATGACCCGCGCCACGTCCAGGTACGGCGGCACCAGCGAGCCGAGTTCGGTGGCACCCAGCGTCGGCAGGCGCGCGAGCAGCGGGGCGTGGATCGCCGGAATCGTGCCGCGTTCCAGCCAGACACCCTTGTCGTCGACCGCCGCGAACCATAGGTTGCCCCCGGCCTCGGCGTCGAGCTTGTTCCAGCGCGCCTGGTCCAGCACCAACCGCCCGCCTTCACTGTGCACGGCCTTGGCCACGGCTTCGGCCATGAACATGTCCATGCCCCAGGTGTCTTTGTCGCCCCAGGTCAGGATCAGCGCAACAACTGCAAACAGCACGGTGAAGGCCTGCGCCAGGAACAACCGCCAGGCCAACCCCAGCGTGATGGAACGGATCGGACGTGTCGGACGCGCCATCTCAGGCCTCCGCCAGCAGGTAGCCGACGCCCCGGATCACATGGATTTCAACGCCCGCCCCGGCCTGCTGCAGCGCCTTGCGCAGCTTGGAAATGTGCGCATCGAGCGCATTGGACTGGATCTCATCGTCGAAGCCGTACACCGCGGCCTCCAGTGCCGTGCGGGTGACCGTGCGCCCCTGGCGCATCGCCAGTGCCTGCAGCACCAGCACCTGGCGCCGGGGCAGCGCCAGCGGTTGGCCCTCCACCTGCGCCTGCAGCGATTCGAAGTCAAATTCCAGCCGGCCCAGATGCAGGCTCGGTGTCACCATCGCCGAGGGCCGCCGCGAGACAGCACGGATCCGCGCCATCAGCTCCTCGATCGCCACCGGCTTCACCAGGTAGTCGTCGGCACCGACATCCAGGCCCTCGACCTTGTCCGACAACCTGCCCTTGGCCGTCAGCATGATCACCGCCAGGTTCGGGCGCAGCGCGCGTGCGGTGGCGACGAAAGCCACGCCATCGCCATCGGGCAGCTGGCGGTCCAGCAGCATCAGCTGGTGCACCGGCTCGCGCAGCGCGACCGCGGCTTCGGCCAGGCTGCCGACCACGTCGGCGACCACGCCCTGCCGCTCCAGGCCCGACTGCAGGGCACGGGACAGATCGGGATCGTCTTCGACCAGGAGAATGCGCATCAGGGGCTCGGCTACCGGAAACGGTGCCGATCATAGTGCCTGGCGCCAGGTTTGGGCGTCTTCGTGTGCCAATTGCGAAGGCGCAATGTTCTGACAATGTTGTGCCCGCACCATGCACAGCCATCCCCCGCAAAGTGGTTGATCGATGCCGTCGCTGTCCCCGACCCTGCTGCTCCCGTTGCTGTTCTCCGCTGCCATCGGCCTGCCGTTGATCACCCACGCCGCCGACCGGAACCCGGGCGTGCAGGCCGGTATCAGTGCCGGCGCAACCTCGGGGGCGTACGCCCACTACGACGTCAAGCCGCTGGTCGTACCGTCCATTGCCTGGCAGGGCGAGCGCTTCTTCGCCAGCCCGGGCTCGCTGGGCATGTACCTGTACAAGCGCGAGGGCCTGCGCCTGTCGGCGGCAGTCACGCCCTACACGCTGCGCTTCAAGACCGACGACGTGAACGACCCGCAGCTGCGTCGCCTGCACAGCCGGCAGATGTCGGCCATGGCCGGCATCAACGGTGAATACAGCGCCGACTGGGGCATCGTCGAGGCCAGCGTGATGCGCGAGGTCACCGGACATGGAGGTGGCATGGAGTCGCGCCTGCACTACAGCTATCCGATCCAGGCCGGTCGCTTCACCTGGGTGCCCAAGGTCGGCGTGGTGCACTCCAGTGCGCGCCTGCTCGACTACTACTACGGCATCACCGACGAAGAAGCGCTGCGCTCGGGACTTGCCGCCTACAACCCGGGCAGCGCGACATCACCGAGCCTGCAGATCGCAGTCAGCACGCCCTTGGGCACGAAGTGGCGCGCGACCGGCGTCGTCGCCAACCAGTGGTTCGGCGATGCAGTAAAGGACAGCCCGATGGCCCGTCGCGGTACGCAGACGTCGGCCTTCGTTTCCCTGATGCGCTCGTTCTGATCGAGCGCCCGCAACGGACAAGGACCCCCCCATGGCCTCCGTCTCCCCTGCTGCTGAAGCGCACGCAATCCTGCGTGCCCCCGACCTGGACAGCGCCGAGCGCGCCTACCTGGGGCTGCTGCCCGACCTGGAACACGTGAACGCGCTGACGCGCCGCGCACTGGGCCTTTCGCGTGCTGCAGATGCGGCACGCGGCTACGCGTTGTCGATGACGCTGGTGGGATTGCGCCTGCAGGAACTTGAGATGGGCGAAGCGACCGCAAAGGAACATCGCCAGGCCACGCTGCGCAGCCTGCGCCAGGCCTTCAGCGCCTGAGCGCAGGCCAGCGCCGCCGCCGGTGCCGCAGGGCAGCGGGAAGATTCAGCGGAACGTGGTCCACGCCAGCACTGCCGCCAGCAGGGCCACCCAGATCACCGCTTTGAAAGTACCTTCCAGCATGTTGCCGCCGAACAGCAGTTCGATGATGGGATTGGGCCGGGAAACCGGGACGTGATCGCTCATGCGGCAGCTCCTTGCAGTGACGGCGCGATTGCGCGGTAGACCGGAGTCTACGCCTGCACGGCCCGGATTCATCGCCCCCCCCGGCCGCCTTTGGCGGTTCAATTCCGGCCTTCGTCGCAGGCCGGCTGCAGCCCCCCACATGTCATGCCAGCCTGCGTGCACTTTCCCGCTGGAGCACCGTGCCATGCCGATGCTTGCCCTGATGCTGCTGCTCTCCAGCCTGTTCGGCGCTGGCAACGAGCCCGCTGAAGAGGCCCTTCGCAGCCAGATCCTGCTTGCCGAAACCCAGCAGCCGGACGTCGTACGACAGGATTGCGGTTCGCCCTCCCTGCTGCTTTACCGGCTGCGCCAGGACCGGGTCCTGAGGCTGGCCAACCAGCCCCTGCAACACGAACCCGGCGATGCCCAGCCCACGCGTGGTGCGACGGTTCGCGTCGCCCAGCTCTGGGAGCGCGTGGACGGTCACTGGAAGCTGCAGCGGATGATCAGCGTCGAAGACCTGGTCGTGCAACGCTGACCATGTGGAACCGTGATCGACGCCTGAAACGAGAAAAGCCGGCACAGGGCCGGCTTCCGTCGTGATCCACCACCGCACCGGCAATGCCGGGAGCCAGGTGGTGGGCGGTACAGGGTTCGAACCTGTGACCCCTACCATGTCAAGGTAGTGCTCTACCGCTGAGCTAACCGCCCATCTTGTTCTTGCCGCCCGAAAGCTGGCCTTGCTACGTAAAAACCCGGCGCCAGGGCCGGGCTTTGCAGTTCACGACAGCCCCCTTCCAGGGACTTCGTGGTGGGCGGTACAGGGTTCGAACCTGTGACCCCTACCATGTCAAGGTAGTGCTCTACCGCTGAGCTAACCGCCCGTTTTTGCTACTGAACGTCCGCGATTGCGTCGGTGCAGGCCGCGTATATTACGGATCCCGGCCGTGAAGCGCAACACTTTTGTGAAGAAGATGCTGCACTGCCGCGTTCAGCCCAGACTCGCTTCCTTCAGCTGCCGGATCTGGTCACGCACGCGGGCGGCATCCTCGAATTCCAGGTCCTTGGCGTGCTGGTACATCTGCTGCTCCAGCGCCTTGAGACGGGACGCCAGCTGGGCCGGGCTGAGCGATCGATAGTCACTCCCCTCCTCGGCAACGCCGGGCCTGCCCTTGCCCTTGCCCTTCTTTGCTTCCTTCTCCGCCGCATCGGAGCGCGCACCTTCCAGCACGTCGGTGATCGGACGCGCCACCGAGCGCGGCACGATGCCGTGCTGCTCGTTGTACTCGACCTGCTTGGCACGACGGCGGTCGGTCTCGTCGATCGCTGCCTGCATCGAGCGGGTGATCTTGTCCGCATACAGGATCGCCTTGCCACGCACGTTGCGGGCGGCACGGCCGATGGTCTGGATCAGCGAGCCGGTCGAGCGCAGGAAGCCCTCCTTGTCGGCATCCAGGATCGCCACCAGAGACACCTCGGGCATGTCCAGGCCCTCGCGCAGCAGGTTGATGCCCACCAGCACATCGAACTTGCCCAGGCGCAGGTCGCGGATGATCTCCACGCGCTCGACCGTGTCCACGTCCGAGTGCAGGTAGCGCACGCGGATGCCGTGCTCGGTCAGGTATTCGGTGAGATTTTCGGCCATGCGCTTGGTCAGCGTCGTGACCAGCACACGGTCACCGGCCTTGATGCGCGCATTGGCCTCGCTCATCAGGTCGTCAACCTGGGTGCCCACCGGGCGGATCTCCACCACCGGATCGATCAGGCCGGTGGGGCGTACGACCAGTTCGGTGATCTCGTCACCGGCCTCGCGGTACTCATAGGGGCCTGGCGTGGCCGACACATAGATGCTGCGCGGGCAGCGCTCTTCCCACTCCTCGAAGCGCAGCGGCCGGTTGTCCAGCGCCGAGGGCAGCCGGAACCCGAACTCGACCAGCGTCTCCTTGCGCGAACGGTCGCCCTTGAACATGGCACCGATCTGCGGAATGGTCACGTGCGATTCGTCGATCACCAGCAGCGCGTCGGCTGGCAGGTAGTCGAACAACGTCGGCGGCGGTTCACCGGCGTTCTTGCCGGTCAGGTGCCGGGAGTAGTTCTCGATGCCGTTGCAGTAGCCGACCTCGGCCATCATTTCCAGGTCGAACTGGGTGCGCTGCGCCAGGCGCTGCGCCTCCACCAGCTTGTTCTGCGCATATAGCTGCTCCAGGCGCTCCTTCAGCTCGACCTTGATCGTATCGATCGCCGCCAGCACACGCTCGCGCGTGGTGGCGTAATGGGTCTTCGGGTAGACCGTGAAGCGCTGCATGTTGCGCAGCGTCTCGCCGGTGAGCGGATCGAACAACGTGATCTTCTCGACCTCGCCATCAAACAGCTCCAGGCGAAGCGCCTCGCTGTCCGACTCGGCCGGGAACACGTCGATGACTTCACCACGCACGCGGAACGTACCGCGCTGCAGCTCGTATTCGTTGCGCGTGTACTGCAGCTGGGTCAAATGGTTGATCAGGTCGCGCTGGTCGATGCGCTCGCCCTTGGACAGGATCAGGCGCAGCGACAGGTAGTCTTCCGGCGCGCCCAGGCCGTAGATTGCCGACACCGTCGCCACCACGATCGCGTCCGGGCGCGACAGCAGGGTCTTGGTCGCCGCCAGCCGCATCTGCTCGATGTGCTCGTTGATCGAACTGTCCTTCTCGATGAAGGTGTCCGACGACGGCACGTAGGCTTCCGGCTGGTAGTAATCGTAGTAGCTGACGAAGTACTCCACCGCGTTGTGCGGGAAGAACGCCTTGAACTCACCATACAGCTGCGCCGCCAGCGTCTTGTTCGGCGCCATGATCAGCGTCGGCTTCTGCACGTTCTGGATGACGTTGGCGATGGTGTAGGTCTTGCCCGAGCCGGTGACGCCCAGCAGGGTCTGCTTGGCGATGCCCGCTTCGAAATTGCTGGTCAGCTTCGCGATGGCATCAGGCTGGTCGCCCGCCGGCGAGTACGGCGAGACGAGTTCAAAACGGTCGCTCATGGTGGTGCCAGTTCCCGGGAGTGGTGAGTATACGGGGCATGGAGTGACGGCCCGCTGAGGGGTTTCCGGGCAGGAGAGTGCGGCGGTGCCTGATGGTGAATGCCCCGGCGCACGTCGAGGCTGGAGGCATGTCCCATCGTCCTGGCCCTGCCCGGCTCCACCGCGGGCTCCATCTGATCGAGCTGCTGATCGCCGTCATGGTGCTGTCGGTCCTGCTGGCATTGGCCTGGGGCCCTTGGCAACGCACGCTGCGGCACTTCCAGGCGGAAGCGCTGCGCGCCGAACTGGTCGCCAGCCTGTCGATGGCGCGCAGCACCGCCATCACCGAACGTCGCCGCGTGACGGTCTGCGGATCGTCGGACGGCATGATGTGTGACCAGGCATGGAGCCTGGGCTGGCGGGTGCAGGTCGAACCGGCCAACGGCGCGACCGGCGCCGGGAAGGAACTGCGCGTGCACGAGGCACGCCAGCGTCATGTCGACCTGCGCACCAGCGACCATCGGCCCGACGTGCGGTTCCGGCCCGACGGCCGCAATGCCGGCACCAACCAGTCCATCGTGCTGTGCGTGGACGGGCAGGAGCACAGCCGCGTCATCATCAGCGTCCCGGGACGGGTCAGGAGCCAGCGCCCGCCAAGGCCCACCGCCTGCTGAAGTCCGCAGCGCCATCGCAAAAAACGAAAAAAGCCGCGATTTCTCGCGGCTTTCTCGAATCTGGCGCCCGAAGTTGGACTCGAACCAACGACCCCCTGATTAACAGTCAAGTGCTCTAACCGGCTGAGCTATTCGGGCGGGGTGCGCATTTTAGCCAGCGCTTGCAGGGGAGTGCAAGCCTTTTCTGCAATGCCGCCCAAAGGCCTGCCCTTTACCAGCATCCAGGCCCCTTGCTGGCATTCGGCGTCTTCCGTCCGGCCTGGTCCAGGCTCAGTGTGCCGCAGTCGTCCTTCTTCTGGATCTCGGTCGGTGCCGCCTGCAGGGTAAAGGAGGTGCCGTTCGGCGTTCCCACATAGGAAAGCGTGTATCTGGCGGTACCGTCGCGTGGCGATTGCGAGAACGGCAGCGTCATGCCCGCGTAGGTGTTCTCCACGGTATGCCGCCGTTCCAGCATCTGCGCCAGCTCGACCAGATCGGCCTTGGCCTGGGCACGATTGGCCTTGCGCACATAGGCCTGGTACGAAGGCAACGCGATGGCAGCAAGAATGGCAACCACGGCCACGGTGATCATCAGCTCGATCAGGGTGAAGCCGGTGGCGGTTCGACGCCTGCTGTACACATGCATGGGCAACCTCGATATCGGATTCATCAACGGATCTGCCGCCACGACTGTCGTCCACAGGGCCGAGGCATGTAAAGCGGATCGGCGCCGGCCGCACGCAGCACAAACGTACACTGGCTGGCCTGCAGCATCTTGTCGACCGTGCATCCCGTATCGCCTGGTTTGCACGGCGTAAGCTTGGGCACAAAGATGTTGGTGTCCTTCACTGGCGGCCCCTGGCTGAGGTCACCCTTCTTGGTCAGGGCGACACCACCGCAGTTGCCGGTGCACAGCGCTTCTCCGCCGATGGTTGGGCTCAGGCCGGACATCTGGCCGCCACCGGTCAGCAGGTTGAGACCGTACAGCCAGTTCACGCCACCGCCGCTGCCGCAGATCGCGGTACCCGGCACATAGGACGTGAAGAACACGATGCCGTTCTGCACACGCGGGTTGCCGACGAAGCGCTCGCCTTCGACTGCCGATCCGGCCTGCAGGTCCACATACCAGCCGCGGGCCGAACCGTAGTTCACCGCATTGCGGGTGACATCACGCAATTGATAGCCGCTGGCCGATGTACCGGTAGTGATCACCTGCTGTACCAGGTTGTCGCGCGTGCCAACCGCACTGGCGAGGTTGTCCCAGATGCCATACAGCGACTGCACTGGCGAAGTGCTGCTGACCGCATTGTCATCGGCGGCGAAGTACTGGCCGGTACCGAAGAACAGACTGATGCCACCGCCTGGGCCCGTGCTGATCTCGATTCCGCTCATGATCGGCTGCGGGCTGTTGTTGCGCGTAGCGGTGAACAGCGGCGTTCCAGACAGGGCGATGTTCCAATCGGTCGGATCGGTGCTGGAAAGATCAAACTTCCAGATATTGCCCTGCATGTCACCGCCATACACAGTGTCGGTGATGCCGTCATTGTTCTTCAACGCCACCGTGGCGATGTTGATCAGGCCGTTGCGTGCCGCGTACTTGGCACCTACCGGCGAAAGCCGCTTGAGCACCTTGCCGGTCTGGATATCGACCACGAACAGCGCTGCCTTGCCGCTGGTGGAGTTGACGCCATTGCCGAAGATCGCGACGAAACGCGGCGCAGCATTGGCATCGGCGCCCTTCACCGCCACCACAGCCGGCTTGCCCAGCACGAACCCAAGATCCGACTCCGTCTTGCCCGAGACTTCCCACAACACACTCGATGCACCGAACGCGGTCGGATCGCTGACATTCAGCGCGAACACAGAGCCATTGCCTACGCTCGCCGCATTGGGCGCCTTGCTGGAGCCACCACCACCCGTAGTGCCCACCAGCACCGTGTTCCAGGCATCCCCATAGTAGACGTCGGACGACGTCAGTGGGCCATCCACGTAGTAGCGATGCCCATACTTGGGATTGGCCAGCTCAGCGATGTGCTGCATCGCAGCTGAGGGGATGAAAGCCAGCTCTTCCGTGCCGCCGGACGCCCCATTCGAACCGTTGAAACCATGCACCATGCCGTCATTGGCGCCAACATAGATCATCGTCGGCGGCCCTGATGTCGCACGCTTCGCTTTCAGGAAGGCGTCATAAGACGTGCCCAGCGTCGCCTTCCACTTGACTGTCGACTGCCTCGCCCAGCCTGCATAGCCGAAGTCATCCGTTTTGGACACGATCTCGGTGGTGGAATTGACGATGTCACCCAACGGCGATGTGCGCGAACGCAGGCCACTCACCGCGGCACCCCGCAGATAGTTGACCAGATTGGTCGAGGTCATCTTGCCGAACCAGGCAGGAATCGAGTCGCTGAATCCCAACGCAGACAGCTTCGCCCGCTCATCGCTGCCCGGCAGATTGGTGGCCAGGAACTCGGTCGCATTGACCGGGGTCACCGTGCCATCGGACGCGGTCTTGGTCGGGGACGTCGCCATGTAGATGCGGCGCGTGGCACTGCCGATGTTGCTGGACGCCTTCCACAGCACGGCACCATCCGCACCTTGGCCGTCAACCTGGGTGGCAATGACATCACCGGTCCAGTCCACGGTGCCAGAGGGCACGCTGTAATGGGACGATACGGTGAACGAGTTGGTCGAAATACGCGCGCCACTGCCGCTGCCACCGACCGGCGCATCACCTTCCGCTGCACTGTTGAAGATCGCCTCCAGCGCCTCCTTCAGTTTGGTCGGATTGCGTGCCAGGAAGTAGTTGTCCGGCACGCCTGGTTTCTTGCTGTCCCACTTCTTACCGGCCGGGACACCGTACTTGGCGGCATACCACAGCGGGCTTTCAAGCTGGCCAGCGGCAGTGGTAGAGGCCTTGTACTTGATGACTACCGGCCTCTGCCAGTTGCTCGGGAAGTTGTTTGTGCTGGTCAGCACGGAGGCATTGCTGTTGCCCGGACGCAGCGCCAGTCGCTGCACGGTGCTGGAGGCATTCGAGCCTGTGATCGTGTAGCCCGTCAGCATTGCGTTGCCAGCGTACGCCGACAGGTTCTCGATCCGGATGAGCACTTCATCCTCCTCGACCTTGCCGGCCAAAGTCGTGCCAATCCAATCCACCCCTTTGTTTGCGGTTGTGTAGTTGCACAGTCGTGTATTGCCCGCAGCACTGTTGCTCACTTTCGCATCAGCACGCCAGCAGATGTCGTTGAAATCCCCGGTGTCGTTGCAGGCCGCACCCACGCAGTAGCTCAGCATGGCAACGACGTCGTTGTCATGGTCATTGCCCCACAGGGAGTCTTCCCACACCAGCGAGAAGCTGCCGGACTTCGCATCTGTACGGTAAGGACGGCCATAGACCAGCTTTCCGCCGGTGTCGTTGGCCTGCTTGGTGCCAATGCCGACCGAGCCCAGGAAGCAGCTGCGCCAGCCAGCGCTCGCTGCCGTTGCGCCACCGGTGTTGTTGGCCTGGCAGAGCGGAGCCAATCCGATCTTGCTGTTGCCCACCGCGATCTCGAACTGCGGGAGATTCTCGGCCATGGCAACGGCGTAGGTGGTGGCAGTGACCTTATACGTGCCTGGCTTGTTCTGCACGTTGGGGCGCAGATCGGTCTCCGCGGCCGCCTTGGCCAGCCCCGCCATCAGGAAGCTGCCTTCCATGGAGGGAATGTCCGGGCAGATACCGCGCGCCTTGCTGAGGCTGCCGATTGTCTGCCCCTGGCAGATATCACTGTGGGTATCAAGCGAAGCACCGCGCGGTGTATCACCCACGCGACCGATCATGTAGCTCTTGCCGGCGATTCCTTCGGCCGTGCCGACTGCATCGGTCGCGGACTCCGCAGACGCGAGGCCGGTAACGGAACCGACGTTATCACTGTCGAAGGACGGCAGACCCGAAGACAGCACCAGGATGTTGCAGGTCGCACAATAGGAGTTGCCTCCATCTGCGGGCAGGCGATAGGGATCCTTCCAGCCGATATTGGTAGGCAGGCCGCTGAGATCTCCGCTGTCGCTGTAGACCTTGGCTCCCGCCGTGATGTAGCGCAGCGCTTCCGCATACATTTCCGCCAACGGATTGCCCCAGGCGCTGCACTTCTGGCCACCGGTTCCCGGATCGGCCAGGTTGCCATTTCCCTTCTGGTCCTGACGATTGAGGATGCCGAAGGTGTTGCAGTCATTCCAGTTGTTGGACCAGTTCCAGTTGTCCAGACGGAAGCTGGAAATCGCGTTGATCACCCCCTCGTCGTCGGCCTTGGCACTTCCCGTCAGGTTCAGGTAGCAGAACTGCCCCGTAGACAGGTCGATTTCATCACCCGTGCCGCAGAATTTCGTACCGTTGCCCGCGATCTTGCCGATGTTCCGCCGCAGGACACCACCATCCCGCGGATTGGCGTAGGTTCCCGTCACGAGTCCAAAGCGCAGTCGCCCGCTCTCACCGTAGGTCTGCAGCAGCCCAGCCGGCTTGAAGCGGTCGGTGATGCCATCGTTGTATTTGCGGCAGAAACTCTCACGCACCGTTGAACTGGCATCACACACCTCCACGCGCACGGTGTAGTCCGTGGCCGAGCGGGGAATGTCCGCGTAGCCATCGGCGGTGCTGGCACGTCCGGTATCGCACTGGTTGCTGGCCGTCGAGGCCCACTCGCCCAGTGCACCTTCGGCCACGCGCATCAGCGGCGCACCCGTTGCCGAACGCGTCACACTGCAGAAGCTGAACGTCGTCCCGCTTCCAGCAAGGTTGGCGAACTCGCGAAGGTTCGATCCACTGTAGACCTTGACCCACGCATGCAGATCGCTGGGGATCGGTGCCCGCTCCAACACCGTCTTTTCCTTCGTATCGGTGAAGCGTTGACCGCCGTACAGCACGTAGCGCATCACATCCAGACGACTCATCGTCACCCAGTTGAGGAAGTTGCCCGACCACGCGCCGCTGCAACTGTGCTTGTTGGCGCCCTTTGCCTCTGCACTGGCCTTGAAGACACCACTGTTGTACGAGTAACAGAGGTTGTAGTCGAAGTAGCCTGAGTAATCGAACTTGTCCTGGTAGGTGGTATCCAGCACCCCGTCCCCATCCAGGTCGCTGTAGTCGCTGTAGGCCTTGTTGAACAGCTGCTCGTCGCGCGACATCACCATCATCATCAATGGCGGCTGGCTCTGCTTGCTGTACAGCGGCTCCTGCGCGATGTCGTAGTCACCAAGCGCGGCCTGCAGCGGAATGATCAACGCGGCAAGGCCGGCAAGCGCAGCAACACCCACACCGGCCCGCAGCCAGGTGGAGGAACGAAGTCTAAGGAAACGGCGCTCGCTGTTCATGGGATGAAGATCGTGTCGATGACCGCACTGGCGGACGCATTGGAGGGATCGTCACTGGCAAGCGCCGTGACCTGGTAGATGTTCCCGGTTTCTTCGTTCTGTCGGCCGCCGGTGCGCCGGCTGGACGCCGCAAAGCACTTGTCGATGCGACGCGTGTAGGTGGACTTGGTTTCACTGAGACCATCGGCCCACGTCTGCGGATCGTAGGATGGACTGCATTCCTCCTGGTTGGCCTTGAAGATGCCCCCGTCAGCCAGTGCCTTCTCGATGGATTTCTCGGTCTGCCGGGCGTCGGCCTCAGCGTTCTGGAAGGCAACGTTGCTGCGCAGATAGTTGGCGGCCATGCGTTCCTGCATGCTCGTGACCTGCATGCCGGCGATGCCCAGCAGGGCCATCAGTACCAGCATGATCAGCACGACATACAGCACCGCGCCGCGCTGGGAACGCGGTGAATGCAGAGAATGGCGGCGGGCGGGATGGGTACGCATGGTGGCCTCAGTTGCCATACAGGCGATTGCGCAGAGCGATCGTGCTCTGGTAGGCGGCGCGCATGCGGCCGTCAGAGGGCGCGGTATAGGTCACGCCGAGCGCGCTCAGCGGCGCACTCGAACTGGCCTGGACAGATGCAGCTGGGTCCGGACTGGATACCACCAGCCCCAACTGCACCGTACCCACACGTTGCCAGCCACGCGAGGCCGGGACGATGGAGGCCTGGACATCGGTCGCAGTACCCTGTCGATCGATGTAGCCGGTCGGCGACACCGTGCTCAGACCGTGATCCTGGCCATACAGGAGCTGCATGTTCTCCACGCCTTCGACCAGCGCCTCTGGCGGTCCCGCCACCAGGGCAGCACCGGGCTTGGCGGTGAATCGAAGGCGATACAGCGAGGATTGCTTGGTCGCAGCGTCGTAGCCCACGTACAGGATCGACGTCTCGGCGCGATACAGCACCGCCTGGCCGGCCTCGTAGTTGCGGGCGATGGCCACGACGTTGTTGGGTGCGGTGCCCACCGTCACGGTGCCGGCCTTTGCATCAATCGCACGAGCCTGGAAGACCGTGGCGGAAATGCAGTCGGCCACACCGAACAGCCCCGGGTCGGTAACTCCGCTATCAAGCACGGCAAGACGTTTGGGATCAAAACTGAAAACCGGCTGGGCAACTCCAACTACCGCCGTGACCGGCACACCGGTCGGTACCAGATAGCGCAGAGCGACGATATCGCTGCCGTCTACCCGGTTCTTGATGGCCGCGGCAAACTCACTCGGCAACGCCGGCGAGTACTTGTTGCCCCCCGTTGACGGCGTTGCCGCCAACGTCACCGTGTCGCCCGGTTTGGTATTCGTTGCTTCGTAGCCCTGGATCGACCGTGCGAAGTCCAGCGCGGGGTGGCCTCCGGCAGCGAAGGTGGTTGCCAAGGTGCCCTGCGGATCATGCGCCTGGTCGTTCACGCAGCCGAAGTGTCCCGCCATGCGCAGTTCGCGTTGCAGGGTATCCATCGCGAAACGGCTGTTCTCCTGGACCCGCGCCAGCCCTTCAGACAGCTGGTAGGCCGTCCGTGAAGCGGCGAACACCTGGACCACGCCCAGCATGATGATCAGGCCGATGGTCAGGGCGATCATCAACTCGATCAATGACAGGCCACTCATCGTTTGGCGGGAGCGCATTCTGGTCATCACAGCAGGCTCTCGGCAGCAAAGGTGGTGTCAGCCTTCGAATCGGGATTCCAACGCTCATCGCCCCAACTGACCGACACCCGTACCCGGCCGTCATTGACGGTTACCGTTCCGGATGCCGAGTCACCCAGTGCGCGGCCCAGGCGACAGCGCCAGTCGCGGGTGAAGTCATCCTTGCCGATATCCTTGCCAATGGACGGCGCGCAGTCCCCCTTGCCGGTGGTAGCAGCATAGGTACCGGCATAGCTGAGCGCGTTGATCCGGTTGGCCCGGATCTGATCAAGCAGCTCGTACCCCAGGTTGGTGGCCTGGGTGCGGTAGTTCGCGCTCTGCACGAACCGTACATTCATCGTCTGTAGCAGCGCGAAGCCCAGCAGGCCGATACCCATCACCAGGATGGCGATCATGACCTCGATCAGGGTGAAACCGCCCTGCGCCGTACGGTGCGGCTGGAAGCCGATCTTTCTCATGAGCAACTCTCCTTCAACAGCCGGACCTGTCCCGTAGGCGATATGCGTAGCGTGCGCTGCAGGGGCTGGTCGCCACACTTCTCAGGGCGAAGTGTCACATCCACTTCCGCGTTGGCGCGATTGCGGCCACGTCCATCGAAGCCGATGGCCAACGTTTCGGTTGCGGATTTCATGGTCGGACGACCTTCGCTGTAGCGCAGCACGTTCTCACCGGAATCAAGCGACCCGTTACCGTTGCGATCCTCCCAGACCATCCAGCCGTCCGCCCAGCTGCTGCCATCACAATCTTTGCCCGCTTTGGAAGCGCATACAGCCCCACCACGCGTGTTCTTTATTGCCTCGGAACGGGCAAGTGCCAGCGACGCGATCAGTTCGTTGGTCGTCGTGGCCACACGATTTGAGCGGATCGTACTTTGGAAGCTGGGATACGCAATGGTGCTCAGGATCGCCAGTACGGCAACCGTGACCATCAACTCAACCAGCGTGAAGCCGTTTTGCCGGCGCAAAGACATTGGACGCTCCCCAGCGTGTTGATGGCCACGATGGGCCATCGCCCTGCCACCGGCAAGCGGCGGCAGGATGAACGGTCATTCCGGGGCGACGGGCGTCAACGCCTTGACGGCCCGCCCTCCCCTGCCTGTCCCGGCGCGATCCCCATCGCGCCGGCGCAGGCTCAGGCCAGCACCTGGTAGCAGGGCTGATATTCGCCGGAGATCTTCATCCGGCGCTGTTCGACGAAGGCGCGCAACAGCGCATCCAGCGCCTGCATCATGTCCGGGTCGCCGTGGATCTGGAACGGCCCGAACTGCTCGATGCGGCGCATGCCATCCTCCTTCACATTGCCGGCCACGATGCCCGAGAACGCCCGGCGCAGGTCGGCCGCCAGCGCATGCGGTGCACGCCCGTGGTGCAGGTCCAGCGCGGCCATTGCCTCGTGGGTCGGCACGAACGGCTGCTGGTACTCCCACGGAATCTCGATCGACCAGTTGAAGAAGAACGAGTCCTTCTGTGCCAGGCGGTGCTCGCGCACGCGCTTGATGCCGTTGGCCATCTTCTTTGCCACCGCCACCGGGTCGCCGATGACGATCTCGTAGCGCTCGGCGGCCGCATCGCCCAGGGTCAGGCGGATGAAGCGGTCGATCTGCTCGAAGTACGGCGCTGCCACCGTCGGGCCGGTCAGGATCAGCGGGAACGGCAGGTCCTTGTTTTCCTCGCGCAGCAGGATGCCGAGCAGGTACAGGATTTCCTCGGCGGTGCCGACGCCACCGGCGAACACGATGATGCCGTGGCCGATGCGGACGAAGGCCTCAAGGCGCTTCTCGATGTCCGGCATGATCACCAGGTGGTTGACGATCGGGTTCGGCGACTCGGCGGCGATGATGCCCGGCTCGGTCAGGCCGATGTAGCGCGTCACAGTGCGGCGCTGCTTGGCGTGGGCAATGGTGGCGCCCTTCATCGGGCCCTTCATCGCGCCTGGTCCGCAGCCGGTGCAGATGTCCAGGCCGCGCAGGCCCAGCTCGTAGCCCACCTGCTTGGTGTACAGGTATTCGTCGCGCGAGATCGAATGGCCACCCCAGCACACGACCAGGTTCGGGTCGCCCGGATTGAGGATGCGCGCATTGCGCAGCAGGCCGAACACCGCGTTGGTGATGCCCTCGGACGACTCCAGCTCGGCCGCGTAGGCCGGGCCCATCTCGATGGCCATGTAGGCCAGGTCGCGCACCACGGCGAACAGCAGCTCGGCGACGCCGCGGATGATCTCGCCATCGACGAAGGCCATCGCCGGTGCGTTGACCAGGTCGATGCGCACGCCGCGATCCTGCTGCGCCACCTGGATGTCGAAATCGGGATACAGATCGCGCGCCGCGCGCGGATCGTCAGAGGCGCTTCCGCTGGTCAGCACGGCCAGCGCGCAGCGGCGCAGCAGTTCGTGCATACCGCCGGCAGACGCATCGCGCAGGCGGGCCACTTCGGCCCGCGACAGCACATCCAGCCCACCGCGCGGGTAGATCCGCGCGTCCTGCACCGGCAGTGCACGGGCTGATTTTTCGTTCGTGGTCATGTCCAATTTTTCGCTTCCTTCAAGGTTTCCGACTGTACTGCCGCCCCCTTAAAAAGCAAAACGGCCGGGAAGCCCGACCGTTGGATGTGTGCTTCCCGCGTTCGCCTTTCCGGGACCGCATCGGCGGCGTTGGCACCGCGCACATTTCTGGATGCTACGCTGATGCCAGGTGACCTGCAAGGACTTTCGCATGAACGGAAAACGGCCGGGTTTCCCCGGCCGTTTCCACTTACTGCTTCAGGCTCTGACGGATCAGAACTTGTACTTCAGGGTCAGCTGCATCGACCAGCGCGACACGGCGGTGTTGCCCTTGTCGTTGTTGTTTTCCTGGATCGCGGAATCTTCCGCACCGGTGAACGAGTACACGTACTTGCCGGTGGCCGGATCGATACCCGCGTAGTTGGCCACGCGGCGGGTCGAGTAGAAGCCGTAATCGTCGATCAGGCCCCACTTTTTGTTGAGCAGGTTGCCGACATTCATGATGTCCAGCGCGATCTCGCCCTTGTGGCTCTTCACGAAGCCCGGGAACTCCTGACTGATGCGGACATCGAAGGAGTTGATCCACTTGGCGCGATGCTGGTTGGCCGGAACCACGCTGCCACGGTAGGCATCCAGCTCCGGATTCTGCGCCAGCCAGTCGAAGAACTTCTTCTCCATGTCGGCGCCGCCAGAGAACAGCACGTCACCCGGCCCCTTCGGCACGTAGAACAGGTCGTTGGTGGTCGCACCGTCGCCGTTCGCATCGTTGTAGTAGATGTAGCTGTACGGACGACCCGAACGACCTTCATAGAACAGGCCGACGCGGGTGGCGTTGTCACCGAAGAAGTTGTGCTTCCACTCCAACGTACCGGTGATACGGTCCTTGATCGCGTAGCGCGAGTTGTACGCAACGTTGTCGTTGGCGTTCAGGCTCAGGGTGTTGTTCCAGTTCGAGGTGTTCTGCGAGCTGGACAGCGGGCTCACTTCCTTCGACTGGGTATAGGTGTAACCCAGCGACCAGCCCCAGTTCTCGGTCAGCGGCTTGGCCAGCGAGAACGTGGCCTGGGTACCGCGACCCTTGTCGGTGTTGCGCAGCACCAGCACATCACCAATATCATTCGGGCGGTTGGCACGATCGATAGCACCATTGGTGCCGGTGGTCATGCCCAGGTCCCCACGGGTGTTGGCCGGGTTACGACCCTGCGGATTCCAGTAGATCGCACGGCCATCCGGGCCGTAGGCAGTCGGTGCGGATACGTCCAGACGATCAAAGTAGATACCGTCCTTGACCTTGGTCACCAGCACTTCAGCCGACGCCACGATGCCGTACCACGGCAGTTCGTGGTCGAACGCCAGGTTGGCCTTCCACACCGACGGCAGGCGGGTGCCAGGAGCGATGATGTCCACGTTCTGGCGGGCAGACGCCGGGCCACCAGCTGGAACGTACGGGTTGTTGCCGTCCGGACTGAAGGTGCCGACCGGAGGATTGCGCTGATCATACTCGACGTAGTTCAGGCCCGTGTTCTGGTACGCACCTGCCAGCCACACGTTCGGGGCGGCGCCACCGAACAGGCCCACGCCGCCGCGCAGCTGCGTCGGACGCTCGCTGTCGAAGGTGTAATTGAAACCAACACGCGGCTGCACCAGGTTCTTGTCGACCAGCTTGGTGTTGTTGAAGCCGTACAGCTGCTCGATGCGCGGGTTGTACAGGCGCTGGGTGCTGAAGTCGGGCATGTCGATGCGCACGCCGAACATCAGGCTCAGGTTGTAGTTGATCGCCCAGGTATCCTGCACGAACACGCCGGTATTCTTCAGAGTGAAGTCAGCCGGAATGTCGCTGCGGCTGCCATCGGCGCGCGGCGCACGCAGCTGGTAGCGCGCAGCCTTGCCTGCCAAGAAGTCGTTGACGCTGTTGAACTCGTATGCGCCATTGAGGTTGCGGCCATAGAAGTTCATCAGCTCGTTCTTCGAATAATCGAAGCCGAACTTGACGGTGTGGTCACCAACGTACCAGGTGCCGGCACCGAAGGCGCTCAGTTCCTTCGACTCGACGATGTTGACGTGGGTGTTCTGCTCCGTACCCACGTACAGCGAATCGTTGCCCGAACGGATGCGGATCTGCGGCATGTCGACCAGCGGAACGCGATTGGCCGAGTAATCCTTGTGCGAGACCTTGAACTCGGTCGAGAAATTCTCGGACCAGTCGCTGAACAGCTCACCCATCCAGGTTTCGTATTCAGTCGGCTGCTGGTACCAGAAGTTGCTCAGCGAGATCGCACTGTTGTTCACCTGCGGGAAGCGAACGACGTTCTGCTCCATCTTGTTGTAACGCAGGGCCGCGCGGTGGTTCTCGTTGATGTTCCAGTCCAGCTTGACCGCGTACTCTTCGATCTCGGTCTTGCTGCTCGGCGCAGACAGCGAGCCCGGGTCATAGCCCAGCTTGCCCAGGTAATTCTGGACGTCAGTGATGTCCTTCTGGGTAATGGTGCCCTTGCCGATCGGCGTATCGCTCAGACTGATGCCGGCGGCCGAACGCTCATACTTTTCGTAGTTGGTGAAGAAGAACAGCTTGTCCTTGACGATCGGGCCGCCGAAGGTCATGCCGTAGGTCTTCTCGTCCTCGAAGCCGTTGAAGTCCTGCTTGTCACCTTCCAGGCGCGAACGGACCATGTCCTTGTCGCGGTACGAGCCGTACACGGTGCCGTGGAATTCGTTGGTACCCGACTTGGTGACGGCGTTGATCACCGCACCGGTACCACCGGCGATGGTGGTGTCGTAGTTGGCCAGGTCGATGTTGATTTCCTGGATGGCGTCCATCGATACCGGCTGACGCTCGGTCGGCAGGTTGTTGGAGCCCAGGCCGAACGGATCGGAGGCGCTGATGCCGTCGATGCGGATGGCGTTGTAACGGGTGTTCTGGCCACCGGCCGAGATCGCGCCGTCAGCCTTGCTGACCTGCGAGATGCGCGGATCCAGGCGGATGTAGTCCTGGATGTTGCGGTTGGCCGACGGCAGCGCGTCCATCGTTTCGCGGGTCACGTTGGTGCCGCTGCCCATCTTGGTGGCGCTGAACAGGTCCAGGCCACCGGCGGTGGCGACAACGTTCACGGCGTCCAGGTTGGTGGCAGCCAGGTCACCGCCCAGATTGGCGTTGACCGTGTTGACCTGGTTCAGGTTCAGGTAGACACCTTCTTCGGTCTTGGTGCCTTCACCGGACTTGGTGATGGTGATGGTGTACGGGCCACCCACGCGCAGGCCGCGCGCGTTGTAACGACCCGACGCATCGGTGGTGGCACGCGAAACAGTGCCCGACTCGGTGTGGGTGATGGTGACTTCAGCGCCAGCGACAGGCTGGCCTGCAGAGGACATCACCTGGCCGCCGACACCGGCAGAGGTGCTCTGGGCGAAGGCGGGAGCGGCGGCGAGCGCAGCCACGAGACCAAGGGTGAGCTTGGACATCCGGAGTGGGTGGGTCATTTTTCGGTAGCCTCGATGCGAGTTGGCGATGGCGGAAAAAAAGCGCATCCAATCAGCCCTGCGGGTGGCTGGTCGGAGATTTATCTGGGGTTCCCTACCGCTTGGCTTAAGTAAGCCACAACGGTTAACACTAGATTAACACGCTACGCCATCAATGTGACGGTTGTGCGACAAACGGCACCCGATCGCAACGCAATCGTGACGGGGTCTTCACTCGACCTTTCCCCGGCACTCACTCGGCCGGGGACGCCCCGCTGGCATCGAGAATCCGGCCGCGCCAAGTAGCGCCAGCACCGGACAACAGGGTCACGGCCGCAGCGGCGGCGGCCTCCGGGCCTTGGGCGGCCGGGTCCTGGTCTACAGAATACGCCCGGGCACGCAGGGCTGTGCGCAGCGGACCGGGGTACAGGCCACTGACCCGTACCGGGCTGCGGCCGAGTTCGTCGTGCAGGCTGGCGATCAGGCCGCGCAGGCCATGCTGGGCCACGCCGTAGCCGCCCCAGTAAGCCTGCCCGACCCGTTCGGGGGCATCCACCGCGAACACCAGCGCCGCATCTTCGCGCTGACGCAGCAGCGGCAGGCAGGCCTGGGCCAGCCAAGCGGGCGCGGTCAGGGTGACGTGCACCGCGCGGGCAAAGCTGGCCGGGTCGGCCAGCTCGAACGGGGTCAGGCCCGGGAAGTGGGCAGCACAGACCAGCAGGCCGTCCAGCCGCCCCAGCTCGCGCTGCAGGGCCTGGGCCAGCTCGGCATAGTCGTCGGGGCCTGCGCCTTCCAGGTCCAACGGGTACAGCAGGGGTTCCGGGCCGACAGCCTGCACCTGGGCGTAGACACGGTCCAGGCGGCGCGGCTTGCGGCCGAGCAGGACCACGGTGGCACCGGCCGCTGCGGCCGCAACGGCCGCCGCACTGCCCAGGCCACCACCGGCGCCTGCAACCAGCACAACGCGATCCTGCAACGGGCGGCCATCGAGCGCCCCGTCGGTCGGTGACGTCGATGGCCAGGCACTCATCCCTGGGTCGCCTCTTCGACGATGCGCTTGAGCTCGCCGGCTTCGAACAGCTCCAGCACGATGTCGCAGCCGCCGATCAACTCACCGTTGATGAACAACTGCGGGAAGGTCGGGAGGTTGGAAAAGCGCGGCAGGTTGGCGCGGATCTCGGGCTCTTCCAGCACGTTGACGGTGCGCAGGGTGACCGCGCCGGCCGCCATCAATGCCTGTACGGCGCGGCTGGAGAAGCCGCACATCGGGTATTGCGGGGTGCCCTTCATGAACAGCACGAGCGGGTAACGATCGACCTCGGCCTGGATTTGCTGCATTACCGCCACAACCACACTCCTTGCTTCGCCGGACAAACCGACCGCGGTGGTCGGCTAGACTGCCCACGGTAGCCGCCATTGTAAGCCGATGGAACCGGCTGCCGCCGCCCCCTGGCCACGAACCTGTCCATGCCTGTCGAATTGCCTGCCCTGCCCTACCTCTCCGGCTCCCTGCAGCCGCACCTGTCCGCACAGACCGTGGAACTGCATCACGGCCGCCACCATCGCGCCTATGTCGATGCCGTCAACGCCGGCATTCTCGGCACCGAGTGGGAGGAAGCGTCGCTGGAGGAGATCGTCCGCCACGCCCAGGGCACGCTGTTCGATGCCGCCGCACAGGCCTGGAACCATGGCTTCTACTGGCAGTGCCTGCGCCCGCGGGGTGGCGGTGAGCCCCAAGGGCGGCTGGGCGAACTGGTGAAGCGCCAATTCGGTGACGTGCAGCGCCTGCGCGAGGAATTCAACCGCACCGCACTGGGCCTGTTCGGCTCGGGCTGGGTGTGGCTGGTGCAGCATCCGGGCGGGCAGCTGGGCCTGCAGGCCACCCGCAATGCCGGCACCCCGGTGACCGGCGACAGCACACCGCTGCTGTGCTGCGACGTGTGGGAGCACGCTTACTACACCGACTACCAGAATGATCGCGCGCGCTACCTGGACGCGTTCTGGCAGATGGTCAACTGGGAATTCGCCGAAAGCCAGCTGCGCTGAGGCAGCCGCTCCGCCACGGGGTAGTGCCGGCCGCTGGCCGGCATCCCCATCTGTGTACAGAGATGGCTAATCTGCCGGCCAGCGGCCGGCACTACCGGG
>NZ_JAWIRS010000002.1:76688-99750 GCF_036320005.1 Stenotrophomonas sp. SMYL11
CGCGCCGCGTGCCCCCCCGCCCTTTCTCTCTCCACGGCGGGCCCCCCCCCCCCCCCCCCCCCCCCACTACCGGGAAACAGAACGGAGCTTCACGCGTTCTCGTGCGCGGCCACCGCGTCCATGACCCGTGCCGAGTACACCAGCGCCGCGCCGGCATTGAGCGACACCGCCACGCCCAGCGCCTCGGCGATTTCCTCGCGGCTGGCGCCGTGCTTCAGCGCTGCATCCACATGCACGGTGATGCAGCCGTCGCAGCGGGTGGTCACTGCCACCGCCAGTGCGATCAGCTCGCGGGTCTTGGCATCAAGATGGTTGGTCTGCGCGCCCGCATTGGCCAGGGTCGCATAGCCCTTGACCGTATCCGGCGAGAGCTTGCCGATCTCGCCGATGCGACCCTTCAGCTCCTTGCGGTAGGCATTCCAGTCGAGCATGGGGGTGACTCCTGTGAAAGGAGCTCCACGCTACCACCGGGAGTGTTGCGCCGATGCCTGCACCGGCGCGTCACAGCGTTGCATTGCCGGCCAGCGGCCGGCACTACCGGGCTCAACGATTGCGCAGCGCGTGCACTGCCGGCGCCACCTGGGCCTGGCGGTCCAGTTCCAGACCCACCTGGTCCAGTGCATCGGCCAGTGCAGCAGCATCATCATCGCGCAGCGTGGCATGCCCCACCTTGCGACCTTCGCGCGGCTCCTTGCCATAGTCATGCCAATGGCCGCTGGCCTGGGCCAGCACCGGCGCCGGGTCCGGCATAGCGCCCAGCCAGTTCAGCATGCAGGCATGGCCGAGCATGCGGGTGCTGCCCAGCGGCAGGCCCAGCACGGCGCGCAGGTGATTCTCGAACTGCGAGGTCTCGCTGCCTTCGATGGTCCAGTGGCCGGAGTTGTGCACGCGCGGCGCCATCTCGTTGGCCAACAGCTCGCCATCGCGGCAGAACAGCTCCAGCGCGAACACGCCGACATACTGCAGGTGCTCGGCGACGCGACGGGCATAGCCGATCGCGGCCTCGTGCTCGGCGCCCGACAACACGGCCGGCGCCACGCTGGCCGACAGCACGCCGTCGACGTGCCAGTTGCCGGTGACCGGCCAGGCCTCGAAGCTGCCATCGCGGCCGCGCACGGCAACCACGCTGACCTCGCGCTGGAAGGCCACGAAGCCTTCCAGGATCAGCCCGGTGCGCTCGACCTGCGCACCCAGCGCATCCCACGCGGCATCGATGTCGGCGTCGCTGCGCAGGCGGAACTGACCCTTGCCGTCGTAACCGAGGCGGCGGGTCTTGAGGATGCACGGCAGGCCGAACTCGGCAGCCTTCGCCGCCAACTCGTCACGGCTGCGGATGTCAGCGAAGGCCGGCAGCGGAACTCCCAGCTGCTGGAACAGGGTCTTCTCGCTCAACCGGTCCTGGGCCACGGCCAGCGCGGCCGGCGGCGGGTAGACCGGCACGCGGTCGGCCAGGAACTGTGCGCTGTCGGCCGGCACGTTCTCGAAATCGAAGGTGACCACGTCGACCTTGGCGGCGAACTCCGCCAACGCCTGGCGGTCATCGAAGGCACCGACGGTGAGCGGCGCCAGCGGGCCGCTGCAGGCGTCGGCTGCCGGGTCGTACAGTTCGAAGCGCAGTCCCAGCGGTGCACCGGCCAGTACCATCATGCGGGCGAGCTGGCCGCCGCCCAGGATGCCGACGGTCAGGCTCATTGGCGCGGATCGTCGTGGGCCATCACGTCCTCGGTCTGGCGTGCGCGGAACGCGTCAAGCGCCTGGCCGATCGCCGGCTGGTCGCTGGCCAGCATCGCGGCGGCGAACAGCGCGGCGTTGGAGGCGCCGGCATTGCCGATGGCGAAGGTGGCGACCGGGATGCCGGCCGGCATCTGCACGATCGACAGCAGCGAATCCATGCCGTTGAGGGCCTTGGACTGCACCGGCACGCCCAGCACCGGCACGGCGGTCTTGGCGGCGATCATGCCCGGCAGGTGCGCGGCCCCGCCGGCACCGGCAATGATCGCGCGCAGGCCACGCGGGCCCGCCTGCTCGGCGTAACTGAACAACACATCCGGCGTCCGATGCGCGGACACTACCTTCACTTCGAACGGAACACCCAGAGCTTCAAGCTTCTGGGCGGCGTGCTGCATGGTTTCCCAGTCGGAACGGGAACCCATGACGATGCCGACAAGCGGCGCGATCGGGTTGGGGGTCATTGGCCGTCACCTGCCTTAAAGACGTATTCTAGCCGTCTTCCACGCAAGACGAAGAACCATGGATCGCAAGCTGCTCGACCTGCTGGTGTCGCCGGACACCCGCCAGCCCCTGTCCCTGCTGGATGGCAAGGGCCTGGAAGCCCTCAACAAGGCCATTTCCACCGGCGCGGTGAACAAGGCCGATGGCAACCCGCTGGCGCAGCCGCTGCGCGAAGCGCTGGTCACCCGCGACCGCAAGCAGGTGTTCCGCGTTGACGACGGCATCCCGGTGCTGCTGGCCGAGGAAGCCATCCCGACCGCCCAGATCGCCGACTTCCCGGCCGCATGAGCGCGCTGCCGACGCCGGATGCGGCCGTTGTCGCCGCCGATGTCGCGCGTGCGCTGGCCGAGGACCTGGGCAGCGGCGACGTCACCGCCGCCCTGCTGCCCGACCAGGCCGACAGCGCCTACCTGCTGTGCAAGCAGGACGGGGTGATCGCCGGCCGCCCCTGGTTCGACGCCACCCACCGCGCGCTCGATCCGGACGTGCGCATCGAATGGCATGTCTCCGAGGGCGACACGGTCACCGCCGGCACCGTACTGGCGCTGCTGCACGGCCGAAGCCGCAGCCTGGTCAGCGCCGAACGCACCTCGCTGAACTTCCTGCAGACGCTGTCCGGCACCGCCACGACAACCGCCCGCTACGTGGCGGCCGTGGCCGGCACCGGCACGCGCATCCTCGACACCCGCAAGACCCTGCCCGGCCTGCGCCTGGCGCAGAAGTACGCGGTGCGCTGCGGCGGTGGAGAGAACCACCGCTTCGGCCTGTACGACACGGTGATGCTCAAGGAAAACCACATCCGCGCTGCCGGTTCACTGGCCGCAGCCGTGGCTGCCGCGCGCCGGCAATGGCCCGCGCTGCCGCTGGTGGTCGAGGTGGAGGATCTGGCGCAGCTGCGCCAGGCGCTGGAAGCCGGTTGCGAACGCATCCTGCTGGATGACTTCAGCCCCGACCTGCGGCGCGAGGCGGTGCGCATCACGGCCGGCCGCATTCCACTGGAAGTGTCCGGCAGCGTGGGCCTGGGTGGCCTGCGTTCGATCGCCGAGGACGGCGTGGACTGCATTTCCATTGGCGGCCTGACCAAGCACGTGCAGGCGATTGATCTGTCGCTGAAGCTGGGCCCGCCGCCGGGCTGAGGCCTGCAAGATCTTGTAGAGCCGAGCCTACGCTCGGCTGCCTATCTATTTGCGGCACGCCCTGCGCGCGCTTCGCGCGATGAGCCGAGCATGGGCTCGGCTCTACACGACCCGGGACGCCTTCACGGCTCGGCCACGCCGTCCTCTGCGACGCTGCGGGCATCCCCCACAGGAGCCGCGCATGCGCCGGATGCTCTTGCCTGCCTGCCTGCTGCTCGCGGCAGTCCCCTTGTCCGCAGCGGCCGCCGAAGCCTGCGATGTGCCGCCCCGCTTCGGCCTGAGCCCGTTGGCGGTGGCCATCCGCAATACCGCCTGCAACGAGCACCGGCTGTGGTTCCGGCCCTTCATTGATCGCGATGGCCGCGCCGCCAGCCTCAGCGTCACCGAAGCCGAAAGCGATCACCTGGCCGACAACGGCCTGATCGCCTGGCAGCGCGTGGCCGGCTACTGGCGCAACAGCGGCACGCTCAACGCGATGGGCAGCATCGCCGGCGCCAGCAGCTGCCTGGCACCACTGGGTACGCGCTACACCGACAGCGACTGCCGCGCCTTCCTGGTCGACAACCCGTGGTCAGCCGCGTTCATTTCCTGGGTGATGGTGCAGTCCGGCGTTCCCGGCTTCAACACCTCGCCACGCCACATCGACTACATCCGTGCCGCGTACCAGGGCGGCCCCTCGGGCGTGCCGTACCGGCTGGTCGATCCCGCGGCCGCAAAGCCCGCACCGGGCGACCTGCTGTGTTTCCTGCGCGACCGCAGCACTACGCTCAGCTACAGCGGGCTGGTGCAGGCACTGGGCAATGGCTCGGTGGGCCACTGGAAATCACATTGTGAAGTGGTGGTAGCGGCCAATCTTGGCGGCGACCAGACCCTGTACCTGGTCGGCGGCAACGTGATGAACACCGTGGCGATGCGGCTGCTGCCGCTGGACCGCACCGGGCTGATCAAGCTGCCGCCCGCGCGCGAACGCAACAGCACCGGCATCGACCCCAGCTGCACGCCGGGCCGCGAGGACGAATGCAGCTTCAACCGCCAGGACTGGGCTGCGCTGCTGCAGTTGACCGCCACATCACCGCTGGTGATGCCCTCGCCCACTGCGACGCCGATGCAGCCCGCCCCGGCACCGCAACCGGTCATCGTGCCCGCGCAGCCGGTATCCGCCGAACCGCAGACGCGGCGGTGAATCCAGCGCTTGATCCAGCGCGCGTTCGCCGCCATCTTTGCCGGATCGACCTCTGACGGCTGACGCCATGCCCACCCTGCTACTGTTGCTGATTGCCGGCGGAATCATCTACTTCTTCTGGAACGCTGCGCGTTCGGCCGCCGAGCGCGCGGTCGAGCTGGGACGCAATGCCTGCCGCGCAGCCGACGTGCAATGGCTGGACCAGGCGGTGCACGCTACCGGCCTGCGCCTTTCGCGCGGCGAGGATGGCCGGCTCGGTTTCGAGCGCACGTTCAAGTTCGAGTATTCCTACGATGGCATCGATCGCCACGTGGGCCGCATGGTGCTGCGCGGCGACCAGTTGATCTCGTTCACCGGCCCGGGCGCGGCGCGGATCAGCCAGATCCGCGCGGATGTGGACGATGCCGAGGATGTCTAAGGGCTTTGAGTGCCGACCAACGGTCGGCACCCACCGGTAAATCCTGCGAAGAAAAACGCCGCCCACCGGGGCGGCGTCGGAACGGTTACTTGACCACGCGCAGGTTCGGGCGGCCCTTCGGCGGCGGGCTGGCCGGCGGCGTATCGTCCGGCGGTGTGCCTTCCTCGTGCAGCAGTTCGTCGCTGGTCGGCGCAGTTTCGCTGCCCGGAATGTCATCCGGCAGTGCCATGCCCTGCCCGGTCTCGCGGGCGTAGACGGCCAGCACGGCGCTGATCGGCACCTGCACCGGGTAGCTGGTGCCGGAGAAGCGCGCCGAGAAGCTCACCATCTCGTTGTCGATCATCAGCCGCACGACAGCACGTTCGGCGATGTTGAGCACCACCCGGCCATCCTTGACCGCCGAAGGCGGGACCTGCACGCCGGGGACGCCGGCGTCGACCAGGATGTGCGGGGTCAGCTGGTTGTCGTTGATCCATTCCACCAGCGCCCGCAGCAGGTACGGGCGGTGGCTGGTCATGTGGAAGAAGTCTTCGGTCATGCGTGAAGTGTACGCGCCCGGCGCCCTGCCGGGGCGGATCGCCTGCACGCCGGTCGGCGTGCAGACGGGTAAAGCAAGGCGGGATCAGCCCGGCAGTTCGCGCAGCTTCTTTTCCTGGTCGGTCAGGCTGCGGACAAAACCCGGATGGCGGAAGATGCGGTTGCCGTAGTCTTCAATCGCCTTGCCGTCCTTCGGCAGCGGCACATCCAGCGACTGCAGGCGCCAGATGATCGGCGCCATCGCGCAGTCGGCCAGGCTCATTTCCGGGTTGAGGAAGAACTTGCTGGCCTTGAACAGTGGCAACGAGGCCGTCAGCAGTTCTTTCAGGCGCTTGCGACCGGCCTCGGCCTGGGTCTTGTTGCCCAGCTGGATGGCCTGCACCTGCGGCACCCAGTCGTGCTCGATGCGCAGCATGGCCAACCGGATGCGGGCACGTGACAGCGGATCGACCGGCATCAGCGGCGGATGCGGGTAGCGCTCGTCCAGGTACTCGCTGACCACCGACGCGGCGTAAAGCACCAGTTCGCGTTCGACCAAGGTCGGCACCGAGTGGTACGGATTGAGGTCGATCAGGTCTTCAGGCGGGTTCTGTGGATCGACCGGAACGAAGTCGAAGGTCACACCCTTGGCCGCCAGGACCAGGCGTACACGGTGGCACAGTACATCGTCGTTCGAGGAAAACAGCGTCAGTGTATTGCGCATGCGTACGCTCGCCGCCATCAAAGGCTCTCCCACGACAGGAGACCGCCTGCCGCATCGGCGCCGCCGGCACCGTGCCAGCGATCGACTCCTCCCCGAGTGTGCAACCGACCATCACAAAAGCCAATAGGCCCGTGCGATGGCCGGCGGCAGATTCAGTGAACGTCCTTCCAGTATTCCTTCTTCAGCAGGTACAGCAGGAAGGTCAGCAGGGCCAGGAACAGGATCACCCACACGCCCAGCTGCTGGCGCTTGAGCGCCGCCGGTTCACCGGCGTATTCGAGGAAGTTGGTGATGTCACGCACGGCCTGGTCGTACTGTCCGGCATCGACGTTGCCTGGCGTTTCCAGGCGCAGGCCGGTCACCGGCGGGTCCATGCCCGGCGCCTCCGGCTTGCCATGCACGGCATGCTGCAGGCCCTGCATTTCCCACAGCGGGTTGGGCATGGACGCGTTGGCGAACAACGCGTTGTTCCAGCCCAGCGGCCGGCTGCTGTCCAGGTAGAACGACTTGAGATAGGTGTAGACCCAGTCACTGCCGCGCACCCGCGAGATCAGGCTGAGGTCCGGTGGCATCTTGCCGAACCACTTTTCGGCATTCTCCTTGGGCATCGCCACCGGGACCGGGTCGCCGATCGCCGAGCCGGTGAAGTTGAGGTTGTTCATCACCTCTTCCTCGGTCAGGCCCAGGTCCTGCGCCATCCGCGAATAGCGCAGGTACTTCAGCGCATGGCAGCCGGAGCAGTAGTTCATGTACAGCTGCGCGCCGCGCTGCAGCGAGGCGCGGTCACCGAGGTCGTTGCCGGCCTGCAGCAGCTTGGTGCCGCCTTCGGCGGCGGAGGCCAGGAAACTGCCCAGCATCAGGGTGGCCGTCAGGGCCAGCCGGACCATCCAGCGCTCAGTCATGCGTGGTCACCCTCTCCGGTACCGGCTTGGTCCTGTCCAACCGTGTCCATAGCGGCATGGTGATGAAGAACGCGAAGTACAGGAAGGTCAGCACCCGCCCGATGTAGGTCTCGTGCACGTCGGTGCCCGGGCCGGAACCGATCACGCCCAGCCAGACGAAGCACACCGCCAGTACGCCCAGCATCACCCTCGAGATCCAGCCGCGGTAGCGCACCGATTTCACATTCGCCTTGTCCAGCCACGGCACCAGGAACAGGATCGCGATGGCCGAGAACATCACCAGCACGCCGCCCAGCTTGTTCGGCACCACGCGCAACATCGCGTAGTACGGCGTGTAGTACCAGACCGGCTTGATGTGCTCCGGAGTCACCAGGCGGTTGGCCTCGGTGAAGTTGTCGTGCTCCAGGAACAGGCCGCCGAAACCGGGCGCGAAGAAGATGATGAAGGCGGCGATGATCAGCAGGAAGCCGGCGCCGACACCATCCTTGAGCGTGTAGTACGGGTGGAACGGAATGCCGTCGGCCGGTGCGTTCGGCGACCAGCGGTTGCCCTTCGGCCCCTTCTTGATCTCCACGCCATCGGGATTGTTCGAACCCACTTCGTGCAGCGCGCCCAGGTGCAGCACCACCAGCAGCAGCAACACCAGCGGCAAGGCGATGACGTGCAGCGCGAAGAAGCGGTTGAGCGTGGCGTCACTGGGCAGGTAGTCGCCCATGATCCACTCGGTCAGGCCGTTGCCGATCACCGGTATCGCGCCGAACAGCGAGATGATCACCTTGGCGCCCCAGAACGACATCTGGCCCCAGGGCAGCACGTAGCCCATGAACGCTTCGGCCATCAGCACCAGGTAGATCAGCATGCCCAGGATCCACACCAGCTCGCGCGGCTTCTGGTAGCTGCCGTACAGCAGGCCGCGGAACATGTGCAGGTAGACCACGATGAAGAACAGCGAGGCTCCGGTGGAGTGCATGTAGCGGATCAGCCAGCCCCACTCCACATCACGCATGATGTATTCAATGGAGCCGAACGCCTCGGCGGCGTTGGTCTTGTAGTGCATCGTCAGGAAGATGCCGGTGACGATCTGGTTGACCAGCACCAGCAGCGCCAGCGAACCGAAGTAGTACCAGATGTTGAAGTTCTTCGGCGCGTAGTACTCGCTGACGTGCTTGCGGTAGATCGGCATCAGCCCCGGTGCGCGGGCGTTGACCCAGTCGGCGACGCCGGTGGCGGTACGGCTGAGGATATTGGCCATCAGGCAGCCCCCTGCGGATCAACACCGATGATGACGGTGTTGTCGTCCTGGTAGTGGTGCGGTGGCACCAGCAGGTTGATCGGCGCCGGCACGTCCTTGAAGACGCGGCCGGACATGTCGAAGCGCGATTTGTGGCAGGGGCAGAAGTAGCCGCCCTTCCATTGCGGATCATAGGGCTCGGGACGGATCTCGGCGACCATTTCCGGCGAGCAGCCCAGGTGCGTGCACAGCCCGACCAGCACCGAGATGTCCGGCTTGATCGAGCGCAGCTCGGGGTTCTGCTTCAGCACGTACTCCGGCTGCTGGTCCTTCTCGCCGGACTCGGGGTCCTTGAGACGGCCGTCCAGCCCGTGCAGCGCATCGAGGATCGCCTTGGACCGTTTGACGATCCAGATCGGCTGGCCGCGCCATTCCACGATCAGGCGTTGGCCTTCCTGCAGGGCGCTGATGTCGGCCACCACCGGTGCGCCGGCAAGCTTGGCGCGGGCACTGGGGTTCCAGGATTTGATGAAAGGAACTGCGGTGAATCCGACGCCGACGGCGCCCACCACGGCTGTGGTGGCAGAAAGAAAACGCCGACGTCCGGTGTTGACTGGATCGTGTACCCCATCGTTGGCCATCCGGCACTCCGATATTGATTAGGTAGCTTTAAGGCTGCCAGCGGATCCGGTGGGGGCCAGAGCCGCATTGAATCACGGTCGAGTGTAGCGGAACCGTCGCGCGCCACACAACGCATTGCAACAACTCTTTCAAAGGCGTGCCGACTAACAGTCGGCACCTACTGGTGACTGAGGGCGGTGCGGTAACGCTCGGCCAGCTGCCCGACCCGGCGCACGTAGTACTGGGTTTCGCTGTAGGGCGGTACGCCACCATGGCGGTCGACCGCGCCTTCGCCGGCGTTATAGCCGGCGGCGGCAAGGGTCAGGTCGCCATTGAAGCGCTTCAGCAGCCATGCAAGATACTGCACGCCGCCACGGATGTTCTGCCCGGCATCGTAGGAGTCACTGACACCGAAGCGCGCGGCGGTTGGCGGCATCAGCTGCATCAGGCCCTGGGCACCGGCGCGGCTGAGCGCGGTCGGGTTGTAGGCCGACTCGGCGTGGATGATCGCGCGCACCACCGCCTCTTCCACGCCGAACTCGCGCGCGGCCGAGGTGATCTCGGTCTGGAAGGCCGAGGTGTTCAGGCGCACGGTGCCGAAGTCCACGCGTGGATTGACCCCGCACGCGTAGCAGCGCTCCATGAAGCTGTAGCGGATGGTCCGCACCGGGCCGAGATTGGCGACCTGGGTCGGGCGCGCACTGGTGTAGTGGCGCACGCCGTCCTTCATGAAGGAATAGACCTGGCCACTGACCATGCGTCCGGCGCGTGGGGCGACCGGCTGTGCTGGAGCAGCTGCGGGCGCGGATGCAGGTGTCGGCGCGACCGCTGCCGGCGTTGCGGCGCTGGCGGCAACGGCCACCGGATTGCGTTCGATGCTGGCCACCGTGGTCGGCGTCGGCCTTGGCGCGGCCACCACCGGGCGCGGCGCCGGACGGGTGTCGCGGCTGTAGCTGATGGTGCTGCAGCGCGCACCGGCCACCCGCTTGCTCACATAACTGGTGACGCCGTCAGGGCCCTGGCACTTGTACAGGGTTCCGGCGCTGGCCGGCGCAGCGGTCAGCGCAGCGATGATGATCGCCGTTGTCCCCAGTATCCCCTTCATGGCGGCGAGTGTCCCAGCTTCGCCGGGGCTTGCCAAGCGATGTGGCTCAGCCTGTGACCGACGGCACAGCCAGCACCTGGCCCAGCCCGGCCAGGCGCTGGGCCAGTTCGTCGCGCAGGCCCGGCGGCGTGGTCCACAGCGCCACCGGCACCCGGTCCAGGCTCAGGATCTGCGCCAGCATCATGCCCCGGCTCTCAGCACCCATGCGCAGCAGGCAGTGCTCGGCGCCGTCCGCCTCCAGCACTCCGCACCAGGGCGGAATGCGACCTTCCAGCTCAGCGCGGCTGCCGGCCAGACGGACGATGGCCTGCAGCGCGAACGGGGCCTGGCTGACCGCCTGCCGCACCATCACGTCCGGCGGCGCGGGGGTGCGCCGGTGCATGCCCGGCTCTGCACATTCCCGCACCGTTCCCATCCGGTCCACGCGCAGGGTACGCCAGTCCTGGCGTCCCAGATCCCAGGCCAGCAGGTACCAGCGCCGCCCGTAGTTGACCAGGTGCTGGGCCTCGACCTCGCGCAGGGTGACGGCCTCCTGCGCACTGCGGTATTCGAAGGCCAGCCGTGACGCCTGCCGACAGTACTGGGCCAGCCGCCCGAGCACGCGCGCATCGGTGGACGGAAGATCAGACAGGGTGGCGGTCGCTGCATGCACCTCGCCGGCCTGCTGGCGGCGACGGGTCGGTACCAGCGGGTCGAGCTTGGACAGCAGGCCACGCGCGGTGTCGTCGATACCGGCGACGGTGGCCGAGGCCGCGCGCAGGGCGATGGCCAGGGTGGTCGCCTCTTCCTCATCCAACAGCATGGGAAGTACTGGTGCCCCTGCCCCCAGCTGGTAGCCGCCGCCGACCCCGGATGAGGCCTGCACCGGATAGCCCAGTTCGCGCAGGCGCTCGATGT
The DNA here is from genome assembly GCF_036320005.1 of Stenotrophomonas sp. SMYL11. Lineage (NCBI taxonomy): Bacteria > Pseudomonadati > Pseudomonadota > Gammaproteobacteria > Lysobacterales > Lysobacteraceae > Stenotrophomonas > Stenotrophomonas sp. SMYL11. The sequence continues at coordinate 87,654 of NZ_JAWIRS010000002.1, forward strand.
CACGGCGGATGCTGCGCCGGTCCACACCCATGCGCTCGGCCAACTCGGCCCCGGACCACTGGCGGCGGGCCTGCAGCAGGGCGATCAGGCGCAACAGTCGATGGGCGGTATGGCGCATGAAAAATCGAGGACAGAAGTCGTCCTCAATAGTGCCTCAGGATGGCCTCCAGTTCACCACCCACCGCAAGGAGCAATGCCATGACATCCCGTCAGATCACCCTGTACCACGCCGCCCGTTCACGCTCGAGCGGCGCCGTGGCCCTGCTCGAAGCGCTGGGTGCCGACTACCGCATGCAGGTGCTGGACCTGAAGGCCGGCGCCAACCTGGCCCCGGCCTACCTGGCCATCAATCCGATGGGCAAGGTGCCGGCCATCGTCCACAACGGCGCACTGGTGACCGAACAGGTGGCGATCTACCTGTACCTGGCCGACCTGTACCCGGAAGCCGGGCTGGCCCCGCCGATCGGCGATGCCCTGCGCGGCCCCTACCTGCGCTGGATGGCCTTCTACGGCGCCTGTTTCGAGCCGGCGATGATCGACAAGGCAATGCACCGCGAGCCGCCGCCGCGCCTGATGTCGCCCTACAACGACGCGGAGACGGTGCTGCAGGTGATCGAAGCCCAGCTGGCACAGGGGTCGTACCTGCTCGGCGAGACGATGAGCGCCGCCGACGTGCTGTGGGGCAATGCGCTGGCCTGGACCACCGCCTTCGGCCTGGTGCAGCCGGCGCCGGCAACGGCTGATTACATTGCACGGATGAGTGCGATGACCGCCTTTGACCGTTCGCGGCAGATCGATGCGGAGCTGGCAGCGGCTTAAGCGCACCCGCCGGGCACGGCCCGGCGCTACCGGGGGGGCGGACCCGGAATTCCAGAAGATCCACGCCATGCGTGGATGACCCGCCCGCCGTGCCTGCGGGACGGAAAGCAGCCAGGCATGGCCTGGCTCTACTGGGCCGGCGCACGCGCCGGGATGCGGGTAGAATTGCCCGCTTTCCCGCCACCCGAATGGATTAAGCGCCATGACCGGGACGCCAGACGTCTTTCCGCCCGCCGCGCCGGGCGGTACCCCGCTCGTTGCCCTGCCCGCTGGTCCGCGCAAGCCCGACCAGGTCAAGGGCAAGCTGTACATCAAGACCCACGGTTGCCAGATGAACGAGTACGACTCGGCCAAGATGGCCGACGTGCTTGCCGCCAGCGATGGGCTGGAATTGACCGACAGCCCGGACGACGCCGACGTCATCCTGGTCAATACCTGCTCCATCCGCGAGAAAGCGCAGGAGAAGGTATTCAGCCAGCTGGGCGTGTGGAAGGGCCTGAAGAACAAGGGCCGCGAGGTCATCATTGGCGTGGGCGGCTGCGTTGCCTCGCAGGAAGGCGAGGCAATCATCAAGCGCGCGCCGTTCGTCGACCTGGTGTTCGGCCCGCAGACCCTGCACCGCCTGCCGGAACTGATCCGTGCACGGCGCGAGCAGAAGCGCCCGCAAGTGGACATCAGCTTCCCCGAGATCGAGAAGTTCGACCGCCTGCCCGAGCCACGCGCCGAAGGTGCGTCGGCGTTCGTCTCGATCATGGAAGGTTGTTCCAAGTACTGCTCTTTCTGCGTGGTGCCCTACACCCGCGGCACCGAAGTCAGCCGCCCGTTCGAGGACGTGGTGGTGGAAGTGGCGCAGCTGGCCGCGCAGGGCGTGCGTGAGATCAACCTGCTCGGCCAGAACGTCAATGCCTACCGCGGCCCGTATGGCGACGGCGAGTTTGCCGACCTCGGCCTGCTGATCCGCACCATCGCCGAGATCGACGGCGTCGGCCGCATCCGCTTCACCACCTCGCACCCGCTGGAGTTCAGCGATTCGCTGATCGATGCGTTCCGCGACGTGCCGCAGCTGGCCAACTTCCTGCACCTGCCCGTGCAGGCCGGCAGTGACCGCGTACTGTCGGCGATGAAGCGTGGCTACACTGCACTCGAATTCAAGTCGAAGATCCGCAAGCTGCGCGCGGTGCGCCCGGACATCTCGATCAGCTCGGACTTCATCGTCGGCTTCCCCGGCGAGACCGATGCCGATTTCGAGAAGACCATGAAGCTGATCGAGGACATCGGCTTCGACCACAGCTTCTCCTTCATCTATTCGCGTCGCCCGGGCACGCCGGCCGCGGATCTGGAGGACACGATCAGCGATGCCGAGAAGCACGCACGCCTGTCGCGCCTGCAGGAACGCATCAATGCGCACGCTGCCGGCATTTCCGAAAAGATGGTCGGCACCGTGCAGACGGTGCTGGTGGAAGGGCCCTCGCGGAAGAACCCGAACGAACTGACCGGCAAGACCGAGAACATGCGTTCGGTGAATTTCCCGGCGCCGGCACGATTGATCGGCCAGTTCGTGGACGTGGTGATCACCGAAGCGCTGACCAATTCGCTGCGCGCGCGCGTGGTGGCGGAATAAGGCGTGCCGGCCAACGGTCGGCACCCACCGCGGTAGTTGTGGATGCCGACCGTTGGTCGGCATTCCCTAATCCAGGCGTTTGCGGAAACGCAGGATGGCCAGGGTCATCATCACCACGATGAAGGCCAGCAGCGCCAGCGCATCGTGCCACAGCTCCCACAGCGAGGCGCCGCGCAGCATGATGCCGCGCACCAGGCGCAGGAAGTGGGTCAGCGGCAACACCTCGGCCAGCCACTGCACCGGCCGTGGCATGCCGGCGAACGGGAACATGAAGCCCGACAACAGGATCGACGGCAGGAACAGGAACAGCGTCATCTGCATCGCCTGGAACTGCGAGCGCGCACGCGTGGAAATCAGCAGGCCCAGCGCCAGGTTGGCCAGCACCAGCAGCACCGCGGCCAGATAGATGTCCAGCAGGCTGCCGCGGATCGGCACCTGGAACAGCCAGGTGCCCAGCACCAGTACCAGCGTGGTCTGCAGCAGGCCGATGGCCGCATAGGGCAGCACCTTGCCGACCATCAGTTCGCTGCGCGACACCGGCGTGGCGATCAGCAGTTCCATGTTGCCGCGCTCGCGTTCGCGTACCACCGCCACGGCCGTGAACATCACCAGGGTCATGGTCAGGATCACCCCGATCAGGCCCGGCACGATGTTCACCGCCGAACGCCGTTGCGGGTTGTAGAAGCTGGTCACGCTGATCGGACCACCAGCGATGCTGCCTTCGCGCAGCGGCCGCGTGTTGCTGGCCGGGCGCGTATCCAGCGGCACCTGTGCCAGCTGGATCGCTGCGCTCTGTACCACGGTGTCGCTGCCATCGACCAGCACCTGTACCGCCTCGCGTCCATCGAAGCGACGACGCTCGAAGTCGGCCGGCACCACGATGCCGACACTGATTTCGCCACGGCGCAGCGCCTGCATCAGTTGATCGTGCGTGTACGCCTCGCTGCGCGGCGTGATCACGCCGGTGGCGACCATGTCCTGCACCAGCGCGCGAGAGGCCGCGCTGTTGGCCTGGTCGGCGACACCGGCGTTGAGATGGCGCAGGTTGAGATTGATCGCGTAGCCGAACAGCAGCAGCTGCATCACCGGAATGCCGACGATCATCGCCAGCGTGATGCGGTCGCGGCGCAGCTGCCGCAGCTCCTTCAGCATGATCGCCCACAGGCGGCGCAGGTTCATGCCGCCGGCTCCCGGCCACGGCCGCGGGTGGCTGCCACGAACACGTCCTCCAGGTTCGGTGCCACCGCCTCGATGCGGGCCTGCGGATCGGCGCTGGCCAGCGCGCGCCGCAATGCGGCGGCGTCCGCGACATCCTCGCTGCACAGTACTCGCAGCTGGGTGCCGATCTGCGCCACGCTCAGCACGCCGGGCAGCTCAGACAGTGCGCGGCTGGCCTGGCGCGGCTGCGTCGAGGTGACCTGCAGCGTGCGGCCGTCCAGCCGTGCACACAGTTCGGCCGGCGTGCCGTCGGCAACCAGCGCGCCTCGATCGAGGATCGCCAGCCGGTGGCAACGCTCGGCCTCGTCCATGTAGTGGGTCGATACCAGCACCGTCGTACCGGCATCGGCCAGCTCGAACAGGGCTTCCCAGAAATCGCGGCGCGATTCGGGATCGACCGCACTGGTCGGCTCGTCCAGGAACAGCAGTTCGGGCGAATGCACCACGGCACCGGCCAGGGCCAGGCGCTGCTTCTGGCCACCACTGAGCGTGCCAGCCAGTTGTGGCTGGCGGTCCTGCAGCCGGTATTGCTGCAGCAGTTCGTCGACCCGCTGCCGGGCCTGTGCGCGCGGCAGGTCCTGGATGGCGGCGAGGAACTCCAGGTTCTCGCGCACCGACAGATCTTCATACAACGAGAAGCGCTGGGTCATGTAGCCGATGCGTCGGCGCAACGCTTCGGCCTGCTCGGGAACCGCCAACCCCAGCACCTCGATCTGCCCAGCGCTGGGTTCCAGCAGGCCGCACAGCATGCGGATGGTGGTCGACTTGCCCGACCCGTTCGGGCCCAGGAAGCCATAGACCTGGCCACGCGGTACCGTCAGGTCGACGTTGTCCACGGCCAGCAGCTCGCCGAAGCGGCGGCTCAGGCCCTGCGCATGCACCGCGATGTCCGCACCGGTGTTCAGAAGCGCACCTCTACCGGAAGACCCGCGGGCAGTTTCTGCATGTCGCTGTTCCCGTCCACTTCAATCTCGGCCAGATAGCTCAGGCGCTCGACGTCATCGCCGGTCAGTGCGTAGTACGGCGTGAACGATGGCTCGCTACGGATCGCACGTACATGCCCCTTCAGCACGGTTTTGCCGCCTTCCAGCTGTATCTGCGCGGCCTGCCCGACCTTGACCTGCAGCCGCAGCGGTTGCGGCAGGTAGACGCGCGCATAGGGGCGCTCGCCGACCAGCATCACTGCCAGCGGCGCACCAATCGGTGCCTGGTCACCCTGCCGGTAGGGCAATGCATCGACTACCCCGTCGCGCGGTGCACGCAACTGCAGCTTCTGCAGGTTCACGCTCTGTACCACCTGCTGTGCCCGTGCGGCATCGGCGGCCGCCTGGCCCTGGGCGATATCCTGCACACGGCTGCCGTGCACCCGCTCCAGCCAGGCCTGCTCGGCAGCACGCACGCTGGCCTCGGCATTGCCGGCCGCGGCGCGTGCTCGATCCAGTTCAGCGGCGGCAATCAAGCGCTGCTGTGCCAACGGCTGGACCCGTCGGTAATAGGCACTTGCTTCGGCAGCCTGTGCGCGCAACGCGGCCAGTTGCGCCTGGGCCTGTGCAATCTGCTCCTGGCGTGGGCCGATCTGCAGTTCTTCCAGCTGCGCCTGCGCACGCGCCGTATCAGCCTGCGCTGCGGCGAACTGCGCGTCGCCCCGCGCCGGGTCCAGCTGCATCAGCACGGTCCCGGCCTTGACCTGCTGGCCCTCGCGCACCTCCACCGTGGCGATCACTTCGGCCGCTGGCGCCGGCACCGTGATCCGGTCCCACTCCAGCGTGCCCAGCGCAGTCGGCGTTGACTGCCCACACCCCGCCAGCAGGCCGATGCCCGCCAGTCCGATTCCACGCATCCCGTTGCCGATGCCCATGCCATCCCCTCCTGCGACGGCGACACGGTGCCATGTGCCCCGTGCACCCTCAATGATTCCAATCAGCCCTGACGGTTTTTTCACCACGCGTGGGCACGCCTTTTGCTGCAAGGCTCCCCAGCACCTATCCACAGGTTGATTCGGCATCATTCCACAACCGCTGTGGAAATCCGGCAGGACCTGGCGCTGTTGCTCGCCCGGCAACGAAACCTGCACTGCCATCACGATGAATGCCCCCCCGTGCAGGCCCCCCGTGGCAGTGCTGCCGTAGCGACCGGCGACCATGACGCTTTTTTCACCAGGACCTCATGGGCCTTGTGGCACAAGCATTGCGAAGGTCTATCCACAGGTTTCCGCGTGCCCCGTCCACACCGGGTGTGGAAAACGCTGTATCGACCGTCTGCTGGCCGTGTGCCCGGCACGCGCGCTACCCTTGTCCTCCCTGAATACACTGCGGTGGAAGGCGTCCGCCCCACCCCAAGCAATGAAAAGCATCGATCATCGAGACTTCACCCTGTCGCCGGAAGACAACGAGCGACTGGCCAACCTGTGCGGCCCCTTCGACGGGCACCTGCGCCAGATCGAGCTGAAGCTCGGCGTGGAGATCGCAAATCGTGGCTTCGTGTTCCGCATCAGCGGGCCCAACGAAGCCATCGTCGAGGCGCAGAAGCTGGTTGAAGCGCTGTACGCCGAAGCCGGCGAAACCACCTTCGACAACCACGCCATCCACCTGCGCCTGGCGCAGGCCAATGTCGAGCAGATCGCCGAACGCTCCTATGAAGCACAGGACGTGGCGATCAAGGTCAAGCGCGGCACGGTACGCGGCCGCGGCGCCAACCAGGGCCGTTACCTGCACCAGATCGCCACCCACGACATCAACTTCGGCATCGGCCCGGCCGGTACCGGCAAGACCTTCCTGGCCGTGGCCAGCGCGGTCGAAGCACTGAACGAATCGCGGGTGCAGCGCCTGATCCTGGTGCGCCCGGCGGTGGAGGCCGGCGAAAAGCTGGGCTTCCTGCCCGGCGACCTGAGCCAGAAGGTCGACCCCTACCTGCGACCGCTGTACGACGCCCTGTACGAAATGATGGGCGTGGAGAAGGTGGTCAAGCTGCTGGAGAAGAACGTCATCGAGATCGCGCCGCTGGCCTACATGCGCGGCCGCACGCTCAACGATGCGTTCGTGATCCTGGACGAAGCACAGAACACCACCATCGAGCAGATGAAGATGTTCCTGACCCGCCTGGGCTACGGCTCCACTGCGGTGGTCACCGGTGACCTGACCCAGACCGACCTGCCCAAGCACGTGAAGTCCGGCCTGCGCGACGCCATCGACGTGCTGCGTGAGGTCGAAGGCGTCAGCTTCACCTTCTTCGAATCCCGTGACGTGGTCCGCCACCCGCTGGTCGCGCGCATCGTGAGCGCGTACGACCGCCGCGACCTGCATCAGATCCAACCTGGAGCAACTCCATGACCCGTGGTCCCGTGCGACTGGACGTCGCCGTCAGTTATGCCCTGCCGCGCACCGGCCTGCCGGCGGCGGTGAGTTTCCGCAAATGGGTGGCCGCTGCACTGAAAGGCCGCATCCGCGAAGCCGACCTGGCCATCCGCGTGGTCGATGCCAAGGAAGGGCAGTCGCTGAACCGCCATTACCGCGGCAAGGACTACGCGACCAACGTGCTCAGCTTCCCGGCCGAAGTGCCCGAAGGCCTGCCCAAGGGCGTCAAGTTCCCGCTGCTGGGTGACCTGGTGATCTGTGCACCGGTGGTGGCCCGCGAAGCCGACGAACAGGGCAAGGCGCTCAATGCGCATTACGCGCATCTGACCGTGCACGGCGTGCTGCACCTGCTCGGCTGGGACCACGAGGACGACAAGGAAGCAGAGGCGATGGAGCAGCTGGAGCGGGAGATCCTGGCCGAACTGGGCATCGACGATCCATACGCGGGCGAGCGCTGAGCGGGCCACCGCCCGTCGCCAAGAACACGAGAGGAACAAGGATGACCTCGGGTAACGGCTCAATGATGTTTGTGATCGGCGCCACCTTGTTCGCCATGCTGCTGGTGCTGGGCGCGTATGCCGTGCGCCGCACCAGTGCCCGCGAACCCAGCGGCAGGCACTGGCTGCTGCGCAGCCTGGCTCTGCTCTCGCCCGTGTGCCTGCTGGCCGGGCTGGCGATCGGCATGATCGGCCCCCACCTCACGACCAGAGCGGAACCCGCCCACCTGCCCGGGCTGTGGGAAACGTCGATGGTACTGATACTGGTCGGTGCCTTGACCCTGCCGGTGCTGTGGCGAACGCTGCTGCAGCAGCGGCTTGGCAGGCCAGCCAATGCACACCCGTTCTTCCACGCCAGCCGCACCTCGCTGCTGGTGCTGTTCGTGCTGGCTGTGATCTACATGAAAGTGGCCAGGACCGCCGCAGCGGAACTGATGCCCTGGCTGACCAGCCCGGGCCTGTGGCCGGCGATGGCGCGCATCGCGGGGCAATCGATGCAGGTCGCCATGCTTGCGGTCGTGCTGACCCTCTCACTGATGGTCGTGCGGCGGGCGATGACCGGTTTCCTGCGCCTTCTCAGCGGGCTGTTCAGGCGCTCGCCGGGGCTATGATGGCGGCCCTTTGCCTGCGGAAACCGACCGTGTCACTGCGCTGCTGCCTGCCCCTGCTCTGTGCCCTCGCCGCTCCCTCCGCATTCGCCACCAGCCTGGACCTGCCGGCCCTGATCGAATGCCGCCAGGGCGTGGCCGAGCAGGCCGCGCTGGCGCCGCTGCTGGCCGATCCGCTGAAGGCCGTGGCCCAGGGCCTGCAGCCGCTGCCGCAGGGCAACCAGTTCATGAGCGAGTTCCGGCTGGCCAGCCCGATCACCGTCTTCGGCCAACAGACCGAGCGGGTGGCGGTGGCCGGCGCCAGCGTCATGGCCGTCCTCGACCAGGCCGATCCACGCCCGCTGGCCAAGCGCCTGGCGCTGGAAACCGGCTACGACCAGGACGGCAAGTTCATGGCCGGCCGCGAGCTGGTCAGCCGCGACGTGACCGACCCGAAGACCGGCGAGGCCCAGATCGAGTCGATCATCCTCAGCGTCTCCACCGTGGCCTCTCACCCCGGCAAGACCCTGGCCGGCTGCACCTACAGCCTGGACCTGCCCGAAGAGGAGCCGGACCCGGGCGCCCCAACCCCGGCCACCGGCAGTCACTGACAGGCCGTCACATCCTGCTAGACTTGGGTCAACGCCCGGCCTGCCGGGTGCCTTTTTTCCAGAGATGTCAGAAGACGACAGTAGTAGCTCCCCTGTGGAGCACAGTGAAAAGAAGCGCGGCTGGCTTGAACGCCTGACCTCCGCCTTCTCCGGCGAACCCCATACCCGCGACGAGCTGGTCGCTGTCCTGCACACCGCGCAGGAAGAGGGTCTGATCGCCGCCGATACCCTGAAGATGATGGAAGGCGCCATTTCGGTGGCCGAGCTGACCGTGGGCGACGTGATGATTTCGCGCTCGCAGATGGTCTCGCTGCCGGTTGAAGCGCCCTTCCTGGAACTGATGAAGCAGGTGGTCGAATCCGGCCATTCGCGCTTCCCGGTGCACGGCGAGAACAAGGACGACATCCTTGGCATCCTGCTGGCCAAGGACCTGCTGCGCGGCGTGGTTGCCGACAACGGCCCGGCCAACGTGCGCGAGCTGCTGCGCCCGGCGGTGCTGATCCCGGAAGCGAAGAAGCTCAACGTGCTGCTGAAGGAATTCCGCCTGTCGCGCAACCACATGGCCATCGTGGTGGACGAGTACGGCGGTGTCGCCGGCCTGGTCACCATCGAGGACGTGCTGGAACAGATCGTCGGCGAGATCGACGACGAGCATGACGAGGCTGAAGATCCCTCGGCGCAGATCGCCATCCAGTCCGACGGCCAGTACGTGGTCGACGCACTGACCCCGATCGGCGACTTCAACGAGCGCTTCGGCGCCACCTTCTCCGACGAGGACTACGACACCATTGGTGGCCTGGTCACCGAGGCCGTGGGCCATCTGCCGGAAGTCGGTGACGAGCTGGCGCTGGACCGCTTCATGTTCCGCGTGGCCCGCGCCGATGCGCGCCGGGTACAGGCCTTCCACGTGACCGTGCTGCCGCCGGACGCGCAGGACGACGCTTGAAGCGCCGCGGCCTCATCCTCATGGTGTGGCTGGCACTGTGCGTGCTGGCCATGGCCCTGCCGCTGGCCGCCTTCGCGCAGCCGGCGGCAGCCACACCCGCCGTACCTGCGCCCAACGCTGAAGCCCCTGCCCCGCGCATCGGCGTGGTGACCATGCAGCCGGGCACGGTGTTCTTCGAACGCTTCGGCCATGACGCCATCGTCGTGGTCGATCCGCTCAGCGGCGAAGCGACCTCGTACAACTTCGGCTACTTCGATCCGTCCGAAGACGATTTCATCAGCCGCTTCGCACGCGGCGACATGATGTATTACCTGGTGGCGCTGCCGCTGCAGCAGGACCTGTCGTACTACGACGAGACCGGCCGCGGCGCCAGCGTGCAGTGGCTGGACCTGCGTCCGGACCAGGCACGCGCACTGGCCGCCGACCTGGCCGAACGGGCCAAGCCGGAGAACGCGCGCTACCACTACGATTACTACACCGCCAACTGCGCCACGATGGTGCGCGACACGGTGGACAAGGCATTGGGTGGCGGCCTGCAGTCACAGCTGGCCGGCCGTTCGCGCGGCAACACCTACCGCAGTGAATCGGTCCGCCTGGCCTCGCCTGCACCCTGGATGTGGCTGGGCTTCGATGTCGGCCTGGGGCCGTTCGCCGACCAGCCGCTGTCGCGCTGGCAGGAAGCCTTCGTGCCGATGCGCCTGGCCGATGCGCTGCGCCAGGCACGCAACAGCGATGGCCGGCCGCTGGTGCAGTCCGAACAGGAACTGCTGCCGCACCGCATCGACCCGGAGCCGAAGGAGTTCGCACGCCGCTGGTGGCCGTGGCTGCTGTGCGGCCTGGTGATCGCCGCCGGCGTGCTGGCACTGCGCCGCCGTCCGCGCCTGCTGGCGGGGCTGGCCCTGCCGTTCTGGCTGCTGTGCGCCCTGTTCGGTGGCGTGCTTGTGTTCCTGTGGGGCTTCAGCATCCACTACGCCGCGTGGGCCAACCGCAACCTGCTGTTGCTTTCGCCGCTGGCCGTGCTGCTGTTGCCCGGGGCGATCAGCCTGCTGCGCCGTCGCGTGCCGGGCCGCATGTTCAGGATCGTGCTGTGGCTGCTGGCGGTACAGGCGGTGGTCGCGCTGGTACTGCACTGGCTGAGCCTGCAGGCGCAGTACAACGTGCAGTGGATCGTGCTGTTGCTGCCGGTGCACACGGCACTGGCCTGGGTGCTTGGGCGGCGTCCTCACTTGTCGGAAACACGGCACTGACGCACGATGGCGGGCATGTCACTGCCCGCCTCCGCTTCCGCACCTGCCTCGGCCAACCCCGCCTGCGTCATCAACTGCGTCCACTACGATGACCAGGGCAAACGCCACGACATCAGCCTGGATGCCATCAGCGATGTCATCGCCAGTGGCAATGGCTTCGTCTGGGTCGGCCTGTATGACCCCAACGAAGACGTGCTGCTGAAACTGCAGGAGGAATTCTGCCTGCACGACCTGGCCATCGAGGATGCGCGCAACGCGCACCAGCGACCCAAGGTCGAGACCTACGGCAATTCGCAGTTCGTGGTGGTGACCACCGCGCAGATGGTCGACGAGCGTATCCAGTACGGTGAAACCCACGCCTTCCTCGGCCCGCGCTTTCTGGTCACGGTGCGCCACGGTGCCTCGCTGTCCTACGCGCCGGTACGTGCGCGGGTGGAACGCGAGCCGCAGCTGCTGAAGATGGGTCCGTCGTACTGCCTGTATGCGGTGACCGACTTCGTGGTCGACAACTACCTGCCCATCGTGCATCGCTTCCGCGACACCCTGGACCTGCTGGAAAAGGACATCTTCGCCGACACCTACAAGCGCAGCACGGTGGTGCGGCTGTACGAGCTCAAGCGCGAACTGAACAAGATGCGGATGGCGGTCGCGCCGCTGCAGGATGTGCTGGCGCAGCTGCGCCGCTACCAGGGCGAGCTGATCCCCGACGAAGTGAAGCTGTACATCCGCGACGTGCACGACCACGCGGTACGCATCAGCGATGTGATCGACACCCTGCGCGAGATGCTCGGTACCGCACTGAGCGTGAACCTGTCGCTGGTGACGCTGGCGCAGGGCGAGACGGTGAAGCGGCTGGGTGCATGGGCCGCGCTGCTGGCGGCGCCGACGCTGATCACCAGCTGGTACGGCATGAACTTCAGCCACATGCCCGAGTTGAACCAGCCGTGGGCGTACCCGTTGATGATCGTTGGCGTAGGTGGCGTGTGCGTGGGGCTGTACCGGTTGTTCAAGCGCGCGAAGTGGTTGTGACCTGCATTTCGTAGAGTCGAGCTTGCTCGACTGCTGTACGAGGCGTTGCGTAGAGTCGAGCTTGCTCGACTGATGCCTGTCAAAGCAGTCGAGCAAGCTCGACTCTACGAGAGCGCAGAGCAGTCGTGGCAGGCGCGACGCGTCAGAAGCGGACTCAGGCCCCGGAGTC
>NZ_JAWIRS010000002.1:99760-135386 GCF_036320005.1 Stenotrophomonas sp. SMYL11
TATCTTTGTCGCTGGCGCGGCTATGGGGCTGTGTGCCCCTTGTGATGCCCTCCCCCCCCCCCCCCCCCCCTCGACTCTACGAGAGCGCAGAGCAGTCGAGCATGGCTCGACGCTACAGAAGCGGAATCAGGCCACGTAGACCGTTTTGATGTTCATGAACTCATGGATGCCGTGGTCGGCCAGCTCCCGGCCGAAACCGGACTGTTTGCTGCCGCCGAACGGCAGCCGCGCGTCGCTCTTGACGATGGCGTTGACGAACGCTGCACCGCATTCCATGCGCTGCGCGAAACGTTCGCCGCGCACTGGATCGCGCGTCCACACGCTGCCGCCCAGGCCGAAGCGGGTGTCGTTGGCCACGCGCAGTGCTTCGGCCTCATCGGCAACCCGGATCACCGCGGCCACCGGACCGAACAGTTCCTCGTCATACGCGGGCATGCCCGGGCCGACCTGATCGAGCACGGTCGCCGGATAGCCGGCATGGGTGCCGGCAATCGGCTCACCACCCACCAGCACCCGCGCCCCCTTGGCCACGCTGGCCTGCACCTGCTTGTGCAGTTCGTCACGCAGGTCGGCACGGGCCATCGGCGCCAGCGTGGTGCCACGCTCATTGGGATCGCCGTACTGGCGCTCGTCCGCGGCTTCCACGAAGCGCCGAGTGAACTCATCGGCCACCGCCTCGACCACGATGAAGCGCTTGGCCGCGATGCAGGTCTGTCCGCTGTTGTCGAAGCGCGACTTCACCGCCGCCGCCACGGTCTTGTCGAGGTCGGCATCGTCGAGCACCACGAAGGCATCGCTGCCACCCAGCTCCATCACCGACTTCTTCAGCTGGCTGCCCGCGTTGGATGCGATCGAGCGCCCTGCCCGCTCGCTGCCGGTCAGTGTCACCGCCTTCACCCGTGCGTCGCGCAGCACCTCGGCGGCCTGGTCGTTGTCGATGTGCAGTACATCGAACACGCCGTCAGGCAGGCCACCGTCACGGCATACCGCCAGGATCAGGTCGGCACACTGGGGCACATTGCTGGCGTGCTTGAGCAGGGCCACGTTGCCAGCCATGAAGGCTGGGGCCAGGAAACGGAACACCTGCCAGATCGGGAAATTCCACGGCATCACCGCGAACACGCAGCCGATCGGCTCGTAGCGCACGTAGCTGCGCTGGGCTTCGGTGTCGATCAGCTGCGGCTTGAGGTAGTCGGCCGCGTGGTCGGCGTAGAACTCGCAGGCCGCCGCGCACTTGTCGACCTCGGCCAACGCCTCTGCCTTGAGCTTGCCCATCTCGTGGGTCATCGCCTGCTGCAGATCATCGCGGTGCGCACGCAGTTGGCCAGCGATCTGCTTGAGGATCGCCCCCCGCTCCTGCAGCGAGCGCTCGGCCCAGCCAGGGAATGCATCGGCTGCGGCCTGCAGGCGTTGCTCGATGTCGGCAGCACCCATCAGTTCATGGCGGTAGGTCACCTGGCCGGTGGCCGGATCGACAATCTCGACGGTCATGGGGGATCTCCATCTGGAAGACCCCCATTGTGCGCCGCCGGCCGTGAGCCGGATGTTGCCGGCGCTGTCGACAGGCCGTGTGCTCAGCCGTTGTCCTGCCGCGCCAGCTGCAGGTCGCGCTGGCGCCGTTTCTCGGCGCGGGCATTGATGTACCAGCCGATCACCGCGGCGATCGATACCGCCGACACCAGCAGCGTGGCCAGTGCATTGATCTTCGGGCTGATGCCCATGCGCACCGAGGCGAACACCTTCATCGGCAGCGTGGTCGAGCCCGGTGTGGCGACGAAGCTGGCCACCACCACGTCATCCAGCGACAGGGTGAACGCCAGCAGCCAACCGGCCACCAGCGCCGGCGCGATGATCGGCAGGGTGATGCGCCCGAACACGGTCAGCCGGCTCGCGCCCAGGTCCATCGCCGCTTCCTCCAGCGACAGGTCCATTTCCTGCAGGCGCGAGGACACCACCACGGTGACGAAGCACAGGGTGAAGGTGACGTGGGCGATCCAGATGGTGGTCAAGCCACGTGCCGGGAAGCCGGGAATCGCACCCATCGAGGCCAGCAGCGCCATCAGCGAGAAGCCGAGGATCACATCCGGCATCACCAGCGGCGCGGTCACCAGCGCGCCGAACAGCGGCTTGCCACGGAAGCGCTTGAAGCGCGTCATCACCATCGCCGCCAGCGTGCCCAGCACGGTGGCGGTACAGGCGGTCCAGAACGCGACCACCAGGCTGGTCCACATCGCATCCATCAGCGCGCGGTCGGCGAACAGGTCGCTGTAGGCGCGGGTGGAGAACCCGGCCCAGACCATCGCCAGCCGCGAGCTGTTGAACGAATAGAACATCAACAACAGGATCGGCAGGTACAGGAAGGCGAAGCCGAGCAGCAGCACGCCCAGCCCGAGGCCCTTGGCGCTACGCGGGCTCATGCCTGCTTCCCTTCCAGCAGGCGCTGCTGGGAACGGTTGAACAGCAGGATCGGCACCAGCAGCAACAGGATCATCGCCACCGCCATCGCCGAGGCACCCGGCCAGTTGCGGTTGTTGAAGAATTCATTCCACAGCTGGCGGCCGACCATCAGCGTTTCCGAGCCACCCAGCATTTCCGGAATCACGAATTCACCAATGGCCGGAATCATCACCAGCATGCAGCCGGCGATGATGCCGGCCTTGGACAGCGGCAGGGTAATGCGCAGGAACGCCTGCCACGGCTTGGCACCGAGGTCGTAGGCGGCTTCCAGCAGGCGGTGGTCATGCTTGACCAGATTGGCGTACAACGGCAGCACCATGAACGGCAGGTAGCAGTAGACGATGCCGATGTAGGCGGCGGTCGGGGTGTCGATCAGCTGCAGTTTCGGCAGGCCCATCGACGTCATCAGCGTCTGCAGGCCGGTGAACTGCAGGAACTGGTCGAGCAGGCCGTTGCGGTCCAGGATCGCCTTCCATGCATACACGCGGATCAGGAACGAGGTCCACGACGGCAGCACCACCAGCATCATCGCCACGTTGCGCGCGGCCGGCGACAGGCGCGCGATGGCATAAGCCATCGGGTAGCCGATCAGCAGGGTCAGGAAAGTGGAGATCGCCGAGATCTTGATCGAGCTCAGGAACGCCTGCGCATAGATCGAATCGCGGAACAGCGCCAGGTAGTTTTCCAGGTTCAGCTTCAGCGAGAAGCCGCCGTCGGCGTACTGCAGCAGCCAGGTGTACGGCGGCGAGCCGACCCGGCTGAGCGAGAAGCTGATCATCAGCACGATCAGGAACGGCACTGCGAAGAACAGCAGCAGCCACAGGTACGGAATGCCGATCACCGTGGCACGCAGCCCCGGCAGCCAGCGCTTCAGGCCCGCCGCGCTCATGAGGTCAGCACCACGCCGTCGTTGTCGCGCCAGTGCACCCACACCTCGTCGCCCCAGGTCAAGCCATCACTGGCCCAGCGCTGCGAGTTGGCGAAGTTGGCCAGCACCTTGGCACCGCTGGGCAGGCGCACGTGGTAGACCGAGTGGCTGCCGAAGTAGGCAATGTCCTCGATCACGCCCTGCGCCTTGTTGGTGTGCCCTTCCGGCTCGTCCTTGCCGATCATCACCTTCTCCGGGCGCAGCGCGAACGCGACCGGTTGCCCTTCATAGCAGGTGATGCCATGGGCGATGTAGATCGGCGCCGGGAACAGCGGCGAGCGCACGGTCACGTACTCGGGAAGATCCTCGTCGATCACCCCGTCGAACAGGTTGACCGAACCGATGAACTCGGCGACGAAGCGGTTGGCCGGCTGCTCGTAGACCTCGTCCGGCTTGCCGACCTGCTGGATCCAGCCGGCATCCATCACCGCGATGCGGGTGGCCATGGTCATCGCTTCTTCCTGGTCGTGGGTGACCATCACGCAGGTCACGCCCGACGATTCGATGATGCTGACCAGTTCCAGCTGCATCTGCGAGCGCAGTTTCTTGTCCAGCGCACCCATCGGCTCGTCCAGCAACAGCAGCTTCGGCCCTTTGGCCAGCGACCGCGCCAGCGCCACGCGCTGCTGCTGGCCGCCGGACAGCTGATGCGGCTTGCGCTTGCCCAGGTGCCCCATCTGCACCAGGTCCAGCATCTCGCCCACGCGCTTGCTGATCGCGTCCTTTGCCATCCCGTCCTGCTTGAGGCCGAAGGCGATGTTCTGCTCGACCGTCATGTGCGGGAACAGGGCGTAGGACTGGAACATCATGTTGACCGGCCGCTGGTACGGCGGCAGTGCGTCCAGGCGCTGGCCGTCGAGGGTGATGCTGCCCTTGGTGGGCGTCTCGAAGCCACCCAGACAGCGCAGCAGGGTCGATTTGCCACTGCCGGAGCCACCGAGCAGGGCAAAGATTTCGCCCTTGCGCACGTCCAGGTTGACGTCGTCGACGGCGACAAAACCGTCGAATTCCTTGCGCAGGTCACGAATGGAGAGATAGCCGGGCGCACCGGTCGTGTCGACGACGGTGGCTACCGGCTGGGCTTCAACGGGCATGGGGGCTCCGGGAGCGGGCGGTGGACAGCGGCCGCCATTCTAACGGCCGGGGGCCGCAGGGGATATGACGGGAGCTGGCAAGAGGACGCCGAGGCATTGCCCACGGCCCCGTCATTCCCGCCCGCTCCCCCACGCACCAGCACAATTGTTACAAAGTAACACCTCCCTTCACGCGCCGCCGATCAGTTCTCATTGCCATGATTGTCAGCAAAGTACTCGTATCCGTATGAGTGCTCAGATGCCAGATCACGCGCCGTCCTAGCGACGTAGCGCGCGTCTTCCGGGCTTGGAAACTGCTCGTCCAAATCGGTCGTTCCAAGTGCGAAGGTATCGGAAAAATGAGTTACCTCATGGTAGATGGTCGCCGCCTTTGACCCAGAGGGCACATTGGGACCTACCGGGAGATCGAAAAAACGTGGGCAATAATTCACAACATAGGGAACTGCAGTGGAGATCCAGGCATTGGTGTCTCCAACCATCTCTTCCGGGCAATCGCAAGAAGGTTGCTTGAGCAATGCGAACCGGGTAGCGACTCCCGAGACTGTCTTTCTGATCCGGTCATTGACCGGATTTGCAATGTTAGGATCACCATGCTCACCGAACCACGACCTGTAGCGAGCAGTCTCTTTGAACGTCACGATAATGGATGATTCTCCAAACTCATATCCATAAAGCGACTCCAGATAGTTCTTCGAACTGCGGGCGATACCCGCCGCAGCGGCAATTCCCGCCGTTACCTCCTTTAATCGGGCTGGCGGGCAGGATGCCACTCGGGATGCCTCCTGCGGCGCAGTTTCGGCGCGCTGACCTGCACGAGGCAGCGGAGCGACGATCAGCATCGAGACGGGAGATGTGGAAGCCTCCTTGTCGATCGCGGCCGCTCCTGCGGCCGCCGTACCGTCAAGAATCCGGTATCTAAGAATCGGAGCGGAAATCTTGTATGTCTGACCCGGACGAAGCTCATAGTTAAGGGAAAGATTGACCTGTCGAACAAGCCGCTGCCCAGGCTCCAGCGTCAGCGTCTTCTCTCGAGCTGCGGCACTCAAGTGGGCAATGATTCCGCGATATGCAGCTGCATCTCCATCCTGCGAAACGACAAGAAACGCATCATTCCACAGCCTTCCATCCTGCAGGACTCTGGGCAGCCCCCTCTCGGGAATGCTGAGCGCCTCTGCGCCGGAATTGATGTAGGTGACGTGGACCACGACGTCAGCCATGGCGGCTCCTGCTGCCTGCTTCATCTGCACGGACAACTGCGCATTTGCAGAAGCAGCCCCAGCCAGAAATATGATTGCGGAACCAATCCAGGATATGGCTTTCATTATTCACTTCCTTGAGATATGTGGACGACGAGATGCATGGACGACAAGCGTCCGTGACATGAGGATGAAAATGCAAGAAGTCGACGAACGAATACTGATCCACTCGCCATTTTCCCGCATTTTTTGACACTGCGCCCCTGCGCCACGGAATTCTCAGCGGGGGAAAAGCGGCTGCACCCGCTTCACCCCTGCGCCCCCGCAGCGCTTTTCATCGTGGCTGCTTCCATCGCTGATGGACTGCACGGCATTCGCCTTCACTTAAAGGCGCGCTGACCAACGATCGGCAACCACCCGGGCGGTGGATAGCGGCCGTCCCGCCATGCCCATCGGGGCCATCAGCGGATGGCCACCGGCGGCGCCTCCTGCCAGCCCAGGCCCAGGCTCTTCTGCAGGGCCACATAGCGCACCAGCAGCTGCAGGCGCGCCTGTGCGGCGGCATCCTGGGCCTGCAGGCGCTGGCGCTGCACGTCCAGCAGGTCGATCTGCGAGGTCGCCCCAGCCTGCCGACGCTGGCTCATCAGGCCCAGCGAGCGGTCGGCCGAAGCCTCGGCGCGGACACTGGCCTGCAACTGCTGCCGCGCAGCGCCGAACCGCGCCAGCGCGGTGTTCGCATCCTGCAGCGCCGCCAGCACCGTGCCCTCGTAGGCCGCCAGCCTGGCCTCGTTACCCGCCCGGGCCTGCGCTACACGGGCCTTGTTCACGCCGAAATCCAACAGCGACCAGCGCAGGAACGGAGCAACGATCGTGGCCGCCGAATCCCGCCCCAGGTCGGACAGCGAAGTGGCTCCGGCGCCGATGCTGCCCAACAGCGTCACCTGCGGAAAGTACGCCGAGAGGGCCTGGCCGATCTGCGCCGACGAAGCTGCCAGCTCGCGCTCGGCCTTGCGTACATCCGGCCGGCGCTGGATAAGCGCGCCCGCATCATCCACCGGCACGCGGGCCGGCAGCGCTGGCAGCGGCTGGTCCGCCGCCAGCCGCGCATCCAGTGCACCGGGCTCGCGGCCAACCATCAGGGCCAGCACATCGCGCGCCTCATCGGCCTGTGCCTGCAGTGGCGGCAGCGCGGCCTGCTGCTGTTGCAGCTGGGCCTGCGCCCGTTCCACCTGAAGGTCCGAATCTGCACCGCGCTGGCGGCGCTGGCGGTTCAGCTGCAGGCTTTCATCGGCGGCGCGGAGGTTGTGTTCGGCCAGGGCGATACGCTCGCGGCTGCTGCGGTAGCCCAGGTAGACCTGGGTCAGCTCGGCGGCCAGCTGCACCTGTGCGTCGGCCAGTGCTGCCGCATTGGCCTCGGCCTCGGCGGCTGCCTGCTCGGCTGCGCGGCGTCGGCGCCCGAACAGATCCAGTTCCCAGCTGGCGTCGAAACCGACCACGTACAGTTCGGTGTCAAGATCGATATCAGCGAACTGCTCGCGCAGCTGCGTAGCTTCCTGAGGGCGGCCGTTGGCTTCGGCCACGCCGGCGATGTTCTCGCCAAGGCCGCGCACGCTGTCTTCCAGGGAATCGGGCGCCGTGACGTTGGCGTAGCCGGCGACTGCCCCCACCTTGGGCAGCTGCTCGGCACGGCGCTGGCGCTGCAGCGCGCGCGAGGCCAGCAGCTTGGCCTGGGCCGCACGCAGGTTGGGGCTGTTGCGCAGCGCCTCGTCCACCAGCTGGTCCAGCAGCGGGTCATTCAGCGCGCGCCACCATTGGCTGGGTGGCGTGGCCGGCTGAACGTCGGCCTGCACGGCGCGTGGCAGCCGTGCCTGTGCGGTGGCATCGCCGGCAACGTCCGGCTTCACGTAATCCGGCCCCAGCATGCAGCCGGCCAGCAGCAGCGGCACCGTGGCTGGCCACAGGCGGCGCAGGCGAAGGGACAGGGCCGGGGAAACAGGCAAGGTCGTCGAAGTCATCAGTGCATCGCCAATGGAACGCCCTTGGGCAGGGGCTTGAGCAGGAAAACCAGTGGCAGGGTCGCCACCACGATCAGGCCGAAGATCCAGAACAGGTCGTTGTAGGCCATCACCATCGCCTGCATCTGCACGGTCTGGGCCAGCACCGCCAGCGCCTGCGTGGCGTCGCCCAGCTGTTGGCCGTAAGCATGCAGCGCATCCTGGGCCACGGTCGAATTGGCGGTGACGCTGCTGCCGATGGCATCCACGTGCAATGTGGTACGGCGCTCCTGGAAGGTGGAGATGATTGCCAGGCCGATCGAACCGCCCAGATTGCGCGCGGCGTTGAACAGGCCCGAGGCATCGCTGGTGTATTCGCGCGGCACCGAGGTGATGGCGGCCTGGTTCAGCGCCATCATCGCCAGCGCCAGCCCGCAGCCCTGCAACAGCTGGCCGATGACAAAGTGCGGGCCGACGCTGTCCGGGGTCAGGCCCAGATTGACGAAGCAGGCGGCGGCAAAGCACAGCATCCCGCCAAACACCATGATGCGCACGTCCACCGTTTCGAGCATCTTCGGCATCAACGGCATCAGCAGGATGGTCGGCAGGCCGGCCAGCAGCAGCACGTAACCGGCCTGTTCGGTGTTGTAGCCGGCGATGATCGCCAGGAACTGCGGGATCATGTACATGACACCGAACAGGATCATGCCCACCGCCATCACCATCACGAACACTGCGCCGAAACTGCGCTGGAACAGGATGTTGAGGCGGATGACCGGCGCCTTGCTGGTGAACTGCGAAAGCGCGAGCAGGGCAAACCCCAGCAGCGAGACGATGCTGAGCACCACGATCATCGTCGATTCGAACCAGCGCTCGCGCTGGCCGTCTTCCAGTACCACGGTCAGCGCGGACAGGCCGGCGGTCATGCCGATGATGCCCAGCCAGTCCGCGCGCAGCAGCCCGCCCCAGTTCGATTTCTCATGCGGCAGGCCGAGCAGCAGCAAGGCAACCAGGCCCGCGCAGATCGGCACGTTGATGAAGAACGCGTAGTGCCAGCTGACGTTCTCGGTCAGCCAGCCGCCCAGCAGCGGGCCGATCACCGGGCCGAGGATGACGGTCATGCCGAACAGCGCGGTGCCCAGCGGCTGCTGCTTCGGTGGCAGCCGCGTGCCGACGATGGTCAGCGCCGTGGGGATCAGCGCACCGCCGGCAAAGCCCTGCCCTACCCGGCCAGCGATCATCATTGGCAGCGAATCGGCCAGGCCGCACATCACCGAGAACGCGGTGAACAGCGTGGCGCAGATCAGCAGGAAGGTGCGCAGGCCCAGCGTGCGCACGAACCAGCCGGTCAGCGGAATCATCACGATTTCCGAGACCAGGAAGGCGGTGGAGATCCAGGTGCCCTCGGTGCCGCTGGCGCCGACTTCGCCCTGGATGGTGGGCAGCGCTGCGTTGACGATGGAGATATCCAGCGTGGCCATGAACGAGCCGATGGTGCCGGCCGCCACGGCCAGCCACGCACCGGCATCGGCCTTGCCTCCGGCGGCGGGCGCTGCGGGGGCGGTGGTGGCGTTCATCGCGCCGGTGCGGCCGTGGCCTCGGCCTCGTCGCGGGTGCGCTCGCGCGCGTCCTTGGCATTGCGCGTATCGACCGTCACTTCCACCGACATGCCCGGCACCAGTACCTTGCGCGCCTCGGCTCCGGCATCGACACGGATGCGTACCGGCACGCGCTGCACGACCTTGGTGAAGTTGCCGGTGGCGTTCTGCGGGGGCAGCAGCGCGAACTGCGAGCCGGTACCCGGCGAGATGCTTTCCACCGTGCCCTGCAGGGTGGTGCCCGGCAGCGCATCGACCTTGATCTCGGCGGGCTGTCCGGCGCGCATCAACCCCACCTGGGTTTCCTTGAAGTTGGCGCTGAGGTACAGCGATTCGACCGGCACGATGGTCATCGTGCGCGTGCCGGCAGCAACGAACTGGCCCACCTGCACGGTCTTGTTGCCAACGCGCCCGTCGATGCGCGCGCGCAGCTCGGTGTCCTCGAAGGCGACCCGTGCCTGCGCGGCATCGGCCTGCGCCTGCTTGAGCCCGGCCTGGGCCTGTTCCAGCTGCGCCTGGCTGGCCTCGATCTGGCTCTGCGCGCCCTGGATCTGTGCCTTGGCCGCGTCGTACTGGGCCTGCGCGCGTTCGACGTCGTGGCGCAGGCTTTCCACGTGTTCGTGGGTGTCGGCGCCACTGGCGGCCAGCGGGGTGAAGCGGGCCAGCTCGGCCTTGCCGAAACGCAGCGAGGCGGTGGCAGCGGTGAGTTGGGTGCGGGCCTGGAGCAGGCTGGACTGCTGGCCCTGTACGCCGGCGGTGGCCGCCGCGATATCGGCCTCGCGGACGGCGATCACCGCCTCGGCCTGGTCCAGGGTGGCGCGATAGGTGCGCGGGTCGATGCGCAGCAGCGGTTCGCCGGCCTTGACCCACTGGTTGTCCTGCACCAGCACCTCGGTGACGTAGCCGTTGATGCGCGGGGCGACCGCCACGGCGTCGGCCTGCAGGTAGGCATTGTTGGTGTCCTGCAGGTAGCGGCCGACCAGAAGGTGATAGGCCAGCCAAGCGATCAGCACCAGCACGACGAGGATGCCGATGATTGCCAGCATCCACCGCACCTTGGGGTTCTTCAGCGGTGAGGGCTTGGCGTACTCCTTCTGCCGCTCGTTCTCATCGTCGTGGGCGGTGTCGTCGCGCTGGGGCTGTTCGGTCATCGTCTCGTGGCTGTGGTCAGTGCCGTACGGGAAGGTAGGGCAGACGGCGCCGACGCGGAGTGAACGTGGCCATCGCATCAGCGTCAGAACCGACCATCGTCATGTCGCCAATGGCCCGTTGGCAGAACGATACCGACGCCCGGCGACCAACGCCTCCGCCTTGGCCCGTGGCCAATCCATGCAGATGCAACGTTTTTCAGAGCGGAAATCATTGACCCGGCACGCGCTGTCATTGGGGAATCACATCGACCCTCCAGTGAATCCGACATGGCCCAATCCGAATCATCACCGGTTCTCCCCTGCTGCCCGCCCGCATCTACGCCGCTTGACGTCGTGATCATCGGCGCCGGCCAGGCAGGACTGTCACTCAGCGCGGTCCTGCAGGAGGCCGGCGTCGAGCATCGCGTGCTGGAGGCCGAAACCGTGGGCGCCAGCTGGCAGCGGCGCTGGGAGTCGTTCCAGACCAACACCGCCAACGCGACGATGGCCCTGCATGGCCATGCCTATGCGGGTGACGACCCGGAAGGCTTCATGGGGGCCCCGGAGGTGATCCGGCGGCTGCGCGACTATGCCGACGAACGCTCGTTGCCGATCAGCGAAGGTTGTGCAGTTCAGCGGGTCACGTCCGAATCGGGCGGCTATGCCATCGGAACCAGCCACGGATTGATCCGGGCTGGGGCGGTTGTGGTCGCCACCGGTGAATACCGCCGCGCGCGGATGCCCCGGGTCCCGTTCGCGCCCGCGCCGGGTCTGACGGTGCTGCACTCCGGCGACTACCGCAGCCCCCGCCAGCTGCCCGATGGCGCCGTGCTGGTCATCGGTGGCGGCCAGTCCGGCGCGCAGATCGCCCAGGACCTGCGCGACAGAGGTCGCAGCGTTTACTGGTCACTGGCCCAGCGTCATTCGCATACCCGCCGGCTGCGCGGCAAGGACTCGATGACCTGGTGGGATATGGCCGGGCGCATCCACCAGCACGTGAGTGAAGCGGCCGCCGTCCTGGCCGGAGAACCGGATGCGCTGCGCAAGGCCCGCACCGCCGAATTTCCGCTGATTTCCGGCAAGGGACGTGCCGGCCTGGGCAGCTCGATCAGCCTGCTGGCGATGCACCGCGCAGGCATCAGGCTGCTGGGCCGGTTGCAGGAATTCAGTGGAAACACCGCCCGCTTTGCCGATGTCCGCCCGCAGCTGCGCACCGCGATCGAGGCGACACGGACCGAATATGCCTATCTCGATTCGCTGGCCAGCGCGTACTACGCCACGCGGCCCGAACCGCGCACCGACGATGCCCGCTACATTCCCGAAGAGGTCTATCTGCACTGGGAGCCGGACGCCGCCCCGCGTGAACTGGATCTGCAGGCCGCAGGCATCCGCTCGGTGGTACTGGCCACCGGCTTCGTTGCCGAATGGCCTTGGCTGGACGTGCAGGGCGCGCTGGACGCGCATGGTTATCCGCTCGGCGAATTCGGCGTTTCGCCGCATCCGGGGTTGTTCTTCATCGGCATGCACAATCTGCAGCGGATGAGTTCATCGTTCCTGTGCAACGGCGGCCGCGATGCACGCGACCTGCTGCCGGCCATCCTGCGGCACCTTGGCCAGGGTGGCGATACCGCCCCCGGCCAAGGGTGAAGCGTTCCGCCGGGCAAGGCCCGGCGGCGCCAGACCGGCTCAGCGGCCGGTCTTCACCTCGGTCCACAGCCGGGTGTAGAGCTTGTCGGTCTCCGGCGTGTTGATCGAATAGGTGAACATCTTCTCGGCCACGTCGGCCGGCGGGTAGATGGTCGGATCGGTACGGATCGCCTCATCCACCAGCGGGGTCGCGGTCGGCACCGGGTTGGCGTAGTGGATGAAGTTGGTGTTGGCCGCGGCAACCTTCGGCTGCAGCAGGTAGTTGATGAACGCGTAAGCGGCTTCCGGGTGCTTGGCATCCTTCGGGATCGCCAGCATGTCGAACCACTGCGGGGCGCCTTCCTCCGGGATCGAATAGGCCACGTGCACGCCATTGCTGGCTTCCTCGGCGCGGTCGCGCGCCTGGATGATGTCACCGGACCAGCCGACCACCAGGCAGGTACCACCGTTGGCCAGCGAACCCACGTACTGCGAGGAGTGGAAATTCTGCACGTACGGGCGGATCGACTTCAGCAGGTCGGCCGCCTTCTGCAGCTCGGCCGGGTCACCGCTGTGCGGGTCCAGGCCCAGGTAATGCAGCGCGATCGGAATCATGTCCGCCGGCGTGTCCAGGATGGTCACGCCGCAGTCCTTCATCTTGCTGATGTTCTCCGGCTTGAACACCAGGTCCCAGCTGTTGGCGATGTCGGTGCTGCCGCCAAAGCGCTGCTTCAGCATCTCCACGTTGTAGCCGATGCCGGTGGTGCCGATCATGTACGGGACGCCGTACTGGTTGCCCGGGTCCTGGGTGGCGATGCGCTTCATCACCGCCGGATCGAGGTTGGCCAGGTTCGGGATCTTGCTCTTGTCCAGCGGCAGGAACACGCCGGCCTGGATCTGGCGGCCGAAGAAGTTCAGGGTCGGCACCACCACGTCATAGCCGCTGTTGCCGGCCAGCAGCTTGGTCTCGACCATCTCATCGCTGTCGAACACATCGTAGGTCACCTTGATCCCGCTCTCCTTCTCGAAGGTCGGAATGGTGTCCTCGGCGATGTAATCGCTGTAGTTGTAGACGTTCAGGACCTGGCTGTCCTGCGCGCCGCCGTTGCCACCGCCACAGGCGGCAAGCATGGCGGAGGCCAGGCCAAGCGTGAGGATACGCAGCTTCATCGGGTGCTCCAGAATGCGGGAAGGGGGGGCCGGCGGGGCCGGCGACGGGTGCCAGCCTACCCCCCGGCGGCGGATTTTTCTATTCCGGATGCTCAGACGTTCAGCAGCAGGAACTCGCGCTCCCACGAGCTGATGACACGGAAGAAGGTCTCGTATTCCTTGCGCTTGACCGAAATGTAGGCGCGGCAGAAGCGCTCACCCAGCAGCGCCTGCAGCTCGCTGCACTGCTCCAGCCCGTCCAGCGCTTCGCCGAGCGAGCGCGGCAGGTTGTAGCCCAGTTCCTTGGCGCTGCCGGTCACCGGCGCATCCGGTGCCAGCCGCTCGCGGATGCCCAGCAGGCCGCAGGCCAGGGTCGCCGCCATCGCCAGATAGGGATTGGCGTCGGACCCGGCGAAACGGCTTTCCACGCGCATGTTCTCCGGCGTGTCCAGCGGCACGCGCAGCCCGCAGGTGCGGTTGTCATAGCCCCAGTGCACGTTGCTCGGCGAGACCTCGCCGAACACCAGCCGCCGATAGGAATTCACGTTCGGCGCGAAGAAGGCCATCGCCTGCGGCACGTACTTTTGCAGGCCGCCCAGGTAGTGGCCGAACACCGGGCTGAACTCGCCTTCGGCATGGGTCTCACCGGCGAACACATTGCTGCCGTCGCTCACCCGCACCAGGCTCTGGTGGATGTGCATGGCACTACCCGGCTCGTTTTCCATCGGCTTGGCCAGGAACGTGGCATACACCCCGTGGCGCATCGCCGCCTCGCGCATGGTGCGCTTGAACAGGAACACCTGGTCGGCCAGGTCCATCGCATCGGCATGGGTGAAGTTGACCTCCAGCTGTGCCGCGCCGGACTCGTGGATCAGCGTGTCCACGTCCAGCTTCATCGCATCGGCGTAGTCGTACATCAGGTCGAGGATCGGGTCGAATTCGTTGACCGCGTCGATCGAGTACGACTGCCGCGCGGTTTCAGGGCGCCCGGAGCGGCCGGCCGGTGGCAGCAGCGGGAAGTCCGGGTCGGTGTTCTTCTGCACCAGGAAGAACTCCAGCTCCGGCGCCACCACCGGGCGCAGGCCCAGCTCGGCGTAGGCCGCCAGCACGCGGCGCAGCACGTTGCGCGGTGCCAGCTCGTGCGGCTCACCGCTTTTGGTGTAGCAATCGTGGATGACCTGCGCGGTGGCATCGGCCGCCCACGGCACCATGCGCACCGTGTCCGGATCGGGGCGCAGCATCATGTCCGAGTCCGACGGCGAGGTCAGGTCGTAGTAATCGTCAGGGAACTCGCCGGTGACGGTGGTGGCGAAGATGCCTTCGGGCAGCCGCGTACCGTAGTCGTGCGAGAACTTGTCGGCGGGAATGATCTTCCCGCGCGCGTTGCCGGTGATGTCCGGCACCAGGCACTCGACCTCGGTGATGCGCCGCTCCTTCAACCAACGCAGCAGGCTGCTTTCCTGCGGTGCGGGGGGCGTAGCCGTCTTGCGCGGGCGCGTTCGGGAACTCATCGGGAATCCAGTCGGTTCTGTTGGTGCTGCCGGCAAGCTTGGCCGAACGCACGGAAAATAGCGTGATAGAACGGCGAATCCATGACACGCCACTCCGGGTGCCACTGTACGCCGAGCACGAAACCATGGTGCAGGCTGCGTGCCGCCTCGACCAGGCCATCATCGGCCACGGCTTCGACCTGCAGCCCCTGCGCCAGGCGAGCGATACCCTGCCCGTGTACCGAATTGACCTGCGTCCGATC
This sequence comes from Stenotrophomonas sp. SMYL11, assembly GCF_036320005.1. Lineage (NCBI taxonomy): Bacteria > Pseudomonadati > Pseudomonadota > Gammaproteobacteria > Lysobacterales > Lysobacteraceae > Stenotrophomonas > Stenotrophomonas sp. SMYL11. The sequence goes on from NZ_JAWIRS010000002.1 coordinate 114,686, forward strand.
ACTGCCGCTCCACCGCGCCAACCAGCCATCAGCGGCCAGGGTGACCGCGTGGGACGGCCCGTACTGCACCTCCACATGCGCCTGCGGGTCTTCGCGATGGTCGGCCAGGCCAGGCACCGCGTGCACCTGCGGATGCAGGCTGCCACCCAGCGCGACGTTCAGTTCCTGGAAGCCGCGACAGATCGCCAGCACCGGCAGGTCCAACGCCAGCGCTTCGCGCAGCAGCGCAAAGGCATTGGCATCGCGGGCAGGGTCGTGCGGATTGCCTGGCCAGCTGCGGCCGCCCTCGTAGTGCTGCGGTTCGATGTTGCTGACCGCGCCGGTCAACAGCAGGCCATCGAGCCCCTGCAGCCAGTCACCAGCCGGCAACGGCGGCTGCAGGCTCGGCAGTACTACCGGGGTCACTTCGGCAGCCTCGGCCAGCGCGCGCACGTACTTCTCGCCGGCCACCGCGAAGCGGTGATGGCCGAGCACGGTGCTGTCGGTGGGCAGGCCCACCCAGGGCAGGCGGCGCATGGGAAAACTCCTTGGCGTGCCGACACGTTACCCGTCGCCCGGCGAACGCGGCAAGTCGTCGCCGTCACACCATGGCCGTCACGCATCGGCGAAACTAAGGACGTGAACGCTGATCGCCCTCCCCCGCTCCGCCCGTCCGTACTGCGCCCGCAAGGCCTGCGATGAGCGCCGCCTTCCCGCCCAGCTGGTATGCCGCCAGCCTGCCCGAGCCTCCCGCACTTCCCTCGCTGCAGGGGAATGTGCAGGCCGATGTCGCAGTGCTTGGCGCGGGCTACACCGGCCTGACCGCAGCACTGGAACTGGCTACGCGTGGCCAGCGCGTGGTGGTGCTGGACGCGCAGCGGATCGGTTGGGGCGCGTCCGGTCGCAACGGTGGCCAGGCGCTGGTGGGCTATGGCTGCGAGGTGGACGAGCTGGAGCGCCAGCTCGGTCGTGATGATGCGCGCCACCTGTTCGACTGGTCGCGCGACGCAGTGCATGCGATGCGCACCCGCATCGATCGCCACGGCATCGACTGCCATTGGGTGGAAGGCCATGCCAGCGTCGCCATCCGTGAACGCCATGAGCGTGAACTACTGGCCAACTGCGAGCACCTGCAGCGCCACTACGACTACCCGATGCAATGGTGGGACCGTGATGCCCTGCGCGCGCAGCTGGACAGCCCGCGCTACCGCGCCGCGATGTTCGACCCGCTCAGCGCTCACCTGCAACCGCTGGCGTATGCACGCGGCCTGGCCGATGCGGCGCGCGCGGCCGGCGTGGTGATCCACGAGAATTCCGCGGTGACCCGCGTGCAGCGGGGACGACAGCCATCCCTGCATACCGCTCAGGGCAGCGTGCGCGCTGCGCATCTGGTGGTGGCCGGCAACGCCTGGCTGCAGGGCCTGCTGCCCGAGCTGGAACGGCGGATCATGCCGGTGGGCACCTATATCGGCGCCAGCCAGCCGCTGGGCGCTGAACGCGCCCGGGCCCTGATCAGCAACAACATGGCCGTGGCCGACACCGCATGGGCACTGGACTACTTCCGCCTCAGCCACGACCACCGCCTGCTGTTCGGCGGCCGCGCCAGCTACTCGGCCCTGCCCCCACCCGGCCTGCGCGGAGTGATGCAGCGGCGCATGCACCAGGTGTTCCCACAGCTGGCCGACGTGGCACTGGACCAGGTCTGGGGTGGTTATGTGGACATTACCCGCAACCGCGCCCCGCATTGGGGCCGGCTGGACGGCAATCTGTACTTCGCGCAGGGGTTCTCCGGCCATGGGGTGGCCGCCGCCGGGCTGGCCGGCGAGGTGATCGCCGCCGCCATTGTCGGCCAGAGCGAGCGCCTGGACGTGTTCCAGCGCCTGCGGCATGCGCCCTTCCCCGGTGGCCGGCTGCTGCGCACGCCGCTGCTGGTGGCGGCGATGTCGTGGTACAAGCTGCGGGATGCGTTGTGGTAGCGGGACCCTTCCCGCCCACATAATCGGTGCAGGAGCTGGGGGAGCACGTGGATGCAGTGGTGGAAAGACGGCCTGCTGGTGAGGATACGGGTCAGCCCCGAGGGGCTGGTGCTGGCACTCGTCTATGCCGTCGCCTGCTGGGGTGCGCGCAAACTGTCATTGGACCAGTTCTTCCTGCCTGCCGGCGTACGGGTGGCCGCATTGCTGTTGTGCCCGCCTCGACTGTGGCCCTACCTGCTGATTGGTGAATACGCCTACTTCGCGCATCTGCGCATCCCCCTGATCAGCAAATACAACCTGACCTGGGTGATCCTGGCCTCGGTGTTCCTGATGCCTGCCGTGATGCTGATCGTGCGCCTGCACCGGAAGCTGCTGGCACGCACCACGATCGTCGGCGTGATCTCCATCGCGGTATGCGCCGCGACGATCATCAGCCTGCTCAACCTGGGAATCTCGTACCTGCTCTGGGAGCCGTTGCAGAACGCGTCATTCATCACCAACGTGTTGCGCTATGCGCTGGGCGATTTCACCGGCATCCTCATCCTGGCGCCACTCGCACTGCTGTGGATCCGTCGCGCCGAGGAGCAATGGACGCCCCGGTCCGTTGCTGCTGTGGCAGGAGCACTCGCAGCCATGCTGGTCATTGGCCTGCAGGCGACTCCGGTACCTGCCTCGATCACGGCGCCTGGCTCGCTGCAGTTGTTGTTGATCCTGCCTATTCCCGCAATCGCCCTGACCTGCCTGCTGGGATGGCGCGGTGCGGCCATCGGTGTCGCCGCCGTTAACATGATTCTTGGCGTCAGCACCCCCGCCGACCATCCGACGGCATTCGACCCGGCCACTTTCGCTACCCAGCAGGCCATGGCCATCGCCAGCATCGCCCTGCTGTTGCTGGGCGCCCGCATCACCCACTTCCAGAACCAGCACCGGTTGCGCGAGGAAGATGGCAGAGCGGCACTGCAGCTTGCACGGAATTCACATCTGGCCAGCGAGATGGACCTGCGTGAGCGTGCGGCCCATCTGCGCCAGCTGGGCGATGGCATGGACCTGTCGCTGAACGAAATGGTGAACTGGCTGCATGCGCAGGGCCATCACGCCGTGGCCGACAGCCTGCGGCATACCTCGGAGGTGCATTCACGCCTGTTCCGGGCCCAGGCCAGCATGATCTATCCCGCGGCCCTGGAACGGCTGGGCTTGTACGTGGCCTTGCAGGCAGGTGGAGTACGTGAGGCATGGAACGCCACCCATCGAATCGGGCAACCCAGGTTGATGGGTGATCCGTGCCCACTGGGGGTTAGCCTGCAGCTTGCGGCATACCGACTTGTGGTGGATGCGGTATCACTCCTGCTGAAGTGCGAATCCGGACAGATTTCGGTCCGTATCCGCTGTGGGAACTTCAGAGGGAGACTTGGCGTGTTCATCTGCGTGGCCCTGCTGGACCAGCACGAGGCATTGGGAAACCGAACCAAGGAACTGGCAAACGAGCAATTTCTTGGCCGGGTCATTGCCCACGGTGGCCACATGGACATTATTGGCAACAGGCTCCGTATGGTATTGCTGGAAGCACAGGAAGATCTCACCCACACAGCTCGTTCCATCTTGTTTCAGGCAGCCACTCGCCCAATCGACCCAAACGACCCACAGGCAGCAATCTGATACTGCAAAAAAACGAGACATTGATCACTTCTCGAAAGTGATGTTTGTTGACGCGCCCAGTAGACCAATCAATGCTCGTCGATACCTCACGATTGCGCACTATTGATTCTGCCGATACTGTCGCCCCATGGGGCGTCCAATCATCGATGGGCCTGCTGCCATGTATCGAGCAAGGGAGGCTTGGGATTGAATTGGTGGAAAAAAGGAATTGATCTGAGTTTTCGGGTACGGCCGCATGGACTAGCCATCGCTGCACTTTATGCCGTGATGTGCTGGGGAGCCCGACAGATCTCTCTGGACCAGTTCTACTTGCCTGCGGGCATCCGGGTAGCGGCGCTGCTGCTATGCCCCCCTCGCCTTTGGCCCTACTTGCTCCTTGGCGAGTATGCGTACTTCGCTCAGTTGCGATACCCGCTAATAGAAAAATACGGACTGGCTTGGGTAATCCTGGGGTCGGCCTTCCTGATGCCTGCCGTCGCGCTGGTAGTTGGAGCACACCGCAAGGCCAGAACAGCGGCTTCCGAAGGATGGCTGCTATCAATCGCCGTATCTGCCGCACTGGTCGCCACAGCATTGAAACTGGGGCTCGCTCATCTGCTGTCGGAAAGCCCTTCCAGTATTCCATTGGCCACAAGGGCAATGCGATTTGTCCTCGGTGACTACATAGCAATTCTCACAGTGGCGCCGATCACCCTGTTGTGGACAAGGCGGAACCTAGCTTCCGAGTCGCGATTCTGGCGCTCTTCACCGACACTTACGTCCCTCGCATTGATGTTTGGTCTTGGGCTGTTCACAGCGCTTGCCCCTGGCCTATCCGACACCAGCAAGACAACCCTGCAGCTGGCGATGACCTTGCCGGCAATCGTGCTGACCTGCGTTCACGGCTGGCAGGGCGCGGCAATCGCCGTTCCGTTCCTGAACATTCTCATCGCAATGACGACTCCAACATCAGGACTTCCCGGCTCATTCGATGAACGAACCTTCATGACACAACAGCTGGTTGCCGTCGCGGGAACGGCACTATTGGCACTGGGATCCCGGATCTCACAGCACTATCACCAGCGTGTGCGGAGGGATCTGGACGGCAGCCAGACCGCCAAGCTCTCCCGCACTGCACACATGGCCGGAGAGATGGATCTCAGGGAGCGCGCTTTGGATCTCAGAAGGATTGCCAACGGCATCGAGGCTTCCCTCAATCAGACTGCCGACCTGCTGAAAATGCACGGACATGACTCGCCTGCCATGGACCTTCTAACTACGTCCAATGCGCATTCACGCCAGTTCCGCGAACTGACCAGCCTGGTGTATCCAACTGAAGTCGAGCAGGTTGGGCTGTATCTGGCCCTTCAGGTCAGTGGCATCCGTGAAAGCTGGGATCTGACGCATCGCATCATGCCTCCGCGTCTAGCCGGAGATCCCTGTCAGTTGAGCATTGCGCTGCAGCTCGCAGCCTACCGCACGCTTACAGAGGCCGTTGCTCTGCTCCTCAAAAATGAACAGGGGCAAATTCAGATTAGCGCGCGTTCTGGCAGGCTGCGCGACCAGCAGGGAATCCTGCTCAGCGTTGCCCTGCTTGACCGCGACCGTCAATTGATGCTCGAAACAACGAAGCTGGCGGTAGAGCGCTTGAGCTCGCGTGCAGTTGCCTATGGAGGTCGCGTGGAATGCTCTGGAAATCGAGTTCGTGTACTGCTGCTGGAGCCTGCCACCGGTATTTCACATGGCAGCACTCACGCCGCTTGGATCGCCCGCACTGACATTGCATAGAGATTCGGCACCTGCTGCTTCCCGGCATCCAAAACCTGCAGGAGTCGGCCATACCCGACTCCTGCTTTTCCGCCTCCACCCTTTGTCTCTACGGCGGGATTCAGCGAGGCGTACCCGCAGACTCGATAACCCAAATCGCGTCCACGCCATCACCATGCACCACCAGCGAAAACTCCGCATTGCGGAACACTACGTGCCGGAGTGCCTTCGCTGGGAGGGTCAACCGGTGCGCCGGCAACGATACCTTGGCTGGGCGCTTTCCGGCGGGCAATGTCCAGAATGTGGCCTCAACATTGGCGACAATGAGCACAACCTGACCAGAGAGGTCATTGACCTGATAGTAGTTGATCCCCTCGCGTTCGAATCCGTAGACACGCCAGTTCGGATTGAGGCTCAGGTCTGCCGCGAGCGGCAACGATTCGCCCAAACCGCTCTTGGCCATTGCGACTCCATTGTCATCGCTCGGACAACACGCCGACGCGCTGAAAGCGGATGCAGATAGAAGGAATGCGGCAGGAAGCAACACTCGCAATTCAGAAAATCTCACGCTCACCCCCATGGATGGTTGGAAAGACAACTCCAGGCAATTCCGTTTCGCCACCCCACTACTGGATGGCGTTCGACCTCGCTTGAAGGGTTCCTTCGTTCGACGCAGTCGTGCCCAAGACACCAGTAGGGATGGTGCGACCCAGCATAACCATGCCGCACTGTGAGCGCCATGAAGGGAGCCTTCGAACCTGACTCTATCGTCCCAAAGATAACCGATGCCCTGCTCCGAACCGCGCAGGGCAGATATGTCCACAAGCGAGGGCTCCGGCTAAAGTTACGCCCGAAACCGCCGCTATCCGTGCCGAGCCCTCCTTCGTGAGCCACCGCATCATGCCCGTCCTGCCGCAGGCCGCCGTCGATGGCGACCTGGCCGATCCGCTGCCGCAGCGGATCCTGCTGGTCGAAAACTCCCGTGCATTCACCGGCATGCTGCGTGAAGCCATCGAGCAGCGCTTGGAACTGCCGGTGGTGATCGCCTCCACCCTGGCCGAGGCCGATCGCCTGCTGAGCGAGGATGGCGGCTGGTTCCTGGTGCTGACCGGGTTGGTACTGGCCGACGGCGACCGCGATGCGGTGGTCGAGTTCTTCCTGAAGCGCGACCTGCCGACCGTGGTGGTCAGCGGCGTGTACGACGAGGACCTGCGCAAGCGCGTGCTGCAGCAGCAGATCATCGACTACGTGCTGAAGAACACTCCGGGCAGCATCGACTACCTGGTGTGGCTGGTGCAGCGGCTGGAACGCAACCGCCGCATCGCCGCGCTGGTGGTGGACGATTCGCCGTCCGCGCGTGGCTATGCCGCGGCCTTGCTGCGCATGTACGGCCATGAGGTGCATGAAGCCGCCGACGGCAACGAGGGCCTGGCTGCAATCGAGGCGCATCCGGCGATCCGCCTGGCGGTGGTCGACCAGGAAATGCCCGGCATGCAGGGCGTTGAATTCACCCGCCGCCTGCGCACCCTGCGCTCACGCGACAAGGTGGCGGTGATCGGCATCTCCGGCAATACCGATGCCTCGCTGATCCCACGCTTCCTGAAGAACGGCGCCAACGACTTCCTGCGCAAGCCGTTCTCACGCGAGGAATTCTTCTGCCGCGTCTCGCAGAACGTGGATCAGCTGGAGCTGATCGGCACCCTGCAGGATCTGGCCACCCGTGATTTCCTCACCGGCCTGCCCAACCGCCGCTGCTTCCTGGAGCAGAGCCAGCGCCAGTTGCCGCAGCTGCAGCTGCACGGCCAGTGCGTGGCGGTGGCGATGATCGACATCGACCACTTCAAGCACATCAACGATACCTACGGCCACGAGGCCGGCGACGATGCGTTGCGCGCCGTGGCCGGCGCGGTGGCCGCCCATGCGCGCAGCCAGGACCTGATCGCGCGCTTCGGCGGCGAGGAATTCTGCCTGCTGGTGCCGGACATGGAGCAGGACGAGGCATTGCTGTACTTCGAGGAACTGCGCCAGCGCATCGCCGCACTGGAAGTAGACATCGGCACCGCCACCCTGCGCATGACGGTCAGCATCGGCCTGTGCTGCCTGCGCCCGCAGCGTGATGCACTGCATCGGCTGATCTCCGAGGCCGACCGCCAGCTGTACCTGGCCAAGGCCGGCGGCCGCAACCGGGTAAGCTGCACCACGGTGGCCAGCCCGCTGCGCCCGCGCGAGCCCGCCCTGCCCTGACCGGCCCGCTTTGATCCAGATCAACGCCGCACCCGCGCGGCGGCCCTACAGTCGGCCCCGACATACGCATGAAGGGGAGCCGGGGATGGCACTACTGGTCTGGCAGGACGATCTGAACATCGGCATCGATGTGATCGACCAACAACACCGCCGCATCATCGAGATGCTCAACCACCTGCACGTGGCCCAGGCCAGCATGCAGCGCGCGGCAGTGGGTGAAGTGATCGACGAGGTGGTGGACTACACCATGTCGCACTTCGCGTTCGAAGAAGAGCTGATGGAGGAAGCGGGCTATCCGTTCTGTGCCGCGCACAAGCGCGTGCATGAGGTTTTCATCAAGCGGGTATCGGAATACCGCATGCGCTTCCAGGCCGGCGAGGACATCAGCGACGAACTGCGCACCATGCTCTCGCGCTGGCTGTTCAACCACATCCGCGGTGATGACCAGGCCTATGCCGAACAGGTCAAGGCGCACCTGAACCAGTTCGCCCGCGAGCACCAAGGGGGCGGCTGGCTGGGACGTACGCTCAAGCGCTTCTTTGGTTGAGCCGCAGCGCGCGCCGATGCAGTGCCACCAGCGCGCACAGGGTCGCCACCGCAGTCAGGCACAGGTAGTAGCCCACCGCGACCAGGCCGAAGCGTTCAGCCAGCCAGGTGGCCAGGTACGGCGCCGGTGCCGCGCCGAGGATGCCGGCCAGGTTGAATGAGAGCGACGCGCCGGTATAGCGCACCTCCACCGGGTAGATCTCGGCCAGGAAGGTGCCGCAGGGGCCGTAGGTCAGGCCCATCAGGAACAGGCCCAGGCACAGGAAGCCAGTGACCAGCCACGGGCTGTGCGGCTGGAACAGCGGCGCGAACAGCACACCGAAACCGACGATCAGTACGCTGGCGACGATCATCGTGCGTCGCGTGCCCCAGCGGTCGCCATAGCGCGCCGACAGCGGAATACCCAGCGCAAAGAACAGCATGCCGGCCATCTGCATCAGCAGGAACTGCTCGCGGCTGTAGCCCAGCACCGCGGTGCCGTGACCGAGACTGAACACCGTCATCAGGTAGAACAGCACGAAGGTGGCGAACGCACCCAGCGTGCCGAGCAGCATCGGTATCGGGTGGTCACGCAGCACCGTCCACATCGGCAGCCGCACCGGCGCCTTGCGCTCCAGTGCCTTCTTGAAATCGGGCGTCTCGTGGATGTTCAGGCGCACCCACAGGCCAAGGCCGACCAGCAGCGCGCTGGCCACGAACGGGATGCGCCAGCCCCACTGCAGGAAGTCGTCCTGGCTCAGGCAGCGGCCGAGTACGAGGAAGATACCGGCCGACAGCAGGAAGCCGAGCGGTGCGCCCAGCTGCGGGAACATGCCGTACCAGGCGCGCTTGCCCGGCGGTGCGTTCTCTGTGGCCAGCAGCACCGCGCCGCCCCACTCCCCCCCCAGCCCCAGGCCCTGGCCAAAGCGGCACAGCGCCAGCAACGCCGGGGCCCACAGCCCGATCTGGGCATGAGTGGGCAGCAGCCCGATCAGCACCGTGGACAGGCCCATGGTCAGCAAGGCGGCGACCAGGGTGGCCTTGCGGCCGATACGGTCACCGAAATGGCCGAACACCGCCGAGCCGACCGGGCGCGCGATGAACGCGACAGCAAACGTTGCCAGTGACTGCAACAGGGCAGCCTGTTCGCTGCTGTCCGGGAAGAACAGGTGCGGGAACACCAGCACTGCGGCCGTGGCGTAGATGTAGAAATCGAAGAACTCGATGGTGGTGCCGATCAGGCTGGCCAGCAGCACACGGCGGGGAGAATTCACGGACGGCGCGGCAGCGGTGATCGTCGACATCGGCAACACGGGTAACGGCGGATCGCCCGATTCTGCCACGGGCCGATGGCCGCACGGGGCGATGGTTTCAGCCGACACCGATGCCAACGAAATTTTTCGGGTCACCCGCTAGGCTGCGCCACCGGTCCCTGCATGGATGCTTTGCCGATGACTGCAGTCGCGCTGTCGTGGTCCGATTCGCCGAAGCTGCCGCGCATGGCGGCGTGGCTGGTGGTACTGCTGGTGCATGGGTTGATGGCACTGTGGCTGCTGGGCAGTGGCAGGGTGACGCTGCGCAGCGACGAAGCTGCCAGGATTTCATTGCGCTGGTTGCCGCCGGACCAACCCGCGGCGGTTCAACCACAGCCGGCGCTGCCCTCTGCATCGGCGGCGCGGCCAGCCGCATCGACAGCGCCACGCCCGACCCCGGCTGCACCCACGGATGCCATTGCGCCCGCGTCCGAGGAACCGCCTGCAACGGCGCCACTGATGCTGGACCTGCCTGCGGGCAGCATCGATGGCGGCGACGGCATCAGCGCAGCGGGCGTGGCGCCGCGCCTGATCGGTCGGCGCGAGGTCCATCCGGCGTTCGGGCCGCGCCGCAATTACTTCCGGATCCGTCGGCAGATGAGCCCCGAGCAGATCGTGCATGGGGTGGCGCAACTGCTGGGCTTGTGGCCACCGGGGTACATTGTCGATCCCTGCGAACTGGGCCAGCAGGACATGGAGTATTTCCAGAACGCAGTCGAAGAAGCCGACCGCGACATGCTGCGTGCGGCAGTGCTGCAGGTGAGTGCCCGCTGCCGGTAGCTCACGGCTATACGCTTTATGTAGAGTCGAGCCATGCTCGACTGCTCTTCGCGGGATGCAGCCGAGCATGGCTCGGCTCTACAGAAGAACGAACGGCAGTCGAGCATGGCTCGACGCTACAAAGAGCAAACAGCCGTCGAGCAGCCGCGTCGTTACAACTGGATCCAGGTGGCCTTGATCTCGCTGTACTTGTCGAATGCATGCAGAGACTTGTCGCGGCCGTTGCCGGACTGCTTGTAGCCGCCGAACGGTGCGGTCATGTCCCCGCCGTCCCAGCCGTTCACCCAGACGCTACCCGCGCGCAACTGCCGCGCGACCCGATGGGCGCGACCGAGATCACGCGTCCACAGACCCGCGGCCAGTCCGTAACGGCTGTCATTGGCCAGGCGCACCGCTTCGGCCTCGTCGTCGAAGCCCAGTACGGCCAGCACCGGCCCGAACACTTCCTCGCGTGCCAAGGCCTGCTCCGGGCGCACCTGGTCGAACACTGTCGGCTGCACATAGCTGCCGCCGCTTTCCACCTCGGCCCGTCGCCCTCCCAGCAGCAACCGCGCCCCCTCACCTTCAGCGCGTGCGATGTCGTCCATCACCTTGTCCAGATGCGCGGCATCCACCAGCGCGCCCATCGGTGCGTCGGCTTCAAGCGGGTGGCGTGGCTGCATGTGCTGGCCGTAGGCAACCACCTGGTGCACGAAATCCTCGCGAATCGAGCGCTGTACCAACAGCCGCGAACCGGCGGTACAGACTTCGCCCTGGTTGAAGAAGATGCCCTGTGCCACGGCCTTGGCCGCCGCGTCCAGATCGGGGGCGTCGGCGAACACCACGTGCGGGCTCTTGCCGCCGCATTCCAGCCAGACCCGCTTGAGGTTGGATCGCCCGGAATACTCCAGCAGCTTCGCGCCGGTGGCAGTGGAACCGGTGAACGCCAACACATCCACGTCCATGTGCAGGGCCAACGGTTCACCGACGCGCGCACCGTGGCCCGGCAGCACGTTCAGCACGCCCTCCGGCAGGCCCGCCTCCGCGGCCAGCGCCGCCAGCCGCAGCGCACTCAGCGGCGACCGCTCCGAAGGCTTGAGCACCACCGAGTTGCCCAGCGCCAGCGCCGGTGCGATCTTCCAGCAGGCCATCAGCAACGGGAAATTCCACGGCAGGATGGCCGCCACCACGCCAGCGGCCTCACGCGTGACCAGCCCCAGTTCGTGCGGGCCAGTCGGCGCGATCTCGCCATACAGTTTGTCCACCGCTTCGGCGGTCCAGCTCAGGCAGCGCACCACACCAGGCAGGTCGATACGGCGCGCGTCACGCACCGGCTTGCCCATGTCCAGGGTTTCCAGCAGGGCCAGTTCATCGGCGTGCGCTTCCACCAATGCCGCCAGCGCCAGCAGCACGCGCTTGCGATGCGCCGGGCTCGCCTGCGACCAGTGGCCCGCCTCGAAGCTGCGCCGCGCGGCCAGTACCGCGCGTTCGACATCCTGCGCGTCGCAGTCGGCAACCGCGCCCAGCACGCGACCGTCGATCGGGCTGATGCAGTCGAAGCGGGCGCCACTGGCGGCATCGACATAGCGGCCATCGATGAAGGCCTGGCCCGGCATCGACAGCTGGAGGGCCAGCGCCTGCCAATGGCTGCGGTCGGGGAAATCGGCCATGGGAAGCTCCAACATTCAGCGAGCTTTGGTTATACCGGTACCGCCGCGACTCCACCGTGACGCGGCTGCGCTACATTCGTCGCATCGGACCCGATGGAGCTGGCATGAAGCGTCCCGAAAGCGACCTGCACGACCTGGCCACCCAGCGTCCCGAGTCACTGGACGCGTACTGGATGCCGTTCACCGCCAACCGCCAGTACAAGGCCGCGCCGCGCCTGCTGGTACGCGCCGAAGGCATGCACTACGAGGACGTCGACGGCCGCCAGATCCTCGATGGCACTGCCGGCCTGTGGTGCTGCAACGCCGGCCACGCCCGCCCACGCATCGTCGAGGCCATCGTCGAGCAGGCACGCACGCTCGACTACTCGCCGGCCTTCCAGATGGGCTCGCCACCGGCCTTCGCGCTGGCGCAGCGGCTGGCCGCGCTGGCGCCCGCCCCGCTCAACCATGTGTTCTTCACCAGCTCCGGTTCCGAGGCGGTGGATACCGCGATGAAGATCGCGCTGGCCTTTCACCGCCAGCGTGGCGAGGGCCAGCGCACCCGCTTCATCAGCCGCGAGAAGGCTTACCACGGGGTAGGCTTCGGCGGCATGGCGCTAGGCGGCCTGCCCAACAACCGCAGGGCGTTCGGCCTGCAACTGGGCAGCGTGGACTACCTTAGGCATACCCTGGACCTGCAACGTAATGCATTCAGCAGGGGCCTGCCGCGCCAGGGCGCCGAGCTGGCCGACGACCTGGAACGGCTGATCGCGCTGCATGATGCCTCGACGATTGCCGCCGTATTCGTCGAACCCATCGCCGGTTCGGCCGGGGTGATCCTGCCCGCGCCGGGCTACCTGCAGCGCCTGCGCGAGCTGTGCGACCACCACGGCATCCTGCTGGTGTTCGACGAGGTCATCACCGGTTTCGGCCGGGTCGGCATGCCCTTCGCCGCGCAGCGCTTCGGGGTCACCCCGGACCTGCTGACCTTCGCCAAGGCGGTCAGCAACGGCGCGGTACCGCTGGGTGGCGTGCTGGCCAGCGACGCCGTGCATGCAACCCTGATGCAGGCACCGCCACAGGCCATCGAGCTGTTCCATGGCTATACCTACTCGGGGCATCCGCTGGCCTGCGCCGCAGCGCTGGCCACGCTGGAGGTCTATGCCGAGGAGCGCCTGTTCGAGCGTGCCATCGAGCTGGGCGAATACTGGCAGGAACGGCTGCATGCGCTGCAGGGCCTGCCCAACGTGATCGACATCCGCAACTTCGGGCTGGTCGGCGCGGTCGAGCTGGCGCCGCGCCGCGATGCCTCCGGCAGCCGTGGCTATGAGGTGTTCCGGCGCTGCTTCCAGGACGGCCGGCTGCTGGTGCGCTGTACCGGCGACATCATCGCGCTGTCGCCGCCGCTGATCGTAGACAGGGCACAGATCGACCAGATCACCGGCACCCTGGGCGAGATGATCCGGGCCACCGCCTGAGCCCGGGCCGGCGGTGGCGAGCGGGTACAATGGGCGGTTCCGCTCCTGCTCGCTGCCGTGCCCATGGATATCGTCGTCAAAGAAGAACTCAAGGCCTACATCGACCCGCTGACTGCGGACGAACATGACGCGCTGGAGCGCAGCATCCTGGCCGAAGGCTGCCGCGATGCGCTGGTGCTGTGGGGTGATGTGCTGGTCGATGGCCACAACCGTTTCGGCATCTGCCAGAAGCATGGCCTGCCCTTCAATACCGTGCAGAATACCCGCTTCCAGAGCATGGAAGACGTGCATCTGTGGATGATCGAGCAGCACCTGGGCCGCCGCAGCGTGTCCGACTTCCAGCGCGGCGTGCTGGCGCTGCGCAAGCGCGACATCCTGGCCGCCCGCAAGCAGGTCGAGCAGGCGCAGCTGCAGCGCGAGAGCGACGGCACCGCCGAAGCCGTCGAGGACGCGGGAGAGGACAGCCCGCCGTGGGAACCGGCACCGAAGATCAGCCGCGCCGAGCTGGCCCGCGAGGCCAAGCTGAGCACCAGCCAGGTTGGCATGATCGAACGCATCCACGCCCAGGCCGCGGCCGAGGTGGTGGAAGCGGTGAAGGCCGGCGTGATCTCGATCAGCGCTGCCGCTGCCGTGGCCGACCTGCCGGAAGACGAGCAGCGGGCCGCTGCCGCCGGTGGCAAGGATGAGCTGAAGCAGGCCGCCAAGCGCGTGCGCGAGTCCAAGCGCAAGCCGCGCGCACCGAAGCCGGAAGCAGCCGAGATGGACTTCGAGGAGGCGGACGAGGAACAGATCGCCAGCCGCGATGCCGAGGTGCTGTCTGCACTGGAGCAGCTGGGAGAGGATGCACCGGCGCTGCGCCGCCGCGTGGTCGCGCTGACCCGCGAGAACGACACCCTGCGCGCGCAGCTGGCGGCGTTGCGCAAGCAGCTCGAAGCGCTCTGAACCAACGGGTAGTGCCGGCCGCTGGCCGGCAACCCCATGAACGGTACGGGTGGGGTGCGGGGGCCGGCCGGCGGGCCGGCGGCGCCCGAGCTCATGCCGTGCCGGTTAGACTTCCGGCATGACGTCTGCCAACGATCCGCGCCGCGCACAGCTGCGGCGCCTGAAAGCCCTCGCGCTGGGACTGCTGCTGTTGATGCTGGCCGGTTTCGCGGTCAGCCACTGGCAGGGCGAGCGCGGCATCTGGGCCTGGATTTCGGCCTTCTGCGAAGCCGCAGCCGTAGGCGCGCTGGCCGACTGGTTCGCCGTGGTCGCGCTGTTCCGGCGGCCGATGGGCCTGCCGATTCCGCACACCGCGATCATCCCGCGCAGCAAGGAGCGCATCGGCGACAGCCTGGCGCTGTTCGTGCGCGATCAGTTCCTGGAGCCGGGTGTGCTGCTGGCCAAGCTGCAGGTATTCGATCCGGCCAGCCGCCTCGGCAGTTGGCTGGCCGACCCGGCACGCTCGCGCATGCTGGCCGACATGGCCCGCGGCTGGGCGCTGCAGGCACTGGACTTCTTCGACGAAACCGCCGTGCGTCGGCAGCTGCACGCCTTCGTGGTGCAGCAGCTGAGGCAATGGAATGCCGCCGCCACCGCCGGTGAGCTGCTGGCCCTGCTGACCGCCGATGGGCGCCACCAGCGCGTGCTGGACGAGGGACTGCAGCGGCTGGGGCGCTGGCTGGAGCAGCCGGAAGTGAAGGAGCGCGCCTCGCAGCTGATCGTGCGTTACATCCAGCGCGAGTGGCCGACGCTGTCGAGCACGGTGAACTGGGTCAAGCCGATCGACGAGATCGGCGACAGCCTGGCCGAGCGACTGGCGCGGGCGGTGCTGGAAGAACTGCAGCAGGTGCTGGCCGAGCCGCAGCATCCGCTGCGCCAGGACTACGAGAGCTGGCTGCAGAACTACGTGCAGCGCCTGCGCGAGGACCCGGCCCTGGCCGAGCGCATCGAACAGCTCAAGCAGGAAATGATCGACCACCCGGCCCTGCAGGACTACGTGCAGGGGCTGTGGGCACGCATCCACGCCAGCCTGCGCGCGGACCTGCAGCGCGAGGATTCGGCCATGGTCGGCCACCTGCAGCGCAGCCTGGCCTCGCTGGGCAGCAGCCTGCAGGCCGATCCGGCCCTGCGCGAGGCCCTCAACCAGCACCTGCTGGAAGGCGCCCAGCGCCTCACCGGCCGCCTGCGCGAAGGCGTGACCACGCATATCGCGCAGACCGTGAAGAGCTGGGACGAACGGCATCTGGTCGAGCAGCTGGAACTGAGCGTGGGCCGCGACCTGCAGTTCATCCGCTTCAACGGCACCCTGGTGGGTGGCCTGATCGGCCTGCTGCTGCACGCCGCGACGGTGGTGTTCAGGTTCTAGGACCCCATCCGGCAGTCGATCCACGCCCGGCGTGGAGACGGAATCCGTCACGCTTGATTAACGAAATGCGAATGCCTATCATTTGCCGATCGGTTGTACGCTTAGCCAAGCGGGGCATGGAAGCACGCACCTACCCGCCCCTTCGCCCGTGTACATCCCCCGACTACCGGGTCGCCCGCACCAAGCGGGTGGCGCACCGTCGATGGGACTCGCTGGGCGATGTGCGCGAAGCGCATGGCTGCTGTGTCTGCGCATTCCATCGCCTGTTTCGTCCTGCATGGAATCGCACCGATGGCAATGCCGTTGAACCACCCTCGTCCCACTCTGCTGGCCCTGGCCGTGACCGCACTGATGATCGCACCGCTGGCCCATGCCGACGGCACTGCCGATCCTTCCGCGCGCACGCTGGATACGGTCCAGGTCACCGCTGACGGCGATATCGTCGACAGCTATACGGTCAAGCGTGCCAGCACGGCCACCAAGCTCGGCCTGTCGCTGCGCCAGACGCCGCAGTCGATGACCGTGGTCACCCGCCAGCGCCTCGATGACATGGGCCTGTTCTCGCTGTCCGATGTGATGGGCCAGGTCACCGGCGTGGCGGTATCGGTTACCGACAGCGAGCGCATCAACTACGTCTCGCGCGGCTACAACATCACCAATTTCCAGGTCGATGGGATGCTCAACACCTTCGGTGGGTACATCAAGACCAACACCGACAGCGTGATCTATGACCGCATCGAAGTGGTGCGTGGCGCAACCGGCCTGACCACCGGTGCCGGCGATCCCTCCGGCACCATCAACTTCGTGCGCAAGCGTCCTACCGACAGCTTCCAGATGAGCGCCAACCTGACCCTCGGGCGTTGGGGCAACCAGCGCCTGGAGGCCGACCTCGGTGGCCCGGTTGCACTCGACGGCCGCATCCGCGCGCGCGTGGTGGCAGCCAAACAGCAGAGCGACTCGTTCCGCGATGTCTACAAACTGGACAAGGACGTGTTCTACGGCATCGTGCAGGCCGACCTTACCGATACGACCCTGCTCGAGGCCGGCTACGAGTACCAGTCGCCGCGCACCACGGGCGTGACCTGGGGCGTGGTGCCGTACTGGGGGTCCGATGGCCAGCCCGCCAACCTGCCGCGCTCGACCAACCTGTCCGCACGCTGGAGCAGTTGGCCGATCATCGAAAAGAGCGCATTCGCACGCCTTGAACAGCAGCTGGGCAACGGCTGGACCGCGAAGGCCGCCTATACCCGCTCCAAGCGCGAAACCGACGGTGCGGTGTGGTACGGGGCCTCCGGCTACCCGAATGCCGATGGCAGCGGCATCAGCGCCTTCGTCGGCAGCTTCGGCGAGAACGGCGACATGCAGGTGTTCGACTTCAACGTCGGTGGTCCGTTCCGGCTGTTCGGCCGGGAACACGAGCTGGTGCTCGGTTTCGGCCAATCGGTACGCAAGGGTGAAGTGCCTGCCACCGACACCGCTGCCTACCCGGACAGCTACACCCGTGTACCTGATTGGCACCGCTGGAACGGCGACGTCGCGCCGCTGCAGGTCACCCGCCTGGGCTATCTGGCTTCTGAAGACGAACTGCGCCAGCGCGCGGCCTATCTGGCGACGCGCCTGCAACTGGCCGAACCATTGACCGCGGTGCTCGGCGCGCGCTACGGCAGTTGGGAAACGCGCACCTGGAACTACAGCCATGACGCCGCCGGTCGCCTGACCGATACGCGTCGCGGCGGCTACAAGCCGGACGACTCGCTCACTCCGTATGCCGGCTTCATCTACGACTTCAACCGCTACTTCAGCGGCTACGCCAGCTACACCGACATCTTCCAGCCGCAGAACTACCGTGACCGGGACAACAACTACCTCGAACCGGTGGTCGGTGACATGTGGGAGGCCGGCGTCAAGGCCGAGTTCTTCGACGGTCTGCTGAATGCTTCCGCGGCCGTGTTCAAGGGCCAGAAGGACAACGTTGCCGAGCTCGACGACTCGGTGCCGGAAAACTCGCTGCCGGGTGGGGTCAGTGCCTACCGCTCCACCGGCAAGGGCAACAAGGTCAAGGGCTGGGAGATCGAAGCACAAGGCAGCCTTGGTGAGAACTGGAACCTGGCGGCCGGCTTCACCCACACCGTCAGCCGCAATGCGCAGGGCGTGCGCCAGAACACCGTCATCCCGGTCGATCTGTTCCGCCTCAACGCCAGCTGGCGACCGGGCGGCGCTGAAGGCCGCTTCTGGCTGGGCGGTGGCGCCACCTGGCAGAGCGGTATCTGGAGCCTGAGCAACAAGCCGCGTGCGGATTTCGTGACCAGCGGCAAGCGCGACCGCGTGGCAATCGAACAGGGCGACATCTACCTGCTCAACCTGTCGGCGGGCTATCGCTTCAACGAGAACTTCACCGCGCAGGTGAACGTGAACAACCTGCTGGACAAGAAGTATTACAACCGCGTCGGTTTCTATGACGGCGTGTTCTGGGGCGAACCGCGCAATGTGACGATGACACTGCGCTGGAAGCTCTGACCCTCGATGGATGGCACCGGTTCTGCGACCGGTGCCCGGCCACGGATGGCCAACCCCGGCGCGCTGCGGTGCGCCGGTTCCTTTTCACTGAAACCTGCAGGAACGCCGTGGACCGCTCGCCCGCAACTGCCAGCCCCCGCACCTTCTTCTCCAACCCGCGCTGGGGCGTGCTGTCACGCTCGCTGGCGGCGATCTTCGGCGGCTACGCGCTGGCTTCTGTGACCAGCGTGTTCTGCGCGGTGGCGCTGCCCGGCGCACGTGGCCAGACCGTGCTGACCGGCATGCTGCTGGCCATTCTGGTGGCCGCCTGCGCGGCGCTGTGGGCGTTCGCCACGCGCAGTGCGCTGCGTGCGTGGGTCGGCATCCTCGCTCCCACCTTGCTGATGGCAGTCATCGCGCGCCTGCTGGGGGCCTGGGCATGAAGAACGGATTCCGCCAGTCGATGGCCTGGCTGCACACCTGGACCGGCCTGCTGGTCGGCTGGCTGCTGCTGCTGATTTTCATGGCCGGCACGGCCAGCTACTACCGCGAGGAAATCAGCCGCTGGATGCGCCCGGAACTGCCCTCCAGCAACGTCAGCATCGATGTGGCCGCGCAGCGCGCCGTGGACTACCTGCAGGCCAACGCTGCGCAGGCCGAGAACTGGTTCGTCACCCTGCCGCAACCGCGCAACCCGGCCATGCAGATGTTCTGGCGGCTGCCGCCGGAGCTGGCCGATCCCAGCCGTGGCCGTCGAGGGGCCTTTGGCGACGCCACACTGGACCCGAACACCGGGCAGGCGCTGAAGGCCCGCGAGACCCGAGGCGGTGATTTCTTCTACCGCCTGCATTTCGACCTGCACTACATCCCGGTGCTGTGGGCGCGCTATCTGGTCGGCTTCTGCGCGATGTTCATGCTGGTGGCAATCATCACCGGCGTCATCACCCACAAGAAAATCTTCAAGGACTTCTTCACCTTCCGCAAGGACAAGGGCCTGCGTTCCTGGCTCGATTTCCACAACGTCAGCGCGGTGATGGCCCTGCCCTACCACGCGATGATCACCTACACCGGCATCGTCACGCTGATGATCATGTACCTGCCGTGGGGCGTGAAGGTTGCCTACCCGCAGGACGAGGACAAGTTCTTCAGCGAAGCTTTCGGCGGCATGCCGGAGGTGAC
This sequence comes from Stenotrophomonas sp. SMYL11, assembly GCF_036320005.1. Lineage (NCBI taxonomy): Bacteria > Pseudomonadati > Pseudomonadota > Gammaproteobacteria > Lysobacterales > Lysobacteraceae > Stenotrophomonas > Stenotrophomonas sp. SMYL11. Next base: position 134,033 of record NZ_JAWIRS010000002.1, read on the forward strand.
CGCGCCGGCCGAAGGCCGCGCCACGCCGCTGCCGATCGCACAGCTGCTGGACAGCGCGCGAGCGCATTGGCACGGCGTGGAGGTGGCCGGCTTCACCGTGTCCAACCCGGGCGCGGCCAACGCAGTGATCGACATCCGCCAGCGTGACGGCAAGCGCCTGTCCACCGACACCCCGGCGCTGCGCTACGACATGGTCAACGGCACGTTGCTGGAAGAAACACCGCCGTCCGGCGGCGCCACCGCCACCCGCGGCGTGCTGTACGGCCTGCACCTGGCGCGCTTCGCCGACTGGGGCCTGCGCGCACTGTTCTTCCTGTCCGGCCTGGTCGGCTGTCTGATGGTGGCCAGTGGCGTGGTGCTGTGGGCAGTGAAGGAACGCCCGAAGCATGCCAAGAGTGGCCGCACCGGCTTCGGCCTGCGCCTGGTCGACGCGCTGAACATCGGCACCGTGGCCGGCCTGCCGATTGCCTTTGCCGCCTACTTCTGGGGCAACCGTCTGCTGCCGCTGGACATTGCCGAGCGCTCGAGTGCGGAAGCCAACGTGTTCTTCTACGCCTGGGCCGCGGCACTGCTGGCCGCCTTCATCTGGCCGAAGCGGATGATGTGGGCCTGGCAGCTGTACCTGGGCGCGGCCGCGTTCGCGCTGGTGCCGGTGGTCAATGCGCTGACCACGCATGCGCACCTGGGCAACACCCTGCGCAACGGGGACTGGGTGCTGGCCGGCGTCGATCTGTCGATGATCGCGTTCGGTGCGATGCTGGCGCTGTGTGGCTGGCGCATGCAGCGCTGGACGCCACCACTGTCTGCGGCCGAGAAGAAGAAGCGTGCCGCGGCGGCGGCGGCGCCCAAGGCCCCGGTGGACGCTGCGGAAACCGCCGAAGCGGAGGCCAGCGCATGATGCTGCTGGCGTTGACCCTGTCATTTTCCGCGTTCACCGCGCTGTCGCTGGCGATGGAGAAGCACCAGCACGACCTGCACGGCAAGGCGGCAGCCAGCCCGGCACGGCGCACGCAGTGGCGGGTGCTGGGCTGGGCCCTGCTGACGGTAGCGTTCGCATTGTGCGTGGTCGACCACGGCTGGGCGATGGGCCCGGTGCTGTGGCTGGGCGTGATGACCGTGGGCGGCGTGGTGCTGTCGTTCGGGTTGTACCCGTACCGGCCGAAATGGATCGCGCCGCTGGCGATCGCGCTGCCCGTGGCCGGGCTGCTGGTAGCCTTGCTGTAAACGCCATCCACGCATGGCGTGGATCTACTGGCCAGATGGGTGGTGCCGGCCCTCGGCCGGCACCGCCGGACTTACCCCCACCGCGTCAGGTCCCACGCGCCGTGGATGGGCGCGGTGCGCGCGAAATACG
>NZ_JAWIRS010000002.1:135396-155290 GCF_036320005.1 Stenotrophomonas sp. SMYL11
GGCCCGCTCGCACAAACCCCCCCCCCCCCGGCGCGCCCCCCCCCCCCCCCGGGGGGGGGGCCCCCCCCCCCCCCCCCCCCGACGGACTTACCCCAACCGCTTCAGTTCCCACGCGCGGTGGATGCGCGCGTTGCGCTCGAAATCCGGGCCGATGGTGCGTGCGGTGATCTCGCGGCACTGGGCGAATTCGGCGATGGCGTTCTCTTCGAGCTTGAAGCGGCGGAAGTTGTTGGAGAAGTACAGCACGCCACCCGGCGCCAGCCGCGCCACCGCCGCGCGCAGCAGCTTCAACTGCTCGCGTTGCACGTCGAAGTCATCGGCGCGTGCGGAGTTGGAGAAGGTCGGCGGATCGCAGAAGATCACGTCGTACTGGCCACGGTCGCCTTCCAGCCAGGCCATCGCATCGGCCTGCACCAGCAGGTGCTGGTTGCCACCCTGCCCGTTCAACGCCAGGTTGTCGTAGCACCACTGCAGGTAGGTGGCGGACAGGTCGACGCTGGTGGTGCTGGCGGCCCCGGCTACCGCCGCCTGCACGCTGGCCACGCCGGTGTAGCAGAACAGGTTGAGGAAGCGCTTGCCACGCGCCTGCTCGGCCATCATCCGGCGCAGCGGGCGGTGGTCGAGGAACAGGCCGGTGTCAAGGTAGTCGAACAGATTCACCTGCAGCAGCGCGTTGTTCTCGCGCACCACGATGAATTCGTCACGCTGCTCGAAGCGGCCGTACTTGCTGCCGCCCTTGCCGCGCTCGCGCGACTTCATCGACACCTGCTCCGGCGGCACGCCGAACACTTCACGCGCAGCGGCCAGCAGTTCGTTGCGGCGACGGCGCACGTCGTTCTCCGGAATGGCAGCCGGTGCGGCGTATTCCTGCACATGCAGGAAGGTACGGCGCTTGCCGCCGTCTTCCTCGTAGACGTCAATTGCGGCTGCGTACTCCGGCAGGTCGGCGTCATAGGCGCGGAAGCAGGTGATGTCCTCGCGGGCACGCCAGCTCTTGAACTTCTTCAGGTTCTTGCGCAGGCGGTTGGCCACCATCTGCGCACCTTCGCTCAGCTCGCGCGGCTGCGCCGGATCACGGCCCGGCACGGCAATCGGGTCACAGACGATCAGCGCGCATTCCAGCGCACCGTTGAACATCTGGTACTTCTTGCCCGCGCGCAGGCCGGTGGCGAAGGCCAGCTCGTCGTTGCCGCACAGCAGGCTGGCGCGCCACTGCGGCACCGCCTTCTGCAGGGCATTGCCGAGCGCGCGGTACAGCGCCGGATCAGCGGCCAGGCGCTCGTCGTAAGGCGGGTTGCAGACCACCGCACCGATCTCCTGCTCCGGCGCGGCCAGGTCGGCCACATCGGCGCGGGTGAAGCGGATCGCGTGGGCGACACCGGCCACCTCGGCATTCTCGCGTGCCGCCTGGATCGCAGTCGGGTCGATGTCGCTGCCGTGGATGACCGGCTTCAGCGCGGCCAGGCCTGCGGCCTCACGGTCACGCGCTTCGCTCTGGATGGCCTTCCAGGCAGCCTTGTCGAAGCCCAGCCAGCGGCTCGGCGGCAGGCTGCCATGGCGCATCAGGCCGGGAGCAACGTCGGCGGCCATCAGCGCGCCCTCGATCAGCAGCGTGCCGCTGCCGCACATCGGGTCCAGCAGGCCGCCACCGGCGGCGTGCAGGCGCGGCCACTGCGCGCGCAGCAGCAGCGCGGCAGCCAGGTTTTCCTTCAGCGGTGCCTCGTGGGCGGCGCCGCGCCAGCCACGGCGATGCAGCGGGCCGCCGCCGAGGTCGATCGACAGAGAAGCACGGCCTTTGCGCAGTGACAGGTTGACCCGCACATCCGGCAGGTCGGTGTTGACCGACGGGCGCTCCAGGCCTTCATCACGCATGCGGTCGACGATGGCGTCCTTGATCCGCTGCGCGGCAAAGCGGGCATGGGTGATCTTGTCGCCCGACACGTGCGCGTCCACCGCCAGGGTCATCTCCGGCTTGATGTGCTCATGCCACGGCAGCGCACGCACGCCGTCGTACAGGGCCTGCTCGTCCGGGCACTCGAACTCGTCGATCGGCCACAGCACGCGGCTGGCCAGGCGCGACCACATCACGATCCGCAGCGCCTGCTCCAGTTCGCCTTCGGCGTTGACGCCGGCAATGGTGGCAGTGGCCTTGCCAAGGCCCAGGGCCGACAGTTCATCGGCAAGCAGGTATTCCAGGCCCTTGGCGCAGGAGACGAAGAATTTCACAGGATCGGTTCGCAGGTGGTCGGGCGCGGCACAGGGGCCGGGCCAGTCGGAAAGGAGGGCCGTAGGCACGGCCGGCAGGCCCGCGCCGGGGACGGCGGGGCTGCCATTGTAGTCAATGCGGGCGGGCGCGCCGTGCGCCCGGGCTTCACAGTTGCCGCAGCAGGCGCTCGAAGGCCTGCGCGGAGGCCTCCACGTGGTGCTCCAGGCGATGGCCGTCGTCGACCAGCAGCAACTGCGCCGAACGCGCCTGCGCCCAGGCAATCACCCCGGCGGCAGGTACCACGTCGTCATGCCAGGCCTGGACTACGGTGGTCGGCACGGCGGCGGCGTCCAGCGCCGGCATCGGGCCCATGGTGGTCGGCGGCACCATCAGGAACAGGCCGGCCACCGGTACCTGCAGTGAGGCGATGGCAGAGATGTAGGCACCCAGGCTGGAGCCGGCCAGCACCACCGGGCCGTGCTGGGCAGCGATGGCGGTGCGTTCGACCAGGCGGCGCAGGCGGGTCGGCACATCGCCCACCCGGCTGACCTCGCTCATCGCGTCCAGGTCGGTGTAGTCCGGGCGCTCGTGGGTCCAGCCCAGGCGCTGCGCCACGTCGGCCAGTGCGGTGACCTTGGTCGCTTCCGGGCCGCTCTCGAAGCCATGCGACAGGATGCAGTGGCCGCGGCTCATGCACGTGCTCCGTGCGAGCGGGCCAACGAGGAAAAGGAAGGCAGGTTCATGCCGCAATGCTAGCATCGCCGGATGCCCAACCCGCTCCTGCCCGGCCTGCAGCTGCAGCCCCTGCCTTACGAAGACCGCCTGCCGCTGCGCGACCCGGCCACGCTGGAGATGGTGGTGATCCACTGCACCGAGCTGCCCGATCTGGCGATGGCCCGTGAGTACGGCGAGCGCGTGCTGTATGACAGCGGCGCCGGCAACAGCGGCCACTTCTACATCGACCGCGATGGCAGCGTGTTGCAGTACGTGGCACCGGAACGCGTGGCCCACCACGTACGCGGCATGAACGCACATACGCTGGGCATCGAGCTGGTCAACACCGGGCGCTACCCGGACTGGTTCGACAGCCGCCAGCAGGCGATGGACGAGCCCTACACCGAAGCACAGCTGCAGGCGCTGGAGCAGCTGTTGCTGGCGCTGGTAGCGCGCTACCCGTCGCTGCGGCAGATTGCCGGGCATGACCAGCTGGATCTGGAGCAGGTGCCGGCCAGCGATGACCCAACGCTGATGGTGGCGCGCAAGCGTGATCCGGGGCCATTGTTCCCGTGGGCGCGGGTGCTGGCGAAGGTGCCGCTGCAGCCGGTTGGGTGAGGGTTTGCAGGGCGGCGCCCTGCACCCGCAGAGGCAACGTCAACGTCAAGAGCTGGCATTCCGTGGGATGGCGGGGCGGATCCCGTTGCTACGCAACGGGCTCTGACCCCGATTTACGCTCGATGGGGTCAGAGCCGTTTTCCGTTGGAAAACGGATCCGACCCCGCGCGGCTCAGGCGCCGCTGGCGACCGGGCGGCTGCTGTCGCTGACCCACCCGCTCCACGAATCGGCGTAGATGCGCGCGCCGGGCAAGCCCGCCGCTTCCATCGCCAGCAGCAGGTGGCAGGCGGTCACGCCGGAGCCGCACATCAGCACCACCTGCTGCGGATCACGGTTGCCGATCACGCCCTGCAGTTCGGCACGCAGTTCCTGTGCATCGCGCAGGCGGCCGTCGGCGACGTTCAACGCGAACGGGCGGTTGACCGCACCGGGCACATGACCGGCTACCGGATCCAGCGGCTCCACTTCGCCGCGGAAGCGCTCGCCTGCGCGTGCGTCGACCAGCCAGCCCGGCGCGTGCTTCAGACGTGCGCTGATTTCATCAGCATTGGCGATCTGGGTGGTGTCGAAGCGGCCCGGGTAAGCTGGCAGCGCGGTCACTTCATCCTGCCCCGTCGCCAAAGGATGCCCTGCGCTCTGCCACGCGGCGATACCACCATCAAGCACGGCCACCTTGCTGTGCCCGATCAGGCGCAGCAGCCACCACAGGCGAGAGGCAGCCATGCTGCCATCGCTGCCGTCGTAGACCACCACCTGGGTGTCGGGACCGATGCCCCACTGGCCGAGCTTCGCGGCGAAGGCATCGCTGTCCGGCAGCGGGTGACGGCCGTGGCCGCTACGGGTCAGATCCGACAGGTCCCGATTGAGATCGGCATACACCGCGCCCGGAACATGCCCCGCCCGATACTGGCCGCTACCCGCCTGCGGATCGGCCAGCGAAGCACGGGCATCGACCACGCGCAGGGCGGTGCTGGCGGTAGCACGTGCGTCGACTACACGTACGCCTTCACCCAATGCAGCAGCCAGGCTGGCGACATCGACCAGAGTGGTCCACGGCGGATTGATCGGCTTCATTGCACTTGCTCCAGGCGGCGACGCAGGTTGTAGAGAATGGCGGCGGTCGCGCCCCATATACGCTGGCCGGGCCAGCCGTATTCGAGGACGTGGCGGATTCGGCCGCGATGATTGATTTCGACCTGGCGCAGGTTGTCGGCCGCCATCAGGTAGTCCAGCGGCACCTCGAACACCTCGGCCACCTCGCTGGGCTGCGGCACCGGCACGAAATCCGGATCGACCACGGCCACCACCGGCGTGACCCGATAGCCGGTGATGGTCACGAAGGGATCGAGATAACCCAGCGCCTGCACCTGGCCCGGCGCCAGTGCGATTTCTTCCTGGCTCTCGCGCAGCGCGGCCGCCAGCGCGTCGCGGTCATCGGGTTCGGTGCGTCCGCCGGGGAAGCCGACCTGGCCACCATGCTGGCGCAGGGTTTCGGTGCGACGGGTGAGGATGACCTGTGCGCCGTTGGCGCGTGGCACGATGCCGGCCAGTACGGCAGCTTCCACGGGTGGCCCTGGCGGCAGCAGGTCACTCAGTTCGCTGCGGTTCCAGCCGTCGCCGGCAGGCGGCTCGGCCAGTGGATGCAGCGCGCGTATCAGGCGTTCGTGATCAGCCAGCGAGCCGCGCAGTGATTGCTGCAGCTGTTCACGCAGAGGTTGCACGCGATGCAGGATGCGGCTGCGTTCCTCGTTGCTCATCGACGACCACCGTGCGATTTCATCGATGTGCCGCCCGCAGCCGGTGCATTGCCGGTCCGGATCCAGCGTGCACACTCCGATGCAGGGACTTGCGACAACACGCGCCGTTTTTTCCATTGTTTGCACCCGACAACAGTAGCGCGATCGGGCTGAATTTGCGCGGGGTCAAGATGCGGTGCATGACAGCGTCGCGCTCCGCGCAAACAAAAACGCGCCGGTGGGATCACCGGCGCGTTTCGTTTACCGCTTCGATTTACTTGACGCTGACCAGCTTGATCTCGAACTGCACAGCCACGTTCGGCGGGAACGGGGTGCGCGGGTCGGCACCGTAGGCCTGGTCCGGCGGCAGGGTGACTTCCCACTTCGAGCCTGCCGGCATCTGCAGCAGGGTCTCGCGCATGGCCTTCATTTCGACTTCGCTGACCTTGATCGACGGAATCTGCTGGGCCGGGCGGGCTTCGGTCGGGCGCTGGCCGTACGGGAACGGACCGGCCACTTCCAGCTGCACGGTGCTGGCCTGGGTCGGCTTGGCGCCCTTGCCGGCTTCGATCACGCGGTACTGGACGCCGCTCGGCAGGGACTGCACGCCGGCCTTGGCCTTGTTGGCCGCGATGAACTGATCGCTCTTGGTCTTGTTTTCGGCAGCAGCCTTTTCGTACTCGGCCTTGGCAGCCTGGGCACGGCCCTGCTCGCGCTTCTGGAACGCTTCAACGGCCGGCTTCAGCTGGTCGGCGGTGATCGCCGGCTGCTTCTTGGCGTAGGCGTCCTGCAGGCCCTTCACCACCGAGTTGATGTCCAGCTGCTCACCACGACCGGTCAGCTCCGCCAGGTTGTTGCCGTAGTCGTAACCGAAGTAGTAGCTCAGCTTGCCCTTTTCGGACGAGACGTCCTGGGCGAAGGCATTGCCCGTCAGGGCCAGGGCCGCGACGGCGACCGCGATAGAACGCAACTTCATCAAACAGTTCTCCAGGGGTGGTAACTCAGGGACGTTCTGCGCCGCCCTGAGGCGACGGGTTAGGATAACGGGCACAACGTGTAACCGCTACTCACGATGCAGGCTAAGACCCGTCTGCGTTGGCGGAGTTCAATCTCACTTTTTTTTAACGTTTCAGGAGTTTCCCCGTGGCCGATGCCCTGATCGCTGTCGCCGACGATGGCGCCATCCGCACCGTGACCGTCCAGCGCCCGGACAAGCTCAACGCCTTGAATGCCGCGACCCTGCAGGCGCTGACCGAGGCATTCAGCGCCGCCGCTGCCGACCCGGACGTGCGCGTGGTGGTGCTGACCGGTGCCGGTCCGAAGGCTTTCGTGGCCGGGGCCGACATCGCCGAGATGAACACACTCAGTGCGGTTCAGGGACGTGATTTCTCCCTGCTCGGCCAGGCCCTGATGCGCCAGATCGAGCGCATGCCCAAGCCGGTGATCGCGCGCGTGAACGGCTTCGCCCTGGGCGGCGGCCTGGAACTGGCCATGGCCTGCCACCTGCGCATCGCCGCCGATACCGCCAAGGTCGGCCAACCGGAGATCAACCTCGGCCTGATTCCCGGCTTCGGCGGCAGCCAGCGCCTGCTGCGCCTGTGCGGCCGCGCCGCCGCCCTGGAGCTGTGCCTGCTGGGTGCACCGATCAACGCCGCGCGTGCGCTGGAACTGGGCATCGTCAACGAGGTGGTGCCCACCGATGCGCTGGACAACCGTGTGCAGGACATCGCGCGCCAGCTGGCACGCTCGGCCCCGCTGGCCCTGCGTGGCCTGCTCGACGCGGTACACGTGGGTGGCGAATGCAGCCTGGAGGCTGGGCTGGAGTACGAAAGCGCGCAGTTCGGCCTGCTGTTCGCCACCGAAGACATGCGCGAAGGCACCAGCGCCTTCCTGCAGCGCCGCCCGCCTGCCTTCCAGAACCGCTGACGCCATGGCATCCCGACCCAACCCCGCGCAGCTGTTCGCCCGGGTCCAGGCAGACGATCTCGATGGCGCCCTGCAGGCCGGACTGATGGACTACGTCGCCCGTGCCGGCGACGAACAGCTGCTGCCCGGCCACCCGGACCTTCCGCGACGCCTGCAGCAGGCGCAACAGCAGTTGCACGCGGCATGGGCCGCACGCGAACGCTACCGTGCGCGTGCGGTGCGGCTGGCACGGCGCGAAGCCGAGCGCGATGCACGCCGCACCCCGGCCCCGGCGCCGGACGTGAAACCCGCCCTGCCCGCCGCAGCGGCCGCCATCCTCGCCCGGGCCAAGGCCCGTGCCGCTGGCAAGGAGCAGTAATGGCCACTGCGAAGAAGATCCCGCGCGCGCCGGCGCGACGCGGTGGCAGCATGCCGCGCGCCGACGTGGTGGAGATGTTCACCCGCCTGCGCGAACTCAATCCGCACCCGAAGACCGAACTGGAGTACAGCTCGCCGTTCGAACTGCTGGTGGCGGTCGCGCTGTCGGCGCAGGCCACCGACGTGGGCGTCAACAAGGCCACGCGCCGCCTGTTTCCGGTGGCCAATACCCCGGCAAAGATCCTCGCGCTTGGCGAGGACGGGCTGAAGCGGTACATCGCCACCATCGGTCTGTTCAACGCCAAGGCAAAGAACGTGATCGCCACCTGCGCGATCCTGCTGGAGAAGCACGGCGGCGAAGTGCCGCGCGATCGCGATGAACTGGAAGCGCTGCCGGGCGTGGGCCGCAAGACCGCCAACGTGGTGCTCAACACTGCGTTCGGTGAGCCGGTGATGGCGGTGGACACGCATATCTTCCGCGTCGCCAACCGCACCGGGCTGGCCCCTGGAAAGAACGTGCGCGAGGTCGAGGATCGGCTGGTCAAGGCGATTCCGGCGGAATTCCTTCTCGATGCGCACCACTGGCTGATCCTGCATGGGCGCTACGTGTGCAAGGCCCGCAAGCCCGATTGCCCGGGATGCGTGATTGCCGATCTTTGCCGGTTCAAGGAAAAAACCGTGGCCTAGCCCGCCGGCCTGGGATCGGGAAAAGCATCCACGGATGGCGCGGATGTACTGCAATCCGTGCGCAACGGCAGCGTCACATGCAAGCGCTTACATCAGCGGGCCCTGCCGTGACCGGGCCTGCGGCGGATTGCGCTCGTGCGCGAACTGTCACATTTACGCAATCTTCACGATCTAGCCTGCGCGCATCTTCCCACCTGCCTGCAAGGCTCCTCTCCATGAAACTGCATCACCAACTCCTGACGGTCGCCGTGGCTGCTGCGCTGTATGTGCCGGCTGCACACGCCGAAGTCGCCATCGACGTGATCGGCGGTTCGGAAATCACCTTCGAAGGCCTGGTCCAGGCCGACGGCAACTGGTTCGACAACGACCTGACCGACCTCAACGGTGGCGACGCCGGCAACGGCAAGAACAGCGAATTCGAACTGCGTCGCGCCGAGCTGGTGCTGAAGGGCAAGGGCCCGGGCAACGTGGAATGGGTGGTCGGCTATGACGCCAAGGCCGACAAGTTCCTCGACACCAACGTGAAGTACAAGCTGCTGGGCAACGCCAACCACTTCATCCAGGTCGGCCAGTTCAAGCAGCCCAACAGCCTGGAAGAGCTGTCCAGCACCAAGAACAACGACTTCATTTCCAAGGCCGCTGTCACCAACACCTACGCCGTGGCCCGCCGCCTCGGCGGCGCCTACAGTTATGGCCAGGACAACTGGTCGATCACGGCCAGCGCCTTCGGCCGCGAACTGACCCGCAACCTGGCCCATGGCAGCGGCTACGGCGCGCGTGGCACCTTTGCCCCGATCAACGAAAAGGGCCAGGTCCTGCACTTCGGCCTGAGCTACGTCGACTACGACACCGACGCGGACACCCTGCGCGTGCGCGCCCGCCCGAACGCCGACCTGGCCACCGCGCGCCTGGTCGATGGCGGCAACATGACCGACACCGACCGCGTCAGCACCATCGGCGCCGAAGCGATGTACTTCCAGGGCCCGTTCAAGGCCCAGGCCGAGTACTACACCAGCAAGGCCAAGCGTTACGCCCATGACAACTACACCAGCGACGGTTATTACGTCAGCGGCGTGTGGAATGTCACCGGCGAAACCTGGAGCTACAAGGGCGGCACCCCGGGCACCGGTCTGCCGAACAACCCGGCCGGCGGCCAGTGGCAGCTGGGCGTGCGCTACGACCACATGGATCTGAACGACGGCAACCTCGCCGCCAACCCGGTGGCCGGTCGTCCGCCGATCGTCGATGGCGTGCTGGGCGGCAAGATGGACATCTGGACCGTCGGCGCCAACTGGTACTGGCGCTCGAACTTCAAGCTGATGCTCAACTACGTGATGGTCGACAGCAAGAAGTACAGCTCCTCGGCCCGCGGCTTCGTCAACGACGACCCGAACATCCTGGAAGCCCGCGCGCAGTTCTTCTGGTAAGGCCAGCTGCCTGCGTTCGACCGCGAAGGCACGGCTCCGGCCGTGCCTTCTTCGTCGCAACGTTGCCCGCGCTGCGGCGGGATGCAGCACTGGATACAGCCGACAGCGCCCTTCATGACGCGTGTCACATCCGCGTCATATGACAGACGCGGGCGTGTCACGCAACCGTTATGCAATGTGCATCGAAACGTCGGGCAACCGCCCCTCGACCACCACCCCAGGAGTCTCTCCCGTGATCCACGCCTTCAAGTCGCGCGCCGCTGTCGCCATCCTGGCCGCATCGTCCGTGTTCGCCGCCAACGCCGCCGATATCACCGGCGCGGGCGCCTCGTTCATCTATCCGGTCATGTCCAAGTGGTCGGCCGACTACAGCACCGCGACCGGCAAGAAGGTCAACTACCAGTCGATCGGTTCCGGCGGTGGCATTGCGCAGATCAAGGCCAAGACGGTTGATTTCGGCTCCTCCGACGCGCCGTTGAAGCCGGAAGACCTGGCCGCCTCGGGCCTGGCACAGTTCCCGTCGGTGATCGGTGGCGTGGTGCCGGTGGTCAACGTGGCCGGCATCGCTCCGGGCGCGCTGAAGCTCGATGGCGCCGTGCTGGCCAACATCTTCCTGGGCAAGATCAAGACCTGGAACGACCCGGCCATCGCCGCGCTGAACCCCGGCCTGACCCTGCCGAACGCCAAGGTCACCGTCGTGCACCGTTCGGACGGTTCGGGCACCACCTTCAACTTCGTCAACTACCTGTCCAAGGTCAGCCCGGAGTGGAAGAGCTCGGTCGGTGAAGGCACCTCGGTGCAGTGGCCTGCCGGCATCGGCGGCAAGGGCAATGAAGGCGTTGCCGCGTACGTGAAGCAGATCAAGGGCGGCATCGGCTACGTTGAACTGTCCTATGCGCTGCAGAACAAGCTCTCGTACACCGCGATGAAGAACGCCGCCGGCAAGTTCGTGCAGCCGAGCGACACCTCGTTCGCCGCCGCGGCCGCCAGCGCCGACTGGGCCAACGCCAAGGACTTCTACCTGGTGATGACCAACGCCCCGGGCGCTGAATCCTGGCCGATCACCGCCACCAACTTCATCCTGGTGCAGAAGGCCCCGAAGAACGCTGCCAACGGCAAGGCGACCCAGGAGTTCTTCCGCTGGGTCTACAAGAACGGTGACGCGCAGGCCCGCCAGCTGGACTACGTGCCGCTGCCGGACAGCCTGGTGCGCCAGATCGAAACCTACTGGACCCAGAACCTGAAGTAAGCGCGTTCCCCCGCAGGAACGGGATCGGCGGGTCCTCTCTCCCCCGCCGATCCCACCCGGGCGCGAGATCCTCGAGATCTCGCGCTCTTCTTGTTTTTGGGGGTTGGTCGTGAAGAGCGCTGCGCCTTCGCTGATCCGTGGGGGAGTCGGTGGGCCAGGGCGTGCAGTACACGCCGTAAACCCCGCTCCGCGGTCCGGCCCAGCCGCTGGCGGCTGTGCGTTCAGGCGCTTGCGAGGCAGTGCCTCGCAGGCAAAGCGCCCTCACCCTTGGGGGCTCGGCCACGGCATCCATGCCGTGGACGGTCCTGCACGCCCTGGCCCACCGCCTCTCGACAGTTCATCGGGGGCGCGGTGGGGTCATGAAAGGCATGAGCAAAGGCAAGAGCGTTTGTAGAGCCCCGGCCGTCATACCGGTGCGCAGATACGGGGTCTTCGGGGGTCTCCGGGACCGCGGTCGACCCCGTGAAACCCTTGTCAGAACGTGATCCAGGACACCTCTGTCATGGTCGTAATACGGCTGTAACAAAAACATCATTTCATAGCCGCATCCGCCGACGCCGTCGGCTCTACCCCGCTATGGAGTGACCATGAAACTGCACTCGGCCGGCCTTGCCGCCCTTTCCCTGGCCATCGCCCTGGGCCTGTCGGCCTGCGGTGGCGACAAGCAGGCAGCGCAGCAGCCGGCTGCCGACGGTGCCGCCGCCCCGGCCGCTGCCGGTGCCAAGGTGACCGCCGAAGTGTCCGGTGCCGGCGCTTCCTTCATTTTCCCGCTGGTCTCCAAGTGGTCGGCTGACTACAACGCCCGCACCGGCGCCAAGATCAACTACCAGTCGATCGGCTCCGGCGGCGGCATCGCCCAGATCAAGGCCGGCACCGTCGACTTCGGTTCCTCCGACAAGCCGCTGAGCAGCGAAGAGCTGGCCCAGGCCGGCCTGGCGCAGTTCCCGTCCGCCATCGGCGGCGTGGTGCCGGTGGTCAACATCGAAGGCCTGGAAGCCGGCAAGCTGCGCCTGAGCGGCGCCCTGCTGGCCGACATCTTCCTGGGCAAGGTCAAGACCTGGAACGATCCGGCCATCGTCGCTGCCAACCCGGGCGTGAAGCTGCCGGACGGCAAGATCACCCTGGTCCACCGTTCGGACGGTTCGGGCACCACCTTCAACTTCTCCAACTACCTGTCCAAGGTCAGCCCGGAGTGGAAGAGCAAGGTCGGCGAAGGCACTTCGGTGCAGTGGCCGGACGGCGTCGGGGGCAAGGGCAATGAAGGCGTCGCTTCCTACGTGAAGCAGATCAAGGGCTCGATCGGCTACGTCGAACTGGCCTACGCGCTGCAGAACGGCATGCCGTACACCGCCATGCAGAACGCGGCCGGCAACTGGGTCGAGCCGAGCGCGGAAACCTTCGCCGCCGCGGCCGCCAGCGCCGACTGGGCCAGCGCCAAGGACTTCAACCTGGTCATCACCAACGCCCCGGGCGAGCAGGCGTGGCCGATCACCGCCACCAACTTCATGCTGATGCAGAAGCAGCCGAAGGACGCCAAGCGCAACCAGGACACCCTGGCCTTCTTCAAGTGGGCCTTCGAAAACGGCCAGGCCCAGGCCAACGAGCTGCACTACGTGCCGCTGCCGGCCGAACTGGTCAAGCAGATCGAGGCCTACTGGGCGACCGACCTGAAGTGATGGACACGACGGTGCCCGCCCCGCGCGGGCACCGCCTCTTCCACGCCGTGCCGCCCCGCCCCTTCCTGGCCCTGCCGTCCCCATGAATGCCATCGCCCAGCCTGTAGCAGCCCCGTCCACGCGTGATACGCGTGATGCCCGCAACGACAAACTGTTCCGATGGGTGCTGGTCGGCACCGTCATCTTCGTCCTGATCGCCCTGGCCTGCGCCGCGCTGTCGATGCTGTGGGGCGGCCGTCATGCCCTGCAGATGCAGGGCCTGAGCTTCTTCTTCTCCGCCGACTGGAATCCGGTCGAAAACAAATTCGGCGCCCTCGCCCCGATCTACGGCACCCTGGTCACTGCGATCATCGCGATGGTCATCGCCGTGCCGGTCAGCTTCGGCATCGCCTTCTTCCTCACCGAAGTCGCGCCGCGCTGGCTGCGTGGCCCGATCGGTACCGCCATCGAACTGCTGGCCGGCATCCCCTCGATCATCTACGGCATGTGGGGCCTGTTCGTGCTGGTGCCGGTGATGACCGAGTACGTCACCCCGTTCCTCAACGAGACGCTGGGCGAATGGCCGGTCATCGGCCCGCTGTTCCAAGGCCCGCCGCTGGGCATCGGCATGCTTACCGCCGGTTTCGTGCTGGCCATCATGGTCATTCCGTTCATCTCCTCGGTGATGCGCGAAGTGTTCCTGACCGTACCGACCCGCCTGAAGGAATCGGCTTACGCGCTCGGCTCCACCAAGTGGGAAGTGAGCTGGGACATCGTCCTGCCCTACACCCGTTCGGCGGTGATCGGCGGCATCTTCCTCGGCCTTGGCCGCGCCCTGGGCGAGACGATGGCGGTGGCCTTCGTGATCGGCAACAGCGTGCGCCTGTCGCCGTCGCTGCTGGAACCGGGCACCACCATCGCCGCGCTGATCGCCAACGATTTCGGCGAAGCCACTGAAACCTACCGCTCGGCCCTGCTGCTGCTCGGCTTCGTCCTCTTCATCGTCACCTTCGTGGTGCTGGCCATCGCCCGCCTGATGCTGATGCGCCTGTCCCGCAAGGAGGGCAACTGATGTCCACCACCGCTGATTCGCTGTACCTGCGCCGCCGCATCGGCAACGTCGTTGCGATCACCGCCTCCTGCGCCACCGCCCTGTTCGGCCTGTTCTTCCTCGGCTGGATCCTGTTCACCCTGGCTTCCAAGGGCCTGGCCGGCATCAACTGGGATCTGTTCACCAAGATGACGCCGCCGCCGATGCAGGAAGGAGGCCTTGCCAACGCCTTCTTCGGCAGCGCGGTGATGTGTGCGCTGGCGATCGGCATCGGCACCCCGCTGGGCGTGCTGGCCGGCACCTGGCTGGCCGAGTACGGCAACGCCCGCAAGGCCGGCACCGTGGTCCGCTTCGTCAACGACATCCTGCTGTCGGCCCCGTCCATCGTGCTTGGCCTGTTCGTCTACACCCTGTACGTGATGCAGACCGGCGGCAATTTCTCGGCGTTCGCCGGTGCCCTGTCGCTGGCCTTCATCGTGCTGCCGGTGGTGGTGCGCACCACCGACGAGATGCTGCGCCTGGTGCCCTCGCAGATGCGTGAGGCTGCGCTGTCGCTGGGTATTCCGCAGTGGAAGGTGATCGTGCAGGTGCTGTACCGCAGTGCCTCGGCCGGCATCATCACCGGCATCCTGCTGGCCCTGGCCCGCATCTCCGGCGAGACCGCTCCGCTGCTGTTCACCGCCTTCGGCAACCAGTACTGGAACAACAACATCTTCCAGCCGATGGCCTCGGTGCCGGTGGTGATGAACCAGTTCGCCGGCAGCCCGTATGAATCCTGGCAGGTGCTTGCCTGGGCCGGTGCCCTGGTGCTGACTGTCTTCGTGTTGCTGGTCAGCCTTGCCGCCCGCGGCATCCTGCTGCGCAACCGTATCTCCCATGACTGACCTTTCCGTGGATAACGCCATGAACGACCTTTCCAACGCCGTGCCGATGCAGCGCATCGCCGTGCCGTCCTCGCACGAGAGCCTGCACACGCCGTCGCCGGTGAAGCTGGCTGCGCGCGGACTGGACTTCTACTACGACAAGTTCCATGCCCTGAAGGGCATCAACCTGGAGATCCCGGAAAAGCGCGTGACCGCGCTGATCGGTCCCTCCGGCTGCGGCAAGTCCACGCTGCTGCGCATCTTCAACCGCATCTACGCGCTGTACCCGAAGCTGGAGGCGCGTGGTGAGGTGCTGCTGGACGGCGAGAACATCCTGTCGCCGAAGTACCCGATGAACCGCCTGCGCAGCAAGGTCGGCATGGTGTTCCAGAAGCCGGTGCCGTTCCCGATGACCATCTTCGAGAACGTGGCCTACGGCATCCGCCACCACGAGAAGCTGAGCAAGGCCGACATGGCCGACCGCGTCGAGCAGGCACTGCGCCAGGGCGCGCTGTGGGACGAAGTGAAGGACAAGCTGGGGCAGAGCGCACTGGGCCTGTCCGGTGGCCAGCAGCAGCGCCTGTGCATCGCCCGTGCCGTGGCCCTGCGCCCGTCCGTGCTGCTGCTGGACGAGCCGACCTCGGCGCTGGACCCGATCTCGACCAGCCGCATCGAGCAGCTGGTGGAAGAACTCAAGCACGAGTACACGATCGTGATCGTCACCCACAACATGCAGCAGGCCGCGCGCGTGTCCGACTACACCGCCTTCATGTACCTGGGCGACCTGATCGAGCACGACCGTACCGAAGTGATCTTCTCGCAGCCGTCGCAGCGGCAGACCGAGGACTACATCACCGGTCGCTTCGGCTGATCGACGCCGCTCCTTAGCCACATGTCCCAGCCAGGCATGGCCTGGCTCTACCCGGATTGCAGACCATGAATCTTCCCAACGACCACATCGTCAAGAGCTACGACGAAGAGCAGCAGCGCCTGGTGGCCGAAATCGTGCGCATGGGCGAAATGGCCGTCGCCCAGCTCGAAGCGGCGATGGACGTGATCGAGAAGCGCGACGAGAACGCCGCCCATCGCATCATCGCCAACGACGAAGCGATCGATGCGCTTGAGCAGCAGATCAGCCACGACGTGATGCGCTTGGCGCTGCGTGGCCCGATGGCGCGCGACCTGCGCGAGATCCTGGCAGGCCTGCGCATCCCGGCCGACATCGAACGCATCGGCGACTATGCAGCGAACGTGGCCAAGCGTTCGATCGCGCTGGGCAAGGTGCCGCCGCTGCCGCAGATCCAGGGCCTGCGTGCGCTGGGTCGCCTGGCCGCGCAGCAGGTGCGCCGCGCCATTGCCGCCTACCGCGACAACGATGCCGATGCCGCGCTGGAACTGCGTGAGGACGACGCACGCCTGGACGCGCAGTACACCGCGCTGTTCCGCGAGCTGCTGACTTACATGATGGAAGACCCGCGCAACATCACTCCGTGCACGCACCTGCTGTTCATGGCCAAGAACCTGGAGCGCGTGGGCGACCACGCCACCAACATCGCCGAGAACGTGTGGTTCCTGGTGCATGGCGAGCAGCCGCTGCCGCCGCGCGAAAAGCGCGACGAGACCTCCAGCACCGGGCAGCCCTGACGCTGCACTGCAACACCGGAGTTGACTCCAAGGTGGCCGCTGTCCTGGTGACAGCGGCCTTCTTGTTTCTGGGCATTCCGGCAATTCATCCACGCATGGCGTGGATCCATCGGGAACCGTGTTCCCCCTTCTGTAACAAACCTCACGAAAATTTGAGGTCTTGGCGAGGATTCGTTGAGTAGGATCGCTGCACCATCGATTCCACCGGCATCCCTGCCGGCGACCCGGGCAGCCGCCCACACCACCCAGGAGCACCACCGATGAGCAGTTCCAACAAGACCCTGTCCCTGCTGACTGCTACCGCCCTGGCCGCCGGCCTGGGCATGACCGCCAGTGCCTCGGCCCTGAGCATGAGTGACCTGGCCCAGGGCTATCTGGTCGCTGGCCAGGCCGCCAAGGCCAGCACCGACGCCAAGGCAGCAGATACCAAGATGGCCGCGGACGCGACCAAGCACGCCGAAGGCAAATGTGGTGCCGACGGCAAGACTGCCGAAGGCAAATGCGGCGCCGACAAGGGCAAGGCCGCCGGTGCTGCGGCAGGCGCCAAGGCCAAGAGCGGAGACAAGAAGTCGGCCGAGGGCAAGTGCGGCGAAGGCAAGTGCGGTGCCAAGCACTGACGTCCGCGCCAGCGCCGTCCACCTGCGGTCGCCGCTTCGTGCGGCGGCCGCCGGGTTGGGTCTGCGCCGGGCGCTGCTGCAGGATCTGCGCGACGCACCGGCGGGTGACTTTGATTTCCTCGAATGTGCGCCGGAGAACTGGATTCACGTCGGCGGTCCCGCCGGTGATGCACTGGCCGAACTGGCGCAGCGCCATCCGTTGAGCTGCCACGGCCTGTCGTTGTCGCTGGGCGGCAGCGCGCCGCTGGATACGCAGCTGCTGGAACAGGTCGGCCAGTTCCTCGAAAAGCACCGCGTGCCGCTGTACAGCGAGCACCTGAGCTACTGCAGCGACGACGGTCACCTGTACGACCTGCTGCCGATTCCGTTCACCGACGAAGCAGTGCGCCATACCGCCGCGCGCATCGCCCGCGTGCAGGACCTGCTGGGTCGCCGCATCGCGGTGGAAAACGTGTCCTACTATCTGGCACCGGAACCGGCGATGGACGAACTGGCCTTCACCAATGCCGTGCTCGCCGAGGCCGACTGCGACCTGTTGCTCGACGTCAACAACGTCTACGTCAACGCCTGCAACCATGGCTACGACGCAGACACCTTCATTGCCGGGCTGCCCGCAGAGCGCATCGTCTGCCTGCACGTGGCCGGGCACCTGGACGAGGCACCGGACCTGAAGATCGATACCCATGGCAGCGCGGTGATCGACCCGGTCTGGGACCTGCTGGCGCGTACCTACGCGCGCATCGGCCCACGCCCCACCCTGCTCGAGCGCGATTTCAACTTCCCACCCTACGCCGAACTGCAGGGCGAACTGCAGACCATCCGCCGCCTGCAGGCCCACCATGCCGGGGTCGCCCATGGCTGATACCTCCCACACCCTGCGCGCGCAGCAGCACGCGTTCACCGCGCACCTGCGTGATCCGCAGGCGGTGGCCGCACCGGTAGGACTGGAACCCCGCCGGGTCGCGGTGTACCAACGGCTGCTGTTCAACAATCTGCTCGGCCTGTTGAGCAACGGCTTCCCGGTCTGCGTGCGCCTGCTCGGCGAACCGGCCTGGAGCACACTGGTGCGCCGGTACTTCGCCACCCATCGCTGCCAGACGCCGCTGTTCACCGAACTGGCTGCCGAATTCGTGCAGTGGCTGCAGGCACAGCCGCAGCTGCCGCACCCGGCGTTGGCCGAACTGGCCCACTACGAGTGGGTGGAAACCGCGCTGTACCAGCTGGCCGCCGAGCCCCTGCCGCCCGCGGGAGACATCGATCCGCTGCAGGTACCGCTGCAGCGCTCGCCGCTGGCGTGGCCGCTGCTGTACCAGTGGCCGGTGCACCGGCTGGGTGCCGAGGATGCACCGTCACAACCGCCGGCCGAACCGACCGGCCTGCTGGTCCGCCGCGAGGCCGATGGCGAAGTGCGCTTCGCCGTGCTCAGCCCGCTGGCGGTGTACCTGCTGTCCAGCATCGGGGAACACCCCGGCCTTGATGGTCATGCCTACCTGCAGCACCTGGCAGCCGCGCACGGCCTGGCCGAGGATGCGCTGGCCGGACCCGGTGCCGCGCTGCTGCAGCAGTTCCTGCAGGCCGGCGTGATCGGCCCGCTCGCAGTCCCCAGCTGACGTCCCTTCCCCCGGAGAACCGCCGATGAACATTCCGACCCTGGCCACCGCGCGCGGCCAGCTGGACCGTCTCGCCCCCTGGTTGGCCCCGCTCGGCCTGCGCCTGCTGCTGGCCTGGGAATACTTCGAATCCGGCCGCGAGAAACTGAACGGCCAGAACTGGTTCGCCGACCTGCAGGACGCCTTCCCGTTCCCGTTCGACCAGCTACCGGCCGCCCTGAACTGGCAGCTCGCCACGTGGTTCGAACTGATCGGCGCGGCTTGCCTGCTGGTTGGCTTCGGCACCCGGTTTGCCGCCGCCAGTCTGCTGGTACTGACCGTAGTGGCTACCTATGCGGTGCATTGGCCGATGGAGTGGAACTCGCTGGCCGACCTCGCCATGGGCTACGCGATCACTGACCAGGGCTTCGGCAATTTCAAGCTGCCGGTGCTGTTCATGGCGATGCTGCTGCCGCTGATCTTCACCGGCGCCGGCAAGCTGAGTCTGGACGCGTGGTTGGCGCGGTGGTCTCCCTCGGCCACGCCTGCGCGGCCAGCAGTCCGGTAGATGCCGACCTTGGTCGGCGCGCACCGTGCCAACCAAGGTTGGCACCTACCGGAATCCTGAGCGCGCGGTGCACCGGTGGGTGTCGACCTTGGTCGACACACTCCTGCGCAGGGAAACCGTGCGCCACAGGCTGGCCGGGCGCTCAGGGTCGCTCTGCTAGAATTCACGCATGACTGACCCCACCCCCGCACCTGCCGCCGCTCCCGATTCCGTAGTACCCCAGGCGCAGCGCGCGATGTCACAACGCTTCCGCGGCTTCCTGCCGGTGGTGGTGGATGTGGAAACCGGCGGCTTCGACAGCCAGCGCAATGCGCTGCTGGAAATCGCCGCCGTGCCGATCGAGATGGACGAGAACGGCCTGCTCTACCCTGGCCAGACCGCCAGCGCCCACGTGGTGCCGGCCGAGGGCCTGGAGATCGATCCGAAATCACTGGAAGTGACCGGCATCATCCTCGACCACCCGTTCCGGCTGGCCAAGGAAGAGAAGGCCGCGCTGGACCACATTTTCACCCCGGTGCGTGCAGCGATGAAGAAATACGGCTGCCAGCGCGCGATCCTGGTCGGCCACAACGCTCATTTCGACCTCGGGTTCGTCAACGCGGCGGTGGCGCGGACCGGCCACAAGCGCAACCCGTTCCATCCGTTCAGCGTGTTCGACACGGTGACCCTGGCCGGCATCGCCTACGGGCAGACCGTGCTGGCGCGTGCCGCCACGGCCGCCGGGCTGGGCTGGGATGCGAACGAGGCGCACAGCGCGGTGTACGACACCGAGCAGACCGCGCGGTTGTTCTGCACCATCGCCAACGCCTGGCCGCGGTGAAGTAGCCAACGGCGGAGCTCCTCGTGGCGTGAAGCGAATCATCGATTGGGCCGGGGGGGGGGGGGGGGGGGGGGGGGGGGGGGGGGGGGGGGGGGGGGGGGGGGGGGGGGGGGGGGGGGGGGGGGGGGGGGGGGGGGGGGGGCGGGCGCGGGGGGGCGGGGGGGGG
>NZ_JAWIRS010000002.1:155300-181808 GCF_036320005.1 Stenotrophomonas sp. SMYL11
CCCCTCGTGTGCCTCTCTGGGGCGGGTTCCGACCTTGGGGTGTGGGGGGGGGGGGGGGGCCTGCGCAGGGGTCGCTGCAAGTACGTCCCTGTAGGCTCGGTCGCCGCTTGCTCGTGTGCGCTCTCCTGCGCACGCGGCAAGACCCGGGTTGGGCGTCCTGCCCAACCCGCCCGAGGCGTGCCTCGGGCCCATGCGGCTCACGCCCCTGCGCAGCCCACCCGCCCGGCCACGGACAGTTTCCGGCGAGCGCCACGGAAAGATCAGAAAAAGCGGGAGCAACAGCGGGTTGCAGCGGTTGTTGGGGGCTGCCGATGAACTCTGTGGTGGGTCACTTCTCCGGTGGGTGCCGACCGTTGGTCGGCACAGCCGGTCGCCACGTCCCCTTCAGGAGTACTGCCAAAATCCGGCAATCACTTCGCCAGTTGATTCGTGGGCGTACAGGTATAGCCCTCCGAAGCCGAAAACGACATTTCCTTCGATCAGTCCATCCGGATAGTAGAACTCGTCGATCTGCATCAGAAACCGGAAACCATCCCGCAGCAGTGCGGTTTCGTAGTAGGGCTCTTCCTGAAGCAGAAGGGGTTCTTTGCTGCAGGTCAGGAACTCGAAAAACTGCTCTTCAACAAACTCGTAAGGCCCAATTCTCGCGCGCTGATAGCCGGGTAACGCATGTTCTGCCCCGACACCTTCCGTCGAAGGCGCGTGCTGGAAAACCTTCACACAGCAGTTGGGGTAGATGTTGGCCTGCATCAGATCGTCGAAGCTTTCCGGAACACAGATAGTGATGAATTTGCCCGGATCGTTCGGATTCTCGAAAGAAGCGTAAAAGCGATAAGCATCGAGCTCTCTCAGCCCTTCCAGGCACTTAGGCAGGTTTCCACCAATCCTTGCGCCGCCCACCTGTTCTGAAGGAGGCAGAATGCGTGCGACGCGGTGCAATGCAGACATGAAAATGACCGTTTAGGTAAGAGCCAGTCACCAGAACCTTATGGTCTTCGTGGAGGGAAAACCACATGCGTTCCGAAGTTGTCCCGCGGGCCGACGCCGTCCATCCACGCCACGCGTGGATGCGATCAACCGATGCTCGTTCGATCGCGGCCGTCGCTCTTGGCGCGATACAGCGCGCGGTCGGCGCGCTGGTACAGCAGCGCTGGGGTGCGGTCGTCGGCATCCAGTTCCACCAGGCCTGCACTGAACGTCACGCGCAGTCCGTCCACGCCGGCCCAGTCCGGGTGGTCGTGGAACAAACCGCGCAGGCGCGCGCACAGCTGTGCGGCTTCCTCCAGGCGGGTGTCGTTGAGCAGCAGCGCGAACTCTTCGCCACCGGTCCGCGCCGGCAGGTCCGAATCGCGGCTGGCGGCGGCGATCAACCGCGCCACCTGCACCAGCACCGCATCACCGATGCTGTGGCTGTGACGGTCGTTGACGTCCTTGAAGTGGTCGATATCCAGCACCACCAGGCACAGCGGATGGCCACTGCGCTGCGAACGCGCGAAGTCGCGCGCCAGGGTTTCATCGAAGGCACGGCGGTTGGCCAAGCCGGTCAGCGCATCCTCGCGGGCCTGCCGTTCGAATGCCTCGGCCTGGCGTGCCAGGCGCTCGGCCAGTTCGGTCTTTTCCTGGTTCAGCGCCTGCAGGTGCACGGTCTTGGCCTGCAGGTCGAAGGTGGCTTCATCCACCCGCCGCGCCAGGCGCAGGTTGCTGGCCTTCAACTGCTGCAGCAGCAGCCGGTACAGCGCCACCAGCCCGGCCAGCAGCAGCAGTCCACCCAGCACCTGCACGCTGCGTCGCTGCCACCAGAACGGCTCCACGGTGAAGCTCCATACCGCTTCCTGTTGGCCCCAGCTGCCACTCGGATGGGCAGCGGCCACGTGCAAGGTGTAGTCACCCGGCGGCAGGCCGACGAACTCCACGCTGCGCTGCGGGCCGCGTTCAACCCACCCCGTATCCAGGCCGTCCAACCGCGTGCGGTAGCGGATCCGGTCAGACATCAGGTAGCTCAGGCCGACATAGCTCACCGCCAAGCGTCGGCCGCCGGGAATGTAGTTGCGGTCCGGGCCTTCCCAATGCACCGGTGCGCCATCCACCTGCACGCTTTCAATCGCTGCCGGCGGTGAAAGGCGCTCGCGGAAACGCTGCAGGCGTTGCGGGTCGACGGTGCTCAGGCCTCCGGCGGTGACCACCCAGAACGTGCCGTCCTGGCGCAGGATCGCCGATGGGCTGGAGCTGCCGTTGGCCTGTGCGTTGGCCATGCCGTCGATCTCGTTGTAGCGCTCCACCACCACCCGGGGTGTGCGGCCATCGGCCACGGCGTTGAGGGTGGTCATGTCGGTGCGCAGCACACCGCGGTTGCTGCTGATCCACACATTGCCAAGGCGATCCGGCACCAGTTGGAACACCGCATCCACCGGCATGCCCTGCTCCAGCCCCACCCGTGCCAGCGTGCCGTTGCGCCAGCGGTACAGGCCGCGGTCGCTGCTGATCCACATCGCGTCACCCAGCTGATGGAAGCCGAACACGCTGCGGCCACCGCCCATCGGCGCGAGGTCGATCGACTGCACGTGGTCGCCGCGCAGTACGCGGATGCCCTCGATGGTGCCGATCCACAGGTTGCCCTGGTGATCGTGCTCAAGCGCGGTGATCAGGCCGCTGGGCATGCCCGCAACGCTTGATACCTGCACGCGGTCGCCGTCGATGCGGACCACGCCCTTCTGGGTGCCGGCCCAGACCACTCCCTGCGGGTCCACGCTGATCGCGCGGATGTTGCCGCCCGGCATGCCATCGGCGGCGGCATAGTTGTGCCGCAGCCGGCCATCGGGGCCAAGACGGTAGACGCCATCACCGAACGTTCCAACCCACAGGTCACCGTCCGGGCCCTGCGCCAGGCTGAGCACCGAAGGTGCCTTGCCGCCGCGGTTGTGCAGGGGCATCGCGCGGAAGCGGCCATCGACAGTCTGCAGGTCGAGGCCGCTGGCGCTGCCGACCCACAGCTGGCGTTCGCGGTCCTCGAACACGGTGCGCACATAGTCGCCACTGAGGCCATCGCGCTCGGTGTAGCTGCTGAACAGTGTTTCGCGCAGGCGGTACAGGCCACCGTTGGCACCCACCCAGATGCTGCCCTCGGCATCCTCGCGCAGGCTGACCACGCGCCCACCCGGCAGGTTCAGGCCCGCCGGCAGGCGCTCCAGGCCGTGCGCTGAGATCCGCAGCAGGCCCTGGTTCTCGGTGCCCAGCCACAGGTCACCATGGCGATCCTGCAGCATCGAGGTCAGGTGCAGCTGCCCCGGCAGGCGGTGCATCAGCACCAGCTGATCATCCTCCACCCGGTACAGGCGCTCGCCGGCGACGATCCACAGCGCGCCATCCGGAGCGCGGTACGGCCACGACAGGCCACTGCCGGCGCCCAGCCCCCACGCCGCGGGCGCCCGCTTGAGCACGCCGTCGTTGTCGCGCAGCACCAGCCCATCGAGGGTGCCGGCCCAGACCCGGTCCTGCGCATCGACCACCAGCTTGGTGAAGCTCATCGCCATCGGCAGGTCAGCGGCCGGAGCCTGGTAGACGATGCCGGTGTCCGGCGTCAGATAACCGATGCCCTTGCCTTCATACAGCAGCCACAGGCGGCCCTGGCTGTCCATCTGCATGGACTGGATCAGCACCTGCGGGGTATCGGCCTGGTGCTCCCAGACACGCCACTGGCCATCGTTGCCGCGATGGCTGACATTGCCCCGCGAATCACTGATCCACAGCCCACCCTGGCGGTCGACGAACAGCGCGCCGATGCCGTTGTCGCGCAGGCCCGGGCGGGTACTGCGGTCGAACACGGTGAAATCCAGCCCGTTGTAACGCACCAGGCCTTCCCAGGTGGCGAACCACAGGTGGCCTTCGGGGGTCTGCGCGATGTCGCGCAGCGAGTTGTGCGGCAGGCCGTTGCGCGACGTCCATACATCAATGGCGTAGTCGCGCAGTGGCGGAGCCCCCTCCTGCGCTGCCACCGGCAGTGCAAGGGCCAGCAGCAGCCACAGCAGGCCCTGTCGCAGCCATCGACCGATATCTGATCCGCAGCGCTCCACCCAGCGCCCGATGTCCCCCTGTCCGGCCATCAGTGCAGCGGCGGCGGCCAGGCAGGGCTGCCGGGCCTGGCAGCATGCGGGAACTGCCGGGCAGCGCGGGACGGCATGCCGGCGGGAACGGGCTGGCTCATCGGGGGGGAACTGGGAAGATGCGCAGATGATAGGCCAAACCCGGCCCACGGCGTCACCATCGCCAGCCGCGAAGGCTCAGCCCGCGCGGCCCGGCGGCGTCACCTGTGCACTGGCCGGCCACTGCACTACCGCCTCCAGCCCGCCTTCGGCGCGGTTGCGCAGCCACAGCCGCGCCCCGTCTTTCTCAGCCAGGGCGCGGGCGATGGTCAGGCCCAGACCGGCGCCGCCGGTTTCGCGCGAACGCGAGGTTTCCACCCGCACGAACGGGTCGAACACGGCTTCCAGCTGATCCTCAGCCAGGCCCGGGCCGTCATCGGCCACCACCACGGTGATCGCGCCACCACTACGCTCGACCCGTACCCGCACCCGGTAGGCATACATCACCGCGTTGTCCACCAGGTTGGAAAACAGGCGATGCATTGCCAGCGGACGCAACATCAACACCGCTCCGCTGCCACCTTCGAAGACGACATCACCTCCGCCCTCCGCCGTGTCTTCAACGATGCTCTCCAGCAGCGAATCCAGGTCCAGTGCGGCGCGCTGCTCGGCGCTCTCAGCGCTGCGCGCCAGCTCCAGGCCTTCACGCACCAACGCCTGCATCGCGGCCAGATCGCCGATCAGGCGCTCACGCAGCACCTCGTCGCTGACATTCTCCAGGCGCAGGCGCAGCCGGGTCAGCGGGGTCTGCAGGTCATGGGTGATCGCCGCCAGCATCTGCGTGCGCTCGGCCAGGTGCCGCTGCAGGCGATGCTGCATGGCGTTGAAGGCTTCGGCGGCGCGCTGCACTTCGCGCGGGCCGCGCAACGGCAGTGGATCGCGCTGCAGGTCGTCGCCCAGGTCTTCGGCGGCTGCGGCCAGTTCCTGCAGCGGCGCGCTGGCCATGCGCGCGACGATATAGGCCAGCACCGCGATCGCCAGCACCAGCAGGGTCAGGAACCACGGGTCCACGGCGAGGATGCCGTTGTGTGCCACCGCCGGCGAATCCAGCGCCAGCTTCAGCAGCGTGCCGTCGTTGAGGGTCACGTCGACCGCACGGCACTTGGGCGGGATGAACGCCGGATCACGTTCGCGCGGATGCTTGCGATGCCCCGGAGGCGGCGGGGGCAGCAGGTCCTGCAGCTTGGGAATGCACGAGCGGAACGAAGCGAAGTGCACATGCGCGCGTGCGACCGGGCCGGGTCGGTCATCGAGCACTTCCATCAACGCGGTATCGGCCCGCCCCAGGCGTGCGCCGGGTTGCAGCGCGCGCACGCTCGGCCCACCGATTTCGAGCAGGCGCTCGCGCAGTTCGGGGTTGCCGTCGAGCAGGTTGACGTAGCCCTGCAGGCGGTCGGCGATGCGGTTCAGGTTCTGCCGCTCGAACTCCTGCTGGCGCTTGGAGGTGGCCAGCATGGTCGCGCCGATCGCGGCCACGCTCATGCCCAGCAGCAGGATCACGAACAACCGCCCGACCATCGAGGACAGGAAATGGCGCAGGCGCTTCATCGCGGCTTATTCCAGGTTCACCGAGGAGGCCAGTACATAGCCTTCGTTGCGAACGGTCTTGATCAGTCCGTCCGGGCCACCATCGTCGCCCAGCTTGTTGCGCAGCCGGCTGACCTGCAGATCAATGGCGCGGTCCTGTGCCTCATAGTTGCGGCCGCTGCTGAGCGCGACCAGCTGCTCGCGCGACAGCACCTTGTTGGCATGGGCGATGAACACCCGCAGCAGGCGGAACTCGGCGCCGGACAGCACCACCACGCGATCGTCCGGGTCCACCAGGTGGCGATGCTCCAGATCGAACACCCAGCGCGAGAAGCGCGCACGGCGCACCGCCAGCGGCTCCAGGTTCGCCGGCAGCGCCTCGGTCCGGCGCAGCACGTTGCGGATGCGTGCCAGCAGCTCGCGCGGTTCGAACGGCTTGGCCAGGTAGTCGTCGGCGCCCATTTCCAGGCCCAGCACGCGGTCGATCGGCTCGGCACGCGCGGTCAGCATGATCACCGGCGTGTTCGAGCGCGCGCGCAGGTCGCGGCACAGGGTCAGGCCATCCTCGCGCGGCAGGTTGAGGTCGAGCACGATCAGGTCCACGTGTTCGCGGTCCAGCAGCTGGCGCATGGCGGTGCCGTCTGCGGCCGTGCTCACCTGGTAGCCGGCCCGGCCGAGCTGTTCGGCCAGCAGGGTGCGGATGTCGTTGTCGTCGTCGACGATCAGCAGTCGATGCATCGTGTTTTCAGTCTCCATGTCGCGATCATCCCGTGTCGGCAGCTGAACCGCATCCGGGGCAATGCGTACCAGTGTATCCACCCATGGGCGGGATACCTGTGGTTACGCGTATTCACCGACAGTGTTACATAGAGACATACCCCGAGGATTGAGCCGCCCATCGCCCGGTCTTCACAATGCCCACCAACGCCGCCACCGCGGCCCCGAGAGTGAAGCCACGACGTGACGTTCCGCCTGCTGCCCGCGACCCGCCGGGGTCGCCTGATACTGATCGCCCTGCTTGCCCTTGCCGTTGCCGCAGCCGCCTGGTGGCTGCTGCGCAAGCCCGCCGCCCCGGCGGTGGCGACCACGCCGGTCAGCCGTGGTGACATCGAGCAGACGGTGGAGGCCACCGGCGTGATCGACGCCTACAAGCTGGTCAGCGTCGGTGCGCAGGCCTCGGGCCAGATCAAGTCGCTGAAGGTGCAGCTGGGTGACACCGTGAAGGAAGGCGACCTGATCGCCGAGATCGATGCCACCACCCAGCAGAACCAGGTACTCAACGCGCAGGCCTCGCTGGACCAGGTCACCGCCCAGCGCGCCGTGCAGCAGGCCACCCTGCGCCAGGCCGAGCTGGAGTTCGCGCGCCAGCAGCAGATGCTGGCCGCCGAGGCCACCTCACG
Source organism: Stenotrophomonas sp. SMYL11 (assembly GCF_036320005.1). Lineage (NCBI taxonomy): Bacteria > Pseudomonadati > Pseudomonadota > Gammaproteobacteria > Lysobacterales > Lysobacteraceae > Stenotrophomonas > Stenotrophomonas sp. SMYL11. Next base: position 162,367 of record NZ_JAWIRS010000002.1, read on the forward strand.
CCAGGAATACGATGCCGCCGAGGCGCAGCTGAAGACCGCCCGCGCCCAGCTGCAATCCTACGAGGCGCAGATCAAGGGCCGCGAAACCGAGCTGGGCACCGCCCGCGCCAACCTGGCCTACACCCGCATCACCGCGCCGATGGACGGCACCGTGGTGGCGGTGGTGGCCGAGGAAGGTCGCACCGTGAACGCCAACCAGACCGCACCGACCATCGTCATGCTGGCACGGCTGGACGTGGTCACGGTCAATGCCGAGATCTCCGAGGCCGACGTGGTCAAGATCAAGGCCGGCATGCCGGTGTACTTCACCACGCTGGGCGATCCGGACCGCAAGTACCACGCCACGCTGCGCCAGATCAATCCGGCGCCGGCCTCGATCGCCAACGAGAATTCGTCCAGCTCCAGCAGCTCCTCCAGTTCCAGCTCCAGCAGCGCGGTCTACTACAACGCACTGTTCGACGTGGAGAATCCGGACGGCACCCTGCGCATCGACATGACCGCGCAGGTCTCGGTACTGCTGAAGCAGGCCAAGGGCGTGCTGATGGTGCCGGCAGTGGCACTGGGGCCGAAGCGCCGTGGCGACGAGCGCATGGTGCGGGTGCTGGACGACAAGGGCCAGCCGCAGCCGCGCAAGGTTACCGTGGGCATCAACAACGGCGCCTCGGCCGAGATCCTGTCCGGGCTGAAGGAAGGCGAGCGCGTGGTGGTCGGCGAGGCCGGTGCGGCCGGTGCCAGCGCCGGCGGCGGCAACCGCGGCGGCATGCAGATGCGGGTCGGCGGCCCGGGAATGGGGCGCCGATGAGCACGACGGCGCCGCTGCTGCGCCTGCGCGACCTGCGACGAGAATTCCCGGCCGGCGACGATGTGATCGCCGTGCTGCGCGACGTCAATCTCGACATCCACGCCGGTGAGATGGTGGCCATCGTCGGCCAGTCCGGTTCGGGCAAGTCGACGCTGATGAACATCCTCGGCTGCCTCGATCGCCCCACCCGTGGCAGCTACCAGGTGGCCGGCCGCGAAACCGGCAGGATGGAGCCGGACGAGCTGGCCGAACTGCGCCGCGAGCATTTCGGCTTCATCTTCCAGCGCTACCACCTGCTGGGCGACCTCGATGCGCGCGGCAACGTGGAGGTTCCAGCGGTGTATGCCGGCAGTCCCGGCCCGGTACGCAACGCGCGTGCCGAGCAGCTGCTGCAGCGGCTGGGCCTGAGCGACCGCATGCACCACAAGCCGGGCCAGCTGTCCGGCGGCCAGCAGCAGCGCGTGTCGATCGCACGTGCGCTGATGAACGGCGGCGAGGTGATCCTGGCCGACGAACCGACCGGCGCGCTCGACACGAAATCCGGCGAGGAAGTGATGGCGATCCTCGGCGAGCTGCACGCCGAAGGCCACACCATCATCATCGTCACCCACGACATGAGCGTGGCCGAACACGCGCAGCGCATCATCGAGATCCGCGACGGCGAGATCATCGCCGACCGCGCCAACCCGAATGCACCGACCTACCGCGCGCAGCGCGAGGCCAGCACCGGCGTTGCCCGCGGCAACAGCTGGCGGGCCGCGCGCGACCGCTTCACCGAAGCATTCCGAATGGCGTTGCTGGCGATGAATGCACATCGGCTGCGCACCTTCCTGACCATGCTCGGCATCATCATCGGCATCGCCTCGGTGGTCTCGGTGGTGGCGCTGGGCAATGGCTCGCAGCAGCAGATCCTGCAGAACATCAGTGCGCTGGGTACCAACACCATCGACGTCTACCCCGGCCGTGGTTTCGGCGACATGCGCTCGGCGCGGGTACAGACGCTCAGAGCCAGTGATGCCGATGCGCTGGCCCGGCAGAGCTACGTCGACAGCTCCACGCCCAGCGTGTCGACCTCGGTCACCGCGCGTTACCGCAACCAGTCCTCCACCGCCCAGGTCAGCGGCGTCGGCGAGCAGTTCTTCCGGGTCAAGGGCGTGACCCTGCTCAGCGGCAGCTTCTTCGATGCCGATGCGGTGAAGGGCCTCGGCCAGGTGGCGGTGATCGACGAGAACACCCAGACCCAGTTCTTCCCCGATGTCGATCCGATCGGCCAGGTGATCCTGCTCGGCAACGTGCCGGCGCGCGTGGTCGGCGTGGCCAAGCGCCAGAGCTTCGGGTTCGGCGGCAGCACCAGCCTGAGCGTGTGGCTGCCGTACACCACGGTGATGTCGCGCATGCTCGGCCAGAGCCACGTGTCCAGCATCACCGTGCGCGTGGACGACGCCACGCCGATGGATGCGGCACAGGAAGCGATCACCCGCCTGTTGACCATGCGCCATGGCACCGAGGACTTCTTCCTCAGCAACAGCGCCGAGATCCGCCAGACCATCGAGCAGACCACGCGCACGATGACCCTGCTGATCGGCGCCATCGCCGCCATCGCACTGCTGGTCGGTGGTATCGGCGTGATGAACATCATGCTGGTGTCGGTGACCGAGCGTACCCGCGAGATCGGCGTGCGCATGGCCGTCGGTGCACGGCAGAGCGACATCCGCCAGCAGTTCCTGATCGAAGCAGTGCTGGTATGCCTGCTCGGCGGCGTGCTCGGCATCGGCCTGGCCCTGTTGCTGGGCTCGATGATCGGGCGCTTCGCCAGCGACTTCCAGGTGCTGTTCTCCACCGCCTCGATCGTTGCCGCGTTCGCCTGCTCGACCCTGATCGGCGTGGCGTTCGGCTTCCTGCCCGCGCGTAACGCCGCGCAGCTCGACCCGGTGGAGGCCCTGGCCCGCGAATGAAGATGATGACCCGACTGCCCTTCCCTGCCCCCTCGCGCCTGCTGCTGGCGGGCGCTGTACTGCTCGCCCTGTCCGGCTGCGCATTGATGGGCCGCTATCCGGTGCAGGCCCCCGACGTGGCGGCCAGCTACGGTCGTGGCGACGCCACCCTCAATGCACCCGCCGACGTTCCGCGCAGCAGCCTGGATACTCCGGGCCGCGACATCCGCCAGGACACCTGGTGGACCGGTTTCGGCGATGAACGTCTCGACCGTCTGGTGGCGCAGGCGCTGGCCGCCAACAGCGATCTTGCCGCCGCTGGCCTGGCCGTGCAGCGTTCGCGCCTGCAGGCTGGCCTGGCCAGCAACGCGTTGTGGCCGCAGCCTTCGTCTTCAGGTGTGAGTGGTAGCGCCAGCCGCGCCACCGACCAGGCCGACGACTGGCGCCGCAGCTATTCCACCGGCGTCTCGCTGGGCTGGGAAGTGGACCTGTGGGGCCGCCTGCGCACCCAGCGCGACATCGCTCGCTGGGAGGCCGAGGCCAGCGAGGAAGACCGGCAGAACACCGCGCTGCTGGTGATCAGCGACACCATCAACCAATACTGGAACCTGGCCTATCTAAACCAGTCCATCGCCACCGGCCAGGCCAACCTTGAGCGGCTGGAACGTACCCGCGAACTGGTCCAGGCCCGCTTCGACGCCGGTGCAGTATCGCGCCTGGAAGTACGCCAGGCACTGCAGAACCTGCAGTCGCAGCGTTCCTCGCAGAGTGCGCTGGAACAGCAGCGGGTGGAGACCCGCAATGCACTGACCGTGCTGCTGGACGGCACGCCCTGGCCGCAGCAGGACGAACCGCAGGACCTGCTCGGCGCACGCAGCCCAGACATCGCCGAAGGCCTGCCGACCGACCTGCTCGGTCGCCGTCCCGACCTGCGCGCGGCCGAACTGCGCCTGCGCAACAGCCTGAAGACCATCAAGGTCACCGCCACCCAGTACTACCCGGCGCTGAGCCTGACCGGCAGCCTCGGTTCCAGCGCGACCTCGCTGGGCGATGTGCTGCGCAACCCGGTAGCCACGCTGGGCGCCGGCCTGTCGCTGCCGTTCCTCAACCTGCAGCGCGCGCAGCTGGATACCGATATCGCCGGCACCGGCTACCAGATCGCCGCTACCAATTTCCGCAAGACGCTGTATACCGCGCTCTCGGAAGTGGACAATGCGTTGTCAGCACGCGAGCAGCTGGCGCGCCAGGTAGCGGCCTCGCAGGCGTCGTACGACGAAGCGGTGGAAGTAGAGCGCGCGCAGGAAGTGCGCTACCGCGTGGGTGCCACCGACCTGCGCACCTGGCTGGAAGCGCAGCAGACCCGGCGCGATGCCGAGCTGTCGCTGGCGCGCGTGCGCCAGGGCCAGCTGAACAACGACGTGACGCTGTTCAAGGCACTGGGCGGCAGCGCGGGGTGAGGCGATGCGGGGCTGCGCCCCGCACCCGCCGAAGCAACGTCAACGTCAAAAGCTGGCTTGCTGCTGGACGGCGAGGCGGGTCCGGTGGCAGGGGACGCCGTGAACCCGTCCATGGGGGCTTGGTCGCCGCATCCATGCGGCTCGCACCCCTGCCACCGGACCCACCCCGCCCTCGACCGTCTCCGCGAGCTGTCGGAATCTGCCGCTGATGGTGGGTGCCGACCGTTGGTCGGCACGGGTCCTGATCCTGGTTCTGCTCTGGTAGGTGTCGACCTTGGTCGACACGATCTTTCCGATCACAAAAAAGGGTCAGACCCCTTTCCCCGTGGGGGAAGGATCTGACCCCGATCACGTCGTACCGTCGGATCAACCGCGCTGGCGCACGGCCTCGAACAGGCTGACACCGGCAGCGACGGAGACGTTCAGGCTCTCGATCTCGCCCGGCATCGGGATCTTGACCAGGCCGTCGCAGTTCTCGCGGGTCAGGCGGCGCAGGCCATCGGCTTCGCCGCCCAGCACCAGGGCGATGTTGCCCTTCAGGTCCAGCTGGTACAGCGAGGCGGTGGCTTCGCCGGCCAGGCCGTAGATCCACACGCCCTGCTTCTGCAGGTCCTTCAGGCAGCGCGACAGGTTGGTCACCGCCACCACCGGGATCAGATCGGCGGCACCGGCCGAGGTCTTGCGCACGGTGGCATTGACCGTGGCCGACTTGTCCTTGGGGATGATCACTGCAGTGGCGCCCGCGGCAGCGGCCGAGCGCAGGCAGGCGCCCAGGTTGTGCGGGTCCTGCACCTCGTCCAGCACCAGCAGCAGGGCCTTGCCCTCGGCTGCAGTGACCAGGCCTTCCAGCTCGTTCTCGCTGTAGGTGCGGGCGGCGGCATAGCGCGCGGCCACGCCCTGGTGGCGTACCGAACCGCCGACACCGTCCAGCGCCTGGCTGTTCACCTTGCGCACGTCGATGCCCTTGCGGCGGGCGTTTTCCTCGATCTCGGTCAGGCGCGGGTTCTTCGCACCGGCCTCGACCAGCACTTCGCGGACGTTCTCGGCGTCGTTCTCGATGGAGGAGGCGACGGCGTTGACGCCGACAATCCACTGGCTGTTCTTGCTCATGCGGGCGGGGACCGGAAAGGGGGGGCTATGGTAGAGCATCGGCGCCGACCGCGCTGCGCGCTCGCCGGGCATGGCCCGGCGCTACCCGCCGCTCAGCCTTCGGCGGAGCGGCTGCGCGGCGGCCAGTGCGGGGTGTCGTGGTCGGGGTGCTGGTGGGACACGATGGTGGCCAGGAACTCCAGCGCCGCGATGTCTTCCTCGGTACGTCGCGCCGGCAGGCTGGACAAACTGTCGACGAAGGGCAGCTTGCGTTCGACCCCGTACTGGATGGTCGGTGGCAGGCGTTCGGGTTGGTCAAAGGCACCAGCGGCCACGGCCACGCCGTCGGGGGCTTCATAGGTCAACGGGGTACCGCAGTCGGCGCAGAAGCCACGCCGCACCACGTTGGACGACTGGAAATAGCGCGGCTGGCCGCGGGTCCAGCTGAACTGCACGCCGCGCACCGACACCAGCGGCGCGTAGTAGGCACCGAAGGCCTTCTGGCACATCCGGCAATGGCAGATCGAGCTGTCGGTCAGCGCGCCTCGCGCCTGGAAGCGGATCGCGCCGCACTGGCAGCCGCCGCTGTATTCGGGTTGGCCCTGCATGGTGGATTCCTCCGTAGCGGCGTGCCAACCAAGGTTGGCACCTACCGGGTGAGGGATGTGCCAACCAAGGTTGGCACCTACCGGGTGAGGTGGGTGCCGACCGTTGGTCGGCACACCTTTCAATACTGCTTTTTCGCGCGCTTGGCCGGCTTGCCACGCTCGGGCAGCGGCGGCAGGCCATCGCCCTCATCCTCACCCTTGTGCTCGACCAGGCGGAAGTCGATCTTGCGCTCTTCCATGCTGGCCTTCAGCACCAGGATGCGCACGCGATCACCCAGCCGGTAGCTGCTGCCACGGCGTTCGCCGGTCAGCGTCTTGCGGGTCGCGTCGAACTTGTAATAGTCCTGCGGCAGCTGGGTCACATGGACCAGGCCCTGCACCTTCGACTCGTCCAGCTCCACGAACAGGCCGAAGCTGGTCACGCCACTGATCACACCGTCGAACTGCCCGCCTACGTGCTTTTCCATCCACGCGGCGCGGTAGCGCTCGTCAACCTCGCGCTCGGCCTCATCGGCACGGCGCTCACGCTCGGAGCACTGCAGCGCCAGCGCAGCCATTTCGCGTGCGTTGTAGGTGAACTTGTCCAGCGGCTTGCCGGACAGCGCGTGCTTGATCGCGCGGTGCACCAGCAGGTCAGGGTAGCGACGGATCGGCGAGGTGAAGTGCGCGTACGCCTCCAGCGCCAGGCCGAAGTGACCGTGGTTTTCCGGGCTGTAGATCGCCAGACTCTGGCTGCGCAGCAGCACCGATTCCAGCAGCGTGGCATCGGGGCGATCGCGGATCTTCTTCAGCAGCTTGGTGTAATCGCCCGGACGCACCTTGGACCACGGCGGCAGGCTCAGCTTGAACTCCTTGAGGAATTCCAGCAGGTCGGCGAACTTGGTCTCCGGCGGCTTCTCGTGGACGCGGTACGGGGCCGGCACATGGCGCGACAGCAGGTACTTGGCCGCCTCCACGTTGGCCGCGATCATGCATTCCTCGATCAGCTTGTGTGCGTCGTTGCGCACCAGCATGCCGGCCTGGGTCACCTCGCCACGGTTGTCCAGCACGAAGCGCACTTCGCTGCTTTCGAACTCGATGGCACCACGCTTGGCGCGTGCCTTGGACAGCACCTTGTACAGCTGGTGCAGGCGCAGCACCTGCGGCAGCAGGTCGCCCATCCAGGCCTTGGTATCGGCATCGTCCTCACCCACCGCCTTCCACACCTGGGTGTAGGTCAGGCGCGCGTGCGAGTTCATCACCGCCTCGTAGAAGCGCGAATGCGTGACCAGGCCGTCGCGGTCGATCTGCATGTCGCAGACGAAGCACATGCGATCGACCTTCGGCATCAGCGAGCAGATGCCATTGGACAGGGTCTCCGGCAACATCGGCACCACGAAGCCCGGGAAGTACACCGAGGTGGCGCGCTTCTGCGCCTCTTCATCCAGCGGCGTACCGGGGCGGACGTAGTTGGACACGTCGGCGATGGCCACCACCAGGCGGAAACCCTCGGCATTCGGTTCGCAATACACCGCGTCGTCGAAGTCCTTGGCATCTTCACCGTCGATGGTGACCAGCGGCGTGCTGCGCAGGTCGACGCGGTCGCCGATCATGGCCGGCTCGACCACCAGTGGCACCGAAGCCGCTTCGTCCAGCACCTCCTGCGGGAACTCGAACGGCAGCTCGTGGCCGTGGATGGCGGTCTCCACCACCAGCGACGCGGTCAGCTTGTCGCCGAGCACGGCGATGATGCGGCCGATCGGCGGACGGCGGCTGTCCGGCGCCTGGGTCAGTTCGCAGACCACCAGCTGGCCGTCGCGTGCACCACCGGTCTGGTCCGGCGGCACCTGCACGTTGCGCTGCACCCGCTTGTCGTCGGGCACCACATAGTTGATGCCCATCTCGATGCTGAAGCGGCCGATCAGGCGGGTCATGCCGCGTTCGAGCACGCGGGCGATGCTGCCTTCGCGACGGCCACGGTGATCGATGCCGGTCACGCGGGCCAGCACCTTGTCGCCGTGCATCACCTTGCGCATCTCATACGGCGGCAGGAACAGGTCGTCGCCGCCTTCGACGGGGCGCAGGAAGCCGAACCCTTCCGGGTTGGCGATCACCACGCCGGTGACCAGGTTCAACGTCTGGATCGGAGCGAAACCACCCCGGCGGTTCTGCACCAGCTGGCCATCGCGGACCATGGCGCCGAGCCGGCGCGACAGCGCTTCAGCACGGTCTGGTGCGGTCAGGCCCAGGCGCGCGCCCAGTTCCTCGGCGGTCTGCGGCCCTTCGCAGCGCTCCAGCAGGGCCAGGATGGCCTCGCGGCTGGCGATGGGCTGTTCGTATTTCTCGGCTTCGCGTGCGGCATAGGGATCGTCGACCACCTTGCCGGTCGGCGGCAGCTTGCGGCCCGGAGCAGGCCCCGGCGCATCCATATTGCGGGCCTTGCGGCCACGCGGCGCGGCGCCGCCTTCATTCAATTCGGGGAACCAGCCCGGCAAAGGCTTGCCTGGCTTGGGGGTGCGGGCCGCGCCCGTCTTGGCGCCTTTCTTCGGGCCCTGGCTGCGGGACGTACTCCCGCCCTTGCTTGGTTTTTTGGTAGTCATCGCCCTACATGGTAGCTGCTGACGGCGTGCAGAACGGGTCAGCGGCTGTCTTGAAGGCCTTGCATGAAAAATATTCAGGAAGTCGTTGACAGCCTGCGGATCCATCTTCACAATTGCGCCTCTGGAACGCCCAGGTGGCGGAATTGGTAGACGCACTAGTTTCAGGTACTAGCGGGTAAAACCGTGGAGGTTCGAGTCCTCTCCTGGGCACCAACGAAAAAACTCCTCGCTTCGGCGGGGATTTTTTTTGCCTGCAATCCGGCCCTGAGGCTCGACGCTTTCTCCTCCAGGAAGGAACTCCAACCCGGTATCGGCAATGATCTTCACAAGGGTGTTGACACCCCCGTAACAACATCCCATAATCTCGCTCCTCGACGCCCAGGTGGCGGAATTGGTAGACGCACTAGTTTCAGGTACTAGCGGGTAAAACCGTGGAGGTTCGAGTCCTCTCCTGGGCACCACGTCGAGAATGAGAAAAACCCGCGAAAGCGGGTTTTTTCATGCCCGTGATTCGGCATCGCCGCGACCGGCGGCCGGCATCACAACAGCGGCCGCAGCACCAGCTCCAGCCCGAGCAGCAGCAGGAAACCCAGGAAACAGGCGCGGAACACCCGCGCACTGATCCGCTGCCGGATCACCTGCCCCAGCCACATGCCCAGCAATGCCGGCAGCACCGCCAGCGTACTCAGCCCCAGCTGCTGGATGCCGAATGCGCCGTGCAGCACCAGGCCAGTGGTCAGCGAAATCGTCGACACAGTGAACGCCAGCCCCAGCGCCTGCACCAGCTCCTCGCGCTGCAACCCCAGCGACTGCAGGTACGGCACCGCCGGCATCACGAATACGCCGGTGGCGCCGGTCACCACACCCGACAACGCCCCCACCAGCGGCCCCAGCCATCGCTCGCGCCGCTGCGGTACGCGGAACACCGGCGCGAGCAGCGCATATGCCGCGTAGACCACCAGCGCCACGCCCAAAGCCACGCGCGACCAGGTGCGATCGACCCGCACCAGCAGCGCTGCCGAACCCAGTGTCACCACCACCACGGCCAGCATCATCGGCCACAGGCGCCGCACGATGTGGCCCAGCGATGGCCCGGACAACAGCTGCCACGCATTGGTGACGAAGGTGGGGATGAACAACATCGATGCCGCCGCCACCGGCGACAGCGCGCCACCGAGCAGACCCATCGCCACTGTCGGCAACCCCATGCCGGTCACGCCTTTGACCACACCGGCCAGCACGAACACCACCACCAGCAGCACATAGAAGTACATCGATTCATTCATGTGTTCATTGGATCGAGCGGCCGCTCGGCGCACAATGCGGTCTTCCCGGCCTCGCCTTCGGCTGATCCGAAGGCTCAGGCGTTGCGATGAGGGCATCACATGCGGATGGATATCGCCGACCTGCGCCTGTTCCTGGCCATTGCCGAGGCGGGCAGCATCACGGCCGGTGCCGCGCAGGCAAACCTGGCATTGGCTTCAGCCAGCGAACGCCTGCGCACGATCGAAGCCGATGCCGGCACCGTACTGTTGAACCGCCATCCGCGCGGCGTCAGCCTGACCGAAGCCGGTGCCGCGCTCGCCCACCATGCACGTTTGATCCTGCAGCAGCAAGCGCAGCTGCGCGGTGAACTGCAGGCGTTCGCGCATGGCGCGCGCGGCACCCTGCATCTGTATGCCAACACCGCCGCGCTGACCAACTACCTGCCCTCGCGGCTGGCACCGTGGCTGGCCGAACGCCCACGCCTGCACGTGGAGCTGCTGGAGCGCACCAGCCCCGAAGTCGTGCGCGCGATCAGCGCTGGCCAGGCCGAGGCCGGCATCATCAGCGATGCGGTCGACGCTGCCGGCCTGCAGCAGCATGTGGTCGCCGAAGATCCACTGATGATGCTGCTGCCCGCAGACCACCGCTTCGCGTCGCGGCGCAGCGTGGCCTTCGCCGAGGTTGCCGGCGAGACCTTCGTCGCACTGGCCGATGGCAATGCACTGCAGACCTACATCGAGGACCAGGCGCGCGGCATCGGGCGCCGCCTGGACGTACGCATCCGCATGAAGACCTTCGAAGGCGTATGCATCATGGTCGGCCACGGCATTGGTGTCGGCATCGTGCCGCGGACCATCGCCCGCCAGCATCGGCGCAGCACGCATACCGTCGCCGTACCGCTCGCCGATGCATGGGCACAGCGCCGCCTGTGCGCCTGTTTTGCCGAGTGGGCGCAGTTGTCATCAGCGATGCGCAGCCTGCTGCTTCACCTGGGCGTACAGCCGCAGAAAAAGGTGTGAAATGTTGTTGACACATCTTCTGTCGCTCCCCATAATTCATCTCCTGAGTCGCCCAGGTGGCGGAATTGGTAGACGCACTAGTTTCAGGTACTAGCGGGTAAAACCGTGGAGGTTCGAGTCCTCTCCTGGGCACCATGACTCAAGATGATCAAACCCGCGAAAGCGGGTTTTTTCGTTTCCGGGGTTTGCAGCGTCAACGCGATGATGACGTCCATGCGCCCGCGGTAGATCCACGCCATGCGTGGATGCATCCGGTGTTCGCCGGAACGCACAAACAAAAACCCCGCCTTGCGGCGGGGTCAAAATACAGCACGTGTTTCCAGGGAGTTTCAGTGTCCGCCACCGGCGGCCGCACCTGCGCCTGCGCCGAACGGCGGCTTGGCCAGCCACAGGAACGCGATGATCGCCAGGAAGATCCAGCCCAGCAGGAAGAAGATGTCGTTGAAGCCCATCTGCGATGCCTGGTGGTTGATCATGTTGTTCAGTACCGCTGCGCCATGTTGCAGGTCGCCCTGCCCCATCGCGGTGACCTGGTCCTGCATGCCCGGCTGATAGACCGAGATGTGCTCGGTCAGGTCGGCGTGGTGCACCTGGGTGCGCCGCGCCCACAGCCACGTCGTCAGCGACGCCGCGAAGCTGCCGCCCAGCGTACGCAGGAAGGTGGCCAGGCCGGAGCCCGCCGCGATCTCGCGCCCGTCCAGGTCCGACAGCAGGATCTGCAGCACCGGCATGAAGAACAGCGCGACGCCGATGCCCATGATCAGCTGCACGCCCGCCACATGGTTGTAGTCCACCTGCAGGTTGAAGTTCGAACGCAGGAAGCTGGTCATCGACAACACAATGAACGCAATCGTAGCCAGCATGCGCATGTCGAAGCGCGATGCATACTTGCCCACGAACGGTGTCATGATCACCGGCAGGATGCCGATCGGCGCGGTCGCCAGGCCTGCCCAGATCGCGGTATAGCCCATGTCCCGTTGCAACCACTGCGGGATCAGCAGGGCCACGCTGAAGAACGCCGCGTAGGCCACCACCATTGCCAGCGTACCGGCGCGGAAGTTGCGATGGCGGAAGAGCTTCAGGTCGACGATCGGATCCTTGTCGGTCAGTTCCCAGATCAGGAACACCGTCAGCGTCACCACGGCCACGCAGGCCAGCACCACGATCTTCATCGACGAGAACCAGTCCTCGTCGTTGCCAAGATCAAGCACCAGCTGCAGCGCACCGACACCAATCACCAGAGTGATCAGGCCGACGTAGTCCATCTTCGGCTTCTCGACCTGCTCCGGGCGCCCCTTCAACTGGTTGCCCACCACGAGGGCAGCGAAGATGCCCAGCGGCACATTGATCAGGAAAATCCATTCCCAGCTGTAGTTGTCGGTGATCCAGCCACCGAGAATCGGGCCACAGATCGGCGCCACCACCGTGATCATCGCCAGCAGCGCCAAGGCCTGCCCGCGTTTCTCGCGTGGATAGATCGAGACCAGCAGCGACTGCGTGATCGGGTACATCGGGCCGGCCACGAAGCCCTGCAGCGCACGCGACACCACCAGCATGCCCATGCTCTGCGCCAGGCCGCACAGCAGCGAGGTGATGACGAAGGCCAGCGTGGCCCAGACGAACAGCTTGCGTTCGCCGAAGCGGCGGCTGAGCCAGCCGGTCAGCGGCAGCGCGATGGCTGTGCTGACCGCGAACGAGGTGATGACCCAGGTCGCCTGCTGCGAACTGGCGCCGAGGTTACCGGCGATGGTCGGCAGCGAGACGTTGGCGATGGTGGTGTCGAGCACCTGCATGAACGACGCCATCGCCAGGCCCACGGTGCACAGGGCGACGCTGGGCGGCAGGAACCCGGAGGCCGCACCCGGCGCCGCCGGGGCGCCCGGAGCACCGGGCGCGGCTGGAGCTTGTGCGGACATGGCGACCTCAGCCCACCTTCGCCTGCTGCGGCAGGTTGCCCTGGATGATCGTGTGGATCACCTCGTCGGCATCATGCAGCTGCTTGGCATACACGTCGGTATCGAACACCGTGCCCTTGGCCGGGGCGCTCGGCAGCACTTCTCCCTTCTGGTCGCGCAGGCTCACTTCGGCCTTCATCGACAGGCCGATGCGCAGCGGGTGTTCGGCCAGCTGCTTGGCATCGATGGCGATGCGTACCGGCACGCGCTGCACGATCTTGATCCAGTTGCCGCTGGCGTTCTGCGCCGGCAGCAGCGAGAACGCCGAGCCGGTGCCCAGGCCCAGGCTCTGGATGCGGCCCTTGTACTTCACGTCACCGGCGTAGAGGTCCGACTTCAGCTCCACTTCCTGGCCCAGGCGCATGTGGCGCAGCTGGGTTTCCTTGAAGTTGGCCTCGACCCACATCTGCTCGGTCGGCACCACCGCCATCAGGGCATTGCCCGGCTGCACGCGCTGGCCGACCTGCACCGAACGACGGGCGACGTAACCGGTGACCGGCGCGACGATGCCGGCGCGGGCGTTGTTGAGGAAGGCCTGGCGCAGCTGCGCGGCGGCCGCCTGCACGTCCGGCTGGGTGGCGATCACGGTGTCGTCGACCAGCGCGCGGTTGCGCTCGACGGTCTCGCGCGAACCGGCCACGGCCGCTTCGGCAGCGGCCAGCTCATCGCGGGCGTGGGCCAGTTCTTCATTGGAAATGGCGCCGGTGGCGGCCAGGTCCTTGCGGCGGGCGAAATCTTCGCGCACGCGCTTCAGGGTCACCTGGCGGGCGTTCAGGTCCGCCTGCGCGCCCTCCACGCTGCGGTACAGGCCACGGGTCTGGCGCACGGTCTTGGCCAGGTTGGCTTCGGCCTGCTGCAGCGCCACCGACGTGTCGGACGGATCCAGCTGTACCAGCAGCTGGCCGCGCTCCACGCGCATGCCGTCATCGGCGTTGATGGCGACCACGGTACCGGCCACCAGCGGGGTGATCTGCACCTGGTTGCCCTGCACGTAGGCGTCGTCGGTTTCTTCGAACCAACGGCCGAACATGAAGTACCACAGCGCCAGTGCGGCAAGCAGCAGCACGACGATCACGAACAGGCCACGCAGCAGGTTGCCGCGGCGGTTGGGGGCGGCCGGGGCCGCAGTGTCTTGGGTCTGGCTCATGGCGGAAGTCTTCAGGAATGCGAGGAATCGGAATGGGAGTCGATCGGTGCGCGGTCGGCGTCAGAGGGCTGGAAACCACCGCCCAGCGCCTTGCTCAGGCGCACCGAGGTCTGCACCTGCTGCGACTGCAGGCCGGCCAGCTGCTGCTGCGACTGCAGCAGGGTGGACTGCGCGGTCAGCACGTCCAGGTAGCTGCCGATGCCGGCGCGGTAGCGCTGCTGGGCCAGGTCGAAGGCCGAACGTGCGGTATCCACCGCCTGCTGCTGCGAATGCGCCTGCTGTGCCAGCGAACGCACCGCGTTGACCTGGTCGGCCACGTCGCGCAGTGCATCGAGCACGGTCTGGTTGTAGTTGGCCACCGCCAGGTCGTACTGCGCATCGGTGTTGGCCAGGTTGGCGCGCAGCTTGCCGCCTTCGAAGATCGGCAGGCTCAACGCCGGGCCGATATAGGCGAAGGTGGAGCTGCTCTTCAGCAGATCGCCCACGTTCGGTGCGACGACGCCGGCCAGTGCGGTCAGGTTGAAACTCGGGTAGAACCTGGTCCTGGCGACCTTGATCTGCTTGTCCGCCGCTTCCACGCGCCAGCGCGCGGCAACGATGTCCGGGCGACGACCCAACAGTTCGCTGGGCAGCACGCCCGGCAGCTGCAGCGCCATCGGATTCAACGCCTGCGGGCGCTGGATCGACAGGCCACGGTCCGGCCCCTTGCCGACCAGCGCGGCCAGCGCGGTGCGGGCGGCATCGATGCGCTGCTGCGCGGCCTGCACCTGCTGCTGCGCGGCGGGCACGCGGGCCTCGGCCTGGCGCACCTGCAGATCACTGTCGATGCCGGCGCTGCGGCGCTGGCGGGTCAGTTCCAGCGACTTCTGCGAGCGGCCCAGCTCTTCTTCGGCCACGTCATTGAGCTGCCATGCATACGCCAGGTCGGCATAGGCCTGGGTGATGCCGGTGGACAGGTTCAGGCGTGCAGCCTGGGCTTCGACAGTGGCGGCATGGGCGCCGTCCACGGCCGCTTCCCAGGCAGCGCGCTTGCCACCCCACAGGTCCACGCCATAGCTGAAGTCGAAGGCGACCTGGCTGCTGCCAGCGTAATGGCCCCCCATCTCGCTGCCGGCCATCGACTCAGGCAGGCGCAGGCCGGTATAGCCACCGGACACCGACAGGCTGGGCAGGCGATCGGCACGCGCGGTACCGACCTGCGCCTGCGCCTGGCGCAGGCGCGCATCGGCAGCGTCCAGGCTCGGGTGGCCGGCCAGGCCCTCGGCGACCAGCGCGTCCAGCTGCGCATCGCCCAGTGCCTTCCACCAGTCCTGCGCCGGGAAGCCGGTGGCGCTCAGGTCGGTATCGGCCAGGGTGCGTTCGCTGTGCAGGCTGTCCACATCGAGCACGTGGCCCTGCGGGTTGAGGCCACGACTGCTGGCGCAGGCGGCCAGGGCCAGGGCCAGCGCTGATACCAGCAGCGCGCGCCCGGACCGGCGGAGAGTGGAATGCGGGATCGGGTTCATGGGGTCGTCAGGGAATCGCGGATTCGGGTGAGGAGGGAGAGCAGCTGCGTGCGTTCGTCGGCGGACAGGTCACGCAGGGCGTAATCCATCACCGCGTCGCCACGCAGCTTCAGCCGCGCCCACAGTGCGCGGCCTTCATCGGTCAGCACGATCTGCAGCGCACGCCGGTCCTGGGCATGCGGTTCGCGGCGGACGCAGCCCAGCGACTCCAGCTTGTCCAGCAGGCGGGTCACCGCACTGGGCACCTGGTCGATGGCCTGGGCCAGCTCGTTGGCCGTGCACGGGGCCATGTTGGAAAGCACCTTCAACCCGATGTAATGGGTGAAGCCGATACCCAGGCCTTCTTCAGCCATGGATGCGTCGAGTTGACGGACCAGGCCGTCGCGCACCTGGCGCAGCAGCAGGCCGAAGCTGGGGGGAGTGGTTGCAGGACAGATCATGGGGGAGCATTCTCTTCCAAAAAAAATATTTCTCAATGGAAATATTCGATCTGGCATCGAATGCTGTGTTGCAGCAGCGGGCTGGATCAACGAAGGCGCCTACCTTAATGATCTGGTCAGGTGGCCCGGTAGTACAATTCAGCCAATGGATGACACATTTCAGCCAGCGGATATGATGAACAAGGCAGAAATCCCACCTCCCAAGCGGTTGCTGCGCGACGACGCCCTGGATTGGTTCGAGCGCAATGACGGGCCACCGGTTGTCGCCTTCCGCTTCGACAGCCCCTTGGGCCTGGTCCGTGAAGTGGACTGGCACCACCATCAGCGCGCGCAGCTGATCTGCGTCGAACGCGGCCTGCTGACCACCCGGACCTCGCACGGGACGTGGTCACTGGCGCCGGGCTCGGCCGGCTGGATGCCGCCGCTGGAGCCGCACACGGTCACCCTCGACGGCCCGCTGCGCGGCTGGGGCATGGCGCTGGCCGCACCGGCCTGCGCCACCCTGCCCGCCGATCCCTGCGTACTGGGCCTGTCCAAGCTGGCGCAGGCGCTGGCCGACCGCATCTGCGAATGGCCGCTGGGCTACGACACCACGCCCGAGCGCCAGCACATCATCGAGGTGCTGCTGGACGAGATCCGTATCGCGCCGCGCCAGCGCATGCACCTGCCGATGCCGCATGACCGGCGCCTGCTGAAGATCGCCTCGCAGCTGCTGGCCGACCCGTCCGACGAGCGCAGCCTGGCCGAATGGGCGCACTGGGCCGGGCTGTCGCCGCGCAGCCTGACCCGCCACTTCCGCGACGAGACCACGCTCAGCTTCGCGCAGTGGCGGCAGCAGGCCCGGCTGTCCGAAGCCCTGCGCCAGCTGACCGACGGCCGCAGCGTGGCCGATATCGCCCACGCGCTGGGCTTCAGCAGTGCCAGCGCCTTCGTCACCGTGTTCCGCCGCCACTTCGGGCTGCCACCGGGGCGCTACCTGGCACGGGCCGGACACGGCCTGGAAACCGGGCTGGACCCTGCGCGCGGCTTGGCATCCCCCGCCGCATCCGGATAATCACAGGATTGCGAGCGGCGACCGCCGTCGCCGCCTCCCGACAACAGGTAACAACGCCGCATGACCGAACTTGCCCGCCCCGTGTTCCACGGATTCGAACAACTGCCGCTGCGCGAGTACGCCGAACGCGCCTACCTCGACTACTCGATGTACGTGGTCCTGGACCGCGCCCTGCCGTTCATCGGCGACGGGCTGAAGCCGGTGCAGCGCCGCATCATCTATTCGATGAGCGAGCTGGGCCTGAATGCCGCGTCCAAGCCGAAGAAGTCCGCGCGCACCGTCGGTGACGTCATCGGCAAGTACCACCCGCACGGCGACAGCGCGTGCTACGAGGCGCTGGTGCTGATGGCGCAGCCGTTCTCGTACCGCTACCCGCTGATCGAGGGCCAGGGTAACTTCGGTTCCAGCGACGACCCGAAGTCGTTCGCGGCGATGCGTTACACCGAATCCAAGCTGACCCCGATTGCCGAAGTGCTGCTGGGCGAACTGGGCCAGGGCACCACCGACTGGGCACCGAACTTCGACGGCACCCTGCAGGAGCCGACCTGGATGCCGGCGCGGCTGCCGCACCTGCTGCTGAACGGCACCACCGGCATCGCCGTGGGCATGGCCACCGACGTGCCGCCGCACAACCTCAACGAGATCGTCAGCGCACTGCTGCACCTGCTGGACAACCCCGATGCCAGCGTGCGCGACCTGTGCGAGCACGTGCAGGGCCCGGACTATCCGTCCAGCGCCGAGATCATCACCGCGGCCAACGATCTGCGGAACATCTACGAAACCGGCAACGGCAGCGTGCGCGCACGTGCGACCTTCACCAAGGAAGCACACAACATCGTGGTCACCGCGCTGCCGTTCCAAGTGTCGCCGTCGAAGGTGATCGAGCAGATCGCCGCGCAGATGCGCGCCAAGAAGCTGCCGTGGCTGGAAGACATCCGCGATGAGTCCGACCACGCCAACCCGGTGCGCGTGGTGCTGGTGCCGCGTTCCAACCGTGTCGACGCCGAGCAGCTGATGGGCCACCTGTTCGCGACCACGGACATGGAGCGCAGCTACCGCGTCAACCTCAACGTGATCGGGCTGGACGGCCGTCCGCAGGTGAAGAACCTGAAGATGCTGCTCAGCGAATGGCTGACCTTCCGCAGCAACACCGTCACCCGCCGCCTGCAGCACCGCCTGCAGAAGGTCGAGCGCCGCCTGCACCTGTTGGAAGGCCTGCTGGTCGCGTTCCTCAACCTGGACGAGGTGATCCACATCATCCGTACCGAGGACGAACCGAAGGCGGCGCTGATCGCGCGCTTCGGCCTGTCCGACGACCAGGCCGAGTACATCCTGGAAACCAAGCTGAAGCAGCTGGCCCGCCTGGAGGAGATGAAGATCCGCGGCGAGCAGGACGAGCTGGCCAAGGAGCGCGAGAAGATCCTCGGCATCCTCGACAGCAAAGCCAAGCTGAAGAAGCTGATCCGCGACGAACTGGCCGCCGACGCCAAGAAATTCGGCGACGCGCGCCGTTCGCCGCTGGTGCAGCGGCAGGCGGCGCAGGCCATCGACGAGACCGAGCTGGTGCCGAGCGAGCCGATGACGGTGGTGCTGTCGGAGAAGGGCTGGATCCGCGCCGCCAAGGGCCACGACGTCGATGCGTCCGCCCTGTCCTACCGCGACGGCGACGCGCTGCAGGGCGCGGTGCGTGCGCGCAGCACGCAGCAGGTCGCGTTCCTCGACAGCGAGGGCCGCGCCTACTCGACGCCGGTGCACACCCTGCCCTCCGCGCGTGGCAACGGTGAACCGCTGACCGGCCGCTTCTCGCCGGCCGCGGGCACCAGCTTCGTGACCCTGGCCAGCGCCGAACCGGACACCCGCTTCGTGCTGGCCTCCACCCACGGCTATGGCTTCGTCACCCGCTTCGAGAACCTGATCGGCCGCAACAAGGCCGGCAAGGCGATGCTGAACCTGTCAAGCGGTTCGAGCGTGCTGACCCCGTCGGTAGTAGCCAACGTCGCCACCGACCGCATCGTGGCGGTCACCAGTTCGGGCAACCTTCTGGCGATCGCCGCCAACGACCTGCCGGAACTGGACAAGGGCAAGGGCAACAAGATCATCGAGATCCCCAAGGCCAAGCTCGCCACCGAACGTGTGGTCGCCATCGTGGCGATCAGCCCGGGGCAGACCCTGCAGGTGCGCAGCGGCCAGCGCACGATGGGCCTGAAGTTCAACGAGCTTGACGCCTATCTCGGCGCCCGCGCCACCCGCGGCCACCTGCTGCCGCGCGGCTGGCAGAAGGTGGAAGGGCTGTCGGTGGAATAAAGGCTGGGGCCTTGCTTCTGGTGGGTGTCAACCTTGGTTGACACGCCTTGCCGGAGACCAGACACGAAAAAGCCGGGGCATTCCCCGGCTTTTTCGTTGTCGGCTGGCGGGCGGTGGAGCAGCTGGCTGGCGAAAGCTGGCTGGCGGTGCTCCGGTGCTGGCGGGCGACAGAACCCTGTGCTTCTTCTGGTAGAGCCGAGGGGGGGGGGGGGGGGGGGGGGGGGGCCGGGGCCCCCCCCGCGGGGGGGGGGGGGGGGGGGCGGGGGGGGGGCGCCCCAGGCGG
>NZ_JAWIRS010000002.1:181818-258201 GCF_036320005.1 Stenotrophomonas sp. SMYL11
CCCCGAGCTCCCCCGCCCTCACCCCCGCCCGCCCGTGCGCCACCACAACCCCCCCCCCCCCCCCCCCGCCCGCCTCTACCGGGTGGTCACCGGGCATGGCCCGGCGCCACCTGCGGCTCAGTGCGCCGGGGCGCCGTTGCCGTCGATCTTGCTCAGCTGATACAGCTCCAGGCCGATGCGCTTGATCAGGCCCAGCTGCTGTTCCAGCCACCAGGCGTGGTCTTCCTCGGTGTCCTTCAGCTGCGCCAGCAGGATGTCGCGGCTCACGTAGTCGCCGTTCTCTTCGCACAGCTTCATGCCGGCGGCGAGGTTGTTCCGAACCGCGTATTCAGTGTCGAGATCCTTCTGCAGCATCTCTTCCACGGTCCTGCCCGGCTCGGTGGCATGCGGGCGCATGTCCGGGTCGCCGCCGAGGAACAGGATCCGGCGCAGCAGCGCATCGGCGTGCTGGGTTTCCTCTTCCATCTCGTGGTTCAGGCGTTCGTACAGCGCGAACAGGCCCTGGTCCTCGTAGCGGCGGGAATGGATGAAGTACTGGTCGCGGGCAGCAAGCTCGCCGCGCAGCAGTTCCTTCAGGCAGGCGATGACGTCCGGGTTGCCTTTCATGGGGGGCTCCTGTGAATCGATGTGGCATAGGGTGCCGCATTTCAAAATACGGTGATCTAATCGGAATCAGTCGCAGTTGCGCCTGCGGCTACAATCGGCCCACGAGTTCGAAAAGGACGTGCGATGCGACGTACATGGCGTTGGGTGCTGGGCGTGTTGGTCGCCATCGTGCTGGTCACCGCACTGGCCCTGTGGCTGCTGCTGCGCGGCAGCCTGGCCGACCTGGACGGCGAGCATGCGCTGCCGGGCCTGGCCAAGCCGGTCACCATCGAGCGCGATGCGCTGGGCGTGGTCACCATCACTACCGGCAGCCAGACCGACGCGATGCGCGCACTCGGCCATGTGCATGCGCAGGAACGCTATTTCGAGATGGACCTGATGCGCCGCAGTGCCGCCGGCGAGCTGTCGGCGTTGTTCGGGCCGAAGGCCATTGAAGCTGACAAGCGCATGCGCGTGCACCGCCTGCGCGCCCGCACCGAGGCGCATCTGGATACCGCGCTGGGCGACAACGGCGCGGCCGTGCGTGCCTATGTGGAAGGCGTCAACGAAGGCCTGGCTGATCTCTCCGTGCGGCCATGGGCCTACCTGCTGCTGCGGCAATCACCGCACCCGTGGCGGGCCAGTGACAGCGTGCTGGCCGGTCTGGCCATGTACGCCGACCTGCAGGACCCGAACAACCAGACCGAGCTTGCACTGAGCCGCATCCGCGCGGTGGTGCCGCCGGCGCTATACGCGCTGATCGCCCACGACGGCACCGAATGGGATGCACCGCTGTTTGGCGGAGCCACCGGCAATGCGGCCCTGCCCGATGCCAGCCAGCTGGACCTGCGCACTTTGAAGAGCAAAAAGGGCACCGAGCAGGAGGAGGCGGACGTCATCGGCAGCAACAACTTCGCGGTGGCCGGCGCACTCACTGCCGACGGCCGCGCCATCGTCGCCGACGACATGCACCTGGGCCTGCGCGCGCCTGGCCTGTGGTTCCGGGTGCGCCTGCGTTACCCCGACCCGCAGGCTGCCGGCGGCCAGGTCGACGTCACTGGTTTCTCGCTGCCTGGCCTGCCGGCGGTGATCGTCGGCAGCAATGGCCACGTCGCCTGGGGCTTCACCAACAGCTACATCGACACGGCGGATTACCGCACGGAACCGGCCAACGCCACGGTGACCGTGCACGAAGAACGCATTGCGGTGGCCGGCCAGGCCGACGTGCTGTTCCCGGTACGCGAAACCGCCTGGGGGCCGATCCTGCATACCCATGCCGATGGCAGTGGCGATGCGCTGCGCTGGGTCGCGCACCTGCCCGGCGCCGTGCGCCTCGACTTCGCTGATCTGGCCCGCGCCGGTGACCTGGACGGTGCACTGCACTTCGCCGACCGCGCCGGCATCCCCGCGCAGAACCTGGTGGTCGGTGATCGCAGCGGGCGCATCGCCTGGCGCCTGATCGGCGCCCGCCCGGACCGTGGCCCCGGCTGTGCACCGGTCGGCTTCAATGCCGCCAGCAACCAGGACTGCGCGCCATGGCCGATCCGCAGCGATGCCTCGCCGGCATTGATCGATCCCCCCAACCATCGCCTGTGGACCGCCAATGGACGCGTCCTCAACAGCGAGGCACTGGCCAGCGTCGGCAACGGTGGCTATGACCTCGGTGCCCGCGCGCGGCAGATCCGCGACCTGCTCGCCATCCAGGACCGCTTCGACGAACACGACCTGCTGGCGATCCAGCTCGATGATCGCGCCGTGTTCCTGCAGCGCTGGTGGGCGTTGCTGCATGACGTCATCGAACGCAGTGACGATCCTGCACTGAAGCGCTTGAAGGCGATCAGCCATCAATGGGGCGGCCGGGCCTCGGCCGACTCGGTCAGCTACCGGGTGGTGCGTGAGTTCCGCACGCAGGTGATGGATACCCTGTCCGATGCACTGCTGGCGCCGGCAAACGCGCAGCTGGGCGATGACTATCTGGACCCGCGCCTGGCACAACTTGAAGGCGTGGCCTGGCCGATGCTGCAGCAACGCCCCGCCAACCTGCTGCCACCGGCCTACGACAGCTGGGACGCGCTGCTGCTTGATGCCGCACGCCGCACCGAGAGCGAGCTGGCCAAGCAGGGCCCACTGGCCCAGCGCAGCTGGGGAGAGCGCAACACCGCGGCGATCTGCCATCCCATCGCGCGTGCATTGCCGGACATCGCCAAGCGCTGGCTGTGCATGCCCGCCGATCCCCTGCCCGGCGACCGTGACATGCCGCGCGTGCAGACGCCGAACTTCGGCGCCTCCGAACGCATGGTGGTTTCGCCTGGCCACGAGGCCGACGGCATCGTGCACATGCCCGGCGGCCAGAGCGGGCACCCGCTGTCGCCGTACTGGGGCGCCGGCCACGAAGACTGGGTGCACGGGCGGCCGACGCCGTTCCTGCCCGGCAAAGCGCAGCACACGATGACGCTGGTACCGGCGCGGTAGTGCCGGCCGCTGGCCGGCAACCTCACGATCCTGGACACACCCGCATGGATGCTGGCCAGCGACCGGCACTACTGCAGAGCGCTCAGCCCCTCCGCCGCTCGATCAGGTTCAGCAGTGGCCCGGTCATCGCCGTGGTCACCAGCGCCATGATCACCAGCACCGCGAACAGCCGATCGCCGAGCAGGCCCAGCTCGTAGCCCAGGTTGAGCACGATCAGCTCCATCAGGCCGCGGGTGTTCATCAGCGCCCCCAACCGCCACGCTTCGCGCGTGGGCATGCCCGCGCTGCGTGCGGCACTGAAGGTGCCCAGCAGCTTGCCGGCCGTGGCCACCGCAATCACCACCACGCACAACACGATATCGCTGGCCTGCAGCGCATCGGCGCGCATGCGCAGGCCGGTCATGGCGAAGAACAACGGCAGCAGCAGGGTCACCGCGAACGGTTCGACGCGGGCCATCAACAGGTCACGCAGCTGCGCGTTGGACGATACCGCGACGCCCGCAGCGAATGCACCGAACAACGCGTGGATGCCCAGCATCTCGGTGACCAGCGCACTGGCCAGCGACAACAGCAAGATGCCCAGCAACCAACGTCCCTCACGGCCCGGCGCGATCTGCTGGCGGGCGAACCATGGCTTCACCAGCCCCAGCATCAGCGCTACGAACGCGACCACGCACAGCAGGTTGAGGCTGGCCGGCAACCAGCCGCTGGCCTGGGCGGCGGCGACGATCAAGGCCAGCAGGCACCAGGCGGTGGCATCGCCCAATGCCGCGCAGGCGATCGCGGTCTGGCCCAATGGCGTCTGTGTGATCCCACGATCGGCAAGGATGCGCAGCAACACGGGGAACGCGGTGATGCTCATCGAGATGCCGACGAACAACGCGAATGCAGTAAAGCCCACACCCCGTGGGCCGTGCTGCGGGTACAGCCAGATCGCCAGCGCCACGCCGAGCCCGAACGGCACTGCAATACCGGCATGGCTGACCGTGAAGGCGAAGCGCCGGCGGCCACGCAGCGCCGCCAGATCGAGCTCGGCACCGGCCACCAGCAGGAACATCAGTACGCCCAGCTGGCTGAGCATGCCGAGCGGCCCCAGCGAGCTGGCCGGGAACAACGCACCATGCAGCTGCGGCAACAGGCTGCCGAGCACCAGCGGCCCCATCATCAGACCGGCGGCCATCTCGCCGATCACCGCCGGTTGTCCCAAGCGCTTGAGCAGCGCACCCGCGCCCTTGGCCACCAGCAGCAGCACCAGCAGCTGCAGCAGGAACAGGCCCAGCGGTGACGCCAGGTGCTGCACCCAGCCACCTTCAGCGGCGGTGGTGGCGCGGGCAACCGCCTCGGGCGCCGCCGGCCCGGCATACCGCGCCAGCAGTACGCCAGCCAGCAACGGCACCCCGGCCCAGGCCAGATAACGCCATCCCCATTTCGTGGGCGGCACGTCGCCACCTGCCTGTACGTCCATGAACATTCCCCAATGCGCAGGGGGCGATCATACAAAAAGGGGACGGAGGGAATTAAGTCGTTAGTGGCACAAACGACTTAATCCCCTTCGTCCCCTTTTTGGGGGCTTAGGCCAGTGCCTGTTCGTGCACGCCGGCGATCGCGCGGCCCGACGGATCTGCCGCCGCGGCGAAGCTGGCGTCCCAGGCAATGGCGGCCGGCGACGAACAGGCGATCGACTTGCCGCCCGGGACGGTTTCGGCGGCCGCACGGCTCGGGAAGAACTGCTCGAACAGGTGGCGGTAGTAGTACGCCTCCTTGGTCTGCGGCGGGTTGTGCGGGAAGCGCTTGTCGGCCGCCGCCAGTACACGGTCGCTCACCTGCGCTTCGGCATGCGCCTTCAGCCCGTCGATCCAGCCGTAGCCAACGCCATCGCTGAACTGTTCCTTCTGCCGCCACAGGATGCTGTCCGGCAGGTAGCCATCGAACGCCTCGCGCAGCACCGCCTTCTCGATGCGGCGGCCGCCAAAGCCGGCACCGACCATCTTGTGCGCGGCATCGAAGCGCATCGCCACATCGAGGAACTCACGATCGAGGAACGGCACGCGCGGCTCCACGCCCCAGGCCATCATCGACTTGTTGGCACGCAGGCAGTCGTAGTTGTGCAGCGCGTCCAGCTTGCGCACCAGCTCGTCGTGGAATTCACGTGCATCCGGCGCCTTGTGGAAGTACAGGTAGCCACCAAAGATCTCATCGCTGCCCTCGCCGGACAGCACCATTTTCACGCCCATCGCCTTGATCCGCCGTGCCAGCAGGAACATCGGCGTCGAGGCGCGGATGGTGGTGACGTCGTAGGTTTCGATGTGGCGGATCACTTCCGGAAGTGCATCGAGGCCTTCCTCGAAGGTGTATTCGAAGCCGTGATGCACGGTACCAAGTGCCTCGGCAGCGATCGCTGCGGCCGCCAGATCGGGCGAGCCCTTCAAGCCGATCGCGAACGAATGCAGGCGCGGCCACCAGGCTTCGGTCTGCCCGCCATCCTCGATGCGACGACGCGCATAGCGTGCGGCCACCGCCGCCACCAGCGACGAATCGAGGCCACCGGACAGCAGCACCCCATACGGCACGTCGCTCATCAGCTGGCGCTCCACTGCATGCTCGAAGGCCTGGCGCAGTTCGGCCAGGTCGGCCTGGCGGCCCTGCACGTCGGCGTAGTCGCGCCACGGCTGCTGGTAATAGCGCACCAGCTCACCGCTGGCACTGTCGAAGTAGTGACCCGGCGGGAACTGTGCGACGTCGGCACAGGTGTCGACCAACGCCTTCATTTCCGAGGCCACCCGCAGGCGCCCCTGGGCATCGTGGCCCCAGTACAGCGGCACCACGCCGACCGGATCGCGCGCCACCAGCACGCGTCCGCTGTCACGGTCCCACAGCGCGAAGGCGAAGATGCCGTTGAGCTGTTCCAGCCACTGCGCCGGCGAGCTGCCCTGGCGATACAGCGCGTTGATCACCTCGCAGTCCGAGCCGGTCTGGAAGTCGTAGGTGGTGGTCAGCGCCGCCTTCAATACCTGGTGGTTGTAGATCTCGCCGTTCACCGCCAGCGCCAGTTGGCCATCGGCCGACAGCAGCGGCTGCGAACCACCGGCCGGATCGACGATGGCCAGCCGCTCATGGACCAGCAGCGCGCCTTCATCGAGGTACACGCCGCTCCAGTCCGGGCCACGGTGGCGCTGGCGCTGCGACAGTTCCAATGCATGGCGGCGCAGGGAAGGAAGATCGTCACCGGCCTGCAGGCCGAAGATTCCGAAGATCGAACACATGGGGGAGCTCCTGTTGGGATTTCACGGGTGGGAAGGTGTTCGACCGGCCATCCAGGCCCGGGTGGGGCTGCGCCCGGGCACAAAAAAACCCGCATCGGCTGATGCGGGTTTTCTGGTGTCCGGGCGTGTGTTGCTGTCTATCTACCCAGGGCGCAGTCCCGCATCGGCCGCGCACGATTATTCGCGCGCAGATTATTGCGGTTGTTGTTATTGACGGCGGTGGTCAGGCAGATCGACATGGCATCGACCCTACCCCGGTTTCCGGCGCGGCGCAACCGTTGCATTGGCAACCACGCCTGGAGCGCATAATGGCGCGCCCTGGGCCGTGTAATGGAAATGCAACACCGCAATGGACGCACCGGGGCGCTGGCCGCCCTGCTCTGCCTGGACCTGGCGGCCTGCCAGACCCTGCCTCCGCCGCCGGCTCAGCTGCAGGGCCTGGAACAACGCGGCACCGACGGCAGCTTCGAGAGGGCGGTCGAGCCGCCGTTCTTCATTTTCTCAGAGTAGAGCCGGCAGGAGGCATGCCGACCAACGGCCGGCACCCACCGTCGCAGCGTCACGCCAGCAGCCGTTCCACCAGGCGCTGGTACAGCCCCGGCAACGCGTCCAGATCGTCCACGCGCACATTCTCGTCCACCTGGTGGATGCTGGCGTTTACCGGCCCCACTTCGATGCACTGCGCGCCCAACGGCGCGATGAAGCGTGCATCCGAGGTGCCGCCGCCGGTGCTTTCTTCCGGGGCACGGCCGATGTGCTCGGCCAGCACCGCACGCGCGGTGGCGCGCAGTGTGCCTTCCGGGGTGTAGAACGGCTCGCCGCTGCGATGCCACTTCAGCGTGTACTGCAGGCCATGGCGGTCCAGCAATGCAGTGATCTCCGCCTCCAGCTTCGGTGCATCCCAGTGCGGGTTGTAGCGGATGTTGAAATCCACCTCCAGCTCGCCGGGAATCACGTTGTTGGCACCGGTGCCGGCATGGATGTTGGAAACCTGCAGGCTGGTCGGCGGGAAACTCTCGTAGCCCTCGTCCCAGCGCCGCGCGCTCAGTTCGGCCAGGGCCGGCGCCGCCTGGTGGATCGGGTTGCGTGCCTTCTCCGGATACGCCACATGCCCCTGCACGCCCTGCACCCGCAGCTTGGCCGACAGGCTGCCACGACGCCCCACGCGCAGCAGGTCACCCAGGGTCGCGGTGGACGACGGTTCGCCGGTGATGCACCAGTCGATGCGCTGGCCACGCTCGGCGAACAGTCGCGCGACGTGGCGCACGCCGTCGATGGCATCGCCTTCCTCATCGCTGGTCAGCAGTACCGCCAGCGTACCGGGGTGATCGGGATGCGCGGCGACGAACTGCTCGGCGGCGACCACGAACGCCGCCACGCTGCCCTTCATGTCGGCGGCGCCACGGCCATACAGCACGCCATCGCGAATCTGCGGCGTGAACGGGTCGCTGGCCCAGGCCTCGCGCGGGCCCGTCGGCACCACGTCGGTGTGGCCCAGCAGCACCAGCACCGGCGCGCCCTGGCCGTGGGTCGCCCACAGGTTGTCGACCTCGCCCAGGCGCAGGTGATCGCACTGGAACCCGGCCTGCTTCAGGCGTGCCGCCAGCAGGACCTGGCAGCCAGCATCATCCGGCGTCACCGAAGGTCGTGCGATCAGTTCGCAGGTCAGGTCGAGAACCGCACTCATGCGTCACCCACGCCGAAGCGTGCCTTGAAGCCGTTGTCACTGAAGCCCTGGCTGACCATGCCATCGGCCGTGACCACCAGCGGGCGCTTGATCAGCTGCGGGTATTCACGCAGCAGCAGCTTCCATTCGGCCTCGGAGTCGGCGGCCTTGCGGTTGTCCGGCAACTGCCGCCAGGTGGTGGACGACTTGTTCACCATCGCGGCCAGGCCCCCCAGCTGCCCAGCCCACGCCAGCAGTGTTTCCGGGCTCGGCTTGTTGTCGCGGTAATCGACGAAGGTGTAAGGCACGCCGAAGCGGTCCAGCCACTTGGTCGCCTTCTTGCAGGTATCGCAGTTCTTCAAACCGTAGACAGTGGTGCTCATGGCCATCTGTGATGCTGGAAAACAGAGGACCAGAATCTCACAACAGGCGCTCGGACACGACCCGGAACGGCACCCTTGGCAGCCGGAAGGCCAGCCCCTCGTGCAGCGCCACGCCCATTGCCTGCAGACGCGGGCACTGTGGTTTCCCTTCCAGCTGCAGCGGTTGCAGCTGTGCGATCTCCACCGGCAGCGCGATGCGGGTGCTGGCCCAGCGGCCGTCGCAGGTACGGGCGATGGCCTCGTCCTGGCAGGTGAGGAAACGCAGCAGGGCCTGGTGGCCGCCGAAGGCCGCCGACCACGCCGCCGCATCCTCCCGGCCTGCAGCGGCCTGCCAGTGCAGGTGCAACCTCGGCGCACTGCCCTGCCCGCCTTCGATCAGGGTGTGCCCATCGCCATCGGTGCGCACCACATGCTCGAAGCGGGTGGACAGATGCGGCTGCATGGCATCGCTGAAAACGCGCGCGCCGGCGACGAAGGCCAGCTGGTCCATCACGTTGCGATCAAACAGCACCACCGGCGTCCCGTCCGGATCGTCGTCACGACGCAGGTACCAGCGTCAGTTGCTCTGCCTTGGCGACGACATCAGGGAACGCAGCGGCCCGGCCAACGCGGGCCCGAAGTGGCCGTGACGGTAACTGAGAATGGTGTAAGGCGTGCGTCCGGCATGGACCACGTAATGGTGGCCCGGCGGTGGCATTGGTGCGTGACGCACGTCGACCCACCAGTTCACGTAGACCACATCGCGCACATCACTGACCAGCGCCGGCATCGGCCAGCGCCGCGACAGTGCACGGCGCAGCCGGGTCCAGCGCGGGGCGTGCAGCAGGCGCGGCAGCATCCGCCCGACCAGGGTGTCGGACGGATGCCGGTAGATCGCGGACTGCGCCAGATCCTCCGGCGCAGTCACCTTCAGTCGGCCAGGCCGCGCAGCAGGTCGTTGACGCTGGTCTTGCTGCGGGTCTTGGCATCAACCTGCTTGACGATCACCGCGCAGTACAGCGAATGGGTACCGTCCTTGCTCGGCAGCGAGCCGGACACCACCACGCTGTACGGCGGGATGTAGCCGTAGGTGATCTCGCCGGTGGCGCGGTTGTAGATGCGGGTGCTCTGGCTGAGGAACACGCCCATGCCGATCACGCTGTGGTGACCGACCACCACGCCTTCCACCACTTCCGAACGCGCACCGATGAAGCAGTGGTCCTCGATGATGGTCGGGCTGGCCTGCAGCGGCTCCAGCACGCCGCCGATGCCGGCGCCGCCGGACAGGTGGCAGTGCTGGCCGATCTGCGCGCAGGAGCCGACCGTGGCCCAGGTATCGACCATGGTGCCTTCGCCGACATAGGCGCCGATGTTGGTGAAGCTCGGCATCAGCACCACGTCCTTGCCGAAGTAGGTGCCGCGGCGCGCGATCGCACCCGGCACCACGCGCACGCCACCACGGCGGAACTTCGCTTCGTCATAGCCGGCGAAGCGCGATTCGACCTTGTCCCAGAACGGCGCCGGGCGCGCATCGACCACCGCCATGTCATTGACACGGAAGTACAGCAGCACGGCCTTCTTCAGCCACTCGTTGACCTTCCAGCCACCGTGGCCGTCCGGCTCGGCGACGCGGAATTCGCCGCTCTCGAGGCCGTCAATCACGCGGTTGACCAGCGGCTTGGTCGAGCCTTCCAGCTCGTGCAGGGTCAAGGTGGCGCGACGTTCGAAGGCACTTTCGATGCCGAACTTCAGTTCTTCCACGCCCGGCGCCGACGGCTTGCGCAGCGACTTGCGCGCGATGGTTTCGGCGCGAACCGCTTCGACACTCCTGGCCGGCGTCTTCTTCACCTCAGCCGCTTTCTTCGCCGGGGCCTTCACCGCAGCGGCCTTCTTCGGCACTGTGGTCTTCTTCGCGGCCGGTGCGGCAGCAGCAGGTTTCCGGGCCGCTGCGCTCTTGGGGGTCGCGGCGGTCTTCTTGGCGGGCTTGGTGGCCATCAGGCGGGGTCTCCGGCGTTTCGATCAGGGTCCAGGCAGGCCAGCATCGCGTCATGCAGCTGCTGCCGGGCAGGTTCAGTCAGGGGGAGGTCGTGTTCGTCACTGATCACGAAGGTGTCTTCGGCGCGCTCGCCGAACGTGGCAATGCGTGCATCATGCACGCGCAGGCCCTGATTGCGCAGCACGAACGCCACATCGGCCAGCAGGCCGGGGCGGTCGGGGGCGACCAGGGCGAAACGGGTTGCGCCCGGCTCATCGCGGAATTCGATGCGCGGGGCGAAGCGGAAGTGCCGCAGCTGCCGTGGCACCACCCGGCGTGACGGCCGCAGGCGCGACAGGTCACCACTGAGTGCCTCGCGCAGCGCCGCTTCCAGGTTGGCACTGCTGCCATCGGCGAAAGTATCGGCCGGGTTCACTTCAAAGGTATCGAAGATGGTATCGGCCGGACCGTCCAGCACGCGTGCGCGGTGGATGCCGTAGCCCTTGCGGTCCAGCGTCATCACGATCGCGGCGAACAGGCCGTCGCGGTCCGGCGAATGCACGAATACTTCCAGCGCGGGGTCGTCGACACTGATCCGGCGTACCTTCACCAGCGCCTGGCCCTGCTTCACCGGCACCAGCGCGGCAGCCTGCCAGGCCAGCTGCTCCGGGCGCAGGCGGATGAAGCCTTCGTCGGGCATCACCGCGAACTGGCGGTCGATGGTGGCATCGTCGTAACCCCGCTCGCGCACCAGCGCGCGCACGCTGTCACGCGCTTCGGCCACGCGCTCGGCCGCCGGCACCGGATGCTCAAGCCCCTCGCGCAAAGCGCGCCGGGTGGCGAAGTACAGATCGGCCAGCAGGCGATCCTTCCAGGCGTTCCACAGCTTGGGACTGGTGCCGGCGATGTCGGCGCAGGTCAGCAGGTACAGGTAGTCCAGGCGGTCGCGGCTGCCGACCAGCGTGGCGAAGCGATGGATCACCTCCGGGTCGGCGATGTCCTGCTTCTGCGCGGTCACCGACATGCGCAGGTGCTGTTCGACCAGCCACGCCACCAGTTCGGTGTCGGACGTGCTCAGCGCATGCGCCTGGCAGAACGCGCGCGCGTCCACCGCGCCCAGCTCCGAATGGTCACCGCCACGGCCCTTGGCGATGTCATGGAACAGGCCGGCCAGCAGCAGCAGCTCGGGCTTGCGCAGGCGCGGCCACACTTCGTGCGCGATCGAGAAGCGCTCGTCGGCACGACTGCTGGCGAACAGGCCGATGTTGCGCAGGACCATCAGCGTGTGCTGGTCGACGGTGTAGACATGGAACAGGTCGAACTGCATGCGCCCGCTGACCTGGGCAAAAGCGGGAATCCACTGGCCAAGCACGCCCAACCGTGCCATGCGCGAGAGCGTATCGACCGGTCGCTGGCCGCGCAGCAGCGCCAGGAACTGCTCGCGCGCATCGGCATCGGCCTGGTCGTAGGCCGGCAGCAGCGGCAGCGCTTCGGCCAGCGCGCGCGCGGTCAGCGAATGCAGGCCGCGCACCTGCGGATTGTTGGCCCAGCTGGCAAACAGCGCGAACACCTGGCCGATATCACCACGCGGCCAGTCGGCCTCATTGGCCGCCAGGTAGCCACGGCGCAGGGAAAAACCCACGGTCAGCGGCTCCGGCTGCGCCTCGCCATCGAACTGCTCCTCGAAGCGCTGCAGCAGGCGGTCGCTGATCCGGCGCACCACCAGCGCGGCGCGGTAGAAGCCCTGCATCATCTTCTCGACACCGAGGTTCTCGGCATCGTCTTCAAAGCCCAGGCGTGCGGCCAGGGTCTTCTGGTAATCAAAACGCAGGCGCTCTTCCGGGCGACGCGCGACCAGATGCAGGCCAAAGCGCAGCCGCGCCAGCACCGCACGTTCACGCTTCAGTGCTGCCGCTTCGTCTGCGCCCAGATGGCCGAGCCCGACCAGCGCCTCCAGGTCACGCACGCCGAACGCACGCAGTGCCATCCAGCCAAGCGTGTTGAGATCGCGCAGGCCACCGGGGCCATCCTTCAGGTCCGGCTCCAGGTTGTCGGCGGTGTCGCCGAAGCGCTGGTGTCGGTTGCGCAGCTCTTCCAGCTTGGCCAGGAAGAAAGTGCGCGCCGGCCACAGTTCACGATCGTCGACGGCCTCGCGCAGCGCGCGGCGCGCCACATCATCGGCCAGGATCGGGCGCGCCTCGATCAGCGCGGTCAGCACGGTCTGGTCCGCTGCCGCCTCGCGGCACTGCGATGCAGAACGCACCGCATGGCTGACGGCCAATCCGCAGTCCCACAGCAGCGCGAACAGGCGCGCCAGCGCCGCCTCATGGGCCAGCTGCGCCGGCGGATCGCCGAACACCAGCAGATCGATGTCCGAACGCGGAAACAGTTCACCGCGGCCATAGCCGCCGACCGCGAACAGCGAAAGCCCGCTGTTGGCCGGCAGGCAGCGCTGCCAGGCCAGGCGGATCAGATGGTCGGCAGCACGCGCGCGCAGCGCCAGCAGGCGCTCGATGTTGTCGCCCTGGTCGAAGCGGCGGTACAGGCGTGCGTCGGCCTGCTGCAGCGCCTGGCGCGCGGCAGCAGCCCAGTCCGGGTCGTTGAGCGACGCAGCCGGCGTGTCCAGCAGCGAACTCGCCGGCAGCATCTTCAGGAAACCTGCGACTCGCCCGGCGACAGGGTCAGCACGTCCACGCCGGTCTCGGTGACCGCGATCATGTGCTCCCACTGTGCCGACAGCTTGCGGTCCTTGGTCACCACGGTCCAGCCATCCGGCAGCACCTTGTTGTAGCGGGTGCCCTCGTTGATCATCGGTTCGATGGTGAAGGTCATGCCCGGCTGCAGCACCAAGCCCTGGCCCGGGCGGCCGTAATGCACCACCTGCGGTTCATCGTGGTAGACCTTGCCGATGCCGTGGCCGCAGTACTCGCGCACCACGCTGAAACGCTCGCCTTCGGCATAGCTCTGGATGGCATGGCCGATGTCGCCCAGGGTCGCGCCCGGACGCACCGCGCGGATGCCGCGCCACATGGCTTCGTAGGTGGTTTCCACCAGGCGGCGGGCCATCACCGACGGGGTGCCGACGAAGTACATGCGGCTGGTGTCGCCGTGCCAGCCATCCTTGATGACGGTGACGTCGATGTTGATGATGTCGCCATCCTTGAGCACCTTCCCTTCGCTGGGAATGCCGTGGCAGATGACGTTGTTGACCGAGGTGCACACGGTCTTGGGGAAGCCGCGATAGCCGACGTTGGCCGGAATGGCGCCCTGCACGTTCACGATGTGGTCGTGGCAGATGCGGTCCAGTTCCTCGGTGGTGACACCGGGCTTGACGTGGGGAGTGACGATGTCGAGCACTTCGCTGGCCAGGCGGCCGGCGATTCGCATCATCTCGATTTCCTGCGGGGTTTTCAGATTCACGCTCATGGCGCCCATTATCGCCGATCCGGCCGCAATCTGAACGAACGCCAGCCAACTCGCGATCCCGCCCATGCACGGTTCCGGCAATGAGGGTGAAAGCGTGATGACCCGCACCCTTTCGATTCCCTCTTTCTCACGAAATACAGACACTTGCGCTGCCTAAGCTGGGGTCACCGACGTAAAAGCGGCGCTGAATGCGCTGTCTTCGCTCTGTTCAACGGACCTTCGGGTCAGGGAGGTTGTCCATGCGATCCGCCGTTCGTTCCCCGCTGGCCTGGGCCCTGGCCCTGCTGGTGGCAGGCCCCGCCGCCGCCGCCGACACCGTCACCTTCAATGTGCTGCTGACCATCAACAAGGCCTGCACGATCACCGCGGCGTCGGCCACCAACGTCAACTTCGGCAATGCCGATTCCAGCTCGACCACGCCGCTGAACGCGCAGGGCACGGTCACCGCGCAGTGCAGCGTTACCACGCCCTACACCATCGCGCTCAATGCCGGCCTCAACCCGACCACGGCCGGCGACGTCACCACCCGGCGCATGCGCAATACCGATCCGGCGGTGACCGCCAACAACTTCGTCGGTTACCAGCTCTACCAGGACTCCGGACACAACACGGTCTGGGGCGCGACCACCGGCACCAACACGGTGGCCGGCACCGGCACCGGCGCCAACCAGGTCTACCAGGTCTACGGGCAGGTGGCCAACCCCAGCGTCAACAACGCCGCACCCGGTTCCTACCAGGACACCATCACCGCCACCATCACCTACTGAGGGCGTGCCGATGCCACTGCCCCCTGTGCGCCGGTTGCTGCGGCTGGCGTTGAGCGCGTTCGCGCTGCTGCCGGCCGCCTGCCTGGCGGCCAGCCTGCAGGTTTCGCCGACCCAGTTCGAGCTGCGCCCCGGGCAGAATGCCGAGGCGCTGTGGATCAGCAACAGCGGTACCGAGCCGGTGCAGGTGCAGGTCCGCATCTACCGCTGGCAACAGGTCGACGGCCGCGACCAGCTGGAACCCAGCGATGCGCTGCTGCCCAGCCCCCCGATGCAGTCGCTGGCCGCCGGCCAGCGCCAGCTGATACGGCTGGTCCGTACCGCCCCGGGCGCAGCGGCCGGGCAGCAGGCGTTCCGGGTGGTCGTCGATGAGATACCGGCCTACGACCCGGCACGGCAGGGCATGCAGTTCGTGCTGCGCTATTCGATTCCCCTGTTCGTGCAGCCCGACGGCGAGGCGCCGGCGCCGCAGCTGCAGGCGCGGCTGCTCGCGGCAGATGCCGGCCCGGCCACGCTGGAAGTGCACAACCGTGGCAACGGCCAGGCCCAGATCGCCGACCTCGCCGTTGCCATCGGCGGGCGCAGCACCCCCCTGCTGCCGGGCCTGGTCGGCTATGTGC
This sequence comes from Stenotrophomonas sp. SMYL11, assembly GCF_036320005.1. Taxonomy (NCBI): domain Bacteria; kingdom Pseudomonadati; phylum Pseudomonadota; class Gammaproteobacteria; order Lysobacterales; family Lysobacteraceae; genus Stenotrophomonas; species Stenotrophomonas sp. SMYL11. The sequence continues at coordinate 196,952 of NZ_JAWIRS010000002.1, forward strand.
TGCCCGGCCAGACCATGCGCTGGGCCCTGCCGCAGGCGCCGGCAGGCCTGGCCAGCGGCACCTTCAGCGCGAGGATCAATGGTGGGTCGCAGCTTACGCCCCTGCCTGCAACGCCGCCGGCTCGCTGAGGCCTGCGTGCTGGCCTGCTGCACCGGTCTGGCTTCCGTCTCCGCGCACGCGGCCGGCCGTGCGCTGAGCGCGCCGGGCGCCGATATCGCCGCCGAGGCATCGCTGCCGGCGCCGACCCCGCTGACCGCACCGCAGGCACTGTACCTGGAGACCACGCTGAACCAGGCGCGGCGTGGCCTGCTGCTGTTCCATGAACTGGGCGGGCGTCTGCAGGCGCCGGCGGCGACCCTGCGCCAGCTCGGCTTCCCGGTGCAGGGCGACGCGCCGGTCTACCTGGACCAGATCGCGCAGCTGGTGGTGCACTACGACGCCAGCCTGCAGGTACTGGACCTGCAGGTCCCGCTGCAGCAACTGCAGCTGCCGGTCACGCAGCTGGGCAGGACCGCGGAAGCCGACGCCGTCGCCCAGGCATCGCCCGGCATGGCGCTCAACTACGACCTCTACGCCAGCCACAGCGACGGCCTGGGCAATGTCAGCCTCAACAGTGACTTGCGCGTGTTCGGCTTCGGCAACGGCAGCCTGCGCAACACGGCGCTGATGCGCAGCTACCAGCTGCCCGGCGAAGGCTGGCGGCAGGAGTCGGTACGGCTGGACACCAGCTGGCGGCTGGACCTGCCCGATCAGGCCCTGAGCCTGACCGTGGGCGATTTCTACAGCGGCTTCCTGGAGTGGACGCGCCCGGCGCGCATGGCCGGCGTGCAGATCGGCCGCAACTATGGCCTGCAGCCGTATCGCGTCCTGACACCGACGCCGGCCTTCCTTGGCGAAGCGGTGGTGCCGTCCAGCGTGGAGCTGTACATCGACGGCCTGCGCCAGTACAGCGGGCAGGTCCCGGTGGGGCCGTTCCAGCTGGCGGCGCAACCCGGCATCAGCGGCACCGGCAGCGCCCAGGTCGTGGTCACCGATGCCTTCGGCCGCATGCAGACCCTGGATTTCGCCTTCTACGGCACCCAGCAGCTGCTCGCCGCCGGCCTGTCGGACTGGTCGGCCGGCATTGGCCGCCTGCGCCGTGACTATGGCATCCGCTCGTTCCGCTACGACGCCGATACCGTGGCCAGCGCCACCCTGCGCCGCGGCGTGAGCAACCGCTTCACCGCCGAAGCCCACGCCGAAGGTGGCGGCGGCATCGTCAATGCCGGCCTCGGTGGCGCCTGGCTGCTCGGCCAGGCCGGCGTGCTCAGTGCCAACTGGAGCGAAAGCCGCGACGGTCCGCGCAGCGGGCGCCAGTATGGGCTGGGCTACAACTGGAACAACCGCCGCTTCAACGTCAATCTCGCCAGCCGCCGCACCCACGGCGACTACCGCGACCTCGGCAGCTTGCAGGACAGCGTGCCGCCACGGGTCAGCGAGCAGGCCTCGTTCGGCGTCGACCTGCAGCAGCTGGGGTCGTTCAGCATCAGCTACCTGCGCCTGGACCAGCCGCAGCCGCTGCTCGACGCCCCACAACCGGCGCCGCCGCAGGCACTGCCGTTCAGCCGCAGCCGCTACCTCAGCCTGTTCTGGTCGCGCGCCTTCGGCCGCTGGAACGCCTACCTGTCCGCCACCCAGGACATCGACCAGCGCCGCAATCGCAGTGTCTACCTGTCGCTGGGCACCCGCCTGGGCGAAGACCGCCAGGCCAGCGTATCGGCCCAGCGCAATGGCGACCGCCACTACGCCAGCGCCGAGGTGATGCGGCCGGTGCCCGGCGACGGCGGCCGCGGCGGCCCGGGCTGGCGGCTGCAGGCCCGCGATGATGGTGGCGGACTGGCCGAAATCGGCGCGCTGGGCACCCATGGCCGCTACTCGGCCGGCGTCTCGCGCGACAGTGGCCAGACCTTCGCCTATGCCAATGCCAGCGGCAGCCTGGTCTGGATGGCCGGCAGCGTGTTCGCCGCCCGCGAGGTCCCGGACGCGTTCGCGGTGGTGTCCACCGGACGCCCCGGCGTGCCGGTCCTGCTTGAGAACCGGCCGATCGGCGTGACCGATGCCAAGGGCCTGCTGCTGGTCACCCCGCTGCTGTCGTGGCAGCGCAACCGCCTGACCATCGACACCCTGGGCCTGCCGGCCGACCTGCGCGCCGACCAGGTGGAGACACTGGCCACGCCGCGCCAGGGCGCAGGCATGCGCGTGGACTTCACCCTGCGCCAGTCGCGCGGCGCGCTGGCCACCCTGCTCGACGCCCAGGGCCAGCCACTGCCGCTGGGTGCCCGGGTGCAGGGCGACGGGGTGACGTCGACCGTGGTGGGCCACGATGGCCAGGCATGGCTGGAGTTCAGCGCCGATGCGGCCACGCTGCTGATCGACAGCGAACAGGGCCGCTGCCGGGTGCAGGTGCAACGGCCGGAGGCGGGCGTGCGACGGCTTGCACCGGTGCGCTGCCTGCCGGAGCCGCAGCCATGACCCGCGTGCTCGGCCTGCTGCTGGCGCTGTGGCTGGGCAGCCTCGCACTGCCGGCCCAGGCTGCCACCAGCTGCTCGCTGACCAGCCCCACGCTGTCGTTCGGCCCGGTGTCCAACGGCCAGGTCGATACCACCACCACCTTCACCATCAACTGCACCACCGGTGCGGTCGCGCTGCTGGCCAATGTCCGGGTGACCTTCTGCGTGGGCCTGCCGGCCGGCACCGGCGGCACCACCATCACTCCCTCGCGCACGTTCGCCAATACCTTCGGCGACCGCCTCAACTACCAGATCTACAGCAATTCCACCCGTACCACCGTGATCGGCAGCAGCAGCGCCAGCAGCCCGGCGTGGGCCATGTACCAGATGCAGTACTCGGTTCCCGCGCTGGGCGGCTCCGGCGCCGGCACGGTCACCCTGTATGGCCGCTACCCTGCCAACCAGGTGCTGTCGGCCGGCACGTTCACCAGCACCCTGGCCGCCACCTTCCAGTACGCCTACAACGAGCCGGTGCTGGGCACCCCGCCCTACCCGGCCAACTGCACGACCGCCCCGCCCGCCGTGACCGGCAATTCCGGCCTGATCACAGCGACGATGTCGGTGGTTGCCAACGCCACGGTCAACCCGGCCTGTGGCACCTATGTGACTGCACCGATGGATTTCGGCATCAGCACCGGCGCGGTGACGGCCAATATCGACCGCACCGCCGTGTTCAGCCTGACCTGCGTCAACCGCAGCCCCTTCCAGGTGGGACTGAACAACGGCAGCAATGCCGATGGCAGCGGCAACCGGCGCATGCGCATCGGCAGCACCGGTGCCACCGTCCCGTACGAGCTGTACCAGAACGCCGCGCGCACCGTGCGCTGGGGCAACGTGCTCAACACCAGCACCGTGCCCGGCACCGGCACCGGATCGGCGCAGACCCTGACCATCTACGGACGGGTCGCCCCCACCAGCGCAACGCTCACGCCGCCCGGCGCCTACACCGACACCGTTACGGTCACCATCACCTACTGAGCGACCGGCCCGCGCCCTGCCGTGCTTCAGATCGGACCGAAGCGGCCGATACCGCCAGCGTCTCCTTCCACCGGCCTACGATGCACCTGCGTTCTCTCCTCGCGCTGGCCTGCGCCGCGTCATCGTGCATCGCCTCCGCGCAGGCGGCCGATGCGCCCGCGCAGGTTGGCCTGGCCATCACCCTGCAGATCACCGACGCGCGCGCCGCGCCACCGCCCCAGCAACGCAGCGATGCCGCCGAAGCGGTGCCGCCGCAGGTCCAGGCGTTGTCGCCGGCACTGTCTGCGGACGAGGCCGCACAGCGCACGGTAACGGTGACCTACTGATGCTGCGCCGGCTCTGCCTCGCGCTCGCGCTGGCGGTGCCGGCGCACACCTTGGCGGCGCTGGAAGTGTCCAGCACCCAGCTGCGGCTGCCGGCCACCCAGGCCGATGGCGAGCTGTGGCTGCGCAATCCGGAGGCGATGGCGTGGAGCGGTGAGGCGCGGCTGTACCGTTGGGAGCAGCAGGGCGCGGATGAACGGTTGCTGCCCGCAGACGGGGTCGCGCTCAGCCCGGGCCGGCTGCAGATCGGCGCCGGGCAGCGGCAACGGCTGCGGGTGGTCCGGCTGCGTCCGGCGCCCGTCGCCACGCAGCAGGCCTACCGGCTGGTGATCAGCCCGACGCCCGGCCCGCAGGCCGCATCCGCCATCCGCTACTCGCTGCCAGTGTTCCTTGATCCGCCTGCGCCGCTGGCCGCCGCCCTCCAGGTGAAGCTGCAGGCGGAGGCCGGACAGCCGCCCCGGTTGTGGCTCTACAATGCCGGCAATGGCCATGCGCAGCTGGCCGATCTGGTGTTCATCGATGCCGGGGGGCAGCGCCACCCGGTGATTGCCGGCCTGGCCGGTTACGTGCTGGCGGGCCGGCAGCGCCTGTGGCCCTTGCCGGCGCGGGCCGGAGGCTACGGCGGAGGCCATTTCCAGGCCCGGCTGCAGGACGGCCGCGTGGTCGATCTGACCGCGCCGGACCCGGCAATTGCAGCGAGCGCTCCCAGCAGGCTATAATCGACCGGATTCCTGCCGCCTGCGTGCGCGGGAGACCGTCCACACCGGACGTCACCGGTGAATCCACACCTGCTGCCCCCATCCGTGCCGGGGTGCTCCGCAAGGAGTTCGGCCACGGAGGCAACAGGGAAGCCCAACCCCGGAACCAATCGCGCTTCCACGCGTCCCGCATACCCATCCCCGCGGGCGGAATCGCTGGTTCCATATCAGGAGTATTGCAATGCCCCAGGTCACCATGCGTCAGATGCTGGAAGCCGGCGTCCACTTCGGCCACCAGACCCGCTACTGGAACCCGAAGATGGCTCCGTACATCTTCGGCGCCCGCGGCAAGATCCACATCATCAACCTGGAAAAGACCGTCCCGCTGTTCAACGACGCGATGAACTTCATCTCGTCGGTTGCCCAGAAGCGCGGCACCGTCCTGTTCCTGGGCACCAAGCGCAGCGCCCGCGAAACCATCAAGGAAGAAGCCGAGCGTTGCGGCATGCCGTTCATGAATCAGCGTTGGCTGGGCGGCACCCTGACCAACTTCCGTACCGTCAAGCAGTCGGTTGCCCGCCTGAAGGAACTGGAAGCCGGTGAAACCGACGGCACCTTCGAGAAGCTGGTCAAGCACGAAGTGCTGGGCCTGCGTCGCGAGCGCGACAAGCTGGAAGCCTCGCTGGGCGGCATCAAGGACATGAACCGTCTGCCGGACGCCATCTTCGTGATCGACATCGGCCACGAAGACATCGCGATCAAGGAAGCCAAGAAGCTGGGCATCCCGGTCATCGCCGTGGTCGACACCAACTACAACCCGGAACTGGTGGACTACGCCATCCCGGGCAACGACGACGCCATCCGCGCTGTGCAGCTGTACGCCCGCGCCGCTGCCGACGCCGTGCTGGAAGGCAAGGCTGCTGCTCCGCACGCTGCTTCGGTGCGTGAGGAAGAGTTCGCCGAAGCCGCTGCTGAAGGCGAAGAGAAGCCGGCCCGCCGCGCTCCGGCCAAGAAGGCTGCCAAGAAGGGCGACGACGCCCAGGCCTGATCCAGGCCCCGGGGTGGACGCCCGGCGTCCACCCTCCCTGCGCGCAGCCTCTGGCGCGTGACAGGACCGTGTCACACGGGCCGGCCACCATGCCGGCCCAACCCCTTTCTTTCGTGAGGTAATCCCGTGGAAATCACTGCTTCCCTGGTCAAGGAACTGCGCGAGCGCACCGGCGCCGGCATGATGGAATGCAAGAAGGCTCTCACCGAAGCCAACGGCGACATCAACGCTGCTGCTGAAGCCATGCGCAAGTCCGGCGCTGCCAAGGCCGACAAGAAGGCTGACCGCGTGGCCGCCGAAGGCCGCCTGGGCCTGGCCCAGGATGGCGGCAAGGCCGTGCTGGTCGAAGTCAACTCGGAAACCGACTTCGTCGCCAACGATGACAACTTCAAGTCCTTCGTCAATGCCGTCGCCGCTGCCGCCCTGGCATCGGGCGCCAACGACGTCGAAGCCGTGAAGGCTGCCAAACTGGCCGATGGCCGCACCGTTGAAGAAGCCCGCGCCACCGCCGTGCAGACCCTGGGTGAAAACATCCAGATCCGTCGCATGGTGAAGGTTGATGGCAACAACACCATCGGCGCCTACGTCCACACCAACGGCAAGGTTGGCGTGCTGGTCGACCTGGTCGGCGGCGACATCGAGCTGGCCCGTGGCCTGGCCATGCACGTGGCAGCCCTGAAGCCGCCGCACAACAAGGCTGCGGACGTCCCGGCCGAGTTCGTCGAGAAGGAAAAGGAAATCGAGCTGGCCAAGATGTCCGAAAAGGACAAGGCCAAGCCGGCCGAGATCCTGGAAAAGATCATCAGCGGCAAGATCAACAAGATCGTCAGCGACGTGACCCTGTACGGCCAGACCTACGTGCTGGGCGATACCACCGTCGAGCAGGTGGTCAAGGCCGCTGGCGCCGACGTGGCTGGCTTCAAGCTGCTGATCGTCGGCGAAGGCATCGAGAAGGTGGTGGAAGACTACGCCGCTGAAGTTGCCAAGGCGATGCAGGTCTGATTGCAGCCTTCCGGCTGTGAAGCGACCAGAAGGAGCCGCGGGAAACCGCGGCTCTTTTTTTTATGCCGGCGGGCCTATGGGTGCCCTTCACCTGTGGGTGGCCGAATCTGTGGGTGCACACCGTTGGTGCGCCCACCGGCACCTTTGCGTTGCGCGCGAATCAAGCCGATACTCGGCGCAGGGAATCCACAGTCACATAGCAGGAACGAAAATCGCGGACTGTGATGCATTCCTAGGTATTCTTGTCCTAATGGAATTGAACGACCCGACATGCCTCCCGAGCTGACAGCTGCCCTGGCGCTCTGCCGCAACCTGCCTTCGCCACCCGGTATTGCCCTGCGCATCATCGAACTGGCCCAGGACCCGGAAGCGGACATCGCCACCGCCGCCGACATCATCGCCATCGACATGGCGCTGAGCGCTCGCATGCTGCGCATCGCCAATTCGCCGCTGTACGCCAGCCGCCGCCGCATCGAGAACCTCGGCCAGGCGCTGACCATGCTCGGCCTGAATGCCACGATCAGCCTCGCCCTCGGCTTCACCGTCACCCAGGGTCTGACCGGTGGCGGCGGTGCCGACCACGACCTGCGCCAGCGCGCGTGGAAGCGCAGCATTCTCAGCGCCCTGGCCGCCAGCCAGCTGGGCCAGGCGCGCGGCCTGCGCCGGCTGGAGGAACTGATGCTGGCCGGGCTGCTGCAGGACCTGGGCGTGCTGTGCCTGGCCCAGGCCGAATCGGAGCGCTACCTGCCACTGCTGCGCGAAGCCCGTGACAATACCGATCTGGTCGCACGCGAGCGCGAGGAACTGGGCTGCAGCCACGCCGATGTCGGCGCCTGGGTGGCCGAGCAATGGGGCCTGCCGCGCTACCTGGTGGAAAGCATCAGCCACAGCGAGGACGACGACGCTGCCGATTCGCCGTTCCAGGCCTGCGTGCAGCTGTCCGGCGCTGTCGCCGACATCTGGCTGGACGAAGACGCCGATGCCGCCCGCGAACGCGCCCTGCACCAGGTGCATGACCGGCTGGAGCTCGACAGCGCCCGTTTCGATCAGGTGCTGACCCGCATCAGCGATGCCCTGCCGGATATCGCCAGCCTGTTCGAGGCCGGCCTGAACTCGCCCTCGCGGGTCCGTGAGCTGATCGACCACGCGCAGGAACTGGCCACCCTGCGCAACCTGCGCGAGCTGCAGGATGCCGACCAGGCGCGCCGCCGCGCCGACGAATTCGAGGCGCGGGCCAAGCGCCTGGCCGACCAGGCCCACCGCGACGCCCTGACCGGCGTGCTCAACCGCCGCCAGCTGGAGGCGGTGCTGGAACAGGAGTTCCTGCGCGCCGGGCGCCAGGGCTGGCCGCTGTCGGTGGCCTTCATCGACCTGGACGACTTCAAGAAGATCAACGATGCCCACGGCCACCTGACCGGCGACGAGGTGCTGCGCGCCTTTGCCGGCAAGCTGCAGGGCCAGCTGCGCAACAGCGACACCGTGGCCCGCTTCGGTGGCGAGGAATTCGTCGCGCTGCTGCCCAACACCAGTGAATCGGTGGCGCTGGACGTGATCCGGCGTGTGCTGGCCAACATCGTCGCCACGCCGATGGCCGAGCTGGAGGGAGGCCCGCTGTTCGTCACTTTCTCCGCCGGCGTGGCCACCCAGGGCGGCTACGAACGCTTTGCCGACGTGCAGGACCTGCTGCGCGCAGCCGACGATGTGCTGTACCGCTCGAAGAACCTGGGCCGCAACCGGGTGATCGCCCGCTCCCCCGGCGCCCTCGGCCACGACGAGCTTTCAGCCACCGCCGGCGCCGAGCTGGGCTGAACGGGACGCCCCGCGTGAGCGGGGCGGACGGCAGGATTTCGCGCCGCAGTGCACAAAACACTTTGGCCCAACGCCGCATGCGCGTAGAATCGCCCGCGATTTCCACGCACCCGAGGTCCCTATGTCCAAGCTCGCCTATCGCCGCATCCTTCTGAAACTGTCCGGGGAGGCGCTGATGGGAGATGAGGACTACGGCATCGACCCGAAGATCATCAATCGCCTGGCTCGTGAAGTCATCGAAGCCCAGCAGGCCGGTGCCGAAGTGGCGCTGGTGATCGGCGGCGGCAACATCTTCCGCGGCGCCGGCCTGGCCGCTGGCGGCATGGACCGGGTCACCGGCGACCAGATGGGCATGCTGGCCACGGTCATCAACGCCCTGGCCATGCAGGACGCCCTGGAAAAGCTGGGCGCCAAGGCCCGCGTGATGAGCGCAATCAAGATCAACGACGTGTGCGAGGACTACATCCGCCGCCGCGCCATCCGCCACCTGGAAAAGGGCCGCCTGGTGATTTTCGCCGCCGGCGTCGGCAGCCCGTTCTTCACTACCGACTCCGGCGCCGCGCTGCGTGCGATCGAGATCGGTGCCGACCTGCTGCTGAAGGCCACCAAGGTCGATGGCGTGTACGACAAGGACCCGAACAAGCACAGCGACGCGGTCCGTTTCGACAGCCTGAGCTACGACGAAGTGATCCGCCGCGGCCTGGAAGTGATGGATACCGCGGCCTTCGCACTGGCCCGCGACAGCGACCTGCCGATGCGCGTGTTCGACATGGGCCAGCCGGGCGAGCTGCTGAAGATCCTCAGCGGCGAGAACATCGGCACCCTGGTCCAGGGCCGCGACCCGGCCTGAGCCTGAGCGCCAGGCGAGCTCCGGGCCGATTCTGGCCCGGCAGCGTCCCGTATTCGCCTATAATCGCCCGATTCCAGTTACACCCAGGACCGGGCGATGCTCAACGACATCAAGAACAACGCGCAGACGCGCATGGCCAAGAGCATCGACGCTCTGAAGCACACCCTCACCTCGATCCGCACCGGCCGCGCCACCCCGGCCCTGCTGGACCGCGTCACGGTCAGCGCCTATGGCAACGCCAGCACCCCGCTGAACCAGGTCGCATCGATCTCCAACGCCGACGCCCACTCGCTGCTGGTCACGCCGTTCGACAAGAGCATGATCAAGGAGATCGAAAAGGGTCTCTACAACGCCGAGTTCACCCCGAACACGCTGGGCACCGCGATCCGCATCAACATGCCGCCGCCGACCGAAGAACGCCGCAAGGAGCTGGCCAAGCAGGTGCAGAAGGAAGGCGAAGGCGCCAAGATTGCGATCCGCAACATCCGTCAGGACGCGAACAAGGAAATCGCCAAGCTGGTCAAGGACAAGGCGATCAGCGAAGACGAGAAGAAGCGCGGTGAGGACGACATCCAGAAGTTGACCGACACCAACATCAAGGACGTCGACAAGGTCGTTGCCGACAAGGAAAAAGAACTGCTGTCGGTCTGAAGTCGATGCCTTCAGTCCCGCCTCCGTTGCCGGCCGCCCTGCCCCGCCACATTGCCATCATCATGGATGGCAATGGGCGCTGGGCACAGCAGCGCCGTCGTCCGCGCGTGATCGGCCACCGGGCCGGCGCGCGTGCGGTCAACCGCACCATCGAGCGCTGCCTTGAGCTGGGCATTCCGGCGCTGACCCTGTTCGCGTTTTCCAGCGAGAACTGGGGCCGGCCGCAGGAAGAAGTCGATGCGTTGATGAAGCTGTTCCTCGGCGCGCTCGACCGCGAAGTGGACGAGCTGCATCGGCGTGGCGTGCGCGTGCGCTTCATCGGCGAGCGCGAACGCTTCGGTGCCGGGCTGGTCAGCCGCATGCAGCTGGCAGAGCAGCGCACCGCAGACAACACCAGCCTGACCCTGTCGATCGCCGCCAGCTACGGTGGCCGCCAGGACATCGCCCGTGCCGCGCGCGCGCTGGCCGCTGAAGTCGCCGCCGGCCGCCTGCTGCCCGAACAGATCGACGAATCGCTGCTGGGCAGCCAGGTCGCCCTGGCCGACCTGCCGCCACCGGACCTGTTCATCCGCACCGGTGGCGATACCCGCATCAGCAACTTCCTGCTGTGGCAGCTGGCGTACACCGAGCTGTGGTTCACCGAGGCGCTGTGGCCAGACTTCGATCCCGCCCTGCTGCAGCAGGCGCTGGACGCCTACGGCAGCCGTGAGCGTCGTTTCGGCCTGACCAGCGCCCAGATCGCCGCACTGGCCACCGAGACTTCCAGCCCATGACCAAGACCCGAGTCCTTGCCGCGCTGATCATGGCGCCGGTCGCCATTGCCGCGATCCTGCTGCTGCCGACCCAATGGCTGGCAGCGGCGGCCGCTGCGGTGCTGCTGATCGGCCTGTGGGAGTGGCTGAAGCTGGCCGGCATCGAAGACACCCTGGCGCGCACCGTGCTGCTGGTACTGAACCTGCTGCTGATGGTGCTGCTGGTGTGGGCCGATGGCAGCACGCTGGTGCTGTTCCAGATCACCACATTGGCCGGTGTTGCCTGGTGGCTGGCGGCGCTGGTCTGGCTGCGCTTCTTCAATTTCGGCGCGCAACCGTCGGCACCCTCGCGCATCGTGAAGATGCTGGCCGGTACGCTGGCCATCGTTCCGGCCTGGGCCGCGCTGGTGCTGATCCACGCCGGCGGCGATCCGCCGGGCAAGCAGGGCCACCTGTGGCTGCTGGCTGCGCTGGCACTGGTCTGGGCGGCCGATTCGGGCGCCTATTTCGCCGGCCGTCACTTCGGCAAGCACAAGCTGGCCCCGCGCATCAGCCCCAACAAGACCTGGGAAGGCCTGTTCGGCGGCCTGCTGGCCGGTGTCGCCGTGGCCGTCGGCCTGGGCCTGCTGGCCGGGGTCGACACCGCGCACCTGCCGGGCCTGCTGGTCACCGCCGTGGTGGCCGTGTTCGCCTCGGTGCTGGGTGATCTGTTCGAAAGCCTGATCAAGCGCCACGCGGGCGCCAAGGACTCGGGCCACCTGATTCCGGGCCATGGTGGCGTACTCGACCGTGTCGACGGCGTCCTGGCTGCAGTGCCGGTGTTCGCACTCGGCAAGGAAATCTTCGGGTTCTGACCATGAATGCTGTCGCAGACCTGCGCCGGGTCGCCGTATTCGGCGCCACCGGCTCGATCGGTGCCTCCACGCTGGACGTGATCGCCCGCCACCCGCAGCGCTACCAAGCCACCGTGCTGGCCGCCGGACGTCAGGTGCAGGCGTTGCTGGCACTGTGCCGCCAGCACCGGCCCGCGCACGCGGTGATCGCCGACGAATCGCTGTTCGCTGAGCTGCGCGATGGCCTGCGCGATGCCGGACTGGCCACCGAGGCGCATGCCGGTCATGCCGCGCTGGACCAGCTGGCCGCCAGCGATGCCTGCGACACCGTGGTCGCCGCCATCGTCGGTGCGGCCGGACTGTCTTCCACCCTGGCCGCCGCCGCCGCGGGCAAGCGCATCCTGCTGGCCAACAAGGAATCGCTGGTGCTGGCCGGTGAGCTGCTGACCCGCACCGCTGAACGCGCCGGCGCCGAGATCATCCCGATCGACAGCGAACACAGCGCGATCTTCCAGTGCCTGCGCTCGCGCGATGCCAGCGTCGATGGCGCCGGCGTGCGCCGCATCCTGCTGACCGCCTCCGGCGGCCCGTTCCGTGGCCGCAGCCGCGCCGAACTGGCCCAGGTCACCCCGGCCCAGGCCGTTGCCCACCCGAAGTGGTCGATGGGGCCGAAGATCTCGGTCGATTCGGCGACGTTGATGAACAAGGGCCTGGAAGTGATCGAGGCCCACCACCTGTTCGGCATCCCCGGTGAGCGCATCGAAGTGCTGGTGCACCCGCAGAGCCTGGTCCACTCACTGGTCGAGTTCGTGGACGGTTCGACTCTGGCGCAGATGGGCCTGCCGGACATGCGCACCACCCTGGCCGTTGGCCTGGGCTGGCCACAACGCATCGAATCGGGCGTGTCCGGGCTGGATCTGCTGGCCCAGGGCCGGCTCGATTTCGAGGCCCCGGACACCGACGCCTTCCCCTGCCTGGCCCTGGCCTGGCAGGCGATGCAGGCCGGCGGCACCGCCCCGGCGGTGCTGAACGCTGCCAATGAAGAGGCGGTTTCAGCGTTTCTTCAGGGCCGGATCGGTTTCCTGACCATCCCGGAGCTGGTTGCTAACGCTCTTTCAACACTGCCGACCCAGCCAGCCGATACACTGGAGGTCCTGTTGTCCGCCGACCAGCGGGCACGCCAGCTGACCCTGAACGCCATCGACGCCGCCTGAACGACCGCCTCGCCCAGCATGACGACGCCGCCCCTGCCCGCCACTGTGAGCCTGCATGACTGACTTCATCGGATCGGTCTGGTGGATGATTGTCAGCCTCGGGCTGCTGGTCACGTTCCACGAGTTCGGGCATTACTGGGTCGGGCGCCTGTGCGGGGTCAAGATCCTGCGCTTCTCGGTCGGCTTCGGCCGGCCGCTGTGGTCGCGCCGGGACAGGCACGGCACCGAGTTCGCCATCGCCGCCATCCCGCTGGGTGGCTATGTAAAGTTCCTGGACGAGCGCGAAGTCGAAGTGCACCCGCACGAGCGCGGCCAGGCCTTCAACCACAAAACCGTCTGGCAGCGCATCGCCATCGTCGCCGCCGGACCGATCGCCAACCTGCTGCTGTGCATCCTCCTGCTGTGGGCGATGTTCGTGATCGGCAAGCAGGATTATTCGCCGACCATCGGCCGTGTCAGCGGCATCGCCGCCAGCGCCGGCCTGACCAGCGGCGACCGCGTGCTGCGCGTGGACGAGCGCCCGGTGGTCACCCTCGGCGAGGCCAGCATGGCGCTGACCGCCGCTGCGATGGACCGCCGCGACGTGACGCTGGAAGTGCTGGACCCGGCCGACCAGGTGCGCGTGCGCACCCTGCCGCTGTCGCAGCTGCCCCCCGGCTTCGATGAACGGCGCGTGCCGATCCTGGCTGGCCTGTACTGGCAGTCGTGGCTGCAACCGGCGCTGGTCGAGTCGCTCACCGCGGACTCCGCGGTGGCCGGGCAGCTGCAGCCGGGCGATCTGATAGTGGCGATCGACGGCCAGCGGATCGACGGCGCCGACCAGGTCATCGGCGAGATCCAGACGCTGGGCCGCGCCGGCGGCCCGGGCATGATCGAGGTCCTGCGGGGCGGCGAGCGCCTGGCGCTGGAAGTCACCCCGCGCCAGGGCAAGGATTCAAAGGGCGAGCCGATCTGGCAGATCGGCGTGCAGTTCCCGACCTCGTTCAGCCCTCCCTACGACACCCTGCTGCGCTATGGCCCGCTCGACGCGGTCACCGTGGCCGTGCGCGAAACCGGCCGCCTGGCGGCCGATTCGCTGGGCATGATGGGCCGCATCGTCACCGGCAAAGCCTCGCTGCAGAACGTTTCCGGGCCCGTCACCATCGCCCGCGTGGCCAACATCTCGGCCAAACGCGGCCTGGACTGGTTCCTGCAGTTCCTTGCCCTGCTGTCACTCAGCCTGTGCATCATCAACCTGTTGCCGATCCCGATCTTGGACGGCGGCCACCTGCTGTATTACCTTATCGAGTTGGTCAAGGGCAGCCCGCTGAGCGAGCGTGCCATCGCCGCCGGCCAGTACATCGGCCTGGCGTTGCTGGCCGGGCTGATGGGGTTGGCGTTCTACAACGACATCCTCGGCCTGGTCCCGCGATGAACTTTTCCACGTTGTTGCCGTCTACAGCGTCGGCATCCCGCACCAATGAAATCGACCTTCCTACCGGACGTGACATGACGCGACTCCCCAATCGCCGCCTGCTGGCCCTCGCCCTCGCCGCCGTCACCGGCGCTCCCGCCCTGGCCCAGGCAGCCGAGCCCTTCACTGTCAGCGACATCCGCGTGGATGGCTTGCAGCGCATCAGCTCGGGCACGGTATTCACCTACCTGCCGGTGGAGCGTGGCGAGACGGTCACCGACAACAAGGTCGGCGAGACCATCCGCGCCCTGTACAAGACCGGCTTCTTCGAAGACGTGCAGCTGGACCGCCAGGGCAGCATCCTGGTGGTGACCGTCAAGGAACGCCCGGCGATCAACAAGCTGACCGTGACCGGCAACAAGGACATCAAGTCCGAGCAGCTGCTCAAGGGCCTGTCCGACATCGGCCTGACCGAGGGCGGCACCTTCGATCGCCTGAGCCTGGATCGCGTGACCCAGGAACTGCGCCGCCAGTACAACGACCGCGGCAAGTACAACGTCGAGATCACCCCGACGGTGAGCCCGCTGGACCGCAACCGCGTGGACATCGCGATCGCCATCAAGGAAGGCAAGGCGGCCAAGATCCGTCACGTCAACCTGGTCGGCACCGAGAAGTTCGAGAGCAAGGACATCCTGGAGACCTGGGAGTCCAAGGAGCACAACTGGGCGTCGTGGTACCGCCGTGACGACCAGTACTCCAAGGAAAAGTTGTCCGGCGACCTGGAAAAGCTCAATTCCTGGTACCTCGACCGCGGCTATGTCGACTTCAGCATTGATTCGACCCAGGTGTCGATCAGCCCCGACAAGCGCGACATGTTCCTCACCGCCGGCGTGACCGAAGGTGCGCAGTACAAGATCTCCGAGATCAAGGTCAGCGGCGACACGATCCTTCCGCAGGAGGACGTCGAGCGCATGGTGATCCAGAAGTCCGGCGACACGTTCTCGCGTGCGCTGCTGGAATTCAGCTCGGACACCATCACCAACTCGCTGTCCAACATCGGCTATGCGTTCGCCAAGGTGAACCCGATCCCGACCACCAACCGCCCCGAGCAGACTGTGGCGATCAACATGCAGGTCGTGCCCGGCCCGCGCGTGTCGGTGCGTCGCATCCTGTTCCGTGGCAATACGCGTACGTCCGACGAGGTGATGCGTCGCGAAATGCGCCAGTTCGAGAACAGCTGGTACTCGCAGGCCGCGATCGACCGCTCCAAGATCCGCCTGCAGCGCCTGGGCTACTTCGAGTCGGTGGACGTTGAAACCCCGGCCGTGAGCGGCAGCAACGACCAGGTCGACGTCGTCTACAACGTCAAGGAAACCACGTCCGGCAGCTTCGTGTTCGGCCTGGGCTACTCGCAGTCCTACGGCATGACCACCTCGGTGCAGCTGTCGCAGAACAACTTCCTCGGCGGCGGCAACCGCGTGTCGGTCGAAGCCTCGCGCAGCAGCTACCTGCAGCGCTATGGCTTCAGCTACACCAACCCGTACTTCACCGATGACGGCGTGTCGCTGGGCTACAACCTGTCCTGGCGCGAACTGGACTACTCCGACTTCAACACCGCGCAGTACAACAGCACCAATGGCTCGGCGCAGGTGGTGTTCGGCGTGCCGATCACCGAGACCGATACCGTCTCGCTGATGTTCGGCATCGACAGCAACCAGATCACCACCTACCAGAACGCGACGCCGCAGTCGATCATCGACTACATCAACGTACTGGGCAGCAAGACTTTCCATGCCTGGCGCACTGAGCTGGGTTGGGCGCGCGACTCGCGCAACGATTACTTCATGCCGACCCGAGGCACCTACCAGCGCGTTGGCCTGGAAACCACGCTGCCGGGCTCGACCATCGAGTACTACAAGCTGAACTACCAGATCAGCAAGTACTGGCCGATCATGCCGTCGCTGGTGATCAACACCCGTGCCGAAATCGGCTACGGCGACAGCTATGGCAACGACAAGACCGCGATGGTGCCGGACAAGGACGGCAACCTGCGTTCGGTTACTGCATCAGGCCTGCCGTTCTACGAGAACTTCTATGCCGGTGGTACCAACTCGGTGCGCGGTTTCGAGGACAACACCCTCGGCCCGCGTGAAGCCACCGCCGGTTATCCGGAAGGCCAGCCGCTGGGTGGTTCGCTGAAGACCGTCGGTTCGGTCGAAGCCTACTTCCCGCGCCTGTTCGACAGCCCGTCCGCACGCGTGTCGGCCTTCGTCGACTTCGGTAACGTCTATACCGGCGTGGACAACTTCAAGGCCAACGAACTGCGCGTGTCGACCGGTGTGGCCCTGCTGTGGCGCGCCCCGGTCGGCCCGATCTCGATCAGCTATGCCTTCCCGCTCAAGAAGGAAGATGGCGACAAGATCGAGCGTCTGCAATTCACCTTCGGTGGGCAGTTCTGACGAACCGCCCTGCGGTTCATCAGAACTGCACGCGCATCCCTCCTATCCCCCGCGCCGCTGGCGCGCCCCCCTTAACAAAGGGGGGCTCTCCACCAGACGGGGTGCGAAGCGCCGGGCTCTGCCCGGCGTTTTCGTTTTGCTTGCTCGCCGCCCGCCGTTACTTCCCGCGCTCGCGTGAAATCATCTGGTGATGGCGCAGGGGGCTGACCAGGACCGTTGGCGCCATGGATGGCGCCATCGAGCCCCCAGGGATGGGTTTACGGCGTGTCCTGGGCAGCCCCCTGCGCCATCACCCCGGGACATCAGGCAGGCGCCGCTTTTGACCCCGCATGACCGCAATGGCGTCACACGTTAAACTCCCGCCGTGAATACTCCCACCTACACCGCCCAGCAACTCGCCGAGCAGTTCGGCCTGCAGGTCCATGGCGACCCCGCCACCGCCATCCATGGCGTGGCCACCCTCGCCCATGCCGGTCCTGGCCAGCTGACCTTCCTCGCCAACCCCCGCTACCGCGCCCAGCTGGCCGACAGCCAGGCCTCGCTGGTGGTCCTGCGTGCCGACGACGCCGAGGCCGCCCCCGGCGCCGCGCTCGTGGCCAAGGACCCGTACACCACCTTCGCCAAGATCGCCGCGCTGTTCGACATCGCGCCGACGCGCCCGCCGGGCATCCACCCCAGCGCCGTCATCGATCCCAGCGCGCAGGTCGCCGCCAGCGCGCACATCGGCCCGTTCGTCTCCGTCGGCGCACGCAGCGTGGTCGGCGAAAACTGCATCATCGGCACCGGCAGCGTGATCGGCGAAGACTGCAGCCTGGACAACGGCTGCGAGCTGATCGCGCGGGTCACCCTGGTCACCCGGGTCAAGCTCGGCAAGCGGGTTCGTGTGCATCCCGGTGCCGTGCTCGGCGCCGATGGCTTCGGCCTGGCCATGGACGCCGGCAAGTGGATCAAGGTGCCGCAGCTCGGCGGCGTGCGCATCGGCGATGACTGCGAGATCGGCGCCAACACCTGCGTCGACCGCGGTGCGCTGGAAGACACCGTGCTGGACGAAGACGTGCGCCTGGACAACCTGGTGCAGATCGCGCACAACGTGCAGATCGGCGCGCACTCGGCCATCGCCGGCTGCACCGGCATCGCCGGCAGCGCCAAGATCGGCCGCTACTGCCTGCTCGGCGGCCACGTCGGCGTGGTCGGCCACCTTGAGATCTGCGACAAGGTCGTGATCACCGGCAAGTCGGTGGTCCGCAATTCCATCCATGAGCCGGGCGAGTACTCGTCCGGCACCCCGTTGACCGACAACCGCACGTGGCGCAAGAACGCCGCGCGCTTCAAGCAGCTGGACGCATTGGCTCGCCGCGTCCTGGCTGCTGGCAAGGAGAAAGAATGAACGACACGCTGCAGCTTCCGATCGACGTCTGCCAGATCCAGGAACTGCTCCCGCACCGCTACCCGTTCCTGCTGGTGGACCGGGTGCTTGAGCTCGACATCGAAGCCAAGCGCATCCTTGCGCAGAAGAACGTCAGCATCAACGAGCCGTTCTTCCAGGGCCACTTCCCGGGCCGCCCGATCATGCCCGGCGTACTGATCATCGAAGCGCTGGCGCAGGCCGGTGGCGTGATGACCCAGCTCACGCTCGGCCGTGACTCGCAGTCCAAGCTGTTCTACATGGTCAAGGTGGAAAACGCCCGCTTCAACAAGCAGGTCGTTCCCGGCGACGTGCTGATGCTGGATGTGCAGATGAAGCGCCTGATCCGCAACATGGGCTGGTACTACGGCGAAGCCAAGGTCAACGGTGAAGTCGTTGCCTCGGCCGAAGTCATGTGCGCCGGCGCCAAGGGCTGATCCACTGGAGGCAGGAATGACTGACAACGCACCGCGGATCCACCCGACCGCCGTCATCGACCCGGCCGCGCGCCTGGCCGATGACGTCCAGGTGGGCGCGTTCACCCTGATCGGTGCCGATGTGGAAATCGGTGCCGGCACGGTGATCGGCCCCCACTGCAGCATCCACGGCCCGACGAAGATCGGCCGCGACAACCGCTTCATCGGCCACGCAGCCGTCGGTGGCGAACCGCAGGACAAGAAGTATGCAGGGGAGCGCACCGAGCTGGTGATCGGCGACCGCAATGTGTTCCGCGAGTTCGTCACGCTGAACCGCGGCACCGGCGGCGGCGGCGGCATCACCACCATCGGCGACGACAACTGGATGCTGGCCTACACGCACGTGGCGCATGACTGCCATGTCGGCAACTTCTGCGTGTTCTCCAACAACACCACTCTGGCCGGCCACGTGACCGTGGGTGACTACGTGATCATCAGCGGCTTCGCCGGGGCCCACCAGTTCTGCCGGATCGGCGCGCATGCCTTCCTCGGCATGGGTGCGCTGACCAATGGCGATGTTCCGCCGTTCACCATGGTCGGCACCGATTCGTTGGGTCGCCCGCGCGGCATCAACAGCGAAGGCCTGAAACGCCGCGGCTTCGACGCCGAGCGCATTTCCGCCATCAAGCGTGCCTACCGCACGCTGTACGTGGCGGGCCTGCCACTGGCCGAAGCCAAGGTGCAGCTGACCGAACAGGCGCGCGACAGCGATGACGTGAAGGCCATGCTGGACTTCATCGAGCACGCCGAGAGGCCCTTGCTGCGATGAGCAGCACGACCGGCCAGGCGCCAGCCGGCGCCGCCGTGATTCCGCTGGCCTCGCTGGCCGGCAGCGTCCCCGCGCAGCGGGTGCTCAGCGAGCGCCCGTTGCGGATCGCGCTGGTGGCCGGTGAGGCCTCCGGTGATCTGCTGGGTGCGGGCCTGGTGCGCGAACTGAAGGCACGCTTTCCGAATGCCGAATTCGCCGGCATCGGTGGCGATGCCATGCGTAGCGCCGGCTGCCTGACCTGGCACGATGCCAGCGAGCTGGCGGTGATGGGCCTGACCGAAGTACTACGCCACCTGCCACGCCTGCTCAAGCTGCGTTCCGCGTTCCGCCAGCGTGCGCTGGAATGGCAGCCGGACGTGTTCATCGGCATCGACGCGCCCGACTTCAACCTGGGCATCGAACGCTGGCTGAAGCAGCGCGGCGTGCGCACCGTGCACTACGTGAGCCCCTCGGTCTGGGCCTGGCGCGAGAAGCGCGCCGAAAAGATCGGCAGCAGCGCCGACCTGGTGCTGTGCCTGTTCCCGATGGAACCGCCGATCTATGCCAGGCACGGCATCGACGCGCGTTTCGTTGGCCACCCGATGGCCGATGACATCCCCCTGCAGGGCAACCGCGAGGAAGCGCGCGCCGCACTTGGGCTGCCGACATCGGCCAAGGTGCTGGCGGTGTTGCCAGGCAGCCGCCTGGGCGAAATCTCGCGCCTCGGTGAACCGTTCTTCGAAGCCGCCTGGCAGGTCTCCGAGCGCATCCCCGGCCTGCACGTGGTGGTGCCTGCCGCCAACCCCGCATGCAAGCGGCTGATCGAAGAGCAGCTGTCGCGCTCGGCACTGCCGGTCGCGTACTCGCATGTGCTGGACGGCCAGGCTCGCAACGCGATGATCGCGGCCGACGTAGTGGTGCTGGCGTCCGGTACCGCGACCCTGGAGGCGATGCTGGTGAAGCGGCCGATGGTGGTCGGCTACCGTGTCAACGAGCTGACCTACCGTCTGGTCAAGGCATTGGGCCTGATCAAGGTCGACCGCTTCGCCCTGCCCAACATCCTGGCCGGCCAGGACCTGGCACCGGAGCTGATGCAGCATGACTGCACGCCGGACAAGCTGGCTGCGGCCATCCAGCAATGGTTCGACCACCCGCAGCGGGTGACCGACCTGCAGGACACCTATGCCCGCCTGCATGAGCGCCTGCGCCGCAATGCGTCGGCACGTGCCGCCGACGCCGTCGGCGAGCTGCTGATGCGCGACCAGGCCCAGGCATGAGCCGCCGCCACGCCGCAGCGGCCAGCTTGACCCTGTTCGATGGCGCGGCGGTGGTGGAGCCGGAGCGCCTGGTCGCCGGCGTCGACGAAGCGGGTCGTGGCCCGCTCGCCGGGCCGGTCGCGGTGGCGGCGGTGGTATTCGACCCGGCACGGCCGCGGATCAACGGGCTGGACGATTCCAAGCAGCTCACCGCGGCGCGCCGCCAGCAGCTGCATGACCGCATCATCGAGCGCGCCCTGGCCTGGCATGTGGTGCTGGTGGACGTGGACACCATCGACCGCCTGAACATCTACCAGGCCACCCTGCAGGGCATGCGCGACGTGGTCGCAGCGGTCGCCCACGTGGCCGGCTTCGCGCGCATCGACGGCAACGTGGTGCCCAAGGGACTGGTACTGCCGGCGCAGGCGCTGGTCGGCGGCGATGGCATCGACCGCGCGATCATGGCCGCCTCGATCTTGGCCAAGGTCTCGCGCGACCGTTACATGCAGGAGGTGCATGCCCGCCATCCGCAGTATGGCTTCGAGCAGCACAAGGGCTACGGCACCCCGGCCCACCTGGCCGCCCTGCGCGAGCACGGCCCCTGCGTGGAGCACCGGCGCAGCTTCGCCCCGGTGCGCGAGTGCCTGGAAGTGCCGCAGGCCCTCGCGGCCGACATCGCGATTGCCTGAAGCGCGTGAACGCCCGCTGCAACCCGTCTGGGGAAAAGTCCCCCTGAGTCAGGGGGACGCGCCCCTGGGAATCGCAGGAGCGATTCCCAACGTTGCCATGCAACGGCCCGAAGGGCGCATGCCATGGATGGCATGCGTAACGGCACGGGGGTCTGGAAGCATGGTGAGACGGGGCCCGCGGTTCGCCTGCGAACCGTGGGAAGCGATAGCGCGAATGCGATCTCGCGTACCGTCAAGTCCTTGTCGCTTCCCCCTGCCCTCGCTACCCTGACCGGGCACTCCAGCGCATCCCGACCCCGGCGACGATCTTCCGTCAGCACCCGGGGCCCGCGCGCTCCAACCTGGTCCGGCATGTCCAACTCCCGCTTCGTACATCTCCACGTCCACACCGAGTTCTCGCTGGCGGACTCGACCATCCGCGTGCCGGCCAAACCGGACCAGGCGGACCCGAAGAAGGCCAAGCAGGCCAACCTGCTGTCGCGCTCGGTCGAGCTCGGCCTGCCCGCGCTGGCGGTGACCGACCTCAACAACCTGTTCGCGCTGGTCAAGTTCTACAAGGCCGCCGAAGGCGTGGGCATCAAGCCGATCGCGGGCGCCGACGTACTGATCGCCGAGGAAGGCCAGGACCCGTGGCGGATGACCCTGCTGTGCCGCGATCGCGAAGGCTACCTGAGCCTGTCGCGGCTGCTGACCCGCGCCTGGATGGAAGGTCATCGTCCGGAAGGCGGCGTGGCCGTGCACCCGGACTGGTTGAAGGCCGGCAATGCCAACCTGTTCGCGCTGGCCGGCCGGCAGAGCCTGGCCGGGCGCCTGGCACTGGACGGCAAGCATGAACTGGCCGAGCAGCAGCTGGCCGACTGGCAGCGCGTGTTCGGCGATGGCCTGCACCTGGAGCTGACCCGCACCGGCCGCGAGGGCGAGGAAACCTTCAATCAGTTCGCGCTGATGGCCGCCGGCCAGCGTGGCCTGCCGGTGGTGGCCAGCAATGACGTGCGCTTCCTGTCGCCGTCGGACTTCAGCGCGCACGAAGCGCGCGTGTGCATTTCCACCGGCCGCGTGCTGGACGATCCCAAGCGTCCGCGCGAGTACAGCGACCAGCAGTACCTGAAGTCGGCCGAGGAGATGTGTGCGCTGTTCGCCGACATCCCCGATGCGATCGACAACACGCTGGCGCTGGCGGAGCGCTGCAACATCGAGATGCGGCTGGGCACCTACTTCCTGCCCAACTACCCGGTGCCCGACGACGAAACCCTGGACACCTGGATCCAGAAGATGTCGCGCGATGGCCTGGAAGAGCGCCTGGAGAAGAATCCACTGGCGCCGGGCAAGACCCGCGAAGAGTATTTCGAGCGCCTGGAGTTCGAGCTCAACACCATCATCAAGATGGGCTTCCCGGGCTACTTCCTGATCGTGGCCGACTTCATCCAGTGGGGCAAGAACCAGGGCATCCCGATCGGTCCCGGCCGTGGTTCGGGTGCCGGTTCGCTGGTGGCGTGGGCGCTGAAGATCACCGATCTGGACCCGCTGCCCTACAACCTGCTGTTCGAGCGCTTCCTCAATCCGGAACGCGTGTCGATGCCCGACTTCGACATCGACTTCTGCATGGACCGCCGCGACGAGGTGATCGACTACGTCGCGCGCAAATACGGGCGCGAGCGCGTCAGCCAGATCATCACCTACGGCACCATGGCCGCCAAGGCGGTGGTGCGCGACTCCGGCCGCGTGCTGGGCTTCCCGTACGGTCTGGTCGACGGTGTCTCCAAGCTGATCCCGAACATCCTCGGCATCCACCTGAAGGATGCGCTGGGCAAGGGCAAGGAAGGCCCGAGCTCTGAGATGGCGTCGGCCGAACTGATCCAGCGCTACGAGACCGAGGACGATGTCCGCGACCTGATCGACCTGGCGCTGCAGCTGGAAGACCTGACCCGCAACGCCGGCAAGCACGCCGGTGGTGTGGTGATCGGGCCCGAGCCGCTGAGCGAGTTCTGCCCGCTGTACGCCGAACACGACGAGAACGGCCTCGGCAAGAACCCGGTTACCCAGTTCGACAAGAACGACGTGGAAGAAGTGGGCCTGGTGAAGTTCGACTTCCTTGGCCTGCGCACGCTGACCATCATCGACTGGGCGGTGAAGGCGATCAACAAGCGCCATGAGCGCGCCGGCATCCCGCCGGTGGACATCGCCGCGATCCCGCTGGACGACACGCCCACCTACAAGGACATCTTCGCCAACGGCAATACCGGCGCGGTGTTCCAGTTCGAATCCTCGGGCATGCGCCGCCTGCTGAAGGATGCGCGCCCCGACCGTTTCGAAGACCTGATCGCGCTGGTGTCGCTGTACCGTCCCGGCCCGATGGACCTGATTCCGTCGTTCAACGCGCGCAAGCACGGCCAGGAAGAAATCATCTATCCCGATCCGCGTACCGAAGCCATCCTGAAGGACACCTACGGCATCATGGTGTACCAGGAGCAGGTGATGCAGATGGCGCAGATCGTCGGCGGCTACTCGCTGGGCGGCGCCGACCTGCTGCGCCGTGCGATGGGCAAGAAGGTGCCGGCGGAAATGGCCAAGCACCGCGAGATCTTCCGCGAAGGCGCGGCCAAGGATGGCGTGGACGAAGCCAAGGCCGATGCGATCTTCGACCTGATGGAGAAGTTCGCCGGCTACGGCTTCAACAAGTCGCACGCCGCTGCCTACGCGCTGGTCAGTTACCAGACCGCGTGGCTGAAGCGCCACTACCCGGCCGAGTTCATGGCGGCCACGCTGTCGTCCGACCTGGACAACACCGACAAGGTGGTCGGCTTCCTCGACGAAGTGCGCAACCTCGGCCTGACCGTGCTGCCGCCAAAGGTGAATCAGTCGGCCTTCATGTTCGAAGCAGTGACGCCGGACACCATCCAGTACGGCCTGGGCGCGATCAAGGGCGTTGGCCAGGGTGCCTGCGAAGCGGTGGTGGACGAACGCCTGAAGGGCGGCGACTACAAGGACCTGCTCGACTTCTGCACCCGCGTCGGTTCGGCCAAGCTCAACCGCCGCACGCTGGAAGCGATGATCAACTGCGGTGCGCTGGACGAGCTCGGTCGTAACCGCGCCTCGCTGATGCTGCAGCTGCCGGAAGTGATCAAGGCCACCGACCAGATGGCGCGCGAACGTGCGTCCGGGCAGAACTCGCTGTTCGGCGGCCCCGACCCGAGCGCGACCACGATCCAGCTGGACCTGCCCGAAGCCGAAGAATGGCCGCTGCTGCAGCGCCTGAACGGCGAGCGCGACACGCTGGGCTTCTATCTCAGCGGCCACCCGTTCGATCCCTGGCGCGATGATGTACGCGACCTGGTCGGCAACGACCTGGGCTCGGTGGAGAAGATCTGGAGCGCCAACAGTGGCGGCGGTGGTGGCGGCGAGAAGCGCTGGCGCCCGGAAGTGCAGACCGTGCTGGCCGGCCAGGTGGTCGGCGTGCGCCGCAAGGGCGAGAGCCAGATCTTCATCCAGCTTGAGGATGGCCGCGGCCGCGTCGAGTGCAGCGCATTCTCCGACGCGATGGCCGAGTTCGGCCACCTGATGACCAAGGACCGCATCCTGGTGGTCAAGGGTGGCCTGCGCGAGGACGAATTCAACGGCGGCTTTGCGCTGCGCATCCGCCAGTGCTGGGACTTCGACGAAGTCTGCGCCAACTACGCCACGCGGCTGTCGCTGCGCCTGGACCTGCGCCAGCAGCGCCCGGTCTGGGAACGCATTGATGCGCTGCTCGACCGCCATCGCCCTGGCCGCACGCCGCTGCGCCTGGACCTGCTGCTGAAGGGTCCGCACGGCGGTGTCGCCGGCATGCTCGATGTGTCCGGGCAAAGCGCGGTACGCATCGATTCCAAGCTGATGGAGGCGCTGCGCGCTGATCCGGCCGTGCGCGCGCTGAAGGTGCGCTACAGCCCGCCGTGGGCCAGCTGAAGCTGGCTCCCTGGTTTTGCTGAACCCCCTGCTTTCCCGTTCCATGTATCAAGGACGATTGCCGATGAAGACCCTGCTGTTCCCGTTCGCCGCCGCGCTGGCCCTGGCCGCCTGTTCGCCCTCGAAGGTCGAGTTCCAGATCGACAACCCGACCGACACGCCGCTGGCACTGAGCATCGATGGCAAGGACCTGCCGGTGGCCGCACAGGGCTCGCGCCCGATTTCGCTGGCCGTCGGCGAGCACCGCCTGCACACCGAAAAGCTCGGCGACGTGCGCTTCATCGTCTACGTCGACGGTCGTGGTGGCCTGATCAACCCGACCCTGAGCGAGTACGTGATCGCCCGCGAGATCTACGTCACCGACGAGAGCAAGCTGAAGAACTTCGGCACCGGCAAGGCCGGCATCGAGCTGGGCGGCGTCGACTTCGAAGGCCCGTTCGAGAAGCGCCACGACCTGTTCATCGACAAGACCTGGACCTACGGCGTGCGCGAGCCCTTCCCGAAGGAAAAGGTGGTGGCCCACGTCGACGCCAGCGGTGGCCAGATCGTGGCCAAGGTGTTCACCGCGCCGGACTTCATCGCTTACGTGGAAGAAGGCATGGGCGAGCCCGGTGCGTTCAAGCGCGAGCAGCCGGCCGGCTACGTGGCCCCGGCGTTCAGCCTGGAACCGGCCCCGGCCAGCCTGCCGGCGCTGGTGCCGGCCTTCGAGGCGCATGCCGCGCCGCTGCGTGAAGTGTATGCGCGCTGGCTGAAGGCTACCACCGCCGATGAACAGAAGGCCCTGCGCAAGCAGGACTTCGCCGCGCAGATGGCCTTCACCTCGGCCACCGCCACGCTGGGCAGCGGGCTGGGCCGTGAGGCCAACGAGGCCTACAACGACTTCGTTTCCCAGCGCAGCCAGCTGATGGGCCGCAGTGCCCTGGTGGTGCCCTGAGCTGACTGGCGCGCCCTGCCCGGCTGCGCTACCGTCGCCTTCCAGACGAAGGCGTACGGGTGCTTTGCACGCATTCGGCTAGAATTCCCCACTTCTTTACACGACGGCTTCCGATGAATCCGAACTACCTCGACTTCGAGCAACCCATCGCCGACCTGGAAGCCAAGATCCAGGAACTGCGCAACGCCAGTGCCGGGCCGGCGGTCAATGTCGAGGCGGAAGTGCACGCGCTGCAGGACAAGCTGCGCATGCGCACCGCGCAGATCTTCCGCAACCTGACCTCGTGGCAGGTGCTGCAGCTGGCCCGTCATCCGTCGCGCCCCTACACCGCCGACTACCTCCGCGTCATGTTCGATGAGTTCCAGGAGCTGGCCGGCGACCGTGCCTTCGCCGACGACAAGGCCATCATGGGCGGCTTGGCCCGCATCAACGGCCGTGCGGTGATGGTGATCGGCCACCAGAAGGGCCGTGACACCAAGGAAAAGATCAAGCGCAACTTCGGCATGCCCAAGCCGGAGGGCTACCGCAAGGCGCTGCGCCTGATGAAGATGGCCGAGCGCTTCGGCCTGCCGGTACTGACCCTGATCGACACCGCCGGCGCCTGGCCGGGCATCGACGCCGAATCGCGCGGCCAGTCCGAAGCGATCGCGCGCAACCTGATCGAGATGGCCGAACTGAAGGTGCCGATCATCTGCACCGTGATCGGCGAAGGCGGCTCCGGCGGCGCGCTGGCGCTGGGCGTGGGCGACCGCACCGTGATGCTGGAGTACTCGGTGTACTCGACCATCACCCCGGAAGGCTGCGCCTCGATCCTGTGGAAGGACGCCGGCAAGGCCAAGGATGCCGCCGAACAGCTGGGCCTGACCGCCCCGCGCCTGAAGAGCCTGGGCCTGGTCGACAAGGTGGTGCGCGAGCCGACCGGTGGCGCCCACCGCAACCCGACGCAGATGGCCAAGCGCCTGAAGGCGGTGCTGCTGAACGAGTTGGATGCGCTGGAAAAGCTGTCCACCGAGCAGCTGCTGGAACAGCGCTACACCCGCCTGCGCAGCTACGGCACGTACGAAGCGGCCTGATCGCTACCTGACGTCGGACAAAAAAAGAGCTGGGCAGATGCCCGGCTTTTTTTGTCTGTACCTCGCACGGCATCTACGCATAGCGTGAATTCACTGGGTGCAGCTGCGGCCGTTGACGTTCGGGCCCGCCATGAGCGAGCCGAGCATCGCAGGGGAATCAGGGGCGAAGAGGCGCCGGTGTCTGAGCGCAGCGAGTTCGGCGCCGTCCCCTGATTCACCGAGAAGCACAGGGAACCGGTGCGCAGCGCCGGCTCGCGTTCGGCGGCGTGTTCTTTGGTTACTTTCTTGCACGAGCAAGAAAGTGACATGTTCGAACGCCCGGGATCTCAGAACGGCTTGGCCAGCACCAGCCACACGATCGGAATGAAGGCCAGCAGCGGGATCTCGTTGATCCAGCGCAGCGCGCGCGACGACGGCAGCGCCCTGCCCTTGGCCACGCCCTTCAGCAGCCGCCCGATCCAGATGAAATACGCCAGCAGCACGACCACCAGGCCCAGCTTGGCGTGCAACCAACCGGCACCGCCCGCGGCGACCATGGTCGGGAAATCCGGGATGACCTTGTAGCCCAGCCACAGCACCAGACCCAGCAGGAATGCCAACCCGAACATCGAGTGGCCGAAGCGGTACAGGCGCAGGCCCATCAGCTGCAGGCGCTCGCTCACCGCCGGTTGGCCTGCGGTCTCGGCCAGGTTCACCAGGATGCGCGGGAGATAGAACACCGTCGCCATCCACGCAACCACGAACACGATGTGGAAGGTCTTGACCCAGTAGTAGCTCTGCATGCGCTCGCTCCGGCGGCTGGCGTAGGTTGGCGGCCATTCTCGCATGCCGTGGCCGGGCCACCCCACGCGTCAGCGCCGCGACACATCGACGCATGGCACGCCGCAACGCCGTACGATAAGCGCCGTTTTCACCACTGCGACCGCCCTATGGACAAGACCTACGACGCCGCCTACTTCCAACGCTGGTACCGCAGCGCCGACATCGGCGGCAGCGCTCGGCTGGCGCGCAAGGTTGCCTTGGCCGTGGCCAGCGCCGAGTACTACCTGGAACGGCCGGTGCGCAGCGTGCTCGATATCGGCTGCGGCGAAGGCGCCTGGCGTGCGCCGCTGCTGAAGCTGCGTCCGAAGGTCCAATACCTCGGCTTCGACAGCAGCGAGTACGCTGTGCGCCGTTACGGACGTACCCGCAACCTGCACATGGCCAGCTTCGGTGATTTCGCCTGGCTGCGGCCCTGTGCCCCGGTCGACCTGCTGATCTGCTCGGATGTGATGCACTACGTACCCAATCGCGAACTGCGCGCAGGCCTGGCCGGCGTGGCTGAACTGACCGCGGGCGTGGCCTTCCTGGAGACCTTCGCCGCCGAGGACGCGTTCGAAGGCGACCACGATGGCTTCCAGGCCCGCCCGGCGCGCTGGTACCGGCGTGAACTGGCCCGGCATGGCCTGCAGCCGGTAGGGTCGCATTGCTGGCTCGGCCCCGCTCTGGCAGGCGATACGGCCGCGCTGGAGCGGATGTGAATCCGGATTCATTATTTTCAGCCAACTTAACCTGCGGGACACCCGGATGGGATATGCTGCGGGGCAACATATGACCATACATATTCGGTCGGCATGCTCTATCAACTGCACGAACTGACCCGCAACCTGCTCGCCCCCTGGGTGCACCAGGCCCAGGCCAACGCAAAGTTCTTCGCCACCCCGGGTCACTGGTGGTCGCAGATGCCCGGTGCCGATCGACTGGCGGCCGTCAATGAGCTGTTCCATCGCATCGGCAAGGATTACGAGAAGCCCGAATGGGGCATCAACGAAATCGACGTCGAAGGCGAGCGCGTGCCGATCGTCGTGCACGAGGAAGTGAGCAAGCCGTTCTGCAAGCTGCTGCGCTTCAAGCGCCACAGCAATGAAGCCGACCAGCTGCACACCATGCTCAATCAGCCGTTCGTGCTGGTGGTGGCGCCGCTGTCCGGCCACCACGCCACGCTGCTGCGTGACACCGTGCGCACCCTGCTGCGCGACCACCGCGTGTATGTGACCGACTGGGTCGACGCGCGCATGGTGCCGGCCAGCGAAGGCGAGTTCGGCCTCGACGACTACATCGCCTACATCCAGGAGTTCATCCGCCACCTCGGCGTGGAGCGCCTGCACGTGGTGAGTGTGTGCCAGCCGACCGTACCGGTGCTGGCCGCGGTTTCGCTGATGGCCAGTCGTGGCGAGCCGACGCCGCGCACGCTGGTGATGATGGGCGGCCCGATCGATGCGCGCTGCAGCCCGACCGCCGTCAACAACCTGGCCACGCAGAACCCGCTGTCGTGGTTCGAGAACAACGTCATTCACACCGTGCCGGCCAGCTATCCCGGCGCCGGCCGTCGCGTGTACCCGGGCTTCCTGCAGCACGCCGGCTTCCTGTCGATGAATCCCAGCCGCCACTTCAGCTCGCACTGGGATTTCTACACCGACCTGGTCAAGGGCGACCTGGAAGACGCCGACGCGCACCGTCGTTTCTACGACGAGTACAACGCGGTGCTGGACATGCCGGCCAAGTACTACCTCGATACCATCCGCGTGGTGTTCCAGGACTTCCTGCTGCCGCGCGGCGAGTGGGTGGTCAAGGGTGAGAAGGTCGATCCGTCGGCGATCCGCGATACCGCGCTGCTGAGCATCGAAGGCGAGCTGGACGACATCGCCGGCCTCGGCCAGACCGAAGCGGCGCAGGCGCTGTGCACCGGCATCGACGCTGACCGCCGTGAGCATTTCATCGTCGAAGGTGCCGGCCACTACGGCATCTTCAGCGGCCGTCGCTGGCGCGAAGTGGTGTACCCGAAGGTGCGCGACTTCTTCGCCGCGCACGCCGAAGCACCGGCGGCGAAGGCCTCGAAGAAGAAGAGCAACGTCACCCCGTTGCGGCGGAAGGCGGGGTAAACCGCCCCTGGTGGGTGCCGACCTTGGTCGGTACGCCTTGGTAGATGCCAACCTTGGTTGGCGCTCTACCCTGAATCCCGGTATCTGAAGGATTGTGCCAACCAAGGTTGGCACCTACCAAAGCGAATTCCACCAAGCGCCCCTGCACCGATGGATCGTGCCAACCAAGGTTGGCACCTACCAGAGCGTCGGCCCCTGCTTACAAGCGCACCAGCAGGTTCTTGGCGATCAGCCCGTGCAGCTTGCCGATGCCGCGTGCCAGGTGCATCGTCAGCAGCAGCAGCAGGGCGCCCGCCGCGGCAACCGCGATCGCAACCAGCGGCGAGGCCGCCATCGGCAGTACATTCACGCCGTCGACGTACACGCCCGGAATGTCGCCACTGAAGATCGCCGCGACCGGCGCCCAGATCAGGCTCAGCGACAGCGACAGCAGCGTCACCGCGATGGTGAAGTAGATGACGCCCAGCGGCAGCATCAGCACGAAGTACAGCAGCGTCAGCCAGGTGCGGCCATCGGTGAACATGTCCCCGATGCGCTGCAGCCATGTGCGGCTGCGGTCGGTGTAACGCGGACGGCGCGGCATGCGCTCGCCCAGCAGCGCTTCCACCAACCGCCCTTCCAGCAGCGCCAGCCCGCGCACCGAACCGAAGAACAGCACGGTCAGCGGGATGCCGATGATCAGGATCAGCAGGCCCAGCGACAGCGACAGGCCCGTCACCACCCAGGTGAAGAAGAAGATGCCGGTGGCCAGCGACAGCAGCATGTAGAACAGCGCGCCATAGGTATGCGGATCGGTCACCACACCGAAGAAGCGCGCCAGCAGCGAGCGCTGCACCGGCGCCGGTGGCGGCGCAGCGGGCTCGACACCACTGGCTTCGGCCGCCGCACGCAGCACCGGCGCGGTATCCGCACGTGGCGTGCGCAGCGCGCGGTTCACCGTCACTTCGGTCTCGCGGTAGATCTCGGCCACTTCGTCCGGCGCACCGTAGCTGCCGGCGACGTCGGCGATCACCTCGGCCTCGCTGCGGCCGGGCTGCGCCGCCAGTTCCGAGCGCAGGTACTCCTCGGCGTCGTACAGCGCGTCCTGCACCATCGCCGGATCGGCGCCGTCCAGCGCCGCGCGCAGCTGCGCCAGGTACTGCGGGATGGTGGTCGGCAGGGCACGGCCTGCCAGGCTCGGGTCGTTCATTGCGGTACCCCCTCCAACACGGAATCGACGGAATCGCGGGTGGCCTGCCAGGCCTGGCGCCATTGCGCCAGCACCTCGCGGCCACGTTCATTGATGTGGTAGTAGCGCCGCGGCGGCCCGCTGCTGGACGGCTCCACATGGCTTTCCAGCAGGCCGGCGCCTTCCAGGTTGCGCAGTACCGGGTACAGCGCGCTCTGCTTGCCGCTCAGCACGCCTTCGCCGACACGCTCCAGCTCCTTGGCGATCAGGTAGCCGTACAGCGGCTCGCCGGCCCGGGCCAGCACCGCCAGCAGGGCCAGCGACACCGTTCCGGCACTGAGCTCCTTCTGGAACTTCTTCAGGTGGACGTCGTCTTCGGACATGCCCGGCCCTCCACTACGTTGAAGTCCACAGTAGTGCGAAGTTCGGTATAGCGAATGTGTCGTTAGTCACTCTGCCGGTTGGCGAGGGTCGGCTGACCACCTGGCCGGCAGGCCCATTGGCTTGCTTGTCCCTCTGCGAGCCGCGGCATACCGTCGTATTCCAACAGCGCAGCGGCTGATCCAGCTCTTGCGAGCACGACGATCCCGGGAATATCCACTTATGACTGAGTTTTATTATTGCGACTTCTGGTTTGGCGCAAAGAAGTCCGCCCGAAACATAATCAGTGAATCCGAAGCCAAATCGAGACATGAGAGCCAGGCTCGCTATACGGTTCTCGTTGGCTCCCCCACCACGCCATCAGCGACTGTCGATGTGCTATTGGACAAAGACATGATTGGCGTCGACTTTCTGGATGAACATCTAAGGGAGCGCCTGACGTATCAGTTCCAGCAGGTAGCACCGGGAAATCTGTTCCTGAGCATGGCGGTACATAGAACGTTCGATGAGAAGAGTGACAGCATTGCCGAAGGGACCAGCCACCTCTTCAATGAAGATGGTCGGCTTACGATAACCAGGGAGAATTTCTCGCCTCATCATCTGGAAGAGTCTTCAACTACACACGATCCGACAGGCAACTATGAACCTGTTCCTGTCTTCGGCCATTACTCCGGTCTAATTGCAGAAGAAAGATAGGCGTTGATGCCAGACCGTTTGGATCGTCCAAGAGGCGGCGCGCAGGCTGACGCGAATGCCCCGCATGTCACTTGGCGATACGGTATCTCGTCGCGCAGAATCGAAGCCTCGTTCATGTTCCGGGGTTCCCATGCCGCACCGTCGTCGCCTTGCCCTGACCGCCCTCGCCCTGTCCTGCCTGCTGCCCGCCCTGGCCAGCGCGGCCACGCCGTACCGCAGCCCGCAGCAGATCCTCGATGCGTCGGCGGCCAGCGACCGGCAATATTGGGATGACTGTTCAGATGACCCCAGGCAATCAGCCTGCCGCACGCCGCTCAACTAACGACTTGATGTATTTCAGCTGCTCCAGGATGAAATCAGAAAAGCTCGATGCCAACACGTCGACACCGTCCGATTCGGAACTAACCTCTACGACTTGCCAATTATTTTCCGCATCGAAAGCGTACAGCACATCGCCAGAATTTCCACCGAATACGTAAATACCCTCATAACCTTCAACTTCCCGACCGCAAATAGTCGAATACCTCTCTGGACCATCATCAAGGTGAAATGCCGCATCCAATTCTCCGAAACCAAATTCGGCGATAAATTCCAGATAGTCACCTGGAACCTGTTGACGATGTGACTCATCAACACTGGATAACGTCGCGTCCGTGCCCGTTGCGCGGCATCCATAATTACCCTCATAGTCCTCAGAGGACGTCACTGCATCAACCAGCAACCTTAACTGCTCTTTATTCTTCATAATCACTTTCCAAATATTCTCTAGCAGACATCTAGACCCTGCGAATGTCAATGCCACCATGGCGCTCCACGAACTGCGGTGCGCAGGCTGACGGGATTGCCCTATATACCGCTTGGCGATGTAGTCCCTGGTCACGCAGAATCGAAGCCTCGTTCATGTTCCGGGGTTCCCATGCCGCACCGTCGTCGCCTTGCCCTGACCGCCCTCGCCCTGTCCTGCCTGCTGCCCGCCCTGGCCAGCGCGGCCACGCCGTACCGCAGCCCGCAGCAGATCTTGGACGCCTCGGCGGCCAGCGACTGGCGCACGCCGGACCCGGCCAACCTGCTGTACATGGACCTGCCGGCCGGGCGGGTGATCATCGAGCTGGCGCCGCAGTTCGCTCCGCGCCATGTCGCCAACATCCAGACCTTCGCCCACGAGCACTTCTGGGACGGCACCAGCATCTACCGCTCGCAGGACAACTTCGTGGTGCAATTCGGCGATGCCGACGCCGATGACGCGGCCAAGGCCAAGCCGTTCGGCAGTGCCGCGCGCAAGCTGCCGGCCGAATTCGATCGCGCCAGCGCTGGCCTGAAGGTCAGCGTGCTGCCAGATCGCGATGGCTGGGCCGCGCAGACCGGTTTCATCGACGGCTTCCCGGTCGGCCAGGACCCACAGGCCGGCAAGGCCTGGCTGGCGCACTGCTACGGCATGCTGGGCGCGGGCCGCAGCAACGAGGAAGACAGCAGCATCGGCGCCGAACTCTATGTGGTGACCGGGCAGTCGCCGCGCCAGCTGGATCGCAACATCACCCTGGTCGGTCGCGTGCTGAAGGGCATGGAACTGCTCAGCGCGATCCCGCGCGGCCCGGCGCCGATGGGCTTCTACAGCGACCCGAAGCTGCGCACGCCGATCATGTCGATCCGCCGCGCCAGCGACGTGCCGGCGGCCGAGCGCACGCCGATCCAGGTGCTGCGCACCGATTCAAAGGCCTTCGCCGATACGGTGGAGGCGCGTCGCAATCGCGTGGATGATTTCTACAAGCGCCCGGCGGGGCACATCGATCTCTGCAATATTCCGGTGCCGGTGAAGTAACGCCGTCGCGGGTTGTGCACGTGGCGCGTGCTGAAGGTGCTTCATCGTTCATGGGCGTCACTTTTCTTTTCGCGCGAAAAGAAAAGTAACCAAAAGAAAAGCGCCGCCAGGTCGCGAGCCGCCGTGCTTCGCACGCCGGTCCCCTGCGCTTCTCGGTGAAGCAGGGGACGGCGCCGAACTCGCTGCGCTCAAACATCGGCGCCTCTTCGCCCCTGATTCCCCTGCGATGCTCGGCTCGCTCAAGGCGGACTGGAAGGTCAAGATCAACCGCAAAAGCATCCACGCATGGCGTGCATCTACTGGGTGCTGCTGTGGCCTTTGATCTGGGTCCGCCTTGAGCGAGCCGAGCACCGCAGGTCCGGCGAGGGCGAAGAGGCGCGGGTGTCTGAGCGCAGCGAGTTCCCGCGCCGTCCCTCGACGGGCCGAGGAGCGCAGGGCACCGATGCGCAACGCGCATCGGCTCGCGGCCGGCGGAACGTTTCTTTTGGTTACTTTTCTTTGCGTACAAAGAAAAGTAACGCCCATGAACAATGAAGCACCTTCAGCACGCGCCACGCGCTAAACGCCTCAGCCCTTCTGACTCACCGCCACGCTACCCAGGATCAACACACCGGCAATCAACATCTGCACCGTCACCGCTTCCCCCAGGAACAACCATGCAAACGCCGCGCCGAACAGCGGAATCAGGTAAGTCACCGTCGACGCGCGCGACGGTCCGATACGCCCGATCAGGCGATAGAACATCAGGAACGCCAGCCCGGTGCAGGCTACGCCCAAGGCGATCGCCGCGCCCCAGGCCTTCAGCGGAATCGCCGCCTGCGGCCAGTGGCTGACCGCCATCGGCAGCATCCACAGCGAGGCACACGACAGCGTGGCCGCCGCAGCCGCCGCCGACGGCAGGCCGGACATGTGCCGCTTCACCAGGTTTACGCCGAGGCCATACAGCAGCGACGCCGCAGCGCCGGCGATCACCGCGGTGCCGATGCTCAGGCCGGACACCTTGGCCGTGGCCAGCACCACCACGCCGGCAAAGCCCACCAGCAACGCGCCAGCGCGGCGCATGCCGATCTTTTCACCGAAGAACAGGAAGGCGATCAGCGCGGCGAACAGCACGGTCATCGCATTGCAGATCGCGCCGATCGCGGCCGGCGCCCGTTCGGCGGCATAGGCGAACAGCACGAACGGCAGCGCCGAGTTGATCAGGCCGATCGGTGCCAGCCACAGCCAGCGCCGCGGCGGGAACTGCGCCCGCGCGTGCCACAGGAACGGCAGCAGCACCAGCGCGCCCAGCACCAGTCGCACCTCGACCAGCGCGAACGGACCGAACGAAGGCACTGCCACCCGCATGAACAGGAACGAGCAGCCCCAGATGGCGCCCAGCAGGGTCAGTTCCAGCGGCGTGCGCCAGTCGCGCTCGGCCGCCTGTGGTACCGCATTCATGCCCTGCCTCCGTCCATCGCCTGTTCCTCGCCAAGGCAGACAGGATCGGGCGCAGACGCCTGCCGCACAAGCGCGTAGTATCGCTGCCAGCCACAAATATGGTTTGAGGCTGGACATGCAGCTACGCCCTTCCCTGCTCCCCGCACTGGCCGTGTTCGCGGTTGCAGCGCGCCACCAGAACTTCGCCCAGGCCGCCCAGGAGCTGCACCTGACTGCCAGCGCGGTCAGCCACCATGTGCGCCGGCTGGAGGAGGTGCTGGAAACCCGGCTGTTCCTGCGCCACGCCCGCGGCGTGCGCCTGACTGCCGAGGGCCGGCAGCTGGCCGACGCCGCCAGCGCCGCCTTCTCCGATGTCGCAGCGGTCGCCCATCACCTGCAGCCGGATGCCGACAGCGTGCCGCTGCGGATCACCACGCTGCGCTCGCTTTCCTACTGCTGGCTGCTGCCGCGACTGCCACGCTTCACCCAGGCCTACCCGCACATCCGCATCGAGCTGCATACGGGCAGCGGGCTGGATCGCTACGACGATAACGGGCCGGAAGTGGGCATCCGCTATGGCCTGGGCCAGTGGCCGGGCCTGCGTACGCAGCACCTGATGGATGACTACCTGTTCCCGGTGGCCTCACCGGCGCTGGCCGGGGTGGAAACGCTGGTCGATCCGGCGCGCATCGCCGGGTTGCCGCTGCTGACCGATCTTTCGCCGCAGGGCTGGCGCGACTGGTTCCGCCACGCAGGCGTGCGTCCACCGTCGCCGCTGCCGCCGATGCATACCTTCGCCGACAGTACCGATGCGATGCGTGCCGCGGTGTACGGCATGGGCGCGGTGCTGGCACGCACCCACATCGCGCAGCCCTACCTGCAGCGCTACGAGGTGGTGCGCCTGCCCGGCCCGGCGCTGAAAGCGCGCTACGCGTATCACGTGGTGCATGCAGAAGGGCAACCGCCGAGCCACGCCGCGCGCCTGTTCATCGACTGGTTGCTGGAGCAGGCGCAGGACGAACGCACGCCGATTCCCGCATTGCCGGAAAGCCTGCTCGGGCGCCCGGCCACACGCGCCTGACTGCGCCCTCACCCGTTCTTTGCTTCACGCTGGCTAGGCTGCTGGCAACCCCACAACGTGACTACGCCATGGCCATGCTGCGACTGCGCATCACCGGAACCGAAGACGACGCCCGCGCCATCAGCGACCTGCTGCTCGGCCTGGACGGCATCGAGCATGTCGAGGAAACCGACGACCTGATGCCGCACATGGACGACGACGATTCCAGTTCGGCCGGGCTGTCCGATGACATCGGCCCGGGCATCCACGAGCTGGAAGTGGAAGTCGGCAATGAAAGCACCGCGCAGAAGGTGCGCGATGCGGTGCAGGAACTGGCGCTGGAGCTGGATGTGTTCGTCGAGTACGAGACCGACGAGGGCTGATGCCGGCAGGCTACCGGCATCAGTGTTCACCTCAGAGGTTGGGCGGTAGCTTGCGACGGCGGCGGCGCCACCAGGCCCGCACACCCCAGGCTGCGATCAGGGCCAGCACTGCCACCGGCAGCAGCGCGGCCGCGGCGCGGATCAGGAACGCAATACTGGTGCTGAGGATGCTGCCCGACTCGCTCAGCGCCTCACCGATCTCGCTGCGGCTGCGCTGGCCGGACGTCGTATCGAAGTGGATCGTCACCAGCTGGGTATCAATGCGCCGGCGCTGTTGCGCGGCATCCTTGTTGGCCTGCTCGACACCGGCTTCGATCTCCGACAGACGCGTGGTGATCGTCATCAGATCTTCGATCTTCAGGTCCTTGCGGTCCTGGTAGGACAACAGCCGCGCGTGTTCCTTCTCCAGCCGCGCCTTGGTCAGTGCCGTATCGGCCACCTCCCGTGCAAGGTCCTCGGCGCGCGTATTGCGCGACTGCAGCGTGCCGCCTTCACCGGCCATCGCGATCAGCGGCTCGGTGCCCTTCGGCGCGATGCGTACCTTGACCTCACCGCTGGGCTGCTCGCCACTGCGCTGGTCGACCTGCAGCACCGCGCAGTCACCGAACTTCGAGCTCTGGCAGGCCTGCGCCACCTGCTGGATGCGCGGTGCGATCTGCGCCGCCTCCAGCTGCACCTGCACGTCATGCTCGTAGGCGAGGAATGCGCCTTCCGGGGACGTGATAGCGGCATCGGCAGCGGCGGCACCCGCCTCCTGTGCCCTCTCGCCGTTCTTGGCACAGGCCGCCAGCGCCAGCAGCAGCACCGGCATCGCCACCGCACGCGTCCACGCGCGCAGCGGCGTCACAGTGCCGCTCCGTCGTAGGACATCACCGCCAGCGTGGCCAGGTCTACCTGCGGCACGCAGCGAACGTTCACTGCCACCATTGGCGCACCGGTACGCGGGTCCACCGCTTCGCTGTACGGCGCGACGCCGCACTCACGGCAATGGTGATGATCGATATGGGCCTTGTTGAAGTGATAAGTCGCCACGTCCGCCGGATCGGTATCCAGCTGGAACGCCGCACGTGGGGCGAACCACAGCAGACTGCCGCGGCGGCGGCACATCGAGCAGTTGCAGTCGATGACGTCGCTGATCGGTGCCTCGGCCTGCACGGTGAATGCGATCCTGCCGCAATGGCAGCTTCCCTGGTATTCCATGTCCTGCGCTCCGCTGGAGAGTCCTTGTCTGCGTCCATGGTAATCCTATGGCACGGGGACAAAGCAGCCCCGGGGCCCTATGCTCGGGGTTTGACCCTGCACAGGAATGCCGATGCGCCCGCATCTTCTTGCCCTCGCCCTGGTCGCCGCCCTGGCCGGTTGCCAGCCGGCCGACGCCCCGACCAACGCTTCCACCCCGGCCGCCAGCCAGCAGGCCGGCGACGCGGCGGTGGATGCCGCCTTCGCCGATCTTTCCAAGCGCGCCTTGGACACCTGGATGCAGCTGTCGCCGGTCAGCGCCACCCAGATCGGTGACCACCGCTACGACAGCGAGCTGGATGACCTCAGTGCCGCCGGCCAGCAGAAGACCCTGGCCGCCTACAAGGCGCTTCTGGGCGAACTGGACAAGATCGACGTGGCCAAGCTGGGCCGCGAGAACCAGGTGGATGCGGCGATCCTGCGCAATCAGCTGCAGTCGGAAATCTGGAACGCCGAAGTGCTGCAGTCCGGCAAGTGGGACCCGCAGCTGTACAACGGCATCGCTGGCAGCGCGATCTACGGCCTGATGGCACGCGAGTTCGCGCCGCTGCCCGAGCGGCTGAAGTCGGCCACCGCACGCATGGAAAAGCTGCCGGCGATCTTCGCCCAGGCCCGCGAGAACCTGGATCCGGCGCGCGTGCCGAAGATCCATGCCGAGACAGTGGCCAAGCAGAACAAGGGCATCCTCAGCATCGTCGATACCTTCATCACCCCGCACATCGGTGAACTGCCGCAGGCCGACCAGCAGCGCCTGCAGGCCGCCATCGACGGCCTGAAGAAGGCCGTGGACGAGCAGCAGACCTGGCTGGACAAGACCCTGGTGCCGAACGCCAAGGGCGACTTCCGCATCGGTGCGGAAAAGTACGACCAGAAGCTGAACTTCGCGCTGAACTCGTCGCTGTCGCGCCAGGAGATCGGCGAGCGAGCACGCGCCGAACTCAAGCGCGTGCGCGAAGACATGTACGGCATCGCGCAGACCGTGCTGAAGGACAAGCCGGGCGCACCGGAGATGCCGGCACAGCCGACCGACGAGCAGCAGCAGAAGGCGATCGAGGCCGCGCTGGAGCTGGCCTACGCCGACAAGCCGGCGCGCGACAAGGTGGTCGACGATGCCAAGGCCGCGCTGGAGCAGTCCACCGCGTTCGTGCGCGAGCACGACCTGGTGACCCTGCCCGATGCACCGGTGGACATCATCCTGATGCCGGAATTCCAGCGTGGCGTGGCCGTGGCCTACTGCGATTCGCCGGGTCCGCTGGACAAGAACCTGAAGACCTTCTACGCCGTGTCGCCGATTCCGGACGACTGGAACGAGAAGCAGGTCGACTCGTTCCTGCGTGAGTACAACTCGCGCATGATCCACCTGCTGAGCATCCACGAAGGCACCCCGGGCCACTACCTGGAAGGCTGGCACTCGGCCAAGTTCCCGTCGACCCTGCGTGCGGTGCTGCGTTCGGGCCTGTTCGCCGAAGGCTGGGCGGTCTACACCGAGCGCATGATGCAGGAGCAGGGTTACCTCAACAACGACCCGCTGTTCCACCTGGTGCAGCTGAAGTTCTACCTGCGCACCATCTCCAACGCGATCCTCGACCAGGGTGTGCACGTGGACAACTGGGATCGCGAGAAGGCGATGCACCTGATGACCCATGACGCCTTCCAGCAGGAAAGCGAAGCCTCGGGCAAGTGGGTGCGCGCGCAGCTGACCTCGGCGCAGCTGCCGACCTACTTCGTCGGTGCGCAGGAACACTTCGACACCCGCAAGGCGATGCAGGACAAGCTGGGCGACAAGTTCAACCTGAAGGCCTATCACGACCAGATGCTGTCCTACGGCGCACCGCCGGTGCGTTTCGCACGCCAGCTGATGCTGGACCAGCCGATCGAGTGATCGCGCCGGTGTGA
The DNA here is from genome assembly GCF_036320005.1 of Stenotrophomonas sp. SMYL11. Lineage (NCBI taxonomy): Bacteria > Pseudomonadati > Pseudomonadota > Gammaproteobacteria > Lysobacterales > Lysobacteraceae > Stenotrophomonas > Stenotrophomonas sp. SMYL11. The sequence continues at coordinate 237,016 of NZ_JAWIRS010000002.1, forward strand.
GGCAAAACAAAACGGCCCGGGGAAACCCGGGCCGTTTTCCGTTCGGCGTCCCGAAATGGACCCATCCACGCATGGCGTGGATCTACTACCCGCCTGCCAGTAGATCCACGCCATGCGTGGATGGCATTCAATTCACCGCGCGATGCAGCACGCGCTCGAACTGCACATCACTGCATCCGTTCTGCCCACAGCCAGGGAGGGCGAGCTCCACCCGACCGGGTGGCTGTACATCGTTCAACGGCAGCGCATCTCGCAGTTGCGCGGTGGTCGGGTAGACGTAGGCCAGGCGGAAACGCTCGCCACCGCTTTGGCGGTCGCGCCAGCGTTCAAACTGCAGCAGGCCGCCAATCGGTCTCTTCTCATACTGCCCCGGCAACGTGTAGTCCGTGATTCCCAGCGCCGCCAGCACGGAACTGATGTTGGAATCGTGGCCGACCAGCAGGCTCACCTTCGGCGATGCCGGGTCCTCGAACAGCGCATTCACTCTTGCCAGCAGCGGCGCGGCCACGTCCCGCGCCACCTCGGGCGTTCCGAACAGGATGTCCTGGTAGCGGTTGCGGACCTGCGCCAGCGCCTGCCATTGGGCCTCCGTGTTCAATCTGCCCCAGCCTTCGCGGGGGATGCCACTTCCCTGGTAGTGCTCCATCAACAAGGCATCGACCAACCCGCTTGCCAGGGCCAGCGAACCGGAAGTACGCGGTTCTTTGCCCGGCTCTGCGCTGAAAATGGAATCGGCCGGCGTCAGGTGGCATTCGCTGCGGCCTGCGCACGCAGCCGACTGCGGGTAGCGGGTGATCGCCTCCACCGCCGCCAACGCCGGTGCCAGATCCGATGCGGCCTGCGCCTGTTGCATCGCCGACAACGCGCGTTCGCGGAAGGCCGCATCAACGTTGTGGATCACCGGATTGAACAAGGGATCCATCGTGCCCAGCGGCATGCGCTGTTCCACCGTCACGTGGCAGCCCGGGAACGCACCGGCAACGAAAAACTGCGCGGTGGCCTGGGTGCGCTGCAGGCTGTTGGCATGGGCGTGGAAATCCGCCGGCTGCGGGCAGCCTGATACCGGCAGCAGCTGTGCGTGGCGCAGCCACTGGCCGATGTAACTGCCCATGTAGACCTCCAGCACGCCGCCCTTGGTGGTCAGTTCGCCGGCGCCTACGTCCCAGCTCGGCCAGCGCTCCGGAGTCGCATTGGCCAACGCGCCCGATGCCACCACCGGTGCGCGCAGGTTGTGGCGGCTGAGAAGGATGACCTGCTCGAGGGCTTCGCCTTCCATTGATGGCGATGCAGCGGCTGCGGCTGTGGCGACCAGTGCCAGCGCCAGCGCCAGCAGCAGGGGGCGTAGAGAACGAATCATGCGGGCCTCCGACCCCAAGGGATGCATCCACGCATGGCGTGGATCTACTGGTCTGCAGCCACGAAACCACCGGTCTGCCGCGCCCACAAGCGCGCGTACAGTCCACCGGCCGCAATGAGCTCGGCATGTGTGCCGGTCTCGACAATGCGGCCCTGGTCCATCACCACCAGCCGGTCCATGCGTGCGATGGTCGACAGCCGGTGCGCGATCGCGATCACCGTCTTGCCGCCCATCAGCTGGTCCAGGCTGTCCTGGATCGCCGCTTCCACTTCCGAATCCAGTGCCGAGGTCGCCTCATCCAGCACCAGGATCGGCGCGTCCTTCAGCAGCACGCGGGCGATGGCGATGCGCTGGCGCTGGCCACCGGACAGCTTCACGCCGCGCTCGCCCACGTGCGCGTCGTAGCCACGCCGGCCCTGCCCGTCCACCAGCGTATCGATGAAGGCTGCGGCGCGCGCCTTGGCCACGGCGGCATGCAGCTGCTCGTCAGTGGCATCGGGGCGGCCATACAGCAGGTTGTCGCGGATCGAGCGATGCAGCAACGAGGTGTCCTGGGTGACCACGCCGATCTGCTGGCGCAGGCTTTCCTGTGTAACGTACGCAATGTCCTGATCGTCGATCAGGATGCGGCCGCTTTCCAGGTCGTACAGGCGCAGCAGCACGTTGACCAGGGTCGACTTGCCGGCACCGGAGGGACCGACCAGGCCGATCTTCTCGCCCGGCTTCACCACCAGGTCGAGGCCGGCGATCACGCCGCCCTTCTTGCCGTAATGGAAGTGGATGTCCTGGAAGTGCACGCCGCCCTGGGTCACCCGCAGCGGGGTGGCGTCCTCGCGGTCCTGCACGGTCAACGGCTGGGCGATGGTGGTGATGCCATCCTGCACCGTACCGATGTCCTCGAAGATGCCGTTGATGGTCCACATGATCCAGCCGGACATGTTGTGGATGCGGATCACCAGGCCGGTCGCCAGCGTGATCGCACCGACGGTGATGTGGCCGCCATTCCACAGCCACAGCGCCAGGCCACAGGTACCGGCAATCAGGAAACCGTTGACGATGGCGATGGTCAGGTCCATGCCGGTGGTGACCCGGGTCTGCGCGCGGTGCTTGACCGCCAGTTCCTGGATCGACTCGGCCACGTAGGCCTGCTCGCGGCCGCCATGGGCGAACAGCTTCAGCGTGGGAATGTTGGTGTAGCCATCAACGATGCGGCCCATCGCCTTGGAACGCGCTTCGGAGGCGATCCATGCGCGTTCCTTCGCGCGCGGCACGAAGTAGGCCAGGATCACTGCATAGGCCAGCAGCCACAGGATCAACGGCACCATCAGCCGCCAGTCGGCCTGTGCGAACAGGTACAGCGCGGTGCCGGTATAGACCACGATGTACCAGAGCGAATCGACCATCTGCACGGCCGACTCGCGCAGTGACGTACCGGTCTGCATGACCCGGTTGGCGACGCTGCCGGCGAAGTCGTTCTGGAAGAAGTTCAGGCTCTGCCGCACCACGTAGTTGTGCATCAGCCAGCGCGAGCGGTTGCTCAGGCCAGGCACGATGGCCTGGTTGACCAGCAGGTTGTGCAGGCCGACCAGGATCGGCCGCGCGATGACCGTGATGAACAGCATCCAGCCCAGCTCATTGGCATGGCGCTTGAAGAAATCGGCCCCAGGCTGCTCGGCGACCATGTCGACGATGCGGCCCAGGTAATCGAACATCGCCACTTCCACCAGCGCCAGCAGCAGGCCGGCGATCAGGGTGGCCAGCAGCACCGGCCACACCGGGCGCAGGTAGTGCAGGTAGAACGGCAGCACCCTGCGCGGCGGCATGCGCCCGTCAACGGGCGGGAACACCGGAATCAGGGATTCAAACCAACGGAACATCGCATTCCCTCGCCATCAATAGCCGGCGGAGTATCCCACGCCGCGTGTGTACGCCAGCCGATGATTACCGCGGTTCCGGTAGTGCCGGGCCACGCCCGGCGGCGTTATTTCACCGGAGTGAACAGCAGGTCCTGGAAATCGAAGCTGAAATCGGTCAGGTCGGAGATCGACTGCATGCGCACCTCGCGCACCTTGCCGTCCGGATCCAGGCTGAAGTTCACGAACGCGTCGGCGTTGAGCGAACGGTCGTCCCAGCGCACGATGAAGGTGTCATGCTGCCAATGCTCCAGGCGCCCGCTCAGCTGCGCGGTCTTCATGAAGCGCAGGCGCAGAGCCTTGCCCTCGGCACTGACCTGCATGTCGCCATACCAGCGGTCGCGGAACGTGCCGGTGTAGCCTGCCAGTGCCAGCGATGGCTTGCTGCCCTTGTCGCGCGCGCTCTGGTGCTTGGCCCAGGCCTCGTCGGCCTTGTCCTGGCCCTTGGCCACAGCCTTGGCATAGGCGTCCACCCAGTCGTGCTTCTCACCGCCCAGGTAAGCATCAAGCACGCTCAGGGTGATCGCGTTGAACGCCGCGCCCACTTCCTGGTTGGTCAGCACCACCACGCCCAGCTTCTCGCCCGGCACCAGGGTCAAACGCGAGACCATGCCCGGCCAGCCACCCGTATGCCAGACCAGTTTCTGGCCGCGGTAGTCGCTCAGGCTCCAGCCTTCGCCGTAGCCGGCAAAGTTGGCCCGCGCCGGTGCCAACTCGGGCACGCTCGGCGCCGGAATCGACTGCGGCGTGATCATCCGCCACATCTGCTGCTGGCTCTTGTCGCTGAACAGCGCGGTGCCATCGGCCAGCTTGCCTTCGGCCAGCTGCACCTGCATCCAGCGCGCCATGTCGTGCGCACTGGAATAGATGCCACCGGCGCCGGCATTGTTCGACCAGGTCAGCGGTGCAACGGTGCGCAGGTCCTTGAAATCGTACTTGGCGTGGCCGACCGCGGCCTTGTCGCCCGGCTTCAGGTGATCGGCGTTGTAGCGTGTGCCGGCCATGCCCACCTTGTCGAAGATGCGGCTCTGCAGGAACTGCTGGTAACTCATGCCGGAGACATGCTCGATCACCTGCTGGGCAACCGCGTACAGGATGTTGTCGTACGCATAGCTCTCGCGGAAACCGCCCTTCAGCGGCACCTTGCCCAGCCGCTGCACCACTTCGGCATTGCTGTAGGAGGTGGTCGGCCAGAACAGCAGGTCACCTGCGCCCAGGCTCAGCCCGCTGCGATGCGACAGCAGGTCGCGGATCGTCATCTGCCCGGTCACGAACGGATCGGACATGCGGAACGACGGCAGGTGGTCGATCACCTTGTCGTCCATCTTCAGTTTGCCGTCCTCGGCCAGCAGGTTCAGCGAAGTGGCGGTGAACGCCTTGGTGTTGGAAGCAATGGCGAACAGCGTATCGGCCTGCACCGGTTCCGGCTTGCCCTGCTCGCGCACGCCCCAGCCGCGTTCCAGCACCACCTCGCCATCCTTGACCACCGCCACGGCAATGCCGGGCACGTCGAACTGCGCGCGCACGCGCTCGACGGTCGCATCCAGGTCCTGCAGCTGCGCCGGGGTGGCAGCACTCGCCATGGTCGTGCACGCCAGCAGCACGGCTCCTCCAATCCAGGGTTTCATCCAGCACGATCTCCGAACAGGGGTGGCGGCCATGTGCAGGCCGTCACCGGGGTTTCGCGCGATGGTAACGGTCTGCGGCGCACCCTGCCCTGTGCCATAGGAGGGGTGTCATGGGCGGGAACGGCCAACCGAGCAACGGCTCCACCATCATTCCGTGCCTGCGCTATCGCGACGCGCAGGCCGCCATCGACTGGCTGCAGCGCGCCTTCGGCTTCCATGCCCAGGCGGTCTACGCCGATGGCGATACGGTATTCCATGCACAGCTGACCTTCGGCACCGGCATGATCATGCTCGGCTCGGCAAGCAATCAGAGCGCATGGAGCGAACACGCGGCGATGCCCGATGAGGTCGGCGGCCGCCAGACCCAGAGCGCCTGTGTGATCGTCACCGACGCCGACGCACACTACGCGCGAGCCAAGGCCGCCGGCGCCCGCATCGTCATCGACATCGCCGACCAGGACTATGGCGGACGCGGCTACGCCTGCGCCGATCCGGAAGGCTATCTGTGGTGGTTCGGCAGCTACGACCCGTGGCGCGCGGACCACGGCCAGTGACCGCGACCGCCCGGCAGGCGGAGATCCGCTGCGGCATTGGTGGCTGGGTGTTTCCCGAATGGCGCGGCGGCGTTTTCTACCCCGTGGGCCTGCCCCAGCGTGAAGAACTGGCCCACGCCAGCCGCTCCCTGCGCTGCATCGAAATCAACGGCACCTTCTACCGCACGCCCACCGCGGCGCAGTGCGCGCAGTGGGCCGCACAGACACCCGACGGTTTCCGGTTTTCGATGAAGGCACCACGCTATCTGGTGCAGCGCCGCGACCTGTCCAGCATGGTGGAAGCTGCCGCGCCCTTCCTGCAGGCGGCGATTGCACTCGATGACCGGCTCGGCCCGTTGCTGTGGCAGTTCGATCCGCGCCATCCGGCCGATGCCGATGCATTGGGTGCCCTGATGGCGCAGCTGCCGAAGCAACTGGAAGGGGTGACGCTGCAGCATGCGCTGGAGGTCCGCAATGCCGAGGCACATGGCCCGGCACTGGTTGCTGCCGCCCGTCGACACGGCGTGGCGCTGGTGATCGAGGACAGCGACGAGGCCCCATTACACGGCGATGTCAGTGCCGGCTTCGTCTACGCCAGGATCAAGCGCAGCCAGGCCCGCTTGAACGAGGGTCTGCCGGCACCCGTGCAGCAGCGCTGGGCCGAACGCGCGCTCCATTGGTCACGCGGCGAACCGGTGGACGAGCTGCCCTGCCTGGCCGGGCCGGCACCGTCAGAGCCGCGCGAGGTCTACCTGCTGTGCATTGGTGCGGGCAAGGCACGCAACCCGGCGGCGGCGATGGCCCTGCAGCGGCGGGTAGATGGGGCCAGCAATTCCTCACGCGGATAGCGCTGCGGTCATCGCCTTGCCTCACAATAGGCGGATGAGCACACCCGACACCCGCAAAGCGCTGTGGCAGATCCATTTCTGTGTCCTGTTGTGGGGCGTCACCGCCATCCTCGGCAAGTTGATCACCCTGCCGGCGCTGCCGCTGGTGTGGTGGCGCATGCTGCTGGTGACGGCGATGCTGGCGCTGCTGCCGCGGGTCTGGCGCGGGTTGCGCACCCTGCCACTGCGCCTGGTGGCGGGCTACGCCGGCATCGGCGCGCTGGTCGCCCTGCACTGGCTGACGTTCTACGGCGCAGTGAAGCTGGCCAACGCCTCGGTGGCCGCCACCTGCATCGCGCTGGCGCCGGTGTTCACCTCGATCATCGAACCGTGGGTCGCCAAGCGGCCGTTCCAGCTGCGTGAACTGGCCTTCGGCCTGGCCGTGCTGCCGGGTGTTGCACTGGTGGTCGGTGGCGTGCCCGATGGCATGCGCCTGGGTGTGTTGATCGGCGCGATCTCGGCGCTGCTGGTGGCGGTGTTCGGCTCGCTCAACAAGCGCATGGTCAGCCACGCCGATCCGCTTACGGTCACCGCACTGGAGCTGGGTGCAGGTACCCTCACCCTGACCCTGCTGGCGCCACTGATGCCATACCTGCTGCCTGCGCTGGCCAGCCCGCTGTGGGTGGTTCCGGACCTGCACGACGGCATCCTGCTGCTGGTACTGGCCGGGTTCTGCACGCTGCTGCCGTTCGCCTTGGCCCTGGTCGCGCTACGCCACCTGAGCGCCTACACGGTGCAGCTGGTGACCAACCTGGAACCGGTCTACGCGGTGGTGCTGGCGGTGGTGCTGCTGCGCGAGCAGCACGAGGTCACGCCGTGGTTCTACCTGGGCGTGGCGATCATCGTCGGCGCTGTGTTCCTGCATCCGCTGCTGAACCGCCGCAAGCCGGTGCAGCATCCGGAAATTCTCGGCACGGCCGAAGCGCGCAACATCGCCGATTGAGTGCATCCACGCATTGCGTGGATCTACCGAACGCAGCGACGAGCGGGGGAACGGCCACAGCATGCGTGCAGAGCGCGGATCACTCGGTCAACGCTGCGGCCAGTGCCATGGCGGGGCATCCAGCAGGCCCTGCCCGCTCAGCAGCGTGCGGCCCTGTTCCTTGTGCAGGTGCAGCGAGTGGCAACCCGGTGCCTGTTCCAGTGCCGCGATCAACCGGCTGGCGTGTGAGACCACCCACACCTGGCTGCGCGCACTGGCTGCGATGATCAGCCGCGCCAGCGCCGGCAGCAGGTCTGGATGCAGGCTGGTCTCCGGTTCGTTGAGCACCAGCAGCGGCGGCGGACGCGGCGTGTGCAGCGCAGCGGCCAGCAGCAGGAAGCGCAGCGTGCCGTCGGAGAGTTCGGCCATCGACAATGGCCGCAGCAGCCCCGGCTGGTGGAAGCGCAATGCCAGCCGGCCATCCAGCGGCTCGAAGCTGACCGTGGCACCCGGGAACGCATCGTCCACGCTGCGCGCCAGTGCGCCCGGATCTCCGATCTCGAGGATGGTCACCCACGCTGCGGCCAGATCGCGACCGTCGTGATGCAGCACCGGCGTGCGTGTGGCCATTGCCGGCTGTCGCGCCGGAGCATCGGCATCACTTCGGAAATGATCGTAAAAGCGCCAGCGACGGATGTACTCGCGCAGCGCGATGGCTTCCGGCATGCGCTGCGGGTCGCCCACCTGGGTGAACAAGCTGTCGAACAGCGACAAGCGGTCATCGACCAGATCCCAGCCGCGCGCATGGCGTTGCCGCACCATTGCCCCACGTCGGTCGACCAGCAGATTGGCGCTGCGCAGGAATGGCCCGGCCCAGATCGCCTCGGCCTTGATCTGCGGGTCCAGCGCGAACGCGGAGCGGCTGGGCGGCGGGTAGCCCAGGTCGATGGCATAGCCGAACTCGTCGGTGGTGAAGCCCAGCTTCAGTCCCACCGATTCCTGTCGCGGGCCGCCCTGCAATGGGATTTCGCCGGCAGTGACCCGACGGTCCATTTTTTCCGGGCCCGCCCACAGCGCCGAAGCGAGGCCGCCTTCGCGGGCCAGCACCGCCGTGACGCCGCCCTGTGCGGTCTCCGCCAGCAGGCGCAGCGCGCGGTACAGGCTGGACTTGCCACTGCCGTTCTCGCCGGTCACCACATTCAACTGCTGCAGCGGCAGCACCAGCCCGTGCAGCGAGCGATAGTGGGCGATGGCAAGGGTCTGCAGCATGGTTGTGTCCGTGGGAACAGGGACGGCATGGTGCAGCACGTGGATCGCAGGGAATGCGACGCGCACGGCGTTCGAATGGATTTTTCATCCACGCGTGGCGTGGATCTACCTGGGGCTTCAGCCCGCCCGTTCCACCCGGTTGCGACCGTTGCCCTTGGCCCGGTACAGCGCCTTGTCGGCGCGCGCCAGCATGTCATCCACGCTTTCACCTGGCTGGTACTGGGCCACACCAATACTGATCGTGACCGGGGAACCCAAGGGCAGATCAGCCACGGCCAGGCGCAGGAACTCGCATTGCAGTTCGGCCGTGCGCAGGTCGGTGCCCGGCATCACCGCCACGAACTCCTCGCCACCATAGCGCGCGGCCATGCCACGGCCGGCAAAGTGCGAGCGCAGCAGCACGCCCAGCTCGGCCAGCACCCGGTCGCCGGTAGCGTGGCCCTGGAAGTCGTTGATGTGCTTGAAATGGTCGATGTCCAGCAGGGCCACGCAGGCCACGCCCGGTTGCCCCTCGATCTCCGCCACCGCCTGTTCCAGCGCTGCCGCCATCGCGCGGCGGTTGGGCAGGCCGGTCAACGCATCGGTGCGGCTCTGCTCGGCCAGGTCGGCATTCTGCGCCAGCAGCAGGTCCTGGTACTCCGACAACAGGCGCTCGTAGTCATCACGCTCCAGCATGTGTTTCTGGATGTCGAGCGCGAAGCGACGCAGTTCCATCACCAGCATCACCTGCCGCGACAGCGCGGCCAGTGCCTCGGCCTTGTCGCTGGGCAGCTGCTGCGGATGTGCGTCGAACACGCACAGCGTGCCTAATGGCAGGCCATCGGAACTGATCAGTGGCGCGCCGGCGTAGAAGCGGATGTGCGGGTCGCCGGTCACCACCGGATTGTCGTGGAAGCGGATGTCCTGCAACGCGTCCTCCACCACCATGATTTCCTGCGGCTGCAGGATGGCATGGCCACACATCGATTCGCTGCGCAGGTTCTCCGCCGCGTCGATGCCCTGGATCGACTTGAACCACTGCCGTTCGACGTCGATGAGGGTCACCGCCGCCATCGAGGTACCGCAGACCGCCTTGGCGATCGCCACCAGGTCGTCGAATGACTTTTCGCGCTGCGAATCGAGGATCCGGTAGCGGTACAGCGCCTCGAGCCGAAGGGCTTCGTTGGCAGGCTTGTCGGGCTTGATCATGCAGCGTCACGTTCCGGCAGGTCACTGCGGAGTCTAGCTGATGCCGGTGCGCAATCCGCACAACGGGGAGTGCCGGCCGCTGGCCGGCATCCCGCGCTCATTCGATGCCGGGGGGAGCCCGCCCGCGGCCGGCACTACCGCGCGGTACCAGTCCAGCTGCTTCGGCAGCAGGCCCTGCAGTTCCTGCTCGGTCAGGTTGCGCCACTGGCCCGGCTTCAGCGCGCCGATCTTGATGTTGTCGATGCGCACGCGGCGCAGCTGGGTCACGCGATAGCCGAATTCGGCGGCCATCAGGCGGATCTGCCGGTTCAGGCCCTGCTGCAGGGTGATGCGGAATCCGAACTTGGCGATGCGCGAGGTCTTGCACGGCAGCGTCATCTGGTCGTGGATGCGCACGCCGCGCGCCATGCCACGCAGGAACTCGTCGGTGACCGGCTTGTTCACCGCCACCAGGTACTCCTTCTGGTGGCCGTTCTCGGCGCGCAGGATCTGGTTGACGATGTCGCCGTTGCTGGTCATCAGGATCAGGCCTTCGGACTCCTTGTCCAGGCGCCCGATCGGGAAGATGCGCTGTTCATGGCCGACGAAGTCGACGATGTTGCCCTTGACCGAGGTTTCGGTGGTGCAGGTGACGCCCACCGGCTTGTTCAGCGCGATGTAGACGTGGCGGCGGGCGCCGGGCTTGCGTGCCACGCGCGCGCGCAGCGGCCGGCCGTCGACCAGCACCTGGTCTTCCTCGCCCACCACCGCACCGGTGCCGGCCGGGTGGCCGTTGACGGTGACGCGGCGCGCGGTGATCAGGCGATCGGCCTCGCGGCGGGAGCAGAAGCCGGTGTCGGCGATATGTTTGTTGAGTCGGGTGGTCATCGGTCCATTATCCGGCATCGCCGCCCGCTGCGCTTCATGCCGGGGCCGGCGGATCGAGCTCCTCGCCGTCGAACACCCGGTTGCGACCCGCCCGCTTGGCCACGTACATGGCATGGTCGGCCCGCCGCAGCAGCCCGGCCAGGTCATCCTCACCCGGCCGCCACTGCGCCAGTCCGATGCTGGCGGTCACTTCCAGGCCCGGCACCTGCAGGGCCTGGCCGGCTTCGGTGATGCGCTGGCGCAGGCGGTCCAGGCGCGCCGACGCCGCCTCGCGCGGCATGCCCGGCATCAGCAGCAGGAACTCCTCGCCGCCCATCCGCACCACTTCGTCCTGGCTGCGCACCGCCGTGCGCAGGGCACGCGCTACCGCCACCAGCACCTGGTCGCCCACCGCGTGGCCATGGCGGTCGTTGATGTCCTTGAACAGGTCGATGTCGAGAAAGCCGATCACCAGCGGGCCGCGCTCACGGTCGACCTGTGCCAGGTGACGGGCCAGCTGCTGCAGGCCGGCCCGGCGGTTGGGCAGCCCGGTCAGGCCATCGGTTTCGGCCAGCTGGCGCAGTTCATCGCGTTGCTGGCGCAGCCGGCCCAGCCGCTGGTTCATGGCATAGGCGGCCATCATCAGCAGCCAGGTCACCGACAGCTGCAGTGCTTCCACCCGGTACTCCAGCAGCCACCCCGCACTGCTGGCATCGGCGGCGATCATCACCAGCAGCGGCACCAGCGCCGCCAGGCCTGCCAGCGCCCAGCAGTCACCGCGCAACCAGGCACGCATGCCAGCGGCCACTGACAACAGGCAACCGAGGATGAAGGTCAGCTGCAGGCCCTCCGCGACCAGCGCCAGGGTTTCCCAGCGCAGCCACGGCACCAGTGCAGCCAGTCCCAACAGGCCCCAGAGCACACCCTGCTGTGCCGGCCGCGAGCGCGGCAGCAAGCGGTCCCCGCCGTTGAGGCGCCATAGAGCGGGCAGTACCAGCGCCTGGGTCGCAGCGGTCAGCGCCAGCAGCCACCATGCACCGCGCTCGCCCACCGGCAGCCACGGTTCGGGATAACCGCTCAAGCCGCCAAGAACCGCCTGCCACACCACCACCACGATCGTCGCGCCGATGTAGACCAGGAAGCTGCGGTCACGGGTGGTCAGGTAGGCCATCAATGCCGACAGCGCCAGCGCGATCGCCACCGCGATGCAGGCCGCGCGCACCAGCAGGCGGGCGGTATCGTTCTGCTGGACCGGACTGGGCGCCCCCAGCCGCAAGGTCGGCACCCAGCGCGCTTTCAGCGGCGCCTGCCACGACACCAGGAACGGCTCATGGCTGCCTGCCGCTGGCACCGCCACCAGGCCAATGCCAGCGCGGAAGCGCGAATCACGGGTGCGCGCATCGTGCATGTTGCCGCAGATCTCGCGGTCACCATGCTGTACGCGGACTTCGCCAGCGAACACGTTGAACACATCCAGCGCCTGGGGTTGCCCCGACCAGCCCCCGGGCGGCGCCGGTACCTCTACCTGCTCGCGCGGCCCGGCCAGCATCGCGGGCGTACAGCCACGATGCGGTGTCGGTTCGTCCGTCGGTGCGCCCACCAGCAGGAAATCCCGGCCGGCCTCGGCCAGGTGCGCGTGCACCAGACCGGGAAGCAACACTCCCATCAGCAGGACGACCAGCAGCGCCCCTGTTTCGTACCGCCACTGCCTGACGCCCACGCCACATCCTGTTCCTGCTTACGTCCGCGCCCACTGCGCGTCGCCCCTGGCGCGCATTATCGCAGCCGGGCACACCGCGCATGTGTAGACCAAAGTCGCCGTGCGCCGTTCAGCCAGCGGCCGGAGGCCCCTTCACCGCCACCAGGCGGACCGGCCTCAGGTCACTCAGGGTCATCCGTTCCAGCGGCTGCGGCCGCTCGATCGCGTAGCCCTGCAGGCCCTGCACGCCGAGCCGGGTCAGCGCGCCAGCCACCTCGGCGGTTTCCACCCATTCGGCCACCACCTCCATCTGCAGTTCCCGCCCGAGCTCGCTGATCGCCCGCACCGTGGCGTGGCTGACCGGGTCGGTGTCCATGTCACGCACGAAGGTGCCGTCGATCTTCAGGATGTCCGCAGGCAGCTGGCGCAGATAGCCGAACGAGGACAGGCCGGAGCCGAAGTCATCCAGTGCCATCCGGCAGCCACGCGCCTTGACCGCATCGATGAAAGCGCGTGCCTGGCTGAGGTTGCTGATCGCCGCGGTCTCGGTGATCTCGAAACACAGTTTCGAGGCCAGCGCGCGGTTGCGCTCGAGCAGGTCGCAGACGAAGGCGAGGAATCCCGGCTCGGCGATCGACTGCGCCGACACGTTGACGTTGCACAGGCCCAGCTGGCGCACGTGTGCCGGGCAGACCTGCAGGTGGCGGAACAGCAGCCCGAGCACGTGCCGGTCCAGCGCCACCGCCATGCCATAGCGCTCCACCGCCGGCATGAACTGACCGGGCAGGTGCAGGCTGCCATCGGTACCGCGCATTCGCACCAGCACTTCGTAGTGCAGGTAGGACGGATCGCCCACGCGAGCGATGCGCTGCGCGTACAGCAGCATGCGATTCTCCGCCATGGCCAGGCTGACACCCTGCAGGCGCTCGGCCTCCTGCCGCCGCTCCTCCAGCGCCATGCGGTTCTCGTTGAAACAGTGCACGCGGTTGCGACCGGCCTGCTTGGCGGCATAGCAGGCGCTGTCGGCAGCGCTCATCAGCCAGTTCACATCGGGGGCGTCGGCACTGACCTCGACCACGCCGATGCTGCAGCTCAACTGCGGGCTGCCCTCGCTGATCGGGAACGTGGCCTGGCCCAGGTTGCGGATCACCCGCTGCAGCACCCGCTTGGCTTCGTCCTGGCCGGCGTGGGCGAGAAACACCGCGAACTCATCGGCCCCCAGGCGGCCGACCCAATCGCCATCACGCACCGCCGCCACCAGATAGTCGGCGAAACCGCGCAGCATCTGGTCGCCGGCGGCATGGCCGAAGCTGTCGTTGACCAGCTTGAAGTGGTCCAGGTTGATGTAGCACAGCGCATGCGTACCACCGTCAGTCCGGACCTGCAGCAGCGCGCGTTCCAGCAGGCGTTCGATCTCGCGGCGGTTGATCAGGCCGGTCAGCGGATCGTGGCTGGCGTGGTGCTCGATCTCGCGCGCCAGCGCATGGTTCTGGCTGACATCCTCGATGATCGCGAACACCGACAATCCACCGCCCGAGCTGCGAACCGCGGTACCGCTCCAGCGTCCCCAGACGAGGCTGCCATCGCGCCGGCGGAAACGCAGCTCGCTCGGCCGCAGCTGCCGATCCCAGTCGATGCGGCCGATGCCATCGAGGACCAGTTCCCCCTCCATCAGCAGGTCACCCAGCAGCATCTGCAGCAGCACATCGCGCCGGTAGTCGAGGATATCGGCCATCGCCTGGTTGGCCTCGACCACCCGGCCATCGGTGTCGAGCTTCAGCATGCCGACATTGGCCTGGTAGAACGCCGCGCGGAACCGGCTCTCGTGCTCGGTCAGGTCCTTGCCGACACGACGCGCCAGCGCCACTGCCATCAGGCTGATCGCCAGCACCGACAGTCCGCCGACCACCAGCGTGGCAATCCGGACCATGGTGGCCATCCTCAGCAGTGCCTGCGAGAACGCCTGGGCCTGCACCTGCAGGCGGCGATCAAGATCCCGCAGCTGCTGCAGGTAGCGATTGCGGTCGGCCACGGGCAGTTCTCCTGCCGCATGCCTCCGTTGCAGCTCGGCGACCAGGGCCTGCACGGCCTCCAGATCACCATCGGTCTGCCGCCACAGTGCAGTGGCTTCGCGGAATGCTCCCAAGTCACGGGCGTAGCGGAACGAGAACACCAGGCGCGGAATATCTGCGCGCGCGTTGCCGCCCTGCAGGAAACCCTGCCGGGCCTTCTCCTCGTCCGGTACCGCCTGTTCCAGCGCCAGTCGGGCCTGCAGATCGCCCAACGGAATCTGCAGGGCCTGGCGCGCGTCGTCCAGGTCCTGCGCATCGCGACGCGCCAGGTAGCGGCTCAGCGCAGCGGTTGCATCCTGCTGACCACGCGACCAGTAGCCCTGGCCGGCAATCCAGGCGGTGGAGGCCGCCTGTAGTTCCTGGATCAAGGCGGACAGCGCGACCAGCCCGATCGCCATGCCCGTCAACAACGCAAATCGCAGTCCCAGGCCACGGGTCATCGGCACCCGGCGGCTCTGCTGGTCCGTGCCACTTCTACCCATCCCGGATCCCCCCGAATGTGCTGCGGTGACAACCTCCCTTGGAACCGGCCCAGCCTATGACCGGCAATGTGTGGGCCATGCGAAAAAGGGGACGGAGGGGATTAAGTCGTTTTCGGCATAAGCGCACTGCCGGGCATAAACGACTTAATCCCTCCATCCCCTTTTCCAGGCCCATAACGGACAACGCCAGCCCGGAGGCTGGCGCTGTACAGGACCGCAGGTGCGGCTTAGAAGCTGCGCGGGCCGCGCGGCTTGAAGCCGTCACGACGCGGCGGGCGGCTGTCGCGGTCACCGCCGCGGTCGCCACCGTGGCCACCCGGACCGCCCGGGCCACCACGACGCGGGCCCCCCGGGCCACCCGGACCACGCTTGTCGAAGCGCGGCTTGAACGGACGCGGGGCCGGGTTGGTGTCTTCACCCGGGGCCAGCGCACGCATCTGCAACTGCTGGCCCGATACCCAGACCTTCTGCAGGTGCGACAGCACGTCCGGCGGCATCTGTGCCGGCAGGTCCAGCAGCGAGAAGTCATCGTGGATGTCGATGCGGCCGATGAAGCGGCTTTCCAGACCAGCTTCGTTGGCAATGGCGCCGACGATGTTGGCCGGCTTCACGCCGTGCTGGTGACCGACCGAAATACGGTAGGTCTCCATGCCCTGCTCCGGCGCACCACGCGGCGGAACCTCGCGGCGCGGACGCGGCTCGAAACCACCTTCGGCGTCGTCGCGGCGCGGGCCACGCTCGAAGCGCGGACCACGCTCGTTGCGGTCGAAGCGATCGCCACGTTCCGGGCGGTCACCACGGTCGAAGCGTTCGCGCGGTGCACGCTCTTCACGCGGGGCGCGCACCGGCGGCTGCAGCAGGAACGGGGTGTCACCCTGCAGCATCTTGGCCAGCGCGGCGGCCACTTCGATGGCCGGCACGTTCTGCTCGTTCTCGAAACGCTCCAGCAGCTGGCGGTAGAAGTCCAGGCCACCGGCGCCGAGGGTTTCGCTGATGCGCGAGGTGAACTTGTTGATGCGGGTGTCGTTGACCGCTTCCACGCTCGGCAGCTGCATTTCTTCAATCGGCTGGCGGGTGGCGCGCTCGATCTGGCGCAGCATGCCCTTCTCGCGCGGGGTGGCGAACAGGATCGCCTCGCCGCTGCGGCCGGCACGACCGGTACGGCCGATGCGGTGCACGTAGCTTTCGGTGTCGTACGGGATGTCGTAGTTCAGTACGTGGCTGATGCGCTCCACGTCCAGGCCGCGGGCAGCCACGTCGGTGGCGACCAGGATGTCCAGCTTGCCTTCCTTCAGCATGGCGATGGTGCGCTCACGCTGGGCCTGCTGCATGTCGCCGTTGATCGCGGCAGCGGCCAGGCCACGGGCCTGCAGCTTGCTGGCCAGTTCCTCGGTGCCTGCCTTGGTGCGCGCGAAGATGATCATCGCGTCGAACGGCTCGACTTCCAGGATGCGGGTCAGCGCGTCCAGCTTGTGCATGCCGCTCACCCACCAGTAACGCTGGCGGATGTTGGCCGAGGTGGTGGTCTTGGCCGCGATGGTCACTTCCACCGGGTCCTGCAGGTAGGTCTGCGCGATGCGGCGGATCTGCGGCGGCATGGTGGCCGAGAACAGGGCCACCTGGCGCTGCTCCGGCAGCTTCTTCAGCACGGCTTCGACGTCGTCGATGAAGCCCATGCGCAGCATTTCATCGGCTTCGTCCAGCACCAGGGTCTTCAGCTCGGACAGGTCCAGGGTGCTGCGGTCCAGGTGATCGATCACGCGGCCGGGGGTACCGACCACGATGTGCACGCCGCGACGCAGCGCCGACAGCTGCTGGCCGTAGGGCTGGCCACCGTACACCGGCAGCACGCGGAAGCCGGGGATCTTCGACGAATAGGACTGGAACGCCTCGGCAACCTGGATGGCCAGTTCGCGGGTCGGTGCCAGGATCAGGGCCTGCGGCTTGATCTGCTGCAGATCGATGTTGGACAGTACCGGCAGCGCGAACGCTGCGGTCTTGCCGGTGCCGGTCTGGGCCTGGCCCAGCACGTCGCGGCCTTCCAGCATCGCCGGGATGGTAGCGGCCTGGATCGGCGACGGGGTTTCGTAGCCGATGGCGGTGACCGCCTGCATCACGGGCTCGGACAGGCCGAGCTGCGCAAACTGCAGCGGCGCTTGGGAATCTTGGGACATGGGGAACTCCGAAGACACTGCCGTCTTCCTGGCAGTGCGATAAAAAAGGTGATGGTCCGCGCTTTGGGCGCCCTTCTTATCGCGTGCCCTGGCGCTGCTCGGTTGGAGGAGATTTCACTCGCTCAGAGCGGAATCATACCGCATTGATCCTGAACAAGGCGTACAGCCTGCCGTGCGCGTACCGTCATGCCCCAAGCTGGCGCACAATACGCGCCCTCTTCACCGGCCCGGCCGCTGGCTGCGCCCTTCCCCAGGAACCCCGCTCCATGCAGATTCTCGAATTCGACCTCGACGGTGACTACGTCGAACTCAAGCAGCTGCTCAAGCTGGCCGACCTAGTCACCAGTGGCGGCGAGGCCAAGATGGTCATCGGTGACGGCCAGGTGCGGGTCGACGGCGAAGTCGAACTGCGCAAGGCCTGCAAGATCCGCGCAGGCCAGGTGGTCGAGTTCGCCGACAGCCAGATCCGGGTGCTGGCCGCCGGCTGATCTGAACGGGCTGATCTGAACTGGTTCAGGCCACGCGCTGGGTCAGGTGCGAGGCGATCAGCTGCCTGAACGGTGCCACGCCTTGTGCCAGACGCAGGCCCGCCGCGCGCAGCAGGCGCGCCGGGCGGCGATCGTCGGTATACAGGCTGGCGATGGCGTTGGTGGCCTCGTACAGCGGCCGTGACGCCAGCCGGTGACCCCGCTGGTAGCTGGCCAGCATGCCGGCGGCGGCGATGTCGGCACCGCGACGCTGCTGTTCGACGATGCCCTGCGCCAGCCGCTGCGCACTGGCCAGCCCCAGGTTGAAGCCATGTGCGGTGACCGGATGCATGCCGACGGCGGCATCACCGATCAGCGCCGAACGCTCGCCGACGAAACGGTGCGCGTACACACCTACCAGCGGATACGCCTGCGGCGTGGCCACTGGCTGCATCCGGCCCAGGCGGTGCTCAAAGCAGCCGCTGATGGCCTCTCCGAAGGCCACCTCATCCATCGCCAGCAGTTCTTCAATCTGCCGCGGCGGCAGCGTGATCACCGCCGATGCCTGGCCCTCGTTGAGCGGCAGCAACGCCATCGTGCGGCCGTAGCCGAACCATTCCCAGGCAGTGTGGTGATGATCACGCTCGACCTGCATGCGGCACACCAGCATCGACTTGCCGAAGTCGCGCATCTGCGCGCCGATGCCGAGCATGCGGCGGGTGGCGGAGAAGCGGCTGTCAGCGGCGACCAGCAAACGCGCATGAAGTTGGCTGCCGTCATCGAGTTTGACCACGTGGCCCTGCGCATCGGCCTGCACGCCCAGCACCCTGCGCCCGTCGAACAGCTCCAGGCCGTCCTGCCCCTGCACAGCATCCCACGCAGCGCGGCGGATCAGATGGTTGGGTACCAGCCAGCCCAGCGGCTGACCGTCCACCTGGCTGCTGGCGAAGGTCAGCGCGAACGGCGAGCCGCCGTTCATCACCTTGGCATCGCGCAGTTCAGCGACTTCGGCCTGCGGCAGGCGCTGCCACAGCCCCAGCTGCTCCATGCTCTGCCGCGAGGCATGGGTCAGCGCGATCTCGCGGCCATCGAAGGCGGCTTCGGCCAGGGCCTGGCGTGGTTGAACTTCGACCAGCCCGACCTGCAGGCCGCTACCGGCCAGCGCACGCGCGAAACACAGACCCGCCGGTCCGGCGCCAACCACCACCACGTCCATCCTGCGCATGCGCGCCTCCTGCCGTTGATTCAGTCGCCGCCAGCATAGCGCTGCGGACCTGAGCGGCCTTGATCTGGATCAGGCCGCGATCACAGCAGCGCGAACACCAGGGCCAGGATCGACACCAGCGACACCAGCCAGACCAAGCTGCGCACGTACGGCACGCCTGCGGCATACAACGGCAGATAGACCACCCGTGCCCAGAAGTAAGCCTGCGCCGCCAATGCGGTGGTGTCGTTGCCACGCCCAGCCACCACCACTGCGATCGAAGCAGCGGCGAAGAACGGGAAGGTCTCCAGGAAGTTGGCCTGGGCCCGCTGCAGGCGACCGGCCAGCGGGCTGAGCGGCCGGGCTTCGCCATCACGTGCCGAGGCATTCCACTTCATCCCGCGCTCGCGGGTGACCACGGTGGAGGTGGCGAAGATGTAGACGAAGCCCAGCAGCACCGACCAGGCCAGCATCGTCAATTCAGTTGCCATCGTTCATTCTCCTCATGGTGCCGACGCACGCAGGCTGTAACCGGCCAGGCGCCACACCTGGTCCTCGTCGAAACGGAACGAGACCAGCTCGCGCACCGGCTGCGCGCTGTTGGCGAAACGGGTCGGGAAGCTGACGTTGATGTACAGCCCCTCCGGCACCGCGGCACCGGCGCTGTACTTGACCCGGGTAATGGTCGGCTGGCCACGCCCGGCCAGCGCCCCCAGGCGCGTGCGCTCGGCGGTCAACTGGCTGACGAAAGCGGCCTTCGGCACTGCGCGGCGCGCGACGGCCGAAGCGCCATCCCACAACTCGCCTGCGCGGTTGGCATCGACCAGCTGCGCCGCCTTCACTGCGGCCGCGCCCATTTCCGCATCCTGCTTCTGCACCTGCGCCTGCTGCGCGGCAGTCAACGCCGGTGCGCCGGCCGTGGCCGGTTTTGCTGCTGCTGGCGAAGCAGGTGCCGGGCGGGCGGGCGCCGGTGCAGGCGAGGCTGGCGCAGGTGCCTGCGCCAATGCGGTCAGGGGCAGCAGGGACAGCAGCAGGAACACGCGCTTCATGGACACCGCCGGTTCTCGGGAAAGAAC
The DNA here is from genome assembly GCF_036320005.1 of Stenotrophomonas sp. SMYL11. Classification (NCBI taxonomy): domain Bacteria; kingdom Pseudomonadati; phylum Pseudomonadota; class Gammaproteobacteria; order Lysobacterales; family Lysobacteraceae; genus Stenotrophomonas; species Stenotrophomonas sp. SMYL11. Next base: position 256,733 of record NZ_JAWIRS010000002.1, read on the forward strand.
CGCAGTCTACGCCAGCGCGGTGAGCTGTTCGTCAGCGCGCGTGGGCGCTGCCTTCCACCGCTGCGGCATCGGCCTGCGCGGCCGGCGTGCCGGTGTCTGCTGGCGCCTGTTCGGCCACCGGCGGCGGCTCCGACGGTGCCGGCGGCAACGTTGCCACATCGATCTCCGACAGCGGGCTTTCTTCCGGGCACACCGCATCCGGGAAACCGAAGCGCTGCTTCAGTGCCTGGCCGCAGCTGTTGATCGATTCCATGTCGGCGCCTTCGCGCTTGCACTGCTGGTCGAAAGCGATCAGGAACGCATCCTTGCGCTGCACGAAGTCATCGCCGCAGGCGCGCATCTGCTTGATCCGTTCCAGGTCGTCCTGCACCGCGTTGGTGCCATCCAGGCCGTACTGGCGCAGTTCGTCCGGCGTCAGCAGGCGCAGGCTGCGATTGGGCACGGTCATCATCAGGTCGGCCACGCCCACCGCCACGCCGTTGCGCTGCAGGTAGTCCTTCACGTTGTCGTAGACCTCGTGCAGCTCGCGGTTGAGTTCCGCGCGCGAGGTGGCCTTGGAGCTGATGCGCATCATGCGGTGGATGCCGACCTTGCCCGACAGCAGGCGGTTGTCGCCGGCGGCCAGCACGAACACACATGCGCTGTGGCAGATCGAGCCCTCGCGCACCCAGATGGTCCAGCCCGATTCACCGATGCTGTCACCGGCGACGATCGCCGATTCCACCTGGCCACCGCTGGAGTCCAGATCAAGGATGCGCTTGTGGATCTTCTGTTCGTCGGCGACCACGGCAAGTCGCCACATCATTTCGGCGAAGCCCGGATTGATCTTGCCGGCGTAACGCACACGCATCAGGCCACGCTCGGCACACGGCGCCAGGGCCTGGGCAATCTGCTCGCGCTGCAGGCCTTCCAGTTCGATACCATCGCCGGCATCGCCCGCATATTCCGTGCTGCAGCTGATCCACGCACGACCATTTTCCAGCTGCGCCTGCGGCCATGGCCGATCCGCCCGGCTGCGCGGCGGTGCCGGCGGTGGCGGTGCGTCAGCCGCATTGATCGACACCATGTTCTCGCCATCGCTGGCTGGCGCCCGTGCCGCCTTGTCGGCAGCGGTTACATTGCCCGGATTCTCCAGCTGACTGCAGCCCGCCAGGGCCAGGCACAACAGGGGCAACCAGCGGAATTTGGCGGACATCGGGCAACCGGGATTCATGGGAGCAAGAGCCACAGTCTACCCGTCCACGACGCGCATTCAGCGCGTGGCACTGAACCCCCTCTGACCCTTGGGAAAAAAGCGTGTAGACCCAGGTCGACACCCACCAACAGCATTGCGGAATGCCGTCCCAACCGGTCGCAGGAACCTGTCGAAGGCGCGGTGGGTCCGGTTGCAGGGGCGTGAGCGCCATGGATGGCGCGACCGAGCTTACAGGGACGTACTTGCAGCGCCCCCTGCAACCGGACCCACCCTG
>NZ_JAWIRS010000002.1:258211-381934 GCF_036320005.1 Stenotrophomonas sp. SMYL11
GGGGGTGGGGGGGCCCCCCCCCCGGCGGGGCCCCCCCCCCCCCCCCCCGGCCCGCCCCCCCCCCCCCCCCCCCCCCCCCCCCCACCCCGCCCACCCGCAGGAAGCCCGCTGTTGCTGTTGCTCTGGCCTCGGCGGGTGCAGGGCGCAGCCCTGCCAGAACCCGCTCCAGCATCCATGTCCGAATCCGGCGAGTATCCCCGCCCGCACACGCCTAGACTGACGCCATGGACACCGCCCTCGCCCTCGACACCGCCGCCTGCGACCGCGCCCGCCTGGCCCGCGACGCACGCTTCGACGGTGTGTTCTTCACCGCCGTGCGCAGCACCGGCATCTATTGCCGCCCCGTGTGCCCGGCACCGCCACCGAAGCCGCGCAACATCACTTACTACCCGACTGCGGCCGCTGCTGCGGCAGCCGGTTACCGCCCGTGCCTGCGGTGCCGCCCCGAGCTGGCACCGCAGGCGCAGCAGGCACTGGCCGGGCAGACCGTGCAGCGCGCACTGGCCCTGATCCATGGTGGCTTCCTGCAGGAACAGCCGGTAGCCGACCTCGCAGAGAAGATCGGACTCAGCGCGCGCCAGCTGCAGCGCCTGTTCGTCGAACATCTGGGCGCAACGCCAGGCCAGATCCACGCCACCCATCGGCTGCTGCTGGCCAAGCAACTGCTGACCGAGACCACGCTGCCGGTGACCGACGTCGCGCTGGCCGCCGGCTACAACAGCCTGCGCCGTTTCAATACGGCCTTCCTGCAGGGTTGTGGCATGGCACCGACCGCACTGCGTCGCCAGCACCAGCCGCTGGCCGCCGACGATGGCTGCCTGGTACTGCGCCTGGCATACCGGCCACCATTGGACTTTCCACGCATGCTGGCCTTCCTGCGCAAGCGCAGCCTGCCCGGCATCGAGCTGATCGGCGAAGACAGCTACCAGCGCGTGCTCGGCACGCCGGAGCGCCCCACCCTGCTGCGCGTCACCGCCGACCCGAAGCGCCCGGAACTGCGCCTGCATCTGGGCGCGGTCGATCCGCGCCTGATTCCGGACATCGTGCGCCGCGTGCGTCGCGTGTTCGATCTGGATGCCGACCTGCAGCAGGTCCACGCCGCACTGGATGAGGAACCCTTGCTGGCGCGAGGCATCGCCGAGCGCCCCGGGCTGCGCGTACCCGGCGGCTGGGATGGCTTCGAGGTGGGCGTACGCGCCGTGCTCGGACAGCAGGTCAGCGTGGCCGCGGCCACCACCTTCGCGCGGCGCCTGGTCGATGCCTATGGCGCACACCTGCCGGGCATGCCATCGGAATTCGATCGCCAGTTCCCCGCGCCCGAGGTGCTGGCTGAGGCACCGCTGGAATCGATCGGCCTGCCGCGCAGCCGCGCCGCCACCGTGCGCGCACTGGCCGCCGCCTGCGCCAGCGGCGCGCTCGACTTCGGGCCCGGACAGGCACTGGAAGAGTTCGTTGCGCGCTGCGTGGCACTGCCCGGCATCGGCCCGTGGACTGCGCAGTACATCGCCCTGCGCGGGCTCGGCCAGCCCGATGCCTTCCCCGCCGGCGACCTGGTACTGCAGCAGGTGCTCGGCCACGCGCAGGGCCAGCGCCTGAGCGAACGCGCGACCGAAGCACGCTCGCAGCCGTGGCGCCCCTGGCGCGCCTATGCCGTGCTGCATCTTTGGCACCTGTCCGGCACTTTCGTTGGAGAACCGACATGACTTTGTTGTTCGATCGTTTCGACAGCCCGATCGGCGTGCTGACCATCGCCGGTGACGAACGTGGCCTGTCCCATGTGCTGTTCCCGGAAAACCGCCACCCGGCGCGCGGGCGCGACGACTGGCACTACGCGCCGGATGCACTGCCGGAAGCACGCGAGCAGCTGCTGCAGTTCCTGCACGGTGAACGCAGCAGCTTCGACCTGGAGCTGGCGCCACGCGGCACGCCGTTCCAGCTGCGCGTGTGGCAGGCGCTGGCGCTGATCCCGTTCGGCCAGACCTGGAGCTACCTGCAGCTGGCGCAGCATCTGGGCCAGCCCAGTGCGACCCGCGCCGTCGGCGCTGCCAACGGCCGCAACCCGCTGCCGATCATCCTGCCCTGCCATCGTGTGATCGGCAGCAACGGCGCGCTGACCGGCTTCGGTGGCGGCCTGGAAACCAAGGCCGCGCTGCTGCGGCTGGAACAACGCCAGGCCCCGCTGTTCGCTTGAGAGGGCTGGCCGGGCTGCGCCCGGCACCCGCAGAGGCCAGAGCAACAGCAACAGCGGACTTCCTGCGCGGAGGCAGGGTGGGTCCGGTTGCAGGGGACGCTGCAAGTACGTCCCTGTAAGCTCGGTCGCGCCATCCATGGCGCTCACGCCCCTGCAACCGGGCCCACCCCGCCTTCGACAGGTTCCTGCGATCTGTCCGAACGTCATTCTGCGCAACTGTTGGTAGGTGTCGACCTTGGTCGACACGGTAGATCCACGCCATGCGGGGATGGAAGCATCAGGAACATGCCTGGGGAAAAGCCCCCTTCTTGTTGAAGGGGGCGCGCCGATGGCGCGGGGATAGGGAAAAATGCGCGCACACGCTGCGCCCTTCGGCGCAGCGTGTCTTGGGGTGGTCATTGCACCGGCTTATCATGCGCGGATGACTTCCGTACGCCTGACCTGCGCGCTGGCGCTGCTGCTGCCATTGGCCGCCTGCACCACCGCGCCCGCCCCTTCCGCCTCCGCTCCCACCGCTGTCGCTGCGGCTGCGCCGCCGAAGCTGCTGCTGATCTCCATCGACGGCCTGCGCGCCGATGCGCTGGACCGCGGCCTGACCCCGAACCTGCAACGCCTGATCGACGGCGGCGTGCGTGCACGCTGGATGACCCCGTCCTATCCGTCGCTGACCTTCCCCAACCACTACACCATCGTCACCGGCCTGCGCCCGGACCACCACGGTATCGTCAACAACAGCATGGACGATCAAGCACTGGGCCGGTTCGAGCTGAGCAATCGCGAAGCGGTCACCACCAGCGGCTGGTGGGGCGGCGAACCAATATGGGTCGGCGCTGAGAACGCCGGGGTTCGTTCGGCCACCACCTCGTGGCCGGGCAGTGAATCGGAAATCCGCGGTGTGCGCCCGAGCCAGTGGCGCGTTTACGACGGCAAGGAACCGCTGGAGCAGCGCGCCGGCATCGTGCTCGATTGGCTTGCACAGACCGACGCCGATGCCCCCCGCCTGACCACGCTGTACATGGAACACGTGGACAAGGCAGGTCACAACTACGGCCCCGAGTCGAAGCAGTACGCCGACGCCATCGTGCGCGCCGACCAGATCGTCGGCCAGGTACTCGATGGACTGCAGCAGCGCGGCCTGGCTGCGACCACCAACGTGATTGTGGTCTCCGACCATGGCATGGCCAGCGTCCCGGTCGGCCAGGTGATCTCCACCGAATCAATGGCCGCCCCGGCCATCGCGCGCAATGTCAGCCAGGGCCAGTCGGTGGGTTTTGCGCCGTTGCCCGGTCACGAAGCCGCCGCCGAACGCGCTCTGCTCGGCCGCCACGCGCACTACGAGTGCTGGAAGAAGGAGAACCTGCCGGCGCGCTTGCACTACGGCACGCATCCGCGCGTTCCCGCCATCGTCTGCGTGATGGATGAAGGCTGGGATGCCCTGCATCAGGAGAAGATCGCCAAGCGAGACCATCAGGATCGTGGCTCGCATGGCTACGACAATGCCCTGCCCTCCATGCGCGCGGTATTCGTGGCCAGCGGCCCGTCGTTCCGCCAGGGCCTGGTGATCGATGGCTTCGACAATGTCGACGTCTACCCGCTGCTGGCACACCTGCTGCAGGTGCCGGCCGCACCGAACGACGGCAATCCGGAAACGCTGAAGAAAACCCTGCGCTGATCCGTTGTAGACCCGAACCCGCGTTCGGCTGCATCCGGCCAGCCGAGCATGGGTTCGGCTCTACAGAGAATCGTGTGCCGGCCTGCGCGCGGGCATAAAAAAACGCGGCGCCAGGCGCCGCGTTTTTCGTTGAACCGGTCTGGGCCGGATCAGGCCTTGGCGACGGCCTTCTTCGCCACAGCCTTCTTCGCCGGAGCCTTGGCCACGGTCTTCTTGGCAACCGGAGCGGCGGCGCCTACGGCGACCTTGCTCGCGGTGTGCGAACGGGCGTTGCCGTAGCTGGCGTTGTAGCGCTTGCCCTTGGCGGTCTTGCGGTCACCCTTACCCATGTCTTCAACTCCTCAAATGTGAAATCTGGTTACCCCGTACTGACACGGGTTCGGCGGGGCCGCCTTGCTGGGCGCCCCCGCGCACGATCGAAAATCCTATCACGGAGCGCCTAGTGCGCGCAGCTGGCGTCGTGCACGTGGCCGTGGTTGAGGCGCAGGTTGACCAGATGGGCAACGCCCACCAGCAGGCCGCCGATGGTCATCACCACCGCATGGGGCACCGCGTTGTGATGCAGCGGGTCGTACAGCACACCGGCCCACAACGCGACCAGGCCGGGGATCAGGAAGCCCAACGCGCGCAGCGCACCGTGACGGCGGTAGCCCCAGACCAGGCTGAACAGCCCCAGCAGGGTCACGAACACCACCAGCGCCTGTTCCACGCCATCGCTCAGCCAGAACGACAGCCCCAGCGACGGCGCCGCCGCCAGCAGCACGGGGATCACCGCGCAATGCACGGCGCACAGCATCGAACCAGTGGCACCGAAACGGTCGAGCAGGTGGCGCAGGCGTGAGGACAGGGACATGACTTCCAGCAGGGTCGGCGAATCGTTATGGAATAATATAACATCCCTCCCCGACCCGCACGGTTTCCCTCCCCCTGTCCCGCTGACGGGATACGTGCGCCCAGCGATTGATACAGTGTAACAAAGGACCCACCGATGCCTGCCCGTACCCCGCGATTGAAGCCGCATTCCCTCGCCCTGGCCCTGACCGCCCTGCTTCCGACCGTTGCCTTCGCCGCCAGCGAAGACGATTCCCATCGTGACCGCCACCTGACTGAGCTGTCGTCGGTGCAGGTCACCGCGTCGCCGCTGCAGGGCGATGCCGAATCGCTGGCGCGCCCGGTGGACGTGCTGGCCGGTGAGCGCCTGGACGAGCAGAAGGCCGGCACCCTCGGCGATACCGTGGCCAAGCTGCCCGGCGTGCAGAGCACCTTCTTCGGCCCTGGCGTCGGCCGCCCGATCATCCGCGGACAGGAAGGCCCGCGCGTGGCCGTGCTGTCCAACGGCATGGGCAACATGGATGCGTCCACGGTCAGTGCCGATCACGCCACCAGCATCGAGCCGTTCCTGGCCGACCAGATCGAAGTGCTGAAGGGTCCGGCCACGCTGCTGTTCGGCAGCGGCGCGATCGGTGGTGCGGTCAATGTGGTCGATGGCCGCATCGCGCGCGAACTGCCGGAGCGCCCGCTGAGCGGCCGCGCAGAACTGCGCGGCAATTCGGTGAACAACGAACGCAGCGGCATGTTCCGCCTCGATGGCGTCAGCGGCAATGTCGTGCTGCACGTGGATGGCCTGGTCCGCAATGGCGATGACTACCGCATCCCCGGCTATGCCGTGATCGACAGCCTTGAAGATCATCACGATCACGACCATGACCACGCGGGCGAGGAAGGCGAAGAGCCGCGCCGCGGCCGCCTCGACAACAGCTCGATCCGCACCCGCGCCGGCGGTGTCGGCGCAACGTGGCTGGGCGACGGCGGCTACTTCGGCGTATCCGCCAGCACCTACCGCACCAACTACGGCATTCCCAATGGCGCGCACGTGCACGCCGATGGTGATGATCATGGCCATGACCACGGTCACGACCATGGCGATGAAGAAGAAGGCGGCGACGAGCATGACGTGCGCATCGACATGGTGCAGAACCGCTTCGAGACCAAGGCCGGTATCTACAACCCGGTCTCGTTCCTGAAGAACATCAACGCACGCGTGGCCTACACCGACTACGAGCACGTGGAGCTGGAAGCCGGCACGCCGTCCACCCGCTTCACCAACCGCGGCATTGAAGCGCGCCTGGAAGCCGTGCAGCAGCAGATCGGCGGCTGGGACGGTGCGTTCGGCCTGCAGTTCGGCAACAGCGATTTCGGTGCCAAGGGCGAAGAGGCGTTCGTACCGGATACCGGCACGAAGAACATCGGCCTGTTCGTGCTGCAGGAAAAACAGTTCGGCCCGTTCAAGCTGGAACTGGGCGGCCGCCACGACCAGGTCAAGCTCGACCCGACCGGCGACTATCGCCGCCGCACGTTCGGCGCCACCAACCTGTCTGCCGCCGGTATCTGGAAGCTCAACGACGCTGTTGACCTGCGCATCGGCGTGGACAGCTCCGAGCGTGCACCGACCAACGAAGAGCTGTACGCCGCTGGCGCGCACATCGCCACCCGCTCGCTGGAAATCGGCGACACCAACCTGAAGACCGAGCGCGGCCAGCGCGTGGAACTGGGTATCCACACCCACAGCGAGCGCCTGGATTTCTCCGCGTCGATCTACCAGACCAGGTTCAAGGACTTCATCTACCTGGCCGACACCGGCGTCACCGAGGGCCTGCCGGTCCGCGCCTGGACCCAGCAGGACGCGGTGTTCCGCGGCGCCGAAGCCGAAGCGCTGGTGCACCTGTTCGAGGGCGGTGCCGGTGACTGGGATCTGCGCCTGTTCGGCGACTACGTGAAGGCCAAGCTGGATGGCAGCGGCAGCCGCAACCTCGACATTGCCGTACCGCATGGCGACCACAACCACAACTACTCGGTGGAGCTGGCCAACACCGGCTACCTGCCGCGCATCGCCCCGGCCCGCGTCGGTGCCGACCTGCGCTGGTCGAAGGACGGCTGGCGCGCCTCGGTAGGTGCGGTCCGCTACAGCCGCCAGAAGGATGTCGCCCAGAACGAAGCCCCGAGCGACGGCTACACCCTGGTCGACGCGCATGTGGCCTACCGCTGGGACCGCAACGCGAGCAACAGCTATGAGGTGTTCCTGGATGGCAGCAACCTGACCAACCGCGAAGTGCGCCCGCACACCTCGCTGCTGCGCGACTACTCGCCGCTGCCGGGCCGTGGTGTCGCATTCGGCATCCGCGCGTTCTTCTGATCGCGTCGTGGGGTCGGATCCCTTTCCGAAGGAAAGGGCTCTGCCCCCAGGCAACCCTGACACAACCAAACATTTCCTGGCGACGTTCATCGCCGTTCTCTCCCGGGGGCCTCATGGCCCCCGTTTTTTATGTCGTGCAGACTGTGCGTAGCCACGTTGCTCCTCTCCGAACCACACACATGCAGGTTCCACCTCCGCGTATCCCAACCCAAGACATGCTTCGCGATGCACTGATCTCAGCGATCAGGACCGCCGTCGCCGAGTTGAAGGAGACGGATGAGCACTTCTACTACGTTGCACTCATGACCACGGGCGAAGCATTGGCTCCAGTGCTTTGCGCCTGGTCGTCAGAGGCACTGCAACGCACTGCCGATGCTCCGTTTCCGCTTGAGGCATCAAGCGACTTGAAATGGAGCTGCATTGACGCTCCCTACTTCGATGTCGGCAGGGAGGCCCTCGATCCGGTGCACGCGCTATTTGCTGCTCGTCCGGCCATGAATCCGTTCATGCCGGAAGCAGATTGGATGGAGGAATACGCGATCCGACTTGGCGCGATGGAGGAGGCCCTGCATGCGCTGGACACTGAAGGCTTCTTTGGAACCGGCTTCGCTCGCGAAACGGTGTTGATCAATGTCGAAGTGATCCCACCCGACCACAGCAACATCCTCCGCGCGCGTCGTCTGAATCCAAGGGCGGCGCTGGCCCGCTGGCTGTCGGAAGTGGCCGATCCGACAGATGCGCAATAGGCGCGACCTTAGGGTCATTCATCCACGCATGGCGTGGAACTACTGACCCCGGGCGGTCATTTCCTGGCGATGTTCCATGCCGTTCTCTTCCGGAAGCCTTCTGGCCCCGCTTTTCGCCACGGCTTCATCACGCATCCGTCACAAAGATGTGCGTACGACAACAAGCGGACAATCCCGTCACTCAAAGTCTCTCCAATCGGACACCTTTGTCCGAAAATGAATCCATGACAGCCCAACGTGCCGATGCTGCTGCCCGCCGTGCCCTCATCCTCGACGCCGCCGATCATGTGTTCGGCCAACACGGTGTCACCGCCCCGCTGGACCTGGTGGTCGAACGCGCCCAGGTGGGCCGCGCCACCCTGTACCGCAACTTCCCCGACCGCACCGCGCTGATCCAGGCGCTGCTGCAACGTACGGTCGACCGCATCAGGCGCCAGGTCGAGCAGCTCGGCGACCGCGACGATGCCCTGTTCGAGGTGTTCGAGGGCATGGCCCAGCGCATCATCGATTCGCCGGCATTGGCCGATTACTGGCGCGCGGTGGATCCGGACGTGCCGGCCATGCGCACCGCGCGCGAGACCGTGCGCGACCTGCTGGAAGCACCGATCGCCCGTGCCAAGGCTGCCGGCCTGTGCCGTGCCGACCTGGAGAAGACGGATATTTCACTGATCTCGGGCATGCTGGGGGCGGCCCTGCGCGGCAAGACCCGCGACGAGCGCGCCCACCTGGCCGGGCGCGCCCTGCAGCTGCTGCGCGGGGGTCTCCAGGGAGCAGCCAGCGAGGCCCGCTGATGGTCCAGCCGTATCTGAAGCCGGTTCCGGATTGGGAGGAGCACGAGAAGCCGACCATGCCGGGTTCGGCTTCGATGCCCTGGCATCCCCCCTATCGACGCGTGGCCTATGCACTGGTGTCGCTGCTGGTGGCGATCACCGGCGGTCTCGGCAATGCGCTGGTCACCGCCAACCTGCCCTTCCTGCAGGGCCAGCTGGCACTGACCCCGACCCAGGGCAGCTGGCTGGTGGCGGCCTATGCAATGGTCAACGTCACGGCCAACCTGCTGGCCTTCAAGTTCCGCCAGCAGTACGGCATTCGCCTGTTCGCCGAGATAGGCCTGGGCCTGTATGCGGCGCTGGCGGTGCTGCACCTGTTCGTCGGCAGCTTCGAGACCACGATGCTGACCCGCGCCGCCAGCGGCTTCGCTGGCGCGGCCTGTTCGACACTGGGCACGCTGTACATGCTGCAGGCGCTGCCACGCCGCTTCACCGGTAACCTGCTGGTGGTTGGCGTCGGCCTCTCGCAGCTGGCGGTGCCGATCGCCTGGATCGTGTCGCCGGGCCTGGTCGATACCGGCCAGTGGCACCAGCTGTACTCGTTCGAAGCCGGGCTGGCACTGTGCGCGTTCGCGGCAGTGGTGGTGCTGAAGCTGCCGCCGGGCATCCAGGTGAAGGCGTTCGAGCCGCTGGACTTCCTTACCTTCGCCCTGCTCGCACCGGCCGTCGCGCTGCTGGTGATCGTGCTGGCGCAGGGCTACACCCGCTGGTGGCTCAACACGCCATGGCTGGGCTGGGCACTGGTCGCCTCGATCGTGCTGTCCACCACCGCCTTCATCATCGAGCACTATCGGCGCAATCCGCTGCTGCAGATCCGCTGGCTGTCGAAGCTGCCGGTGCTGCACTTCATCGTCGGCGCGTTCCTGATCCGCTTCCTCACCACCGAGCAGTCCTATGGCGTGGTCAACCTGATGCGCACGCTGGGCATGGGTCCGGACCAGATGCGCCCGCTGTTCGTGGTGATCCTCGCGGGCGTGGTCACCGGCATCGCCAGTGCCTCGCTGACCTTCGGCCCTAAGCGGCTGATCGCGCAGTTGCTGATGGCGATCCTGCTGCTCGGCGCTGCCGCCTTCTTCGACCAGCACCGCACCAGCATGGACCGGCCGCACGACTTCTACCTCAGCCAGTTCCTGGCCTCGGTCGGTGCCGGCATGTTCATGGGCCCGTTGATCATGCTCGGCATTTCCGCCGCGCTGAAGCAGGGCGTGGATCACATGATCACCTTCCTGGTGACGCTGTCGATCACGCAGACGCTGGGCGGCCTGGCCGGCTCGGCGGTGCTGGGCACCTTCCAGCTGCATCGCGAGCAGTTGTACTCCAGCGCATTGACCAGCCAGCTCGACCCGGCCGACCCGGTGGTGGCACAACGCTTGCGTATCCAGCAGCAGCTGTACAACGCACAGATCACCGACCCGGTGCTGCGCAGTGCGCAGGGCAGCGCGCAGCTGGCGCAGACCGCGCGCCGCGAAGCCAACGTGCGTGGCTTCAACGACGTGTTCACGCTGAGCGGTTGGCTGGCGATCGGCTTCCTGGGCTGGTTGCTGCTGCTGTCGCTGCGCACCGCCGTGCTCAAGCAATGGCGCAAGCGCCACCCCACTTCCCCCGCTGCGGCCACGCCGGCCGCGCCCCGCTGAGTTCCCCCCAATGCCTCCCGTCCCGCCCCGACCCGACGACGCCGACAACGTCACTCCACCGCCGCCGACCGATGCGGCGCCTGCGCCCACGCCGGCGGCACCGGCTGCCGCGCCGAAATACCTCAAGCCCAGCGCGCGCAGCGTGGTGGTGATGGTGGTGGTCGCCCTGCTGGGCATCGCGCTGATCCTGCGCGCCTGGCACCTGTGGCCGTTTACCAGCAGCGTGATGGTGACCGACAACGCCTATGTACGCGGACAGATCACGGTGATGGCGCCACAGGTGAACGGCTACGTGACCGAAGTGCTGGTGAAGGACTTCCAGCACGTGAGGGAGGGCGAGCCGCTGCTGCGCATCGATGACCGCATCTACACGCAGCGTGTCGCCCAGGCGCAGGCGACGCTGGACAGCGCACGCGCAGCACTGGCCAACTCGGACCAGTCGCAGGCGCAGAACCGTGCGCAGATCGCTTCGGCGCACGCCACGCTGTCGGCGGGCCAGGCCGAGCTGCAGCGCTCGCGCAATGAATTGAAACGCTACGAGGAACTGGCCGCGCAGCAGCTGGTATCGATCAACGACCGCGACAAGTTCCGCACTACCCAGGCCTCGGCACAGGCCAGCGTGCAGCAGTCGCAGGCGCAGATCCGCATCGCCGAGGAAACGCTGGTGTCGACCCAGGTGGCGCGCAAGAGCCTGGAGGCACAAGTGGAAAGCGCACAGGCACAACTGGAACTGGCGCGCATCGACCTGGCCAACACGGTGATCCACGCACCGCGCGACGGCCAGATCAGCGAAGCCAGCGTGCGCGTGGGCCAGTACGTCGCCGCCGGTTCGCAGCTGCTGTTCCTGGTGCCTGACACGCTGTGGGTGGTGGCCAACTACAAGGAAGGCCAGACCTGGGGCATGGCGATCGGTCAGCCGGCCACGTTCTCGGTGGACGCGTTCCAGGGCCAGGTGCTGCGCGGCCGCGTGCAGGAGATCGCACCCGCCACAGGTTCGGAGTTCAGCGTGCTGCGCCCGGACAACGCCAGCGGCAACTTCACCAAGGTGGTGCAGCGGCTGCCGGTGCGCATCTCGATTGATCCCGGCCAGAAACTGGCGGCAAGGCTACGGCCGGGCATGTCGGTGATCGCGCGCGTGGATACTGCGACCAAGCCGATGGATTAAGGTTCAAGCCCGGTTGCGCCGATATGAAACGGGGTCAGATCCCTTTGCCAATGGCAAAGGGATCTGACCCCAATCCCGCCCTGCCTTCAGCCTGCGCAGCGCGCGCAGAGGCCGTGCACTTCCAGAGTCTGTGCCTGCGGCTGGAAACCCAGCTCCTTGGCGCGCTTCTCCAGCTGGGTGACGATCTCGCGGTCTTCCAGCTCCACCGCGCTGTGGCAGCTGTTGCAGATCAGGAACGGCACCGAGTGCGCGGCACTGCTGGGATGGTGGCAGGCCACGAAGGCATTGACCGATTCCAGCTTGTGCACGAAGCCATTGGCCATCAGGAAGTCGAGCGCGCGGTAGACGGTGGGCGGGGCGTCAGCGCCCACGCCCTTGCCGTTGCGCACCCATTCCAGCAGTTCATAGGCCTTGACCGGCTTGCCGGCCTCGGCGATCAGCTTCAGCACGTTGGCGCGGATCGGGGTCAGGCGCAGCCCGCGTTCGCGCGAGACACGCTCGACCACCGCCACGAAATCCGATGCGTCGTGGACGTGGTGGTGCGGGGCGGTACAGGCAGTGGCGGTCTTGGCGGGCATGCGTGTTCTCCGGTTCGGGCCTGGCAAGGATGCCTCAGGCCGTTGCTACCTTGGTGATGGCCACATCAATGCGTTTCAAGGCCTGCTCGCGGCCGGCCAGGTACACGGTATGGGAAATGTCAGGACTGACCTGGGTGCCGGTGATGGCCACGCGCAGCGGCTGGGCGACCTTGCCCATGCCGATCTCCAGCGCGGCGGCCGCATCGTGCAGGGCCACGCCCACCGATTCGGCGGTCCACTCCGGCAGGGCGGCCAGCAGCTCGCGGGCCTTGCCCAGCGCCACCTCGGCACCGGCCTTGAAGTGCTTGGCCACCGCCGCTTCGTCGTACTCGGTCAGCGGCTGGTACCAGACCACGGCCTTCTCGGCCATTTCCTTCAGGGTCTGCACGCGTTCACGCAGGGCGATCACCACATCCTCCGGGGCGGGGCCGGCGGCCACGTCCAGGCCCAGCTTCTGCAGCTGGTAGACCAGGTGCGGCACGATCGCGGCCACGTCCTCGGTCTTCAGGAAGTGCTGGTTGACCCAGCCCAGCTTGGCCATGTCCAGGCGCGAGGCCTTGGAATTACAGTCCTTCACGTCGAACAGGTCGATCAGCTCCTGGCGGCTGAACAGCTCCTGGTCACCGTGCGACCAGCCCAGGCGGGCCAGGTAGCTCAGCAGCGCGTCGGGCAGGTAGCCGGCGTCCTTGTACTGCATCACGTCGGCCGCGCCGGTGCGCTTGGACAGCTTGGCGCCCTGCTCGTCGAGGATCATCGGCATGTGGCCGAACTTCGGCACCGGCGCGCCGATGCCTTCGTACAGGTTGATCTGGCGCGGGGTGTTGTTGATGTGGTCGTCGCCGCGGATGACCTCGGTGATGCCCATGTCCCAGTCGTCCACCACCACCGCGAAGTTGTAGGTGGGGTAGCCGTCCGGGCGGAAGATGACCATGTCATCCAGCTCGCTGTTGGCGATCTCGATACGGCCCTTGATCAGGTCGTCGAACACCACCGTGCCTTGCAGCGGGTTCTTGAAGCGGATGACGCGGTTCGGGTCGTCCTTGCGCGGCAGGCCCAGTTCGCGTGCAGCGCCGTTGTAGCGCGGCTTCTCCTGCCTGGCCATGGCGGCCTCGCGTATCGCGTCCAGCTCTTCGCGGGTTTCATAGGCGTAGTACGCCTTGCCGTCGGCCACCAGCTGCTCGGCCACCTCCAGGTAACGGGCGACGCGGTCGGTCTGGTAGATCGGGCCTTCGTCGTAATCCAGGCCCAGCCACTCCATCGCCTCCAGGATCGCGTCGATCGCACCCTGGGTGCTGCGTTCACGGTCGGTGTCCTCGATGCGCAGCACGAACTCGCCGCCACGGTGGCGGGCCTCCAGCCAGCAGTACAGCGCGGTGCGGGCACCGCCGATGTGCAGGTAACCGGTGGGGCTGGGGGCGAAGCGGGTGCGGCAGGTCATGGACGGCTCGAGGAACGGGAATCCCCCGATTTTACCAGCCCTCCGCCCCCGACGGAAAAAGGGGACGGAGGGGATCAAGCCGCGATTGCCCAGCCGCTGGGCCTGCAACCGGGAAACGGAGGGGAGAAACGACTTAATCCCCTCCGTCCCCTTTTACGGTTCTACCTTGCGCGGGAAGGGCTGCTCGCGCATCGCAGCGTTGTAGGCGAACGAGGCGACGATGGCCGCGGCCTGCTTCAGGTCTTCCGGTTCGGCGTGGTCCCAGGTGTCCAGGTGGCTGTGGTGGACATTGGTGAAGTAGTCCAGCCGGTCCTGGATGAACTGGAAGCCCGGCAGGCCGATGCGGTCGAAACTGATGTGGTCGGTGCTGCCGGTGTTGCGGGTCGCCACGGTGGTGGCACCCACGTCATGGAACGGCGCCAGCCAGGCTTCGAAGATCGGCATCGCCGCCAGGTTTTCCTGCGCATAGATGCCACGGAAGCGGCCCGAGCCGTTGTCCATGTTGAAGTAGACCTGGAACTTGCCGTAGTCGCGGGTCTTCTGCAGTGCACCGGTCGGCTCGCGCAGCGAGGCCGGCAGCGCTTTCTGGGCCGGGTCGGTGGGTTCCGGGAAACGACCGAAGTGATTGGCCACATAAGCCTGCGAGCCGATCAGGCCCTGTTCCTCACCGCTCCACAGCGCCACGCGGATGGTGCGCTTGGGCTTGGCGCCGGTGGCCTTGAGGATGCGCATCGCTTCCATCATCACCGCCACGCCCGCGGCATTGTCGGCCGCGCCGGTGCCGCTGTGCCACGAATCCAGGTGCGCGCCGATCATCACCACTTCATCGCGCTTGCTGCTGCCGCGGATCTCGGCCAGCGTGTTGTAGCCGGGCTGGTCGGCCTCGTCGGTGAAGCGTGCGGCCACATTCACGCGCAGGCGCACGGTCTGCTTGGCCTCCAGTGCGCGCACCAGCGGATTGAAGTGTTCGCTGATCATCGCCAGCTCGGGAATGCCCACCGACTCACCCGCCTTGCGCGAGCCACCACCGGCAACGCGGATGATGCCGTTGTCCCAGCTGCTGATGCTGATCGAGGCCAGCGCGCCTTCTTCCACGAAGAACGCATTGACCTTGGTCGCCAGCTGCTGGCGTTCCTGGTACTCCTTGACCCGCTTGGCACGCTCGGCGGTGGCATCCTTGTCCTTGGGCAGGGTGAACTCCTGCAGGCCTTCCAGCGAGGTGGCGTCGTGCCGATGCGAATCCGCCTCGGTGCCGCGCTTGTACTCGCGCGCCTCGCCGAGCAGCAGGATCTTGCCGCGCAGCTTGCCACGGTACTTCTCGATGTCTTCGGGCTTCTTGATCTCGACCTGGACCAGCTCGCCTTCAACCGGTCCCTTGGTGCCCGGCGTCCACGCCTTCGGCAGTGCATGCAGCGGCTGTACGCGATCACCCAGCATCTCCACGCTGGCCGAAGTGAACTCCCAGCCACGGCCAAAGTCGTCGAAGGCTTCGTCGTGGACGTTGTCCAGCTTCCATTCGTTGAACTTGCCGCGGGTCCACGCATTGGCGCGGCCCATCGCCGGCGAGTTGGTCAGGCGCGGGCCGATGCGTTCGGTGAGGTAGCTGAAGGTGTCCATCACCTGCGAACGGTGGAAGGCCTCCTGGCGGATGCGGCTGACCATGTCCAGGTCCACCGGCTCGCGCTGCTGCGCGCCTGCATTGCCACCCATCGCCAGCGCTGCGGCCAGCATGCCCCACTTCAACACATCACACCCCTGCCCTTCGGCTCGATCATCAACCCATCGAGTCTAGCCAGCAGGGGCGCGCCGATACCGTCCCATCGGTCATGGGCGGCATGGAAGCGTGCGAACCAAGGTTCGCACCCACAAGAGAGTGGTTGGCTCGCACCTGCCAAGCCGAATCATCCACTCCATCCCAGCCACAGCTGTGCCCGTTCCGGCAGCAGCAGCAACCAGTGTCGCCGGTCGATGCTGCTGCAGCCGTAAACCGCCGCATGTGCGGGCCAGTCCTCGGGCAGGCCACCGATACCGATCTCGGCCAGCACCTCCGCGCCGGCCTTCCATGGCCGGTAGCGCGGCACCCCGCCGGCCAGCTCACCGCGTCCCTGCCGTGCGCCTTGCAGCCACGCCAATCCCTGCCCCCGCAATCCCTCGCAGGTCACCGCCGCCAGCTGGAAGCGGACCAGGCCGGGGGCGATCCGTGCTCCCGGCAGGGCCGCCAGCACGCCATGTGCCTGCAGCAGTGCATCCACTTCCAGCAGGGCCGGAATGCCCTGCCGTGCCCGTTGCCGCAATCCCTGGCGCCAGCTCATGGCGTGCTCCTTACTTCAGGTCCGCGCCAAGCGCGTACCAGTCCACCCGGCGGGTCACCCACATCGCCAGCGCCAGGATCACGAACAGCAGCAGCGAACCCATCAGCAGCGCGTTGTTTTCCGACACCAGCAGGCCATACAGCGCGCCATACAACACGGTCAGCAGCGCAGCGAAGCCGAGGCCGCGCTTCCAGTGGCCCAGCACGTTGGCCAGGTACACCGCCTGCAGGCCGATACAGGCCACCGCCGAGACCAGGTAGGCCTTCCAGAACGCGATGTGCTCGGACAGGCTGATCAGCAGCAGGAAGAAGATCGCCAGCGCCAGGCCCACCATGAGGTACTGCAGCGGGTGGATGCGCAGCGACCTGATCAGCTCGAACAGGATGAAGCCGACGAAGGTGAGCAGCACGAACAGCACGCCGTATTTCGAGGCACGGTCGGCCTGGGTGTAGGCATCGACCGGATCAACCAGCGACACCGTCACCGCCTGCGACTCGACCGCACCATCATTGCGCAGCTGTCGCTGTGCATCGGAGGCCAGCGAAGACACCGCCCAGCGCGCATCGAAGCCCTGTGCGTCGACGCGACGCTCGTTGGGCAGGAAGGCGCCGCTGAACGACGGATGCGGCCAGCTCGAACGCAGTGCGATCTTGGTGTCATCGCCCACCGGTACCACCGACAGCATGCGGCTGCCATCCAGGCGCAGCTCGAGTTCAACGGTGCTGGCAGCCAACGTGCCGCCCTGCTCCGCAGCGAAACCGGCCACCGGCGCATGCAGGCCTCGCCCCACCTCGCTGGCCGCACCAACGCCCGGCAGCAACCGCAGCTGCTTGCCATCCACGCGCAGGTTCGGCGTACCGACCAGGCCACGCACATCGGAAATGCCCACCGCCACATACGGCTGGCCGTAGCTGCGGCCGGCCTTCACCGGATAGTCGTCTGCAGCGAACGTCGCCTTCATCTGGCCGTTCCAGCTGTATACCGGCACCTTGAACAGGCCGACTTCACGCTGGCTCGGCAGCATCTCGCCGCCCACCTCCAGCGACACCGGCATCTGCAGCCAGTGCCCCTCGGTGACCTGCACCTCGGTCTTCTTGACGCCCAGCGGGTCGACCAGTTCAACCTGCTTGCGTTCCACCCACGGCACCACCCGCACCGGGCCCACCAGCTGCTGTGCACCGGCGCGGCTGTCGGCCACCCGCGAGAAGGCCTCGTCGCGGTACGCACTGCGTTCGTTGATGACCCCGCGGATCATCGTCAGCGGCACCAGCAGCAGCAGGATCAGTCCGCCGACAACGGCGAACCGCAGCAGCATCTTCAGGGATTTCATGGTCCATCCTCGTTGGAGAGGGCTGCAGGATGGACCGCCGCGGTGAGCAGGGTTTGTGGCGAATTTGAAGCGAGTGTGAAGTCAGCGGCGCGGGCGCTGGCCCGGCGCACTCAACGGCAGCCACAGGCTGGCCACGGTGCCGCCGCCCTCGCGGACGTCTACACTGGCGCGCCCATCGTGCAGGCGCGCGACCTCCTGCACGAACGGCAGGCCCAGGCCGGAACTGCGACGCCCGCTGCCGGGCCGCGCCAGCGAATAGAAGCGCTCGAACACCCGCTCACGCGCGTAGTCGGGAATGCCGGCACCACGGTCGGCCACCTGCAGGCGCACGCCCTGCCCATCCACCTCGGCCTGCAGCGCGACCTCCGCGCCGGCCGGCGAGAAGGCAATCGCGTTGTCGATCAGGTTGTGCAGTGCCTGCCGCAGCAGGTAGCCGTCGCCCTGCACCCGCAGATCGGGCACGCTGCCGATGCGGACCTGCACGCCGGCCGCCTGCGCGCGCACCTGCGCGGCGGCCGCGGCATCGGCCAGCAATGCCGGCAGCGCGATCGGGTCACGCGTCTGCAGCCAGCCGTGCTGTTCCACTTCGGCCAGCGCCAGCAGCTTGTCGATGGTCTCGGTCAGCCGCTCCTGCTGGTCGACGATGCTGCGCGCGAAATGCACGCGATCGGCTTCGGGCAGCGGCTCCTGCAGCAGTTCGGCGGCACCGCGGATCGCCGCCAGCGGGCTTTTCATCTCATGCGTCAGCGACTGCACGTACTGCTCGACGTAGGCCTTGCCCTCCAGCTTGCGGCGCATCGTTTCCAGCGCCTGGCCGAGATCGCCGATCTCGTCGCGGCGTCGCCGTGGTGGTGGCACCGGTTCGCCCGCGCTGACCGCGCGTGCATAGCGGCTGAGCTGGCCGAGGCCAGTGGTCAGCCACATCGTCACCAGCACGCCAACCAGCGCCGACAGCCCGATCAGCCAAGCACCGCGCTCGATGATGGCGCGCTGGCTGGCGGCGATGAACGGATCGATGCTGCGGTTCGGCTGGGCCAGGCTGAGCACGCCGATCAGCGTGTGCCCATCGGCCGGGTCATATACCGGCGCCGCCACATGCATCACCGTGTCGCCCTCTTCGCCGGCAATCTCGGGGCTGGAACGCGCGCCGTACTCACCGCGCAGGGTGCGGTAGACATCGTTCCAGCGCGAATTGTCGCGGCCCAGGTCACGGCCCAGCGAGTCGTAGATGACGATGCCCTTGGCATCGGTGATGGTCACCCGGTAATCCAGCGAGCGCTTGGGAAAACGCCAGACCATCGCCTTGAGGTCGCGCTGGCGCGCCTTGGCCAGGTTGCGGGTGAAGCTGCCGCTGCGGATGGTGCCGTCCTTGACGTCGGCGGCGGCCATCTCGGCCAGCACGTTGGCCGCATCGACCAGGGTCGATTCCATCGCCTGGCGCACACCCGGCTTCACCTCGTTGACGAACACGCGCATCACGAAGAACGCGGCGATGCCGGTGATCAGGAAGAAGCCGAGGAACAGCTTCAGTACCAGGCGCATCGGCTAGACCTCCAGCGCGTAGCCGAGGCCACGGTGGGTGCGGATCGGGTCGTCGCTGGCACCGGCCGCGCGCAGCTTGGCACGCAGCGTCTTTACATGGGTGTCGACGGTGCGGTCGGCACTGTCGGCACTGCTGTCCCAGCCGCGGTCCATCAACTGCGCGCGGCTGAGGATGGCACCTGGGCGCTGCAGCAGCGCTTCCAGCAGGGCGTACTCGTAGCGGGTCAGGTCCAGCGCATGGCCGCGGAAGCGGATGCGCCGGCCCTCGCGGTCAATGGCGAACGCGCCATGCTCCTGCCAGCCCGCATCGGCGCTCGGCGCTGCGACGACCGGCGCCGCACGGCGCAGGCGCGCACGCACCCGTGCAACCAGCTCGCGCGGCGAGAACGGCTTGGTCATGTAGTCGTCGGCGCCCAGCTCCAGGCCGAGCACGCGGTCCACTTCGTCGTTGCGCGCGGTCAGGAAGATCACCGGCAGCTGCGCCGCCGGCCCGGCCTGCGCACGCAGCCGCCGGCAGACCTCGAAACCGCCCAGGTCCGGCAGGCCCACGTCCAGCACCACCACGTCGATATCGCCGGCCTGCAGCCGTTGCAGGGCCTCGCCGCCCAGCAGGCAGTGGCTGGCGGCATAGCCCTCGCTGCGCAGCGCATAGAGCACGGTTTCGGCGATGGCGGCTTCGTCCTCGACCACCAGGACATGGGCAACGGGAGCTGTCATGGCGCGCAGCATAGCCGCTGCGGCCGCCGCCCCGTACACTGCCGCCCATGAACTATCGCCACGCCTTCCATGCCGGCAACCACGCCGATGTGCTCAAGCACATCGTGCAGCTGGCCCTGATCGACAGCTTCAAGCGCAAGGACAGCCCGTTCTTCGTGCTCGACACCCACGGCGGCGCCGGCCGCTACCTGCTGGCCAGCGAAGAGAGCCGCAAGACCCTCGAGGCCGAATCCGGGATCATGCGGCTGATGGCCCAGCCCAAGCTGCCGGAGGTGGTCGAGCGCTATCTGAAGGCGGTGCAGGCCGACAATCCGGTGGGCGCCCTGACCAACTACCCGGGCTCGCCGCTGCTGAGCGCACAGGCGATGCGCGCGCAGGACCGCATGGCGGTCTGTGAGCTGCAGGAAGCCGAAACGGCCACGCTGAAGGCCCTGTTCGCCCATGACAGCCGCGTCGACGTGCGGGCGGGCGATGGCTATGCGCTGCTGCGTTCGCTGCTGCCGCCGAAGTTCAACGGCAGCAAGATCGGCCGTGGCCTGGTGCTGATCGACCCGCCCTATGAAGCCCAGGACGCTGAATACCAGGCCGTTCTGGCCGCCCTGGCCGAAACCCTGGCGCGCTGGCCGCAGGCCACGTGTGCCGTCTGGTTCCCGATCAAGCAGCGCCGCACCATCCTGCATTTCCTGCGCAAGGCCACCGCCCTGCCGGTGAAATCGGCGATGACGATCGAGTTCCTGGTGCGCCCGGACGACTCGCCGCTGCGCCTCAACGGCAGTGGCATGCTGCTGCTCAACCCGCCCTGGCAGTTCGACCGGGTGGTCGGCCCGGCCCTGCCGGCGCTGCGCCAGCACCTGGGCGAACCCGGTGCCAGCACCCGCCTGGATTGGCTCAAAGCACCCGAATAACGGCCTTCACGAGGCTGTACCGCCGTGAGCCTTTCGTTCACGGAATGCAGCCCCGGTGATGCCACAATCGATGGACCACCAAGGAATCACCCGGTATGGCCACTCGCAACCGCATGCCGCCCTGGCATGAGATCTTCAAGGCTCCCAGCGGCCACGAGCTGCTGATCCGCCCCATCCGCCCGGAAGATGGCGCACCGCTGCAAGCGGCGTTCAGCTTGTTCGGGCCGGAAGAAATCCGTGATCGTTTCCTGCAGGCGGTGACCGAGCTGTCGCCGGAAACCACCCAGCGCCTGACCCACCCGAACCCCAAGACCGAGATCACCCTGGTCGCTGCCGAATCCCTGCCTGCTGGCGAAGCGGTGGTCGGCGCGGTCGCCCGGGCCTCGATCATCCCCGGTACCCGTGAAGCCGAGTACGCGATCCTGATCAGCCGCTTCCTCATTGGCCAGGGCC
The DNA here is from genome assembly GCF_036320005.1 of Stenotrophomonas sp. SMYL11. Taxonomy (NCBI): domain Bacteria; kingdom Pseudomonadati; phylum Pseudomonadota; class Gammaproteobacteria; order Lysobacterales; family Lysobacteraceae; genus Stenotrophomonas; species Stenotrophomonas sp. SMYL11. The sequence goes on from NZ_JAWIRS010000002.1 coordinate 278,918, forward strand.
TGGGCCGGCAGCTGATGCGCAAGCTGGTGAAGTGGGGCCGCGGCAAGTACCTGGACCGTCTGTACGGCGACGTCGCCGCCGAGAACGAACCGATGAAGCAGCTGGCCGCCTCGCTGGGCTTCAAGCCGGTCCCGCACCCGACTGGCGCCGAGGGCTTGGTGCGGATGGTGCTGGAGCTGGACAACTGAAGGCTGCGCCGGGCGGTCCCTGGCGAGGCATGTTTCAACAGTCGAGCAAGCTCGACTCTACGGGATGCGCCGGGCGTGGCTTGGCGACGCATTCCGGTAGTGCCGGCCGCTGGCCGGCATTGCCCTACCCCAACGGCGCATGAGGCTGCCGGCCAGCGGCCGGCACTGCACACCGAGCCGGGCTGGGGCTTCTGCTAAAATCCGGGGTCCATGTCGCGTACCTCATACCCCGCCCCGCCGCTGCCGCGCGCCGGCCAGCTCCGCGCCTGGTGGCGCGCCCCCGCCTCGCCGACCGCCCTGGCCTGGTATCTGGCCCAGGCCGCGCGTGCCCATGACGCCCCGCTGCTGGTGATCGCCCGTGACAACCACGGCGCCAACCAGCTCGAAGCCGACCTGCATACCCTGCTCGGCGGCGACCCTGCCCTGCCGGTGGTGGCCTTCCCGGACTGGGAAACCCTGCCCTACGACCGTTTCAGCCCGCATCCGGACATCATTTCGCAGCGCTTGTCCGCCCTGCACCGCCTGCCCGCGCTGAAGCGCGGCCTGGTGATCGTGCCGGTGCAGACCCTGCTGCAGCAGCTGGCCCCGCGCAGCTACGTGATCGGTGGCAGCTTCGACCTGAAGGTCGGCCAGCGCCTGGATCTGGAGGCCGAGAAGCGCCGCCTGGAAAGCGCCGGCTACCGCAACGTCCCACAGGTGATGGACCCGGGTGACTTCGCCGTGCGCGGCGGCCTGCTCGACGTGTACCCGATGGGTGCCGACGAGCCACTGAGGGTGGAGCTGCTGGACGAGGACATCGACTCGATCCGTGCCTTCGACCCGGAAAGCCAGCGCTCGCTGGACAAGGTCGAGGCAGTTCACATGCTGCCGGGCCGCGAAGTTCCGATGGACGAGGCCAGCATCGCCCGCGTGCTGGCCACGCTGCGCGAACGCTTCGATGTCGATACCCGGCGCAGTTCGCTGTACCAGGACCTGAAGTCCGGGCTGGCCCCGGCCGGCATCGAGTACTACCTGCCGCTGTTCTTCGAACGCACCGCGACCCTGTTCGACTACCTGCCCGACGGCAGCCTGCCGGTGGTCTGCGCCGGGGCCGGCGAAGCCGCTGAAGCATTCTGGGCGCAGACCGGTGAGCGCTACGAACAGCGCCGCCACGATGTGGAACGGCCGCTGCTGCCGCCGTCGGCACTGTACCTTTCGCCAGAGCTGCTGCGCGAGCGTCTGAACGATGCCCCGCGCATCGAGGTGTGGTCGGCTGACCACGCGCGCATCGCCGATGCCCATGCGCTGGGCGACCAGCCGCTGCCGCCACTGCCGGTGGCCGCGCGCGAAGCCCCCGCTGGCGATGCGCTGAAATCCTTCCTCGGTCACTATCCGGGCCGGGTCCTGATTGCCGCCGATTCGCCCGGGCGTCGCGAGGCCCTGCTGGAAGTGCTGCAGGCCGCCGAGCTGAAGCCGCCGGTGGTGGTCGACCTGCCCAGCTTCCTCGCCGACGATGCGCGCTTCGCGATCGCGGTGGCGCCGCTGGAAGATGGCTTCGCACTGGACGATCCGCGCATCGCGGTGCTGACCGAGCGCCAGCTGTTCCCCGAGCGCGCCGGCAGCACCCGCCGCACGCGCCGTGCCGGCCGCGAGCCGGAAGCGATCATCCGCGACCTCGGCGAACTGACCGAGGGCGCGCCGATCGTGCACGAGGACCATGGCGTCGGCCGCTACCGTGGCCTGATCGCGATGGACGTCGGCGGCATGCCCGGCGAGTTCCTGGAAATCGAATACGCCAAGGGCGACCGCCTGTATGTACCGGTCGCCCAGCTGCACCTGATCAGCCGCTACTCCGGTGCGTCGGCGGAAACCGCGCCACTGCATTCGCTCGGTGGCGAACAGTGGAGCAAGGCCAAACGCAAAGCCGCCGAAAAGGTGCGCGACGTCGCCGCCGAGCTGCTGGAGATCCAGGCCCGCCGCCAGGCCCGTGCCGGCCTGGCGCTGCAGGTGGACCGCGCGATGTACGAACCGTTCGCGGCCGGTTTCCCGTTCGAGGAAACCCCGGACCAGCTGGCCGCGATCGACGCCACCCTGCGCGACCTGGCCAGCAGCCAGCCGATGGACCGGGTGGTCTGCGGCGACGTTGGCTTCGGCAAGACCGAAGTGGCGGTGCGCGCCGCGTTCGCCGCTGCCAGTGCCGGCAAACAGGTGGCCGTGCTGGTGCCGACCACGCTGCTCGCAGAACAGCACTACCGTAATTTCCGCGACCGCTTCGCCGATTACCCGCTGAAGGTCGAGGTGCTGTCGCGCTTCAAGACCACCAAGGAAATCAAGGCCGAGCTGGAAAAGGTCGCCGCCGGCACCATCGACGTCATCGTCGGTACCCATCGCCTGCTGCAGCCGGACGTGAAGTTCAAGGACCTGGGCATGGTCATCGTCGACGAGGAGCAGCGTTTCGGCGTACGCCAGAAGGAAGCGCTGAAGGCGCTGCGCGCCAACGTGCACCTGCTGACCCTGACCGCCACGCCGATCCCGCGCACGCTGAACATGGCCATGGCCGGCCTGCGTGACCTGTCGATCATCGCCACGCCGCCGCCGAACCGGCTGGCGGTGCAGACCTTCATCACCCAGTGGGACAACGCGCTGCTGCGCGAAGCCTTCCAGCGCGAGCTGGCGCGTGGTGGCCAGCTGTACTTCCTGCACAACGACGTGGAAAGCATCGGCCGCATGCAGCGCGAGCTGTCCGAGCTGGTGCCGGAGGCGCGCATCGGCATCGCCCACGGGCAGATGCCCGAGCGCGAGCTGGAGAAGGTGATGCTGGATTTCCAGAAGCAGCGCTTCAACGTGCTGCTGTCGACCACGATCATCGAATCGGGCATCGACATCCCCAACGCCAACACCATCATCATCAACCGCGCCGACCGCTTCGGCCTGGCCCAGCTGCACCAGCTGCGCGGCCGTGTCGGCCGTTCGCACCACCGTGCCTACGCCTACCTGGTCGCCCCCGACCGTCGTTCGATCACCCCGGACGCCGAGAAGCGCCTGGAAGCGATCGCGTCGATGGACGAACTCGGTGCCGGCTTCACCCTGGCCACGCACGATCTGGAGATCCGCGGTGCTGGTGAACTGCTCGGCGAGGACCAGAGCGGGCAGATGGCCGAGGTCGGCTTCAGCCTGTACACCGAACTGCTGGAGCGCGCGGTGCGCAGCATCAAGCAGGGCAAGCTGCCCGACCTGGATGCCGGCGAGGAAGTGCGTGGTGCCGAGGTCGAACTGCATGTGCCGGCGCTGATTCCGGAAGACTACCTGCCGGACGTGCACACCCGCCTGACCCTGTACAAGCGCATTTCCAGCGCGCGCGACAGTGATGCGCTGCGCGAACTGCAGGTGGAGATGATCGACCGCTTCGGCCTGCTGCCGGATGCAGCCAAGCACCTGTTCGCCATCGCCGAGCTGAAGCTGAAAGCCAATACGCTGGGCATCCGCAAGCTGGATCTGGGCGAGAACGGTGGCCGCATCGTGTTCGAGTCCAAACCGAACATCGACCCGATGGCGGTGATCCAGCTGATCCAGAAACAACCAAACCTCTACGCCATGGAAGGGCCTGACAAGCTGCGCATCAAGCACCCGCTGCCGTTGCCGGAAGACCGCTTCAATGCGGCCCGCGCCCTTCTGACCACCCTCGCCCCGGGTTGATCGCCCCCCGAACACCCCGCACCGGTCCCCACCCGGTGCGGGCGGATGACCATGTTTCCTGACGCCGTACCCGCCCCCGACCTGCTGCACGCGCAGGCCTGCCTGATCGATGCCCTCTCGATGTCGCTGCAGATGCGCGACGCCTACACCCGCCACCATTGCGACCGCGTTGGCCTGCTCGCGCAGCGCCTGGCCACGCACTGCGATCTCGACGACGATGCCTGTTCGCAGATCGGCCTGGCCGCGCGCTTCCATGACATCGGCAAGATCGGCATTCCCGACGATGTACTGCTGACACCGCGCCGGCACACCGACGAGGAACGCGCGATCATGCGTGAGCATCCAGTGCGCGGCGAACACATCTTCCTCGCCACCGGCCGCAGCGACGCGGCACCGGTCGCACGCCTGATCCGTGCCCACCATGAAGCGTTCGATGGCAGCGGTTATCCCGACGGCCTGCGTGGCGAGAGCATTCCGCTGGGCTCACGCATCGTCACCGTTGCGGATGCCTACGATGCCATGACCAGCGTGCGCCCCTATCGCGCAGCGATGGAACGCGGGACTGCGTTGCGCATCATCGACGAGCAGTCCGGCGGACTGATCGATCCCTATGTGCTGCAGCGCTTCCATCGCATGCTGGCGCGGGAGCCGGAGCTGGCCTGAGTCGCTGCACGATGCAGCTAAGTTAAACTGATTTGAATTCGATTGAACCAAATCGGCCTTCACGCCATGATCGAGATCAGGCACCTTCTCACGAGGTTTCCACGATGCAGACCAGCGGAAGCGGTGCCCACGAATTGTTCGCCCTTTTTCAAGATGCTGCGACAAAGAAGGATGTCGACTATCTCCTGCGCATCCTTCAGACGCTCGACGACGATTCAGAGGACGCTGATCTGATGAAGGATCTTATCGGACTTGCGGAATCCTATGATCTTCATGACTACATTCAGGCCGTGCTGGATGCAAACGCTCAGCTTACAATTCAAGCACAAGGCTGGCTTGACGTGATTACGTACCGGATCTTGAATTCTCGCCCATATTGTCAACATTACGTGCAACTGTTACGCGAGCATCAGGAAAAAAACGTGATCACAGCGTATCTTCGTTGTTTTCTTGAGAGAAATCCCGAGAAGAGACAGTCGGTTGAAGAAGTTCTGCATCAGACCACGGAGAGTCTCTGAAGGGCTGCATGCCGTGGCATGCTTCGGATGACAAAAGGCCCGGCTTTCGCCGGGCCTTCTGCATCACGCATCACGTGCGATCGATTACCAGATCACCACGCGCTTGTCGTCGGCACGCACCATCGCGTCACCGGCCTTGCACTGGAATGCAGCGGCATACGACGGCATGTTCGACGGCGCGCCGTTGGCACGGAAGTTGGCCGGCGCGTGCGGGTCGGTGTTCAGGCGGACGCGCAGCTCACCATCGGTGAAGTTGCGGCGCCACACGGTGGCCCAGTTCATGAAGAAGCGCTGGTCCTGGCTGTGTCCATCGACTTCGACATTCGCCTTCGGATCTTCCTTCAGCGCCATCTGCAACGCGTCGTAGGCCACGGTCAGGCCGCCCAGGTCGCCGATGTTCTCGCCCAGGGTCAACTTGCCCTTCACGAACACGCCCGGCACCGATTCATAGCCATCGAACTGCGCGACCAGCTGGTCGGTACGCTCGGTGAAGGCCTTGCGGTCGGCGTCGGTCCACCAGTTGTCGAAGTTGCCGTTGGCAGCGAACTGGCTGCCCGAGTCATCGTAGCCGTGCATCATCTCGTGGCCGATGACCGCACCGATGCCGCCGTAGTTCAGCGCCGGATCGGCCTTGGCGTCGAAGAACGGCGCCTGCAGGATCGCCGCCGGGAACACGATCTCGTTCTTGGTGGCGTTGTAGTACGCGTTGACGGTCTGCGGGGTCATGCCCCACTCGGTCTTGTCCACCGGCTTGCCGATCTTGTCCAGCATGTAGCGGTAATTGAACGCACGTGCCGCCTGCATGTTGCCCAGATAGCTGTCACCGTTGGTCTGCAGGCCCGTCCACTCACGCCACTTGTCCGGGTAGCCGATCTTCGGGGTGAAGCTGGCCCACTTCTCCAGCGCCTTCTTCTTGGTCTCTTCGCCCATCCACGGCAGCTGCTCCAGGCGCGCCTTCAGCGCCACCGAGAGGTTCTCCACCAGGTGCTGCATGGCCACCTTCGACTCGGCCGGGAACACGGCGTCGACGTACAGCTGGCCCAGGGCTTCACCCATTCCACCGTTGACCGACTCCAGCACGCGCTTCCAGCGCGGCTGCATTTCCTTCTGGCCACGCAGGGTGGTGCCATAGAAATCGAAGTTGGCCTTCTCGAACTGGCTGCTCAGGTACGGCGAAGCATCGTCGATGGTGTGGAAACGCAGGTAGGCCTGCCAGGTGCTGGCCGGCACATCGGCCAGCATCTTGTCCATTTCACCGAAGAAGCCCGGCTGCGCCAGCGAGAACTTCTGCGCGGCCGGCACCTTCAGGGTGTCGAACAGCGCGGTCCAGCTGAAGTTCGGGGTCAGCTTGTCGGCGTCAGCCGCGCTGAGCGGGTTGTAGCGCTTGGCCGGGTCACGCATTTCGATGCGCGACATCGAGGCCTTGGCCAGGCGGGTTTCGAAAGCCATCACGGCCTTGGCCTGCTCGGCGGCCTGCGCCGCGTCCACGCCGGACAGGGTCAGCACCTGCGCGATGTAGGCCACGTAGGCGTCGCGGATCTTGGCCTGCGCGTCATCGAAGTAGTAGCCCTTCTCCGGCAGGCCGAGACCGCCCTGGCCGACATAGGCGATGACGTTGGCCGAATCCTTGTAGTCGGCATTGGCGAACAGCGAGAACAGCACGCCCTTGCCCTCGGCCTGGCTGTCGCGCAGGTACTGGGTGATGGCAGCGGTATCGTTCAGCGCGGTGATCTTGTCCAGCTGCGGCTGCAGCGGCGCCAGGCCGGCGGCTTCGATCTTGGCCTCATCGTTGCCGGTCTTCCAGATGTCACCGATCTTGGCTTCCACCGAGCCGGCCTTGGCCTGGCTGGCTGCGGCCTGCTGCACCAGCGCGTGCTGCACTTCCAGCGAACGCTCGCGCAGGATCTCGAAGCTGCCCCAGGTGGTCTGGTCGCCCGGCACCGGGTTGGCTTTCAGCCACTTGCTGTTGACGAAGCCATTGAGGTCGGTACAGGCCGAGATGGCCGGATCGAGGTCGGCGCTGTTGAGCGAGATCAGCGCGGTCTTGATCTGCGACTGGTCGAAGGCCGGCTTGGCGTCGGCACCGGCCGCCGGCGCGGTTTCATTCTTGCCACAGGCCGCCAGCGAGGCAGCGATGGCGATGGTCAGGCCCAGCGGGACCAGGTTGCGGACGTTCATGAGGCTCTCCTGCGGGTAATTTCACAGGGTAGCCGGGGAGGCCCGCGGCGGGGACCGGCCAAAGGTCACGAGCCCCGGCGCGGCCTCCGCCACATGCCGGTATGCTCTGGCCTCCGCGATCATTGGACCTCATGACCATGGACGAACCTGCACTGCTGCTGGCCGTCGACGCTTGTGAGTTTCTGTTCCTGACGGGCATTGGCGAGCCGGAAGCGAATCGTCTGCGCCTGGTCGTCGAAGAAGGCCAGGTGATCGGAAAGCCCTCCCGTATGGCGCTCGGTCATGGATGTTCCATCGATGGTGTGCGTGCGATAGAGGTGGTGCCCCACTCACAGCGGTTTGAACTGATCTGGGAGCACTACATCAGCTACGCCGTGCACAACGAGTCCTACCAGAGCTGGGACGACTCCGAAGCCTGGAGCGGCAACCTGTTCCGCCGTTACAGCCGTTCGAAGTTCCTCGATTATCTGGAACGTGCCACCTCCGCTGATACCCGTTACCCAGGCCCATTCACGCATTATCAAGTGATATGCCAGGACCACGTCATCGACATTGCCGCGTTGCAGCCGCCGAAAGTGCGCCTGCTGGGTCCTTCGTAGCGGACAGAAGCAGCCACCCATGGGGTGGCTCTACTGGGTTGCGAGAGCATCAGCCGAGCGTGGGCTTGGCTCCAAAAAAGGAAAGGCCGGCTTGCGCCGGCCTTCTGCTTCTTACTTCGCCTTGCCCTGGTTGGCCACGGCTTCAGCGGCCTTGCGCGCCGCTTCCGGGTCACCCAGGTAGCGGAACGACTGCACCGTCAGGTCGTCGTTCAACTCGAACAGCAGCGGGATGCCGGTCGGGATGTTCAGCTCGAGGATTTCCTCGCGCGAGACGTTGTTGAGGTACTTGTACAGCGCGCGCAGCGAATTGCCGTGGGCGGTGACCAGCACGGTCTTGCCGTCCTTCAGCTGCGGCGCGATGGCGTCGTGCCAGTACGGCAGCACGCGGTCCAGTGTGGTGGCCAGTGATTCGGTACCCGGCAGTGCGTTGCGGTCCAGGCCGGCGTAGCGACGGTCATGGATCGGGTGGCCCGGATCTTCCAGGTCCATGGCCGGCGGCGGGATGTCGTACGAACGACGCCACACCTTGACCTGGTCCTCGCCGTGCTTGGCGGCGGTCTCGGCCTTGTCCAGGCCCTGCAGGCCGCCGTAATGGCGTTCGTTGAGGCGCCAGGACTTGTTCACCGGCAGCCAGTCCTGTTCCAGCTCGGCCAGTGCACCCTGCAGGGTGTGGATGGCACGCTTGAGCACGGAGGTGTGGGCAACGTCGAACTGCAGGCCTTCCTCGCGCATCAGGCGACCGGCGGCGGCCGCTTCCCGGCGCCCCTGCTCGGTCAGGTCGACATCGACCCAGCCGGTGAAGCGGTTGTCCAGGTTCCACTGGCTCTGGCCATGGCGCAACAGTACGAGTTTACGGGTCACTGCAGGGTCTCCAACGCGAGGAAAGGCAGGCCGCCATTGTAGCCCCGGGCGCCGCTCACCGGGCCGTGGCACCGCGCATGCGATGCTGTGACCAATGAATACGGTGATCGACCCCGGGCGCTGGGAAGGCAGCGTCGCTGCGGCACGCAAGCAGCAGATCCGGCTGGCTGGCCGCGTGGAGCGCCAGGACCGCCTGCCACGCAACGTGCGCTGGCTGGCCGGGCTGGATGTCGGCTTCGAGGACGATGGCGCAATCACCCGCGCCGCGGCGGTACTGCTGGACGCAGAGACGCTGCAGCCCGTGGCGCAGGAGATCGCGCGCATCCCCACGGTGATGCCCTATATCCCCGGCCTGCTCAGCTTCCGCGAGCTGCCGGCACTGCTGGCCGCGCTGGCGCTGCTGCCACGTACGCCGGACCTGGTGTTCGTCGATGGCCATGGCATCAGCCACCCGCGCCGGCTGGGGGTGGCCGCTCACCTCGGTGTGGTCACCGACCTGCCAAGCATCGGCGTCGCCAAGTCGAAACTGGTGGGCCGGTTCGTCGAACCGGGCGCCGAGGCCGGTGCGCATACGCCGCTGCTGGACGGCGATGAGCAACTGGGTTGGGTGCTGCGCAGCAAGATTCGCTGCAAGCCGCTGTTCGTGGCCGGTGGCCATCGGGTCAGTGCGGATACCGCGCTGGACTGGGTACGGCGCACACTGCGCGGTTACCGGCTGCCGGAGCCGACGCGGCTGGCAGACCGGCTGGCCTCGCGACGGGGTAGAGTCAACTGTTAGTCGACTGCTCTTCGGCAAGGTCGCGAAAATGCCCGCGCTGCGCGCGATAGTCGACTAACAGTCGACTCTACCAGGCCCGCTTCACCCGGGCGGTTTAACCCGATCGACGCCCCTGCATCCTCGATCAACGATGCACGTGGCCGCGATGGCCCTGCGCGTCCTCGCCGTGGTCATGGCCTTCATGGCCCTCATGCTCACCGCCCTTGGCCGGCGCTGGCTCGCCACAGGCTTCGCCGCAGTGGTCCGCTTCGATCTGCAGTGTCACGTGCTCGATGCCGAAGTCATCGTGCAGGCGCCCGCCCAGCTCACGGCGCAGCGTATCGGCATCGGTGCCATCACGCATCACGATGTGCGCGGTCAGCGCCGGGGTGCTGGAGGCCAGCGCCCACACATGCAGGTCATGCACGTCCAGTACCGCAGCGTGGCCGGACAGGCTGTCGCGCACCTTGGCCACGTCCATGCCCTTGGGCACGCCTTCCAGCAGCACGTTGATCGCCTCCCGCATCAGCACATAGGTGCGCGGCAACACCCACAGGCCGATCAGTACCGCCAGGATCGGATCGATCGGCTTCCAGCCGGTCCACTTGATCAACAGCGCGCCAGCAATCACGGCCACCGAGCCGAGCATGTCTGCCCACACTTCCAGGTAGGCGCCCTTCACGTTGAGGCTCTCGCCGCTGCCGGCCTGCAGCAGGCGCATCGAGATCAGGTTGATGACCAGGCCCGCCGCGGCAATCACCAGCATGCCCGACGAGGCAATCTCCTGCGGCTCGCGGAAACGCCCAATGGCCTCCCACAGGATGTAGCCGGCGACCACGAACAGCATCGCGCCATTGATCATCGCACCGAGCGCTTCCAGGCGTGCATAGCCGTAGGTACGACGCGCATCCGGCGGGCGCCGGCTCAGCCGCACTGCGACCAGCGCGATCATCAGCGCCAAAGCGTCGGTAGCCATGTGCGCCGCGTCGGACAGCAGCGCCAGGCTGTTGGTCCAGAACGCGCCGACCACCTCGACGACGAGGAAGGTGGAGGTCAGGCCGAGCGCCCACCACAAGGGTTTCTCGTGGCGGATCTCGGATGGCAGGTGATCGTGGTCGTGGCCCATGGCAACAGCTCCTTTGCGATGCGGTGCAGGCTACGCCGTGCTGGCGGGGGAGACTATTACGGTGTTTATAACATTGCAGGCGTGCCGATCCGGAGCTGCCGGGCATGGCCCGGCGCTACCCGGTAGCGCCAGATCATGCCCGGCAAGCACAGCGGACCGACGTCCGCCTGCGGTCAGAACCCGAAGCGCAGGCTGGCCCAGTACGCGCGGCCCGGCTCGTTGTAGGTCGCCGCTCCGGCATCGCTGCTGTTGGCCTCGCGGAACAGGCGCTTGTCGGCCAGGTTGTTGACGCCGAAGCCGAAGCTGACCGTCTCGGTCACCTTGTAGCGCGCGCTCAAGCCCCAGATGTTGTACGCACCACGGTCCTGCAGCGCGATCGACGGATCGCAGGTGCCGGTGCAGCGCGGATCATTGTTGATGTTGGTGGTGGCAGGCTTCTGCTTGCCGTAGAAGGTGCCGGTCAGCAGCAGCGACAACTTGTCGGTGGCCTGCCAGTCCAGCATCGTGTTGACGGTGTACTTCGGAATCACCGACAGCGGCTGGCCGGTGCTCTTGTTCTCGTTCTCCACCATGTAGGTAAAGTTGTTGCTCCACTTCAGGCGGTTGCCCTGCTCGCCCAGCAGCGGGACCACCAGGTTGCCTTCCAGACCCTGCACGATCGCCTTGGGTGCATTCTCCCAGCGGAAGATGCGGCCCTTGGTATCGGCAGTCAGCCCGATCTGGTTGTAGCCGGCCTGGATCTTGTCCTTGTAGTCGTTGTGGAAGTAGGTCAACGACGCCTGCCAGCCGCTCTGCGGTGCCCACTCGATGCCCAGTTCCTTGTTCAGGCTGGTTTCCGCCTTCAGGTCCGCATTGCCGCGCATGTAGCAGCCGGCGCCCAGGCTCGGCAATGCATTCGGGCAGCCATTGCCACGGGTGTAGTACAGATAGTCCGGATTCGACTGGTACAGGTTCGGTGCCTTGAATGCACGGGCGATGCCACCCTTCACCACCCAGTCGCTGTTGATGCGGAACTGCGCATTGAGGCTGGGGCTGGTGTTGTTGCCGAACTGGCTGTGGTGGTCGAAGCGCAGGCCCGGGGTAACGATCCAGCGCTCGCCCAGATAGATGTTGTCTTCCACGAATACGGCGGTGGTCTGCGCGTCGGACTTGCCGCGTGCGCGATCGGCCGACAGCCCCGGGATGCCGCCGCCGCTGCTGCTGGACTGGCTCATCGAGTACGGGTCGGTCAGGCGGCTGTCCAGGTATTCAAAGCCCAGCGTCCAGATGTTCTCGGCACCGCCCAGCGTGGTCGGGAAACTGACTTCGCCGTCCAGCTGGTAGTTGCGCAGGCGCGAGGTCGACCAGTCGGTGCCGTTGAAGCTGCCCTCCGGGCCACCGGCCAGGCCTTCGTTGATGCGCGAGTTGTTCACCGCCTCCACCGCAGCCGTTACCCGCGAGGTCACGTCACCCCAGCGGCCGCGATGGGTGATCGCGCCGGTGTTGCGGTACATGCGGTTGGTCTCGGCCTGCTGCTCGGCCAACGCCCCCAGATCGATCGGTGTCGAGGTACCGGTGGTGCTGACCGCGCGGTCGCCAGCATAGATGTTGCCCTGGCGACTGGTGCCTGCTTCGAATTCGACCACCTGGTTGGCGGTCACGTCCCAGCGCAGCAGCGCGTTGAGGTCGCGGTTCTTGACGCCCTCGCGGCCCGCCGGCGGCACTGCGTTGGGGTTGGTGGCGTACTGGCGGTTGAGGTCCAGTGAGTCGGCGTCGGTTTTGTTGAGATTGCCGTACAGGCGGAACGACAGGGTGTCGGTCATCGGCCCGCTCAGCTGCAGGCCGACGCGCTCGCTGCCGCCTTCGGCGCTGTGCTCGGGCACCAGCCCATACAGGTCGACCGCACCGGTCAGGTCGCCGGTCGGGCGCTTGGTGATGATGTTGACCACGCCACCAGAAGCACCCGAGCCATAGCGTGCCGCTGCAGGGCCGCGCAGCACTTCGATGCGCTCGATCATTTCCGCCGGCACCCAGTTGGTATCACCGCGGGTATTGCGCTCACCGCTGCGGCCCATGCGCACGGCATCACGTGCGCCGATGCGCTTGCCGTCGACCAGGATCAGGGTATTTTCCGGGCCCATGCCACGCAGATCGATCTGGCGGTTGTTGCCGTACTGGCCCGAGGCACTGTTGCCGGTCAGGTTGACGCCGGGCATGGTCCGCAACAGCTCGGCGATGTCGTTGGCCGGCGGGCGCCTGGCGATGTCCTCGGCGGTGATGGTCGAGGTCCCCAGTGCCTGGCGCGCGATCTGCGAGGCGGTGACGTGCACCGTGTCGATATCGGTGGCGTCGGTTTCGGCGTGGGCGGTCAGGGCGCTGCCGGCCAGCATGGCGGCAACGGCAAGCGCCAGCGGGCGCGGCGAAAGGACAACGGCAGGAGACATGATCAGGACCTTCTGGCAGGGCTACGGGGCCTCTGGCAAAGGGCTTGAGGCAACGACGAGGGGGAGGCGGAGCAGTCCTGCAGCAGGCACCTGCAGCCCGTTCCGTGCGCGCATTCTCCCATCAATGCGATTGATTCTCAAATGCGTTCACTCATTGCCGCAGCGGCGCCGATGTGGTTTGCGCACCGTGCAACCCTGCACCGCGCGTAAACTGGCCGGCTAACCCGCCATCAACCGTATGCCGCCGCGGCCGATACCCGTGGTTTGCCGTACGCAGTCAGAGATCGACGTGGAACCACCCCAATTGGACGATGCCAGCCAGCCGCTGGCCGAGGCCTGGCAGCAGTGTCTGCTGCAGGCCGGCCCTGCCGCCACCGCGCTGCTCAAGGCCGCTGCCACCGATGCCCCACCCGCACTGGCCCAGCGCTTTTACGAAGTGCTGCTGCAGGACACCCGTGCGCGCCGTTTCCTGTCCCACGACCAGGTCAAGCAGCGCCTGCAGCCGGCCATGCAGCGCTGGCTGGCGCAGCTGCTGACCACTGATGCCAGCGGCATCGCCAACACCGTGGCCTCGCAGCGGATCATCGGCGACGTGCACGCCCGCGTCGGCATTCCGGTCGACCTGGTTACCCGCGGTGCGCGCGTGCTCAAGCACGAACTGTTCGTGCGCCTGCGCGACGATGCGCCGGACAGCGACACCGCATTCGCCGCCATCGACTGCCTCAGCGCGATCATGGACATCGCCATGGAAGGCATGACCCTGGCCTACACCCATGCGCGCGAACGCTCCACCCGCGCCGACGCCGCTTATCGGCTGTTCTCGCTGGTGCAGAACGTCAGCACCGAGCGTGAGCGCCAGCGCGCGCTGCTGCTGGACTGGGAAAACGCGCTGCTCTACGCCCTGGCCGGCCATGTGCAGGGCAGCGACGGCGCCAGCCTGGCCACTTCCGAATTTGGTCTGTGGTTCACCCACAAGGGCATTCCCAGCTTCGGCGAAAGCAGCGAGACACAGCAGGTCGACCAGCTGATGGCGCGTATCGACGGTTGCCTGCAGCGGGCCGCCGCCGATGATCCTGCCCAGCGACTGGCGGTGCTACCGGCCATCCGTGAGGACCTGGCTGCCATCCGCACCCTGATGACACTGCTGTTCGAGCGCATCGGCGAACTGGATGCCGGCAGCGACGCGCTGACCAACCTGCTCAACCGTCGCTTCCTGCCCACCGTGCTGCGCCGGGAAATCGAGCTGGCCACGCGCAACCGCACGCCGTTCTCGCTGCTGCTGCTCGACCTGGATCACTTCAAGGCAATCAACGACGGCCACGGCCACGATGCCGGCGACCGCGCGTTGCAGCACGTGGCCGGCCTGCTCGGCCAGCTCACGCGTGGCAGCGACTACCTGTTCCGCTATGGCGGCGAAGAATTCGTGGTGGTACTGGTGGCCGCCAGCGAATCACAGGCAACCGTGATCGCCGAGAGCCTGCGCCGGCAGATTGCAAAGTCGCCGGTGGCGCTGGCCAATGGCCAGGTGCTGGCACTGACCGCCAGCATCGGCGTGGCCGGCCACGATGGCCATCCGGACTACGAGCGGCTGATGGCCCGTGCCGACGCGGCAATGTACGAGGCCAAGCGCAGCGGCCGCAACCGCGTGGTGGTGGCCAGTGCGGACCTGCAGGAAGCCCCGGGACGGCGCGCACTGCAGCGATGACGGCAGGACAGGCAGAGTCGACCGCGGGTCGACCATCGCGCGCAGCGCGGGATTTTGCGCACGCTGGGCAAAGAGCAGTCGACTGACAGTCGACTCTACTGACAGCCGGCACTACCGATACGGCCGCCGGCCGCTGCTTTCACCGCCACCACCCGCCACGCTGCCCACCAGAGTAGCGCCAGCAATGCGATGCCGGCGCCCAGCAGGCACACGGCGGGCCAACCATGCCGTGCCTGCATCCAGGGCCCGGCAGCCGCACCTGCACCACTGCCCACTGCATAGAACAGCATGTACAAAGCCACCAGGCGCCCATGCTGTTCTGCCGGCGCGCGCAGCAGCAATGCCTGGTTCGAGACATGTAGTGCCTGCCCGCCGAGGTCGAGCACGACCACACCCAGCAGCAGCAAGGACAGCGACTGCGGCAGGGCCAGCAGCGGCCACCACGCGGCCAGCATCAGCAGCAGCGCGCCGACGCTGACCGGATGCGCGAAACCACGGTCCATCCAGTGCCCGACCCGCGCCGCCAGCAGCGCACCGATCACCCCGGCCAGGCCCAGTGCACCGATGGCGGCGGTCGACCAATGCAGCGGCGGTGCCGACAGCGGCAGGGGTGCCGCCGCCCAGAACACATTGAGGCCGGCAAACAGCAGCAATGCCAGCGGCCCGCGCTCGCGCAGCGTTCGATCGCGGCGCAGCATGCCCAGCATCGAGCCCAGCAGCTCGCGCCAGCGTGGGGGAACCGACGGCACCGGTACTGCGGGCAGGCGCCGCCACAGCAGCGCCGTCAACGCCGCCATCACCACCGCTGACGACAGGTAGACCATCTGCCAGCCAAAGGCCGCCGCCACCGTACCGGACACCACGCGCGCCAGCAGCAGGCCGATGAACACGCCGCCCTGCACCACACCGACCACGCGACCGCGCTGCTCGGGCGGCGCCAGCATGGCGGTATAGGCGATCAGGCCCTGGGTCAGCGCCGTGCCCAGCAAGCCGGCCAGCAGCATGCCCGACAACAGCCAGCCCGCCGTGCGTGACGCTGCAAGCCACAGCAGGGCCAGCACCAGTGCGATCAACTGCAGCCGCAGCAGGCGTCGCCGGTCGCCGCGATCCGCCAGCGGCATCAGGCCAAGCAACGCCAGCACGCTACCGGCCTGGGTGGCAGCCAGCACCGCGCCGGCCACGCCCCGGTCCAGCGCAAAGGCCTGTGCCAGGCGTTCCAGCAATGGCTGTGCGTAGTAGACGTTGGCAACGCTGGCGCCGGCGGCAACCGCAAGCAGGACCAGCAGCGGGCGGGGAAGCGATGTGGCACTCATGATGTAGTTGCAATTTGAAACTTGATGCAGGCTAATGCCATTGGTTTTAAACTGCAACCACATTAGAGAGGTCCACCATGCTCGCCGACAGCCCCTGCCCCGTCGCCCGCAGCGCCGATCTGCTCGGTGACCGTTGGGCACTGCTGGTCATCCGTGATGCCTTCGATGGCGTCACCCGTTTCGGTGATTTCCAGCGCAGCCTCGGCGCGGCGCGCAACATCCTCAGCGACCGCCTGCGCCGGCTGGTCGAGGCCGGCATCCTGCAGCTGCAGCCGGCCTCCGATGGATCGGCCTACCAGGAGTACGTGCTCACCGCCGCTGGCCAGGAACTGTTCCCGCTGCTGGTCGCACTGCGCCAGTGGGGAGAGCGCCATCGCTTCGGTGAAGGCGAAGCCCACTCTTCCCTGATCCAGCGTGGCAACGGCTCAACCGTGCCCTACATGCAACCGCTGGATCAGACTGGCCAGCCACTGCCCGCGCACGCCACCGTGGTACGCAAGGTGTAAGCGGCGGCATCCCCCGAATGGGGGACTCGACAGGGGTACCGGTGTCAAATAGCATTCAATCGCAACTGCACACAGTTCTCATTGACCCGGCGATGGCCGCACCTACCTCTCCTTCTGCTGCCGGCGCTGCGCCGGCCAAGCGCGTGGCGCGCGGTAACGGTCATGGCCTGCTCTGGGCCCGCGGACTGATGGCGCTGCTGGGCGGTTACGCCGTGGCGGCCTGCTGGGCTGCTGCGCTGGCGCGCCTGCTGCCCGGCGCCAAGGCCGACGCCACCCTGATGGCCACCATGGCCGCCTTCGTGGTCTACGCCCTGGCCGCAATCTGGGCCTATGCCGCGCGTAGCACCCTGCGCGCCGCACTGGGTCTGCTGGCCGCGGGCGCACTCGCTGCGCTTATCGCGTTGCTGCTGCGCGGGAACATCGCATGAGCAACGCTGACAACCTGGGCGGCATCCGCCAATCACAATCGGTGCTGCACACCTGGTCGGGCCTGGTGGTCGGCTGGGTGCTGTTCCTGATCTTCATTGCCGGTACCGCGTCGTACTGGAAGGAAGAACTGACCCGCTGGATGCAGCCGGAAATCGGCCTGCCCGCCGATGCCGCCACCGCAGTGGAGCAGGCCCAGCAGTTCCTGGCGCGCACCGCACCGGACGCGCAGCGTTGGGGTATCGAACTGCCCGATTCACGCAGCAGCGCCACCACCGTCAGTTGGCAGCCGCAGGGCGAAAAGGAACGCCGGCGCGGCCAGCGCAATCCCAATCAGGCCACCCTGGATACCGACGGTGCGCCGGTGCAGGTACGCGAAACACGCGGCGGCAACTTCTTCTACCGCCTGCATTTCGATCTGCATTATGTGCCGGTGCTGTGGGCGCGCTGGTTCATCAGTGCCTGTTCCATGCTGATGCTGGTGGCGATCATCAGCGGTGTCATCACCCACAAGAAGATCTTCACCGACTTCTTCACCTTCCGCCGTGGCAAGGGCCAACGCACCTGGCTGGACGGTCACAACGCGCTGGCGGTGCTGTCCCTGCCGTTCCACCTGATGATCACCTACACCGGCCTGATCACGCTGATGACGCTGTACATGCCGTGGGCCGTGGACGCGAACTACCCCGGTGGCCGCGATGCGTTCTTCGCCGAACTGTTCCCGCGCGCGGAAAGGGTCGAGCCCAGTGGCGTGGCCGCTGTGCCGCCAGCGCTGGCGCAGGTCCTGCGCCGCGCGGAACTGCAGTGGGGCGGTGGCCATGCCGCGTCGCTGCAGATCGACCAGCCGGGTGACGCCTCGATGCGCATTGCCGTGCGGCGCCAGCAGGCCGATCAGATTGCCGGGGCCAACGATACGCTTACCTTCGACGCACGCGGCGAACTGCTGGATGCCACCCCGCCGCGCTCGGCCGCCGTGGTCACCCGCGACGGCATGATCGGGCTGCACGCCGCACGCTTCGCGCCCACTACCCTGCGCTGGCTGTTCTTCCTGTCCGGCGTGGCCGGCACGCTGATGGTCGCTACCGGGCTGGTGCTGTGGACCGTGAAGCGGCGCACCCAGTTGCCCGATCCTGCGCGTCCGCACCTGGGTTTCCGCATTGTTGAACGCCTGAACATCGGCTTCGTCAGTGGCCTGCCGGTGGCCATGCTGGCCTTCCTATGGGGCAACCGCCTGCTGCCGGTGGAACTGGCCAGCCGCAGCGATGCCGAAGTGAAAGTGTTCTTCTACGCGTGGGCGGCCTGCCTGCTGCACGCGCTGCTGCGCCCGGCCCGCCGTGGCTGGGTGGAACAACTGGCATTGGCCGGCGTGTTGGCGCTGGGCCTGCCGCTTTACAACCTGGTGGTATGGCAGGGGGGCGCGGTCAGTGCGCTGGCCAGCGGTGATGGCGCCAAGGCCGGCATCGATATCGGCCTGCTGCTGATCGGCGCGAGCCTGCTGTGGACCGCGCGCAAGGTGCATCGTTTCGTGCCGGCGCAACGCAAGCCCCGTGCAGCACGCGCTGCCCCGGCAGCCGGGGCCAGCGCATGAGCGCGCTCGCCCTGCTGCTGGCTGCCTTCGGCTTCGTCTGCCTGGCGCTGGCGATGGAACGCCACCATCGCGACGTCACAGGCCAGGCTCCTGCTGCGCCGCGCCGCCGCATGCTGCGCCTGCTGGGCGCGGCCGCGCTGGCGGCCAGCCTGGCCGCCAGCATCGCGGCCTGGGGCGTTGCCCAAGGGTTCTTGGGCTGGTGTGGCGTGCTCGCCGCAGGCGCCGGGGCCATGGTGCTCTGGCTCAGTTTCCGCAGCCCGGCCAAGCCGGCGCCACGCCCTTCTTCCCGTTCCTGACCTGGAAACAGAGGTTCCATCATGTACCAGCTTTCCTCTGGCGCCCTGCGCCGGAACGCCCTCGCCTTGTCGCTCGCCTGCGCCGCCGCACCAGTGTTCGCCCAGGACACTGCGCCGACCACCACCGAACTGGACCGGGTGATGGTGACCCAGCGCACCGAGGGCTACCAGGTCTATGGCACCAACACCGCCACCAAGCTGCCGCTGACCCTGCGCGAAACGCCGCAGTCGCTGACCGTGTTCACCCGCCAGCGCATCGAGGATTTCAACCTCATCACGATTTCCGAAGTGCTGCAGCAGACGCCGGGCGTGACCATCCAGTCGTATGACAGCAACCGCACGCTGTTCAACGCGCGTGGCTTTGCCATCAACAACTTCATGTTCGATGGCATTCCCACCAACTACACCACCGGCGCCGGCGGCAACTCGATCCTCAGCGACACCTCCATCTACGAGCGCATTGAAGTGGTGCGCGGCGCCAGCGGCCTGGTGACCGGTTCGGGCAACCCGTCGGCCACGGTGAACATGGTGCGCAAGCGCCCGACCGAGACGTTCCAGGCGAGCACCAGCCTCAGCGCCGGTTCGTGGAAATACAAACGCGCCGAAGTAGATGTGTCCGGCCCGCTCAGCAAGAGTGGCCGCGTGCGCGGACGCTTCGTCGGCGCCTACACCGACAAGGAAAGCTGGGTACGCTTCCAGCATGACAAATCGCCCAGCCTGTACGGGGTGATCGAAGCCGACCTGACCGACAGCACCCGCCTGCGTGCGGGCATCGACTACCTGAAGACCGGTTCCGATGGCGGCGCCTGGAGCGCCTCGCCGCTGTACTTCAGCGATGGCAGCCGCGCGCACATGCCGCGTTCCTACAGCGCCGCTGCACGCTGGAACGAATGGAACCGTGAAAGCACCAACTACTTCGCCACCCTGGAGCAGCAGTTCGGCGCCGGCTGGAGTGGCCGCCTGGCCTACAACCACCGCGCCACCGACACCGATTCGCTGCTGCTGGCCGGCTCCAACACCGGCAACTGGGCCGACCCGGTCACCGGCCTGGGCCTGCGCATTGCCGATACGTATTCGGTCTCGGAAACCCGCGAGGATGCCTTCGACCTGTACGCGTCCGGTCCGTTCCAGCTGTTCGGCCGTTCGCACGAACTGGTGGTGGGCATCAATCACTATGACCGCGATCTGGATACCATCCGCGCCGGCATCACCTCGCGCCCGTACAACGTGGCGGCGTTCCCCAGCATTTTCAGCTGGGATGGCAACATCGGCAGGCCGACCACGTATAACTACGGCATTCCGTCCAGCACGGTGAACACCACCGAGACCGGCTACTACGCCGCCGTGCGCCTGAATCCGATCGACCCGCTGAAGATCATCGCCGGCGCGCGTTATTCCGATTACCGCACCACCACCGACAACTACAACACCGACGGCGTGTTCACCAGCCGCAGCGCACGCACGACTGCACATGAGCTGACCCCGTACGTGGGCGTGTTGTACGACCTGAGCAGCAGCATCACCGCCTTTGCCAGCTATTCGGATGTGTTCCAGGCCACCGCCCGACGCGACATCAACAACCAGCTGCTGGCCCCCACCACCGGTGGCAACTACGAGTACGGCCTGAAGGCTGACTTCTTCGGCGGCCGCCTGTACGCCGCGCTGAACGGCTTCTACATGAAGCAGGACAACGTGGCCGAACTGGACCCGAACGGTGGCGAGATCAAGCTGCCCGATGGCAGTTCGCCGTACATCGCCAGTCGCGGCATCACCACCCAGGGCGGTGAGTTCGAGGTCTCCGGTTCGATCAACGACCACTGGAGCATGACCGGCGGCTACACCTACAGCTACAGCAGCAACCCCGATGGCAGCCGCTTCGCCAGCACCAGCCCGATGCACCTGGCCCGCTTCAACACCACCTGGACCCATGGCCGGTGGACGCTGGGCGGGGGTGTCAGCGTGCAGAGCGAGATCTACCAGATGCAGCCGATTCCCACCGGCCGCTTCAATGCCAACGGCACCCCGGTTACCGCCAGCGGCAAGATGAGCCAGGGCGGCTACGTGCTGTTCGACCTGATGGGCCGCTACCGCATCAACGACAACCTGAGCGTGGGCGTGACGGTCACCAACCTGTTCGACAAGGTCTACTACCGCAACGTCGGCTTCTTCAACGCCGGCTATTGGGGTGAACCGCGCCGCGTGCTGTTCAACCTGCGCGCGAAGTTCTGAGACGAAGGCCACATACCGGACTGACTGCAACGGCGATGCGGCCGGCCCAGCGACGGCGTAGCATCAGGGGCGGGCCTTCGGGCCCGCCTTTTCATTGCCCGCCAAGGAAACACCCCATGCTGCATCGTGCCCTGTTCCCCCCTGCCCGCCTGCTGCTGCCGCTGGCCCTGCTGCTGGGCACGCCCCTGTTGCAGGCACGCGAGGTGGCGGCACCGGCCGAGCACGTGGACGCCGATGGTCCCTACGTGTTCCGCGTGGGCGACCAGCTGCGCGCGAAATGGATCTGTGGCGATCAGGTACACACGCGCATCCTGCCTGCGGCTGCCAGCGGCACGGATTTCAGCCCACAGTGCGGCTACGCCCACAGCGTGCACGTGGCGCCGCCGGCGGCAGCGTCGGTCTCCGTGCTGCCGGCCACGCCGCGCATCGTCGCCCTGTCCGACATCCATGGCCAGTACGGGCTGCTGGTGCGCCTGCTGCGCGCCCACCAGGTCATCGACGCACAGGACCGCTGGGCGCTGGGCAAGGACACGCTGGTCATCGCCGGCGATGTGTTCGACCGCGGCCCGCAGGTGACCGAGGCCTTCTGGCTGCTGTATGGCCTGCAGCAGCAGGCGGCCGCCGCCGGCGGCGCGGTGCACTTCGTGCTCGGCAACCACGAAACCATGGTGCTGTATGACGACCTGCGCTACGTCAACCCGAAGTACCTGCGCAGCGCCCAGCTGCTCGGCCGCAGCTACCCGCAGCTGTACGGTGCCGATTCGGTGATCGGGCAGTGGCTGCGCACCCGCCCGGTGCTGCTGAAGATCGGCGACACCCTGTTCCTGCACGGCGGCATCTCGCCCGAGGCAGTGCAGCTGGCGCTGGACCCGGCGCGCACCAATGCGGCCTACCAGGCGTCACTGGGCCTGCCAAAGTCCGAAGTAAAGGCCGACCCGGCCACCGCACCGCTGTATGAGGGCAAGACCAGCCCGATCTGGTACCGCGGCTACTTCGATGGCCGCCTCGACACCGCGGGTGTGCAGACCGTACTCGACCGCCTGCAGCTCAAACGCATCGTGGTCGGCCATACCTCGATGCCACACGTCAGCAGCTTCCATGGCGACCGCGTGATCGCCATCGACAGCAGCATCAAGAACGGCGAGAACGGCGAACTGCTGTTCATCGAGAATGGCAGGCTCAGCCGTGGCCTGCTGGACGGCTCACGGGTGCCATTGGCGCCGGGTGAGCCGGGCCTGCAGGACTGAATGAAGGGACAGCGCGACGGCACCGGGCGGCGGCGGCGCGCTCCACCTTCGCCCGGTTTGCGGCTACCCTCGGCAGCCGAGAGAGGCCCACCCCGTCCATCCGGTGGGCCTGACCGTAACAGGAGCCCCCGCGCATGCGCGTTCTGATTGCTGAAGACGACCCGGACATCGCCTCCGGCCTGTGCGCCTCGCTGCGCCGGCAGGGGCACGTGGTTGACCACGTCGACAACGGCGCGCACGCCGACGCGGCACTGGGCTCGACCCAGTACGCATTGCTGGTGCTGGACCTGGGGCTGCCGCAACTGGATGGCCGCGACGTGCTGCAACGCCTGCGCCAGCGCGGCGATGGCCTGGCGGTGCTGGTGGTGACCGCCCGTGATGGCCTGGCCGAACGCGTGCGCGTGCTCGACCTTGGCGCCGACGACTACCTGGTCAAGCCGTTCGCACTGGACGAATTCGAAGCACGCGTGCGTGCGCAGCTGCGGCGGGTCACCAGCAATGGCAACCCGGACCTGCGCATCGGCCGCCTGCGTATCGATCTGGCCGGGCACCGGGTGTGGATCGACGACCAGCCGCTGGAACTGACCGCACGCGAGTTCGGGCTGCTGTCGGCGCTGGCGGTACGCGCCGAGCGCATCGTGTCGCGCGCGCAACTGGTGGAAGCACTGTGCGACTGGGGCCAGGACCTCACCGACAACGGCCTGGACATCGCCCTGCACCGCCTGCGCCGCAAGCTGCAACCCGGCGGCATGGGCATCCGCACCGTGCGCGGGCTGGGCTACATGCTGGAAGACGCGCAGGACGAAAGCGCCTCGTGATCAGTGGCCCGCCCAGCCTGCGTCGGCGCCTGCTCGCCTTTCTGGCGCTGCCGATGCTGGGCCTGCTCACCTTCAACACGATCCTGGCCTATTACGTTGCGCTGGACTATTCCAACCGCATCCACGACCGCAACCTGATCGACGACACGCACTCGTTCGCGCAGATGCTGAGCGCCATGCCGGTGACCAGCGACCTGTCTCCGCAGGCGCGCTTCCTGATCGAGTACGACCCCGACGGCCATCGCTACTTCAATGTCGACAGCAGCCGCATGGGTACGCTCAGCGGCAATGCAGACTTCAGCCCGTACGCCCCTTCGCAGGACTGCACCGGTGTGCATCCGGCGCTGTACGACGGCAACCTCAATGGCCAGCAGGTGCGCATGGCCACCGTCTGCACGCAGGCGATGAACGATCCGCAGGACCAGCTGGCGGTGACCGTGGCCGAGAGCATGGCCGACCGCCGGCAGCGTGCGCGCGAGATTCTGATGATCATCATCCCGCTGATGACCATGCTGGCGCTGGGTACCGCAGCGCTGGTCTGGTTCGGCGTGACCTATGGCCTGCGTATCCTGACCCCCCTGAGGACCCGCCTGGCGCAGCGCCGCGGCGAACTGGCGCCGATCTCCGATGCCGACGTGCCAGAGGAGATCCAGCCCCTGATCAGCACCATCGATGATCTGTTTGCCCGCCAAGCGGAAATGATCACCCTGCAGAACCGTTTCATCGCCGATGCCGCGCACCAGCTGCGTTCGCCGCTGGCCGGCATGGCCCTGCACGTGGACCAGGCGCTGGCACATGGCGACCCCGATACAGTGCGCGAGGCGCTGCAGCACATCCGCCGGCTCAACCAGCGCACCGCCCGGGTCAGCACCCAGCTGCTGGCACTGAGCCGGGCGCAGACCGTGCCCGATACCGTGGAGGCACTGGACCTGTGCGAGCTGGTGCCGCGGTGGGTCGGCATGCGCGTAGCCGAGGCGATCCGCGATGGCATCGATCTGGGCTACCGCGGCAGCCCCCATCCGCTGCGTGTACTCGGCAACGGCGCCATGCTGCAGGAAGCGCTGGACAACCTGATCGACAACGCCCTGCGTTATGCCGGCCGCAATGCAACCGTCACGGTGGGCGTGCACGCGCTGGACGACAACGATGTCGAACTGTATGTGGAAGACAACGGCCCTGGCGTGCCCGACGACGTGATGCCACGGCTGGGCGAGCGCTTCTTCCGGGCGCCAGGCACCGCTGCCAGCGGCACCGGCCTCGGCCTGGCCATCGCGCACGAGACGGTGGAGCACTTCGGCGGCCGCCTGAGCTTCCTCAACCGCCCCGGTGGCGGACTGAAGGTCGCCATCACGCTGCCGCTGCTGAAGGCGCCCTGACCCGACCCGGGGCGTTGAAAGGCTGGCGAAAATCGCGCTTGCGATCCTGCCATCCCCACTGCCGTCCCGGAGCCGCCAGGTGACCGAATCGCACGACTTCTTCCTCCCCGGTGGCCCACAGGGCGTGCTGCTGGTCCATGGCCTGACCGGCACCCCGGCGGAAATGCGCATGCTGGGCAAAGGGCTGAACAACGCCAGTTTCACCGTGCACGGCGTGCAGCTGCCCGGCCATTGCGGCAGCGTGGATGACCTGCTGGCGACCACTTGGGAACAGTGGTACCAGGGCGTGGAAGATGCGGCGGCAACCCTGCGCGGCAAGGTCGACCAGCTGTTCGTCGGCGGCCTGTCGATGGGCGCGGTGCTGTCGCTGGCACTGGCTGCACGTCGCCCGGAGTGGGTGTCCGGGGTCGGCGTATACGGCGCCACCTTCCGCTATGACGGCTGGAACATCCCCGCCGTGGCCCGCTTCTCGTTCCTGCTGCCGTGGTTCAAGCGCTTCAACATCGGCCGCGACCGCATGTTCATGGAAGAACCACCGTACGGCCTGCGTGACGAGCGCCTGCGCGCGCAGGTCAGCGCCGCCATGCTGTCCGGCGACAGCGCCGCCGCCGGCCTGCCTGGCAACCCCTGGCATGCGCTGGCCGAGATGCGTGCGCTGAGCAACTGGACCCGCCGCCATCTGCACCAGGTCACCGCGCCGTGCCTGGTGATGCACGCCCGCGAGGACGACGTGGCCAGCATGGGCAACGCCGAGCTGGTGATGTCGCGGGTCAGCGGCCCGAAGGAACTGGTGGTGCTGGAAGACAGTTACCACATGATCACCATCGACCGCGAACGCCGCGATGTGATCCGCCGCAGCGCGCGCTTCTTCACCGAAATTGGTGAACGCACTGGCGCGCTCAAGGCGGTGGCCTGAGATGGGGGCACTTGCCACGCTGCTGTGGCTGGCCAATGTGGTACTCGATACTGGTGGCCAGCTCGCCTTCAAGGCCGCCGCCAGCGATCCGCAGGAGGGCGAAGGACTGCAGCGCTGGAAACACATGCTCAGCCGCCCCTGGCTGTGGGTCGGCATCGCCTGCTACGTGCTTGAGTTCGTCGCCTGGATCGCGTTCCTGTCGCTGGTTCCGCTGTCCAAGGGCGTGCTGCTGGGCTCGATCAACATCGTCGCACTGATGATCGCCGGCCGTTTCCTGTTCCGCGAGAAACTCACGCCGCTGCGGGTGACCGGCATGCTGCTGGTCACCGCCGGCGTGGCGGTGGTGGGGGCCGGCTCATGAGGCGCCTGTATGTGATCGGCTTCCCGCTGCTGATGGCCTTCGACACGCTGGCCCAGCTGTGCTTCAAGTACGCCGGTGACGCCGCGTTGCCGGTCGAGGCCAACACCGCGTGGCTGCTGCGCGTGCTGTCGCAGCCGTGGGTGTACGGCGCGATCCTCGGCTACGTGGGCGCGTTCTTCACCTGGATGAGCCTGCTGCGCCACGCGCCGATCGGCCCTGCCTTCGCTGCGTCGCACCTGGAGGTGATCAGCGTGCTGCTGCTGTCGGCGTGGCTGTTGAACGAGCCGCTGACGCTGCACCATCTGCTCGGTGCGGTACTGATCGTGGCCGGCATCGTCTGCCTCGGCCGCGCGGAGGCCGACGACCCGCACAGCCCTGCCGAAGCCATGGCGTGAGCACGTTGCGATGAGCCTGTTCGCGCGCGAACTGCCACCAACCGCCGGCCTGCCGATGCAGGCCAGCGATTTCCTTCCCGGTGGTGGCGACCTGCGCGATATCCTGGCCAGCCAGCTCGGCACACCGCCGCTGCAGCTGACCTGTTCCGGTACGCACGCGCTGCTGATCGCGCTGCGTACGCTGCGCAAGCGTGCGCCAAAGCGCGACACCGTGATCCTGCCGGCCTATACCTGCCCGCTGGTGCCGATCGCGGTGCACAGCCTCGGCCTGCGCGTGCAGTTGTGCGACACCCGGCGCGGTCATTTCGACTTCGACCCCGGCCAACTCAAGCAGCTGGCCGATGCACGCACGCTGGCGATCCTGCCCACCCACCTGGGCGGGCGCATCGCCGATGTCGAACTGGCCAATGACATCGCACGTGGCGCGGGTGCCTGGGTGATCGAAGATGCCGCGCAGGCGCTGGGCGCCCGGGTTGGCAACAGCAGTGTCGGCCTGCGCGGCGATATCGGCTTCTTCAGCCTGGCCGCCGGCAAGGGCCTGAGCCTGCATGAAGGCGGCCTGCTGGTCAGCCGCGATGACGAACTGCGTGCTGCGCTGGCCGAACATGCCATCCAGCACGTTCGCTCCAGCCTGCGCTGGGAGCTGCTGCGCAGCGTGCAGTTGATGGGCCTTGCTGCCTGCTATCGCCCTTCGCTGCTGTCACTGGTGTATGGCAATCCACTGCGCAATGCGCTTCAGCGTGGCGATCTGGAAGAAGCGGTCGGTGACATTTTCCCGCTGGACATCCCGCAGCACCGGGTCAGCCAGTGGCGGCAGAACATCGGTGCGCATGCCGCGCGGCGCTTGCCGGCATTCCTTCAGGCCGGTCGGCTGCGTGCGTTGCAGCTGCGCGTGCAGCTGGCACAGCTGCCCGCCGTTGAGGTGGTCGATGGCCTCGCCGGTAGCGGTGGCACCTGGCCACTGCTGATGCTGCTGCTGCCCAGCCAACGCGCCCGCGACGCGGTGCTGAAAGACCTGTGGCCACGCGGTCTCGGCGCCAGCCGCATGTTCATCCATGCCCTGCCCGGCTATGCCTACCTGCGCGGCATCGTGCCGCAGGACGACATGCCCAACGCACGCGACTTCGCCGCACGCATGCTGACCCTCGGCAACAGCGCCTGGCAAACCCGTGAAGAGACCGCCGAAATACTGCGGGCACTGGCCCGCGCGTGACCCCAGGACGCACGGATGGGGTGCGCATCACGCATTCATCCATGCAACTTGCTGAACGCTTTCCGCGCCCTGCAATGCAGGCTTTCAACAGGAAAGGAACGAGAAAGGCTGCCTGCCTACATTGAGCCTGCCCCGGCATCGCGCCGGACGTTCCTTTCATCGACGGACCTGCCCATGCACTGGAGCATCCTGTGTGACTTCGACGGCACCATCAGCCTCGAAGATGTCATCGACTCGCTGCTGGAGAAATACGGCCAGCCGGGCTGGCAGGAACTGGAAGACCAGTGGAAAGCGGGAAAGATCGGCTCGCGCGAATGCATGCAGGGCCAGGTCAGGCTGCTGAAGCTGGACCCGGCCACGCTCGACGCCCAGCTGGACCAGGTGCAGATCGATCCGGGCTTCGCCGCCTTCGTCAGCCGTGCCGAACAGCTGGGCGTGCCGCTGCGCATCGTCAGTGACGGCCTGGACTATGCGATCCACCGCATCCTCGCCAACCACGGCCTGTCGCGACTGCCGGTGGTGGCCAACCACCTGCGCTGGTGCGATGACCACTGGGAACTGGAATCGCCTTACCAGGCCGAAGGTTGCCGCAGCGGTACCTGCAAGTGCACCTGCGCTGCGCAGGCGCGCGCCAACGAAGCACCTCGTGTGCTGATGATCGGCGATGGCAGTTCGGATTTCTGCGTCTCCGAAGATGCCGACTTCGTGTTCGCCAAGCGCCGCCTGATCACCCATTGCACGAAGGCCGGCATCGAACACGCCGCCATCGACACCTTCCACGATGCAGTCGCGCTGCTGCCGCGCCTGCTCGATGGCAGCCTGCTGCAGCCACGTCGTATCGACGCCAGCCCGCAGCCCGCCGTACTGCCGCTCCTGCTGGCCACCACCTGAGCACTCCCTTCCAAGCACGCCCCCGCTACCTCTTTCGAACGTCCTTCACGGAACCGAACTGCATGAACATTTTTGACAAGAACGCCGACGCCGCTGCCTCCGACGCGCAGCTGCTGGCCGAGGAAGCCCGCTACAGCTCCTTCGGCGATACCGTCCACTACGTCGACCCACCGAAGATCTTCCAGCGCGGCGAAGGCAGCTACATGTTCGACGGTGCGGGCGTGCCCTACCTCGACCTGCAGATGTGGTACTCGGCCTGCAACTTCGGCTACAGCAACAAGCGTCTGAACGATGCGCTGAAGGACCAGATCGACACCCTGCCGCAGGTCGCCAGCCAGTACCTGCACCCGACCCGCGTGCAGCTGGCCAAGACCATTGCCGTGGACATGCACGAGAAGTTCGGCCTCGACGGCCGCGTGCACTTCAACGTCGGCGGCGCGCAGGCCATCGAAGACTCGCTGAAGATCGTGCGCAACGCGCGTGGCGGCAAGAGCCTGATGTTCGCCTTCGAGGGTGGTTACCACGGCCGTACCCTGGGCGCGTCGTCGATCACCTCCAGCTACCGCTACCGCCGCCGCTACGGCCACTTCGGCGAGCGCGCGATGTTCATTCCGTTCCCGTACCCCTTCCGTCGCCCGAAGGGCATGACCCCGGACGAGTACTCCGACCACTGCGTGTGGCAGTTCGAGCGCCTGTTCGAAAGCGAATACAACGGTGTGTGGGATCCCAAGGTCGGCCAGGCCGAGTACGCCGCGTTCTATGTCGAGCCGATCCAGGGCACCGGCGGCTACGTCATCCCGCCGCGCAACTTCTTCACCGGCCTCAAGCGCGTGCTGGACAAGTACGGCATCCTGATGGTGGTCGATGAAATCCAGATGGGCTTCTGGCGCACCGGCAAGCTGTGGTCGATCGAGCACTTCGGCGTGTCCCCGGACGTGCTGGTGTTCGGCAAGGCGCTGACCAACGGCCTGAACCCGCTGTCGGGCCTGTGGGCGCGCGAAGAGCTGATCAACCCGACCGTGTTCCCGCCGGGCTCCACCCACTCCACCTTCAACTCCAACCCGCTGGGCACCCGCCTGGGCCTGGAAGTGCTGAAGCTGGGCAAGGAAATGGATTACGAGCGCACCGTGCCGGAAAAGGGCGCGTACTTCCTCGATGGCCTGCGTGGCCTGCAGAAGCGCCACCCGGAAATCGGCGACGTCGACGGCCTGGGCCTGGCCCTGCGTGCGGAAATCTGCCAGACCGACGGCTACACCCCAAACAAGGAACTGCTGGACCGCATGGTCGACATCGGCCTGGCCGGTGACCTGCTGCACGACGGCAAGCGCATGGGCCTCGTGCTCGACGTGGGTGGCTGGTACAAGAACGTGATCACCTTCGCGCCGTCGTTGGACATCAGCTACGAAGAGATCGACCTGGCGATCACCCTGCTTGACCAGGCGCTGACCAGGGCCAAGGGCTGAGGTCCGATGCGCTGCCGGTTCCCGTGCCGATGGAAATGACGTCACGCGCATCCAGCACCGCGCTGGAACCGGCCGCGCTGCTGGAGGGCTTCCTGGCCCACCCGCCGCTCGGGTTCGAGGCAGGCCGCCTTCCGAGCGGTCTGCCGACCTTCCGTGCGCCGCTGGACCTGACCACCACCATGGACGACGACCTGCGCGGCAAGCTGCGTGGCCTGCCGCTGTCGCGCCTGTGGCGGCCGTGGATCACCTGGCAGACCCGCTTCATCGGTGCCACCAGCACCGAGTACACCCCGCTGCCCGCGCACGTCGCACCAGGAGCATTGGCCGAGGACGTGACGCGTCACGCGATCGGCGATACCCGCCTGCTGGTGGTCAAGGACCTGGCCATCGATTCACCGCTGCTGGATGATGCCGCCAACGCACATAGCGGCGCCTTCCTGCAGGCATTGCTGGCACGCGGCTTCGTCGAACTGGAAGGCCTGCCGCTGGCCTGGGTGGCGATCGATTTCGATTCGCTCGATGGCTATCTCGGACGCCTGTCGTCCTCGCGCCGCAAGAACATCCGGCGCAAGCTCCGTTCGCGTGATGACCTGCAGATCGACTGCATCGCCACCGGCGATCCGGCCCTGGCCGACCCGCAGCTGCAGGCCGAACTGTATGCGCTGTACCTGTGCGTGTACGCGCAGAGTGCAGTGCATTTCGACCAGCTCGACCTGCCCTATTTCCAATACCTGCTGGCCGACAGCCAAGGCCAGGGACGGATGTTCCTGTACCGCCACCAGGGCCAGCTGATCGGCTGGAACCTGTGTTACGTGCATGCGGGCAAGCTGGTGGACAAGTACATCGGCCTGGCCTATCCGCAATCGCGCGAGCAAAACCTGTACGCGGTGAGCTGGATGCACAACCTCGAGTACGCGCTGCAGCACGGCCTGAGCCACTATGTGGCCGGCTGGACCGATTCGCGGATCAAGGCCGAACTGGGTGCCAGCTTCACCTCCACCCGGCATGCGATCCACGCCCGTTCCCCGCTGCTGCGTGCAGCCCTGCGCAGGCTGGCCCCGTACCTGCAGGGCGAACCGGACGGAGGTGGCTGAGCGATGCCGTTGCGTTCCCCGCTGATCCTGGACCTGGACGGTGGCGTGCTGCCGCTGCCAGAGGCGCAGACCCTGGCCCTGCCGCAATGGCACGATCCACTGCGCTTCGCCTGCAGCAATGCCACCCTGCATCGTTTTTCCGCTGAGGTGCTGGCACCGCTGCCCGCGCAGCTCGGCACGGTGATGCTCGGCAGTGGCGACTTCCACCACCTCAGCCTGCCGCTGCTGCAGCGCATGCGTACGCAGGCGCCGTTCCAGCTGGTGGTGCTGGACAACCATCCGGACAACATGCGTTTCCCGTTCGGCATGCACTGCGGGTCGTGGGTGAACGCCGCCAGCAAGCTGCCGCAGATCTCGCACATCCATGTGCTGGGCATCACCTCCAGCGACATCGGCCTCGGCCATGCCTGGGAGAACCACTGGCGCCCGCTGATCGGCGGTCGCCTGACCTACTGGTGCATGGATGTGGACGTGGGCTGGGGGCATCGTCTCGGCATGGGCCACGCCTTCCGCCGTTTCGAGCATCCCGAAGCGCTGGTGGCCGCGTTCGCCGCCGAGCAGGCCACGTCACCGCAGCCAACCTACCTGTCGATCGACAAGGATGTGTTTGCCGAGGACGTCGCCCGCAGCAACTGGGACCAGGGCCGCTTCCAGCTGGAACACGCGCTGGTAGTGATCGAAGCGCTGCGTGCCGGCGGCCTGGTCGGCAGTGACATCACCGGTGAGGTGTCGCTGGCCAACTACCAGAGCCGCTTCAAGCGATGGCTGTCGTCGCTGGATGGCCAGCCTGACGTCAGCGCCGAGGATCTACCGGTGTGGCAGGCGCGGCACCAGCAGGTGAACCGCGAACTGCTGGCGGCGATGGCCGCCGTGCCGACCGCCTGCTGACCGCATCGGTCATGCCGGCCGTTGGCCGGCGTGGCTTCGGTAGTGCCGGCCGCTGGCCGGCAATGCCAACCAAGGTTGGCAACTACCAGACCCAGGCAGAGTCGGTAGTGCCTGCCGCTGGCCGGCAACCTCATTGTTCCCGGGCTCAGGGGGATGCCGGCCAGCGGCCGGCACTACACTGGACGCCTGCCCCAGGAGCCTTCGCCATGCCCCAGACCGTCATCCCGCAACTGCGCATGCGCCACGCCGACACCACCCTGCCGTTCTACGTGCAGGGGCTGGGCTTCGTGGTTGACTGGGAACACCGCTTCGAACCCGGCTTCCCGCTGTTCGCCCAGCTCACCCGCGATGGCCAGACGATCTTCCTCACCGAACACAGCGGCGACTGCGAGGTCGGCGGCGCGGTGTACTTCATCGTCGAGGACGTAGACGCACTGCACCGCGCCTTCAGCGCCGCCAACGTGCCGATCGAGCAGCCGCCGCATGACACCGAATGGGGCAGCCGCGAGATGCTGCTGCGTGACCCCGACGGCAATCGCCTCCGCTTCGCCACCGATGCCAGTTGAACCGGACGGCCTTGAGCTGGATATACGAAACATATACGCTTCGTATATCCACTCTTCCAGGACCGCCCATGGGCATCGTCAACATCGATGACACCCTGCACGACCAGCTGCGCCGTGCCTGTACCGTCTCCAGCCGCTCGATCAACGCCCAGGCCAACTTCTGGATCCGGGTCGGCATGCTCTGCGAGCTGAACCCGACGCTGAGCTTCCAGGACATCGTCGCCAGCGAACTGCGGGCGGCCGGCGTGCAGCCGCCGCTACTGGCACCAGGACAGGTCTGAGCCGATGGCGATCATCAAGCGCCCCGACGAGATCGCGCTGATGGCCGAATCGGGCCGCCTGCTGGCGCAGGTGTTCGCCGCACTCGACCAGCTGCCGCTGCAGGGCCGCAGCACCATGGAGATCAACGATTTCGTCGAACGCATGATCGTCGATGAACTGCAGGCGAGGCCGGCCAGCAAGGGGCAGTACGGCTTCCCCTACGTGCTCAATACCTCGATCGACAACGTGATCTGCCACGGCGTACCCAGCACCACCGACGTGCTGCGCAACGGCCAGATCGTCAACCTCGACATCACCCTGGAGAAGAACGGCTACATCGCCGACTCCAGCACCACCTACCTGGTCGGTGAGGTCGACTACGCCGCGCGCAGGCTGGTGCAGACCGCCTACCAGGCGATGTGGAAAGGCATTGCCGCCGTGCGTCCTGGTGCGCGGCTGGGCGACATCGGCCACGCCATCGCCCGCCACGCGCGCAGCCACGGCTACAGCGTGGTGAAGGAATACTGCGGCCACGGCATCGGCCAGGAGATGCACGAGGAACCGCAGATCCTGCACTACGGCCATTCCAACACCGGCATGGTGCTGGAAGAAGGCATGGTGTTCACCATCGAGCCGATGCTCAACCAGGGCAAGCCAGCCATCCGCCAGCAGCCGGACGACTGGCCGGTCTACACCCGCGACGGCAAGCTGTCGGCGCAGTTCGAGCACACCGTGGCGGTTACCCGCACTGGCGTGCGCGTACTGACCCTGCGCCCCGGCGAGACGCCGTTGTGCGCGGTGGATGGCACCTAGAGTGGCCGTTGCTGCATCCCGGTACCCTCGTGCAGGGCGCGCTTCCGCGCCGTCAGCGGTTCACGTACCCGCTGTGCCACATAGCCGACGCTGGCTGCGAGAATGAAGGTGTAACCAAGGAGTTCGGTGGTCTCCTCGATGGTGTTCTTGAACACGCGGATGTACTGGTCACCCAGCAGTCCGGTCCACAACGACGTCATGCCGATCAGACGCGAATAGAACAGCAGCAGAACCAGGCCGATCGTCATCACGGTACCCGGCCGGGATACGAGAAAACGCACCAGCGCCTGCATGGCCCGGCGCCAGTCGCGGCTGGCCCAGGCCAGTGAGCCGATGATCAGCATGGCCACCGGGTACTTCCAGAAGCCGTGTGCGATCAGGTCCAGCGCCTCATCCATTTCCCGCAGGAGCATGCAGGCGAACAGCGCGGCCGCCAGAACGGCAAAGGCCCGGTCATCGGCACGCCGCAATGCAAGCCGGACGAAGGCAGCCACGCTGGCGACCAGGAAGCCTTCCTGGGTCAGTTCGACCAGCGACCACTCGCCGACTGCATTGCCCAGCCAATGGATGTCGAGCCAGGCCAACGCAGGCGGAAGCGCCATCATCAGGCCGAACAGGAAGGTGCGCCCCAGGTGAGACAGGAGCAGCCGTAGATTGTCTTTCATGCAACACCGATGCCGCGCCGTGGCGGTCGTACAACGAGAACACAGGCGACCGGGGGGCTGCCGAACGACGGTATGCGCGGCGGGGTCGCGACCAGGCGCGCATTATCCGCGCTGTATCCGGCCACGTGAACCGTACCGGTGGAACACATACGCAACACCGGCGTACGTCACGCACTCATGGCGATAAAGGACGCAGCAGCAACAACATCGCAAGGCAGAACATGAAGATCGCCACGCCTGCATCCAGCACCCGCCAGGCGCCCGGCCTGCGGAACACCGGCTGCAACAGGCGCGCGCCATAGCCCAACGTGCAGAACCAGGCCACGCTGGCCGCGCACGCACCGGCGGCGAAGGCCCAGCGCAGATCGCGGGGGTAACGCGTGGACAGGCTGCCCAGCAGCACGACAGTATCCAGATAGACGTGCGGGTTGAGCAGGGTGAAGGCCAGGCAGGTCATCAGTACCTGCCGTCCACTGCCGCCCTGCGCTTCGGCGGCGGCCAGCGCACTGCCACCGCGCCATGCGCGCAGCCCCGCCTGCAGGCCATACCAGAGCAGGAACGCCGCACCACCGAAGCGCAGCACCTGCAGCAGCAGCGGCCACTGCAGCACCAGCGCGCCCATCCCGCCGACGCCGGCCAGGATCAGCACGATGTCCGCGCCGGCACAGGCCAGCACCACCCTGCCCACATGGCGCTGCTGCAGGCCCTGACGCAGCACGAAAGCGTTCTGCGCACCGATGGCGATGATCAGGCCGGCGCCTGCGAACAGGCCGGCGGCGGTAGCGGCGATCCACATCAGGACAGGCCAGGCAGCGAGGGGACGCGCAGGGTGCGGTCGCCGACCCGGTTTAGACAATCTGATTTTTCTTTATCCTGTGCAGGAAAACTGAAGAGGCACTGGCATGGATCTGGTACATCCGCAACTGGCCGCGTTTGCTGCGGTGCTGGAAGAAGGCAGCTTCGAGGCCGCGGCACGCCGCCTGTCGATCAGCCCGTCGGCACTTTCGCAGCGGATCAAGGCACTGGAGGATCGGCTCGGCCAGGTACTGGTGGTACGTCAGGCACCGTGCCGGCCCACCGCCGCAGGCGAAGCGCTGCTGCGCCGGGTCAGGCCGATGCAGGCACTGGAAGCCGAGGCATTGGCCGAACTGCTGCCCGAACGCGGCAGCGATGCCGCGCGCACGCCGATCCCCTTGGCGGTCAACGACGACTCGCTTGATACCTGGTTCGTGCCGGCCATCGCCGAACTGCACCAGCGCCATGGCTACCTGTTCGACCTGCGCATGGACGACCAGGATCACACTCTGCAGCTGCTGCGCGATGGCAGCGTGCTCGGCGCGGTCACCGCCGAAAGCCAGCCGGTGAAAGGCTGCAACGTGCACCCGCTCGGCGCGATGCGCTACCACGCTGTCGCCTCGCCCGGCTTCGCCCGCCAGTACTTCAGCGACGGCATGCAGGCTGCGGCACTGGCGCGCGCACCGATGCTGGTGTTCAACCGCAAGGATGAACTGCAGTGGCGCTTCGTGCGGCGGCTGACCCGCGCGCGACTGCAACCGCCGCTACACTACCTGCCCTCCTCCACCGGTTTCGTCGAAGCCGCCGCGTGCGGACTCGGCTGGGGCATGGCCCCGGAAACCCTGGTCGCGCCCGCCGTGCGCGCCGGCCGCGTGGTGGTACTGGAACCCCGCCGCTGGCTCGATGTGCCGCTGTACTGGCAGCATGCCGCCGTGCGTTCAAGCACGCTGCAGCACATCACCCAGGCGCTGCGCACTGCAGCCAGCGGCACCCTTCGTTGAGGACAATCCAATGACCGCAGACCCGGGCTTCACGCCGCGCGCACTACCGTTTGCGCACTTCTTCACCATTGGGACGGCATGGGCGTGATCGGCCGACGTACAAGGATGCACGGCGCGAAGGCCGCGCTGGCGCTGGCAGCCTGCCTGCCACTGGCCTCGGCGGCGCAGCCCCTCACCGATGCCCCCGCATTGGACTGGGAACAGGCGCGGCAGCGCCTGGAGCAGGTCTCCGACGCACTGGCCGCCGCCGATGCAGCGGTGCGCAACAAGCAGGACCTGCAGGACGCCACCCGCCTGCTGCGCCTGCCGGAGATCACCGGCGAAGTGCGCCGCCTGCAGTTCCAGAAGACCCTCACCCTGCCACTGGGTTCGCTGGCACCGGTGGCCGAGGCCTATGGCATCGACTCGCCGCTGTCGTTCACCGAACGCGACTGGCGTACCCGCCCGGTAGTGACCGCGGTGCTGCCGCTGTACACCGGCGGCGTGATTCCGGCTGCGCAACGTGCGGCCAGCGCGGCGCACGAACAGGCCAGTGCCGAGCGCGAGGCTCAGCGCCAATCGCTGACCGTGCAGCTGGCCCAGGCTTATTTCGGCCAGCGCCTGGCCGAGCAGGCAGTGGATGTGCGCCGCGACGTACGCGATGGCCTCAACCGCCACCTGTCCGACGCGGAGAAGCTGGAACGCGAGGGCTTCGCCACCCGTGCACAGCGCCTGCAGGCCACCGTGGCCCGCGACAAGGCCGAGCGCGAATACCAGAAGACGGTGAACGACCTGGCCACGTTGAAGGCGGCGCTGGCCACGCTGCTGCGCAGTGGTGGCGAGGTACAGCCGGTGTCGCCGCTGTTCGTGCAGCGCGTGCCACTGGAACCGGTCGCCAGCTTCGAGCGCACTGCGCAGGCGCGCCAGCCGCAGATCGCCCGCCTGCGGGCGATGGTGGCGCAGGCCGAACAGGGCGTGCGCGTGCAGCAGGCCAAGCTGAAACCGCAGATCTTCGCCTTCGGCCAGTACGACTTCCGCCGCCGCGACGAGATGCTGACCGATCCGGACTGGGCCTTCGGTATCGGCCTGAAGTACACCTTCCTGTCACCGAACTCACGGCCGGCGCAGATCAGCGCCGCGCGTGCACAGCAGGAACAGGCCGAAGCAGGCCTGCGCGAAGCCGAGAACCAGGTCGCCCTGGGCGTGCGCAAGGCCTGGAATGAGCTGGAAACCGCACGCCAGCAATACGTGCTGCTGGACAGCAGCATCGCCCAGGCACAGGAGAACCTGCGCCTGCAGGAGCTGGCGTTCCGCGAAGGCCAGGCGACTTCGCTGGATGTGATCGACGCGCGGCTCGGCCTGGGCGGCGCCCGTGTCGAGCGCGCACAGGCCGCCTACCAATACGATATTGCGCTGGCA
Organism: Stenotrophomonas sp. SMYL11; assembly: GCF_036320005.1. Classification (NCBI taxonomy): domain Bacteria; kingdom Pseudomonadati; phylum Pseudomonadota; class Gammaproteobacteria; order Lysobacterales; family Lysobacteraceae; genus Stenotrophomonas; species Stenotrophomonas sp. SMYL11. Next base: position 316,130 of record NZ_JAWIRS010000002.1, read on the forward strand.
CAGTTGCTGGAGGTCAGTGGACAGATGGACCGTTTCGAAGAGTTCCGACGGCGTGCGGACGAGGTGATCGACCATGAGTGATGTGCTGCACGACGATGCGACGACGCCCCCCGGCAAGCGTCGGCTGGGACCGATCCTGGCTGTGGTATTGCTGATCGTGGTGGTGCTCGGCCTGTGGCTGGCCTGGCGCAGCCCGGGCGACCAGATCCAGGGCATGGCCGATGCGGACACGATCAACGTGGCCGCCAAGATCACCGCGCGCGTGGCCGAACTGAAGGTGCGCGAGGGTGACCGCGTGCAGCCCGGGCAGGTGCTGTTCCTGCTCGACAGCCCGGAAGTGGCCGCCAAGGAACAGCAGGCGCACGGTGCATTGGCCGCCGCACAGGCGGTGGCCGACAAGGCCGACGAAGGCGCGCGCAACGAAGACATCCGCGCCGCCGAAGCGAACTGGAAGCGGGCCGAAGCCGGTGCGACGCTGGCCGAAGCCACCTACAAGCGCGTGCAGAACCTGTTCAACGAAGGGGTGATGACCCGGCAGAAGCGCGATGAAGCAAATGCCCAGGCCATCAGTTCGCGCGAACTGGCCCGTGCCGCCCGCGCGCAGTACGACATGGCGCTGGCCGGCGCACGCGAGCAGGACAAGCGTGCCGCGCAGGGCCAGGTGCAGCAGGCACAGGGCGCGGTGGCCGAAGTCAACGCCGCGCGTGTCGAAGTGGAAGGGCGCGCGCCGGTGGCCGGCGAGATCAACAAGCGCATGGCCGACCCGGGTGAACTGGTGCCGGCCGGCTACCCGGTGTTCACCCTGGTCGACATCGACCGCATGTGGGTAGCGATGAACCTGCGCGAATCGCAGATGCAGGGCCTGAAGGTCGGCAGCAAGCTGCAGGGCAGCGTGCCGGCGCTTGGCCAGGACGGCGAGTTCGAGGTCTATTTCATCAATCCGGCCGGTGACTATGCGACCTGGCGGACCACCCGCCAGTCGTCCGGCTACGATGTCCGCAGCTTCGAGGTGCGGGTGCGCCCGGTACGCCGCATCGAGGGCTTCCGCCCCGGCATGAGCGTGCTGTTCGCATGGCCCCAGCACTGAGCCCCGACAGCAGCAGCTTCGCCGCCAGCTGGCGGCGCGAGCTGCGGTCGCTGCGCGGCAACCGCGCCGACCTGCTGCTGGTCACCCTGCTGCCGCTGCTGATGCTGGCCGTGATGGCGTGGATGTTCACGCCCTCGGTGATGCGCGACATCCCGATCGCTGTGGTCGACCTCGACCACAGCAGCGACAGCCGCCTGCTGCTGCGCATGCTCGATGCCAGCCCCGGCGTGCGCATCGCCAGCCAGCCTGCGGACATGCAAGACGCACGCTCGCAGCTGCGCAGCCTGGACGTGTTCGCCATCGTACTGGTGCCGCGCGATGTCACCCGGCAGGCGTTGCGTGGGCGCCAGGGCACGGTGTTCGCCTACTACAACGCCACCTACATGACCACCGGCCAGTCCGCGGCGCGCGATATCGGCGACGCGATCTCGGCCTGGAACGCACGCCTGCTGCGCGAGCGCATCGGCCTGCAGGTCGGCCCGGGCAAATTGCGTGCGGCACCGATCGCGGTGCAGTCGGACATCCTGTACAACCCGGCGCGCAGCTACGAGCTGTTCCTGCTGCCGCTGATCTTCCCGGCGGTGCTGTCGCTGGTGCTGGCACTTGCGGTGGCCGGCAGCCTCGGCCGCGAGATCCGCGACGGCACCCTGCCCGCCTGGCTGGGCCGCAAGCCGTGGCTGGCGATTGCCGGCAAGGTCGCGCCCTATATCCTGCTGTTCTCGCTGTATGGCGCACTCGGCGTCGGTTACCTGGCCTGGCTGCGCGGCGATGGCGTGGCGGGCAGCGTGCTCCTGCTGCTGCTCGCACAACCCCTGTTCTATCTGGCCACCGCCGCCTACGCGCTGTTCTTCGTCGGCGTCACCCGCGACATGGGCACCGCGCTGTCCGCGGTGGGCCTCAGCATCGGTACTGCACTGGCATTTTCCAGCGCCACCTTCCCGGTGCTGGACGGGCCGTTATTCACCCGCGTCTGGCATCAGCTGCTGCCACTCAGTGCCTATATCAAGCTGCAGACCCAGCAACAGTTCATTGGTTCGCCGCTGCAGGTTTCGGTATGGCCGCTGACCACGTTGCTGCTGATGTCAGTGGTGGCCGGCGGCATCGGTGCACTGCGCCTGATCGCTTTCGCGCGTACGCCCGGGGCCGCGCAAACGGCGGGGGCCGACGCATGAGCGCACTCTGGCGCAGCCTGCGGCAGACGCTGATGGCGGTACTGTGCGACCGCTATGCGATCGTGGTGATGGTCGGCGCAGTGATCCTGTACTCGTTCTTCTACCCGGCCGCGTATCGCCACCAGGTGGCCGGCAACCTGCCGGTACTGGTGGTGGACGAAGACCACAGCGCGACCAGCCGCGAGCTGCTGCGAAAGCTCGACGCGTTGCGGGTCGCACGCGTGGTCGGGCAGCCTGCGGACATCGACAGCGCGCGCCAGCAGCTGGAAGCCGGTCATGCCGAAGGCATCGTACTGATCCCGGCCAACCTGGAGCGCGACATCCTGCGCGGCCACCCGGCCAAGCTGGTGCTGCTCGGCAACGGCGCCTACCTGGGCCGCGCCAGCTGGGTGCTGGGAAGTGTGGCCGAGGCACTGGGCGCATTCGGGCGGGATGCGGTGGTCGGACAGGCCGCCTTCATGGGCGCACCGCAGGCACCGCCGGTCGCGCTGGTGCAGCGCCCGCTGTACAACACCCAGGAAGGCTATGGCAGCGCCATCGTGCCCGGCGTGGCCGAGCTGATCGTGCACCAGACGCTGCTGATGGGCATCGGCGTCCTGCTCGGCGGCCGTCGTCTCGCACTCGGCCGGCGCCTGCGCTTCGACCTGCCGACGCTGGCCGGTATGGCACTGGGTTTCGGCCTGATCGGCCTGTTCGGCCTGTTCTACTACGCCGGTTTCACCGCCTGGGTGCAGGACTATCCGCGTGGCGGCAACCCGTTGGGCCAGTTGTTGGGCGGTACGCTGTTCATCGCCGCCACGGTGGCGTTCGGCCTGTTCGTCGGCAGCTTCTTGCGCACCCGCGAGCGCGCCTTCCAATACATCATCGCCACCTCGATCCCGCTGTTCTTCCTGGCCAACCTGTCGTGGCCAGCGGTGATGACACCGCAACCGCTGGTCTGGCTCGCGCAGCTTCTGCCGACCACCTCAGGCATCAACCTGATGGTGCGCCTGAACCAGATGGACGCCCGCCTGGCCGAAGTCAGCCACGAACTGATCACCCTCACCGCCCTGCTGCTGCTTTACGGCAGCCTCGCCACCTGGCGCCTCCTCGCAAAAAAGGGGACGGAGGGGATTAAGTCGTAAACAGCAAGGTTGGGGGATTGCGACATAATCCCCTCCGTCCCCTTTTCTGAAACGACGAACGCCGGCGCTGGGCCGGCGTTCGAGTACTGCGCGTGGAAGGGGAAGCGGGGTCTGGCTGCGATCGATCAGCGGTAGACGCGTTCGCAACGGCGTTCCACCACGCGGTCGCCGTTCTTCTGCTGGCTGTTGCCCTGGATCTGGCGACCGGCCGCACCACCGGCAACGGCGCCTGCCACGGTGGCCAGCTTTTTGCCGTTGCCGCCGCCAACCTGGTTGCCGAGCAGGCCACCGATCACGGCGCCGGTGGCGGTACCCGTGATGCGGTTCGGATCGCGCGAGTTGCGCTGCACTTCCACGTTCTTGCAGACCACGCGGCTACCGTCGTTGAACTTGCGTCCCTCATCGCGCGGGCCATAGGTCTGCGCGCCGGCCACCGACGAAGCCGCCAGCAGGGTGCCCAGCACAAGCAATCGGGTCGAGGTCTTCATGGCCATCTCCTGAGTTCCGGTATGGCACCAGTGTCCTCCCGCGATTGGCAACCGGAAGTGAAATGCGCGTGTCCGCCACTTCATCGGCCATCGCACGTTCAGCAAGAAAATCCGCGCCCATCGCGACCAGCCGTCGCGATGGGCGCCGTCTCCCTGCCGGCCTTGCCCGCTTCTAGAACTCTTCCCAACCACCCGCATTGGCGGCCAGCGTCGGCTCGATCCGCGGCGACAGCGCCGCGGGCCGCCGTACCGGCGCAACCGATGCCGCCACGGCAGCCAGCGCCGGGCGCACCGCTGCGGCGGCGGTCAGCGCCCCCGTGCGGAACACTGATACGGCCTCGGCCAGCAGGTTCGCCTGCTCCTCCATCGAGCGCGCTGCAGCACTGGCTTCTTCGACCAGCGCGGCATTCTGCTGCGTGGTCTCATCCATCTGCACCACCGCCTGGTTGACCTGTTCGATGCCCGAGCTCTGCTCCTGGGACGCAGCAGAGATATCGGCCATGATGTCGGTCACGCGCTGCACCGAGGCCACGATCTCGCCAATCGTGGTGCCAGCCTGGCGGACCAGCGCCGAGCCGTCGGCGACCTTGCCGACCGAATCCTCGATCAGCCCCTTGATCTCCTTGGCCGCACCGGCCGAGCGCTGTGCCAACGTGCGCACCTCGCTGGCCACTACCGCAAAGCCCCTGCCCTGCTCGCCGGCACGCGCAGCTTCGACCGCCGCGTTCAGCGCGAGGATATTGGTCTGGAAGGCGATGCCATCGATGACCGAGATGATTTCGGCGATCTTCTTCGACGAGGCCTCGATGGCCGACATCGTGGTCACCACCTGGCCCATCACTTCACCGCCCTGGGAGGCAACACCATGCGCGCCGATGGCCAGCTGGTTGGCCTGCCGTGCATGCTCGGCATTCTGCTTCACGGTGGAGGTCAGCTCCTCCATCGATGCCGCCGTTTCTTCCAGGTTCGCCGCCTGCTGTTCGGTACGCCGCGACAGGTCAGTGTTGCCCGAGGCGATCTCGCCCGCTGCCAGGTTGATGCTGGAAGCACTGGCCTGGATGCGGCCGACGATCTGCTTGAGCTGGTCGACGGTGGCATTGCAGTCATCACGCATGCGTGCGAACACGCCATGGAAATCACCCTGCATGCGCACGGTCAGGTCGCCGCGCGAGATGGCCTGCAGCAGGGTCGAGACCTGCACCAGGTTCTCGTCGGTGGCCTGCATCAGGCGATTGAGCCCGGCCACCATGTCGCGGAAATCATAGGCGAAGCGATCTTCGTCGCCGCGCAGGCTGAAGTCGCCTGCCGCAGCCGCTGTCGCCAACCGGCGGATCTCGCTGTTGATCGCCGACAGGCTGGACTTGGTTTCGACCATCGCCTGGGTGATCGCCGCCTTCTCACCGGGCAGCGGGTCCATGTCCACCGATAGATCGCCGCGTGCGTAGTGTTTCATCACCTCGATCAGCCGGTTCTGTACCTGCACGTGCGATCCAACCAGCGCGTTGGTCTCATGCACCATGCGCCCGTAGTCACCGGGGAACGCGCTTTCGTCCATGCGGTAGCTGAGGCTGCCGGCATCGTGCTGGCGGGCCAGCTCCCCCTGTGCCGCCATCACCGACTGCAGCTGTGCCTGCATGCGGTGCATCGACTTCAGCAGCTGGGTCACCTCGTCGTTGCCGGTGGCGTCGATGCTGCTGTCCAGGCGGCCACTGGCGATGCCGTCGGCCAGCTTCACCGCTCCTTCCAGCGGGCGGGTCAGGCTGCGGGTGATCGCCCAGGCCGCCAACGTCCCCAGCAACAGACTCAGTGCCCCGAACGCAATCGACAGCGTGCCGGTCCACGATTCGGTTGCGCGGTACTCTTCGCGGCTGCGTTCGGTCAGTGTTTCCTGGTGGCGCAGCAGGGCCGAAATGGATTCATTCCAGGCCGTTGCCAATCCGTGCTCGGCCAGCAGCTCCTTCGCTGCACCATCAAAATCCCCCGCCTTCATGCGCTCATGCAATTGCCGGGTTGATGCATCGGTGGCCTTGCGGGCCGCCTCGATGCGAGCGACCAGGGTATCGCCGGTAGCGTCACGCGGAATCTTGATGTACTTGGCCCAGATACCGTCATAGGTCCGCGACAACTCCTGGGCACGCTGGTAATCCTTGTCGAACTCGTCACCCCGCTTGATCACCATCAGGCGACGATGCATCAGCACCGCGTTGTTGGTATCAAGCATGTCATTCAACAGGCGCATCTTCACCATGTTGACGTCCACCACTTTCTCGAACTGGGCGGATTTCAGCTGATTCCCATACAGCACCAGGCCGACGATGGCCATGATGAACAGCAGCAGCAGACCGAAGCCGGCGCCAAGCCGGGATCCCACACGGAGATTACGTAAGGCAAGCATCTCAATTCCCTTGATCGTGGCCGTACGTTCGATGGCGGCGCAGCGGAGGGAAACTTTACGGGACTTTATATATGGACCGATCCAAATATATGGAACTGTGCAGGCAGTCAGAAAATTCGGCGGCCGATAATGGCGCCATATCATTATCGAATACCCCTGACACGCAAGCGCCCGATGAAAATCACGCAGGCTTAACACCATAATAGCGCCACCCCCATCCAAGTCGGCCCGGATTATCTGCGCCGGACACAACCGTCGCCCCGGAGGGCTACAGTCTGCAGATGACACGGATCCTGCACATCGAAGGCGCGTCCATCAACGACATCGCCAGCCTCTACGTGGAAATCAATCGCGTGTTCATGGCCGACGAAGACTGGCAGCTGGGCGCAAGCCTGGACGCGCTTGATGACCTGCTGCACGGGGGCTACGGCGCGCTCGCCGGTCATGCCACCGCCACGGTGGTGTGGCGCGACATCGCCCACAGCCGCGAAGCACTGGGCCGCGAGACCACGCGCGCCTGGCTGCAGTCGAAACTCGATCAGGGCGGCAGGTTCAACGGTCCGGCCATCCACGCTCAGTTGATGGCACTGTCGCTTGGCCAGGGACAGACCTACTTCGAGATCGTCATGGAGATCTTCGGCAGCCATCCGCAGATCACCCTGGTGCCAGGCTGAGCACTCTGCAGCAACCAGCCCCCATCAGCTCAAAGCCTGGCCAGGGCCTCGCCCAGACGGCGTGGGAACGCCACTTCGCTGGCCAGGTGCCATGCGCGTGCATTGGCGCCCAGCCGGGTCCACTCGGCCTCGTCCATCGCCAGCGCACGCTCGACGGCCTGTTCCAGCGCCTTCTCATCCACATGCCAGGTTCTGGACAGATGGCAGGGCTCGCCCTCGTGCGCGGCAACCAGGATGCCGCGGCTGTCGTCGATCATCTGGTTCATCGGCGCGCCATCGCAGGTGATCACCACCGCTCCGCAGCTCATCGCTTCCACCAGGTAATGGCCCCAGCCTTCAGTCTGCGAGAGGCACAGGTGGAACGCATGTTCGTTCTGCATGCGCTGCACTTCCTCATCGGGCAGGCGCTCGCGGACGATCCGCAGATTCACGGCACCGCCCTCATCTTCGTCCGAAGGGCCGCCGCGCAGGATGGTCAGCAAGGGCCATTCAGGGTGCCGCTTCCAGACATTGACGAGTGCAGCCGTTCCCTTCATGCGGCTGGTACCGGCCGCATGCAGGAAGCTGCGCGGCCTGCGCGGCACCGCCGGGTCGTAGCGGTCACGGCTGCAGAAACCGACTTCCAGCGCGCGCATGCCCAGTGCGTTGAAGATGCGCGTGGCTTCTTCGGTCTTGGTCAACAGCGCATCGAACCGCGGCAGGATCCTCAGGCTGCGTGCGGACACCCATTCCGGATTCGGAATCAACAGATTGACCTCGGCCAGTCCGAAGCTTGCCGGCCGGACATGCTCCAGCGAGATGTTGATGTCGAACCGGGCCGGCGTGCGCCCCAGGCTCAGCCACGAGGCCAGCAGCCTGCGCAGGCGCATCCCGCGGAGTTTCCAGGCCCCCCCATTGCGCACCGCGTCCAGACGGCTGACCGTCACCGTGTGCCCGAGCTGCTGCAACGAGCGCTCGATCACCTGGATGTCATGGGACAGACCTCGCTGGTTGTCGGCGGCCAGCAGGTGGATATGCGCCATCAGGAGGGACTCCCTGGCCGGCGCAGATCGCGCGCAGGCAAGGCGGTCGCCAGCATGAAGCCCAGCACCAGGTAGAAATAGAACGAATGCGGCATCGCCCGGTAGAACACGTTGTCCGTGAACGCCGACAGCGCATAGACGATGACCACGGCAAGTCCGGCGGTGGCGATCATCGAGGTGATGTCGTCGGCGTGGCCGAGGCGCCGCACGAAATGAATGCCGGGCAGGATGAAGACCAGCAGCATGATCAGCAGCAACGGCACGCCACCGGTCACTGCCGCTTCCAGGTACTCGTTGTGCGGGTGGTTGTAGCGGAAGATCGACTCGGACACCTCGCCGCGGGCGATGCCCTCACGTGCATAGGTACCGAACTGGTTCAGGCCCACCCCCGCCACGGGATGCTCGGCGAAGGCGTCGACCGCCACGCCCCACATGGCGATGCGCTCGCGGACCGAGCCGACCTCGTTTTCCTGGTTGAAACCGGAGATCTCGCCACTGACCTCACCGAAGCGCTGGATAACCTCATGGTTCAGGACCGAGGTGGCACCGACCACGCCAATGACCAGGGCACCGACGAAGGCCAGTGCCCCCCGCCAGCGCCGGGTGCGCCGGACGTGCACCGCAATCACCATCAGCATGGCGGGAATGAACGCCAGGATCGGCCCGCGGCTCTGCGCCAGGATCGAACCGTAGACGCCGACGGCGATGGCCACGCCGTGCAGCCAGCGTTCGGCCGGATGCACATTGGGCTGGATCAACCGGATCACCGAGAACAACGCCATGCACAGCGTCACCATGGTGAACTCGATGGCCGTCCATTCGCCGCCACTGAAACCGTGCGCGCGTTCGAGGCCCATCACGTGGTGCTGCACGATGCACGACCCGCCGAAGACCAGGGTGGACACGGCGAAGATCTTCCAGATCAGGCGCCAGTCCAGCGCCGTGGCGAACACGGCAGCGGTACCCAGGTAGAGCAGTGTCTGCGCCGGCAGATCCAGCTCGTTCCAGCGCAGCCCGTGCCAGAGGATGCTGTAGAAGGCATAGGCCAGGCGCAGGAAGCAGACGATCACGATGAACCGGGCGATGCGGTAGCGCAGGCGGACATCGGGCTGGCGGCGGATCAGAACCACGCCGGTGACCAGCAGGGCCAGCAGCAGCACCGCCTTCAGCAAGGTGTAGGGTGCGGAGCCGGCAAGCGGAACGATGGCGACCAGGATGCTCAGCAGGACGGTACGCCAGGTGTAACGAGGTTCGGCGGCCATGCAGGCTGCAGTCATGCTTGTTCTTTCCATCAACGCCCGCCCGGGGGATAAGTCGCCCCGGTTTCCATGGAGGCCGTTTGGCGGAAATCGCCGGGGCTGACACTACCGTGGGCCCTTGGGGAAATCAACCAAAGTGCCGGCGCAGGGGCGCAGGCGTTGGCACACGGACAGCCTCCGGGCCCAGCGCGGGTGCCGCGGATCATCGACCGCCCCAGGTCGCTACACTAATGGCCTCTCCGGCCATGCCTGCGCGTGGCCACGCCCCGACGCCCTGCCAAGACGCGAAACGCCCCAAGTGACTGATACGAAAGACAACACCAGCAACGCCAAGGCGTCCAAGGAACACACCCCGCTGATGAAGCAGTTCTTCGCGGCCAAGTCCGATTATCCGGACCTGCTGCTGTTCTTCCGCATGGGTGACTTCTACGAGCTGTTCTATGACGACGCCCGCAAGGCCGCGCGCCTGCTCGACATCACCCTGACCCAGCGCGGCAGCTCCGGGGGCGCACCGATCCCGATGGCCGGCGTACCGGTACATGCCTATGAAGGCTACCTGGCACGGCTGGTGGCGCTGGGCGAATCGGTGGCGATCTGCGAGCAGATCGGTGACCCGGCGCTGGCCAAGGGCCTGGTCGAGCGCAAGGTGGTGCGCATCGTCACCCCCGGCACCGTCACCGACGAAGCCCTGCTGGACGAACGCCGCGACACCCTGCTGATGGCCCTGTCGCGCAGCAAGCAGGGCTACGGCCTGGCCTGGGCCGATCTGGCCGGCGGCCGCTTCCTGGTCAACGAGGTGGAAACCGACGACGCCCTGGAAGCCGAACTGGCACGGCTGGAGCCGGCCGAGCTGCTGGTGCCCGACGAAGAAAACTGGCCGGAGTTCCTGCGCCAGCGCACCGGCGTGCGCCGCCGTGCGCCGTGGCTGTTTGATGCCGACAGCGGCCGCCGCCAGCTGCTGAATTTCTTCAAGCTGCACGACCTGAGCGGCTTCGGCATCGATGACAAGCCGCGCGCCACCGCGGCGGCCGGTGCCCTGCTTGGCTATGTCGAGGAAACCCAGAAGCAGCGCCTGCCGCACCTGACCTCGATCGCGATGGAAACCGCTGGCGAAGCGATCGCGATGAATGCCGCCACCCGCCGCCATCTGGAACTGGATACGCGTGTTGATGGCGACACCCGCAATACGCTGCTGGGTGTGCTCGACAGCACGGTGACGCCGATGGGCGGTCGCCTGCTGCGGCGCTGGCTGCACCGCCCGCTGCGCCTGCGCGAGGTGCTCGTACAGCGCCACCATGCGGTGGAAACCCTGATCGATCGCGGCAGCGATGCGGACATCCGCGAGCAGTTCCGCCGCCTTGGTGACCTGGAACGCATTCTCACCCGCGTCGCGCTGCGTTCGGCGCGGCCGCGCGATTTCTCCACCCTGCGCGACGGCCTGGGCCTGCTGCCGGCGGTGCGCGAGGTGCTGGCGCCGCTGGATTCGCCGCGCCTGCAGACCCTGCACGCCGCGCTGGGCGAGCACGACGAATGCGCGCACCTGCTGGCCAGCGCCATCGCCGAGATGCCGCCGCTGAAGCTGAGCGACGGCGGCGTGCTGGCCGATGGCTTCGATGCCGAGCTGGACGAACTGCGCCGCCTGTCCACCCACGCCGACCAGTTCCTGGTCGACCTGGAACAGCGCGAGCGCGAAAGCAGCGGCATTCCCACCCTGAAAGTGGGCTACAACCGCGTGCATGGCTACTACATCGAAATCAGCAAGGGCCAGTCCGACCGCGCGCCGGTGCACTACACCCGCCGCCAGACGCTGACCAACGCCGAGCGTTACATCACCGAAGAGCTGAAGGCCTTCGAGGACAAGGTACTGTCCGCGCGCGACCGTTCGCTGTCGCGCGAAAAGTATCTGTACGAGCAGCTGCTGGACACGCTGGGCACGCAGCTGGAACCGCTCAAGCAATGCGCCGCCGCATTGAGTGAACTGGACGTGCTGGCCGCCTTCGCCGAACGCGCGCAGGCGCTGGACTGGTCACGCCCGCAGCTGCAGGCAGAGCCGTGCCTGAAGATCGAGCGCGGCCGCCACCCGGTGGTCGAAGCCGTGCGCGAGCAGCCGTTCGAACCGAACGATCTGGACCTGCATCCGGACCGCCGCATGCTGGTCATCACCGGCCCGAACATGGGCGGTAAATCGACCTACATGCGGCAGAACGCGCTGATCGTGCTGCTGGCCCACATCGGCAGCTTCGTGCCAGCCAGCCGTGCGCTGATCGGGCCGATCGACCGCATCCTGACCCGCATCGGCGCCGGCGACGACCTGGCCCGCGGGCAGTCGACCTTCATGGTGGAAATGGCCGAAACCAGCTACATCCTGCATCACGCCACCGCGCATTCACTGGTGCTGATGGACGAGATCGGCCGCGGCACCTCCACCTACGACGGCCTGGCCCTGGCCGACGCGGTGGCCCGTCACCTCGCCTACCAGAACCGCTGCTACACGCTGTTCGCCACCCACTACTTCGAGCTGACCGCGCTGGCCGACGAGCAGCACGAGGGCGGCCGCAGCGGCATCGCCAACGTGCACCTGGATGCCGTCGAGCACGGTGAGGCGCTGGTGTTCATGCACGCAGTGAAGGACGGCCCCGCCAACCGCAGCTTCGGCCTGCAGGTGGCCGCACTGGCCGGCCTGCCGCGCGCCACCGTGGCGCAGGCGCGTCGTCGCCTGGCCGAGCTGGAGCAACGTGGTGGTGAAAGCCATGCCGCCGAACTGGCGCCGCAGGCGCTGGATGCGCCACAGCAGTTCGGGCTGTTCGCAGCACCGTCGAACAAGGCCCAGGAAGCGCTGGCCGCCATCGACCCGGACGAGCTGACCCCGAAACAGGCGCTGGAAGCCCTGTACCGGTTGAAGGCGCTGCTCTAACCGCAGCGCGCGCCCAAGGCCTCCCGCCTACCTTGCGGGAGGCCCATCGAAAGGCTCTGCAAATCCGATTCTGAGTTTCAATTGACAGAATCTATCATCATGAATGGATCATTCGATTATTCATTTCATCTGGCCCTAGCTAAAGTCGAGTGAAGATGTTCCACCCCGTCTTCACCCGCAGGAGCCAGCCATGAGCCAGTCCGATAACAACAGTCCCAAATGCCCGTACCACACCGCGCCGTCGCCTGCGGAAGGTGCCCAGCAGCAGCGGGAGCTGAGCACCACGCCCAAGCAGAAGCACGGGGATGATCCGGTCACGCCGATGACCACGGCCTTCGGCGCACCGGTGGTGGACAACCAGAACAGCAAGACCGCCGGCCCGCGTGGCCCGCTGCTGATGGAAGACGTCTGGCTGCTGGAAAAGCTGGCCAACCTCAACCGCGAGATCATTCCCGAGCGCCGCATGCACGCCAAGGGCTCGGGCGCGTTCGGCACCTTCACCGTCACCCATGACATCAGCAAGTACACCCGCGCCAAGCTGTTCGAGAAGGTCGGCAAGCAGACCGAGATGTTCGCCCGCTTCACCACGGTGGCCGGCGAGCGTGGCGCCGCCGACGCCGAGCGTGACATCCGCGGCTTCGCGCTGAAGTTCTACACCGAAGAAGGCAACTGGGACCTGGTCGGCAACAATACCCCGGTGTTCTTCCTGCGCGACCCGCGCAAGTTCGCCGACCTCAACAAGGCCGTGAAGCGCGACCCGCACACCAACCTGCGCAGCGCGCGCAACAACTGGGACTTCTGGACGCTGCTGCCCGAAGCCCTGCTGCAGGTGACCGTGGTGATGAGCGACCGCGGCATTCCGCGCAGCTTCCGCCACATGCACGGTTTCGGCTCGCACACCTACAGCTTCACCAACGCCGACAGCGAACGTTTCTGGGTGAAGTTCCACTTCGTCAGCCAGCAGGGCATCGAATCGCTGACCGACGCGCAGGCGCAGATCCTGGTCGGCCATGACCGCGAAAGCCACGGCCGCGACCTGTTCGCCGCGATCGAGAAGGGCGACTTCCCGAAGTGGAAGCTGTTCATCCAGGTCATGCCGGAGCTGGATGCGGAAACCTACCGCGTGCATCCGTTCGACCTGACCAAGGTGTGGCCGAAGAGCGACTACCCGCTGATCGAAGTGGGCCAGTTCGAACTGAACCGCAATCCGGTCAACTGGTACCAGGACGTGGAGCAGTCGGCGTTCGCGCCGAGCAACCTGGTGCCGGGCATCGGCCCGTCGCCGGACAAGATGCTGCAGGCTCGCCTGTTCGCCTATTCCGATGCGCAGCGCTACCGCCTGGGCGTGAACCATCACCAGATTCCGGTGAACGCCGCGCGCTGTCCGGTGCACAGCAACCACCGCGACGGTGCGATGCGCGTGGACGGCAACTACGGCGGCCTGCCGCACTACGAGCCGAACAGCTACGGCCAGTGGCAGGAGCAGCCGCAGTACCGCGAACCGCCGATGAAGATCCGCGGCGACGCCGACTTCTGGAATTTCCGTGAGGACGACGCCGACTATTTCAGCCAGCCCGGTGCCCTGTTCCGCAGCTACAACCAGGCACAGAAGGACCGCCTGTTCGCCAATACCGCCCGCGCCCTGGGCGATGCGCCGGACTTCATCAAGCAGCGCCACATCGACAACTGCAGCAAGGCCGACCCGGCCTATGGCGCTGGCGTTGCCGCGGCCCTGAAGGCGCTGGCCAGCCAGCCGTCGGATCCGTTCAAGCCGGCGCAGCCGGAAGCGGATTTCCCCACCGCCACCCCGGGCGCCGAAGACATCGAGCTCTGATCGCCCTGCCCCGTGTACGGCACGCCGCCTCCCGGTGAGGCGGCGTCGCCGTTTTAACGGTCCGCGTCGTACCTTCTGCACGCCCAACCCCAATCAAGGATTCCGCAGATGAGCCTGACCGACGAACTTCTCGCCAAATTGCAGGGCGCCCCGCTGCAGCAGGTGTCGCAGCAGCTCGGCATCAGCGATACCCAGGCTTCCGGCGCGATCAGTGCCGCGCTGCCGGTGCTGATGGGCGCGCTGGGCAACAACGCCTCGCAGCCGCAGGGCGCGCAGGCGCTGCTCGGCGCCTTGCAGAACAACCACAGCGGCCTGGACCTGGGCAGCGTGCTCGGCTCGGTGCTGGGCGGCGGTGGCGGTGGTGCGGCCAGCGACGGCGCCGGCATCCTCGGCCACATCTTCGGCGGCAACCAGCAGAAGGTGGAGACTGGGCTGGCCCAGGCCACCCAGCTCGACAGCGGCCGCACCAGCCAGCTGCTGCAGATCCTTGCCCCGATCGTGATGGCTTTCCTGGCCCAGCGCCTCGGTGGCGGCCAGGCCGATGCCGGCTCGCTCAGCCAGGCCCTGGGCCAGGAGAAGCAGCAGGTGCAGCAGCAGGGCGGTGTTGCCGGTGGCCTGCTCGGCAGTCTGCTGGACCAGGACGGTGACGGCCAGCTCGGTGTCGGCGATCTGCTGAAGATCGGCGGCAGCCTGTTGGGTGGCAAGCGCTGAAGCATGCGGGCGCCGGACCCGGTCCGGCGCCCCGTCAACTACAACGCGTCGATATCACCCAATGCACGGATCAACCGCCGTGCGCGCTTGTCCGGCTTGTGCTCCGGTGGCTGGAAACCATCGCGTGCGGCGATGCGCAACGCACGCTGTTCGGCACGGCGTGCCTTCGAGGCCTCGCTCTCGGCATACAGTTGCTGTGCTGTCGGCGCCGGCCCGCGCTGGTCGCTCAGGCCCAGCACCTGGATCTCGAAATGCTCCTCGCCACGATCCACCTGCAGCTGCTCACCCACGCGCACCGCGCGCGAGGATTTCGGGCGCTGCCCAGCCACGCTGACCTTGCCGGTCTCGATGGCCTGCTTGGCCAGGCTGCGGGTCTTGAAGAAACGGGCCGCCCACAGCCAGATGTCCAAGCGGACACTGGGCGACAGCGGGGAAAGCTCGGTCATCGGCAGGGACTACTCCGTTCGCTTGTTCAGGGGCCGCGGGTTGTCGGGGTCGGTGCGGCAACCGCTGCCCCCGATCAGGGTGGGAACGCCGGCGGAAAGATCCTGGCGCTGGCTGCCGACCAGGCACTCGGGGCGGTCGGTTGGCCGCACCTGGTTATCGCCCAGCCGGTCACCTGTCGAACATGCGGCCAGTACGGCGCCGATCAAGGCCAACGCCATGCTCCATTTCACCTGCAGTCGTTGATGCATTGCCACATCCTGCAAACCGGCTTGGTGCTAGTGTGCGCCTCCCGGGATTCGATCACCACTCCATGGCCAAAGCGCCGCTTGACCTGACCTCCGGCCCGATCGGCCGCAATCTTCTGCTGTTTTCACTGCCGATCCTGGCAGGCAACATCGCGCAGTCGCTGAACGGTTCGGTGAATGCGGTCTGGGTCGGGCGCTTTCTCGGCGAGGCGGCACTGACCGCCACCGCGAACGCCAACAACATCATGTTCTTCCTGATCGGCTCGGTGTTCGGCTTCGGCATGGCCTCGACCATCCTGATCGGCCAGGCGATCGGCGCGCGCGACATCGCGCAGGCGCGGCGCGTGGTCGGCACCAGTGCCACCTTCTTCATCGGCCTGTCGGTGATCATCGCCATCGCCGGCTGGTTCATGGCCCATCCGCTGCTGGCGGCGATGGGCACGCCAGCGGCGTCGCTGCCGCTGGCCGAGGCCTACCTGCAGATCATCTTCCTGGCGATGCCGACGCTGTACGCGTTCGCCTTCCTCACCGCCGCACTGCGCGGTGCCGGTGATTCGCGCACGCCGTTCCGTTTCCTGATGGTGTCGGTGGCGCTGGACATCGTGCTGAACCCGGTGCTGATCTTCGGCATGGGGCCGTTCCCCGCGCTGGGCATCGCCGGCTCGGCCTGGGCCACGCTGGTCGCGCAGACGCTGTCGCTGGCCGGCCTGCTGCTGTACATGCGGCACAAGCGCCACACGCTGTGGCTGGGCCGCGCCGACATGCGCCTGTTCAAGCTCGACCTGACCATCCTCAAGGCGCTGGTGATCAAGGGTGTGCCGATGGGCCTGCAGATGGTGCTGATCTCGCTGTCGGTGATCCTGCTGATGACCATGGTCAACCAGTACGGCACCGACACCGGCGCCGGTTACGGCGCTGCCCTGCAGCTGTGGAACTACCTGCAGATGCCGGCGATGGCGATCGGTGCGGCATGCTCGTCGATGGCCGCGCAGAACGTCGGTGCGCAGCGCTGGGATCGCGTGCGCGGCACTGCGCGCCAGGGCGTGCTGTTCAACTTCCTGCTGACCGGCGCGCTGATCCTGCCGCTGGTGCTGTTCGACCGCCAGCTGCTGGCGCTGTTCCTGCCGCCGGCCAGCCAGGCGCTGGACATCGCCCGCCACCTCAACCACGTGGTGATCGGCTCGTTCCTGTTCTTCGGCGTCAGCTTCGTGATCTCCGGCGTGGTGCGCTCCACCGGCGCAGTGATTCCGCCGCTGCTGATCCTGGCCGGTTCGCTGTGGGGCGTACGCGTGCCGTTCGCCGAACTGCTGCAGCCGTACTGGGGCGCCGATGCGATCTGGTGGAGCTTCCCGGTCAGCTCGCTGGTGTCGATGCTGCTGTCGCTGGCCTATTACCGCTGGGGCGGCTGGCGCAAGGCGAAGATGATGGGCAAGCCCTCGCACGCCGAAGAACTGGCCACGCCGTCGGAGATTCCGGCCTGCCCGCCGTCGCCGGTGGCCGACCCAGATGCCGCGCCACTGCGGTAGAGCCGGCCGCTGGCCGGCAATTTCATGCCTCTTCGGAAGCATCGTGCAACAGCCGGCCAGCGGCCGGCTCTACCGTTTCTTCTTTCTGGCAGCATTGAATGTCGCCGCCGCGCGCAGCAACGCCTTCAACGCCGCGGGATCGGGCATCGCGCCTTCATGGATGTCGATCGCACGCCGCGTGTTGCCCTCCAGGCTGGCGTTGAACAGGCCCTTCGGGTCCGCCAGCGCGGCACCGTTGGCAAAGGTCAGCTTCACCGCCTGCTTGTAGGTTTCGCCAGTGCACAGGATGCCGTTGTGCTCCCACACCGGCGTACCGCGCCACTTCCAGGTTTCCTGCACGTCCGGCAGCGCTTCATGGATCAAAGCACGCACGCGTGCCAGCGTTTCGCCACGCCAGCCGCCCAGCTCGGCGATGCGTGCATCGATCAGTTCAGCGGCCGGGGTTCCGGCATCGGCAGGGTTCGGCGCGTGCGTGGCCATCAGCGGTTCTCGTCGGCAAGGAGATCGGAACGGTGGGCTTACATGCGCTCGCCGGGCAATGCCGCGGCCTGGCGCACCCAGTCAAGGAACTGGGCTTCATCCAGTACACCATCCTGCGCAATGTGCAGGTAGCGCGTATCGGCACTTTTGGACGGCTCGGGCGGCATCGGCTTCAGTGCAGCGCCACGGAAGAACGCCACCTTGATGTAGCGGGTGAAGCAATGGAAGCTGAGGAACCAGCCTGCGCCCGGCGCAACCGAATACATCGGCGAGTTCCACTTCACCGCCTTGTGCACGCCAGGTACGGCCTGTTCGATCAGCGCATCCAATTGTGCGCCGATCGGACGTTTCCAGTCCGGCATGGCGGCGATGTACGCCTGCACCGGAGCATCGCCCTCGCCCTTGGCGATCTGCGGGTTGCCGCCGGACAGCAGCGTGGGCGCGGCGGAAGGTGCGGTTCGCTTGGCAGGCATCGCACGGCACGTCCATCGGGATGAAACCGCAGCCTAGCGCGGCCTGTCCCCAACGGTCACGGCGCAGTGCGCCATCGGCTCAGTCCGCCTGCCGCGCCCGGAACTGCTGCCAGTCCGGCAGCTTGCGGTGGCGGCGCAGCGAGCGCATCAAGGCCGCCATCACCACGCCGAACAGCGCACCGGCCACCAGGCCGGCCGCCAGCAGCAGGGCCAGCGGGCGTTCACTGCCCTGCCACAGCATCAGCCACATCAGCGCGGTCCAGAACAGCCCGACCAGCAGGCCCTGCACCAGCGCATTGGTGCCGAAGCCGGCCAGGATCGGCGGTGGCAGTGCGATGCCCATGCGCCACAGCACACGATGCAGCAGCGGTGCCGACTGCACGCGCGCCAGCCCCTTTCCGTCGAGGAAGCGCAGCGCCGACTGGATCACGGCGGGATAACGCGGGTTGATGTCGTTCATCACCTGATCGTGGCCGATGCGATACCGGAAACGCAAACGGCCACCTGAAGGTGGCCGTCGCGGCAACAACCGAAGTTGTTTATCAGGCCTTTTCGGCCAGACGGGCAGCCTTGGCGGCAGCAGCGGCAGCCAGGTCTTCCTTGATGCGGGCAGCCTTGCCTTCCAGGCCACGCAGGTAGTACAGCTTGCCGGCGCGGACCTTACCACGACGCTTCACTTCGACCGAGTCGATGATGGCGCTGTGGGTCTGGAAAACGCGCTCGACGCCGTAGCCGTGCGAGATCTTGCGGACGGTGAACGAGGAGTTCAGGCCGGCGTTCTTGGTGGCGATGACAACGCCTTCGTAGGCCTGCACGCGCTCGCGGCTGCCTTCCTTCACCTTCACGTTGACGACAACGGTGTCGCCCTGGCTGAACTTCGGCAGTTCACGGGTGATCTGGGCGGATTCGAATTCCGCGACGATGGACTTGTTCAGCTTGCTCATGGGTTACACCGATTCTTGTTCGGGTGGGCGTGTCGTATCGACAACGTAGGCTCATGCAGTCACCGGACTGTGCTGCACGTTTGTTTTGGGTACTGCGCGCGCCGGCCGGGGCCGACGGGAATTGGCCATGATAGCCGATAATGCCAGCCCTGCGCTAGGGGCTGGCCTTGTGTTTCCGGGCCTGGCGGCCCTGCTCCAGCAGTTTGCGGTCGCCCTTGCCCAGCGCCTGTTCATCCAGCAGGTCCGGGCGCCTCTCGGCGGTCCGGACCAGCGACTGCTGACGGCGCCAGGCCGCGATGGCCGCGTGGTTGCCCGAGCGCAGCACGTCCGGCACGTCACCCAGCGGGTGCTGGGCCGGCTGGCTGTAGTGCGGGCAGTCAAGCAGGCCGAGGTCGCCCTCGAAGCTGTCCTGCGCCGCCGATTCCGCGTCGTTCAGGGCACCGTCCTGCAGGCGGGCCACGGCGTCGATGATCACCGCCGCGCCCAGCTCGCCACCGGACAGCACGTAGTCGCCGAGGGAAATCTCCTCGTCGACATTGGCCTCCAGGAAGCGCTCGTCGATGCCCTCGTAGCGGCCGCAGAGCAGGACCATGCGCGGCAGCGCCGCCAGTTCCCGCACCTTTGCCTGGGTCAACGGCGTACCCTGCGGGCTGAGATGGATCACCCGCGCCGGGGTCGGATCGGCATCACGGATCGCCTGCAGGCAGGCCTGCAGCGGCTCGATCAGCATCACCATGCCGGGGCCACCGCCGAACGGACGGTCGTCCACCCGGCGGTAGTTGCCTTCGGCGTAATCACGGGGATTCCAGCCATGCAGGCTGAACAACCCCTTCTCCTGCGCGCGCCCGACCACACCCAGTCCAGCGGACTGGGCGAGGAACTCGGGGAACAGGGTGATGACGTCGAAACGCATGCTCACACTCAGAACTCGGGATCCCAGTCGACCACGACCAGGTTGGCCTCGAAGTCGACCGACTTGACGAAGTCCGGCTGCACGAACGGAATCATCCGCTCGCGGTCACCACGGACCACCACCACGTCGTTGGCGCCGGTGCTGAACAGGTGCGAGACCTGGCCCAGGGCAACGCCCTCGGTGGTCTTCACATCCAGGCCTTCCAGATCCACCCAGTAATACTCATCGGGCTTCGGCGGCGGCAATGCACTTCGAGCCACGTAGATCTCGGTGCCGTGCATCGCTTCGACGGTATCGCGGTCCTCGACGCCGGGGAAACGGGCGACCAGGTGCTTGCCGCTGTCGCGGCCGCGTACACCTTCAATCGTGGTTTCCACGCCGGACGGGCTACGCACGATCCACGGCTGGTAACGGAAAATGGCGGAACGTGGCTCGGTCCAGGACTCGAGCTTGATCTCGCCGCGCACACCAAAAGCGCCGACAACCCTGCCCAGCAGGATGCGGCGCTCGATATCTTTCATCTGCTTCAACCAAGAGGGCCACGCCGAAGCGTGGCCCGTCAGGATCAGGCCGCAGCGGCCTGGGACTTGGTCGCTTCCTTGATCAGGTTGCGGACCTTGTCGGTCGGCTGGGCGCCGTTCTTGACCCAATGGTCAACGCGGGCCAGGTCCAGCTCGATGCGCTTCTCGGCGCCCTGGGCGACCGGGTTGTAGAAGCCAACGCGCTCGATGTTGCGGCCGTCGCGCGCGCTGCGCACGTCGGTGACGATGATGTGGTAGAACGGACGCTTCTTGGCGCCGCCGCGGGTCAGTCGAATCTTGACCATGGTGTTTTTCCTATTGCCCAGTCGCCAGGATGGCGAGGTAAGCGGGCGATTATAGCGGCAGAGCCCGGCCGAGCCAACCCCGGGGTGAATCCGCCTTCACGGCAGCGCCGGGCCATGCCCGACGGGGGTTTTCACCCCAATCTGTCCCAAGCCACCGCCGCCAGAACTGCCCTGCCCTGTTCAGCCAGTGCCTGCGAGCCGGGCAGGACATGCCCGTCGATGGCGTCCAGCGCCCACAGGCCGCTGGCGTTGCAGGCAAAAGCGGCGTTCATACCGGCCATGTCCGCCAGCCGCAACTGCTGCGTGGCCTGTGCGCCCGGCCAATGCTGCTTCAACAACGTCTCGGCGGTACCGCGCAGGGCCGGTGCCTGCGGCCAGCGCAGCCGCTCACCATCGTGAACGGCCAGGTTCCAGGTGCTGCCCTCACTCACGTCGCCATCGGCGGTCACGAACAGCACATCGTCGAATCCTTCCGCCATCGCCGCGCGACGCTCGGCGAACAGGCCGAAGGTGCCCACATGCTTGATCTGCGGCAGCTCGCGCTGCCACACCACGCTGCGCACCCGCTTCGGTGCGGTCAGCGCCACCGGCGCGGACACCGCCACCAGCACGTCCACCGGTACGGCCGCCAGCGGATTGCGGAAATCGAAGTGGCGCGAGTACACCGTCACCCGCAGCGAGGCATCGGACAGCGCCGCCTGCTGCAGGGCCTGCGCCATCCAACCCCGCACCTGCGCCGTATCAAGTTCGCTGCCGAACAGTTCGCGGGTCGCCTGCGACAGCCGCGCCAGATGCAGGTCCAGCCCCTGCACCGCTCCGCCCCGCACCTGCAGCGAGGTGAAGTGGCCGTAGTTCACCAGCGCCGGCAGCAGATCCTTCACCTGCGCCGGCTGGCCGTTGCAGGTCAGCGTCATCGCAGCAGCGCCTGCGCCTGTTTCCACATATCACGCAGCACGTCGGCAGCGGGCTGTGCCTGGGCCATCCACGCTGATTGCCCGGCCCAGGCCTGCATCGCGGCCAGGCGGTTTTCCTGCACGGCCTGCCTGCGCATCGGCGCGGTCAGCCCGCGCTGCACCGGGTACGGACGCGGCGCGGGGGCGCCTTCCGCAGCGGCGGCGCGCACATAGGGTGTCGCCAGGCCACGGCCCAGGCGACCACTGAAGGCGCGGGTCGGCCAGGTGTCTTCCGGTTCGCTGGCGGCCAGCCCATCGGACCACGCCGAAGCGATCGCCGCTTCGGGCGTGCGCAGGAAGGCGGTGCCGATCTGCACGGCGCTGGCCCCCAGGGTGAGTGCGGCAGCAATGCCGCGGCCATCGGCGATGCCACCGGCGGCGATCACCGGAATCTGCAGGTGATCGGCCAGGCGCGGCAACAACGCAAACAGGCCGACCAGCTGACGCTCGGCCATCGCCGGATCAAAGGAACCGCGATGACCACCGGCTTCCACCCCCTGCGCGACCACTGCATCGGCACCGGCATCCTGTGCCGCGCGCGCTTCGGACAAGGTCGTCGCACAGGCAATCCAGGCAATGCCGGCATCCTTCAACTGCTGCACGTGGCGCGGCAGCAGCACGCCCATGATGGTCGAGGCCACCGCCGGGCGCGCGGCCAGCAGTGCAGCGAACTGTTCTTCGAAGTCGGCGGGCGTGGCATCGGCGGCGCTGGCCGGCACGTCCGGGCCCCACTGCGCGAGGAAGGCGCGACTGGCGGCTTCAGCGGCGACATCACGGGTCGGTGCCGGGTCCGGCACCCACAGGTTCACCTGTGCGGGGCCCGTCGAGGCAGCGCGGAAGTCATCCATCCAGTGGCCGATATCGGCCGATGACGACAGCACTGCGCCCATCGCCCCCATGCTGCCGGCATTGGCCAGCGCGGCCGACAACGGCACCGGGCAGGCGCCGGCCATCGGGGCCAGCAGGATCGGAACGGAAACGCCAAAGCGCCGGCAGAACGCCTCGACGCGGGAAGATACAGATACAGCGGAACTCTGCATGACGGCCCATCGTTTCGGACAGGCCCCCATGGTGCGCGCAGGACGGGGGTAGAGTCGAGCTTGCTCGACTGGACCAGCAACAGCAGTCGAGCAAGCTCGACTCTACGCAGGCCGCGCCGACCACGACGCGTGCCCGCGGCTCAACCCATCAACGGAACGGCATGCCGCGGCCGCCCATGGCGCCCATCATGCCCTTCATGCTGCGCAACATGCCCTTCATGCCGCCGCCGGCCATCTTGCTCATCATCTTTTCCATCTGCATGTACTGCTTCATCAGCTTGTTGACGTCGGCGGGGGTCACGCCCGAGCCCTTGGCGATGCGCGCGCGGCGCGAGCCGTTGAGCAGGTTCGGGTTGCGCCGTTCCTTCTTGGTCATCGAGCTGATGATGGCGATCATGCGCGGCACTTCCTTGCCCTGGCTGACCTGCTGCTTCAGATGGTCGGGGATGTTGCCCAGGCCCGGCAGCTTGTCCATCAGGCCGCCGATGCCGCCCATGTTCTGCATCTGCTCAAGCTGGTCACGCATGTCGTTCAGGTCGAACTTCTTGCCCTTGGCGACCTTCTCGGCCAGCTTGGCCGCCTTGTCCTTGTCAACCTGCTGCTCGACCTGCTCGACCAGCGACAGCACGTCGCCCATGTCCAGGATGCGGCTGGCGATACGGTCCGGGTGGAACACGTCCAGACCTTCCGGCTTCTCGCTGACACCGACGAACTTGATCGGCTTGCCGGTGATGTAGCGCACGCTCAGCGCGGCACCGCCACGGGCGTCACCGTCGGTCTTGGTCAGCACCACGCCGGTCAGCGGCAGGGCGTCGCCGAAGGCCTTGGCGGTGTTGGCCGCGTCCTGGCCGGTCATGGCGTCGACCACGAACAGGGTTTCGGCCGGGTTCACCGCCGCGTGCAGGGCCTTGATCTCGGCCATCATCGCTTCGTCGATGGCCAGGCGGCCGGCGGTATCGACCAGCAGCACGTCGACGAACGACTTGCGCGCATCGTCGATGGCGGCGCGGACGATGGCTTCCGGCTTCTGGTCGGCGCTGGACGGGAAGAACAGCACGCCGACCTGCTCGGCCAGAGTCTTCAGCTGCTCGATCGCGGCCGGACGGTAGACGTCGGCCGAGACCACCATCACCTTCTTCTTGCGCTTTTCCTTCAGGTGCTTGGCCAGCTTGCCCACCGTGGTGGTCTTGCCGGCGCCCTGCAGGCCCGCCATCAGGATGATGGCCGGAGCGGGCACATTGAGGTTCAGGTCGCTGGCTTCGGCGCCCATCACCGCGGTCAGCTCGTCGCGCACGACCTTGATCAGGGCCTGGCCCGGGGTCAGCGACTTCAGCACTTCCTGGCCGACCGCGCGCACCTTGATGCGCTCGATCAGGGCCTGCACCACCGGCAGCGCAACGTCGGCTTCGAGCAGCGCGATGCGCACTTCGCGGGTCGCCTCGCGGATGTTCTCCTCGGTCAGGCGGCCGCGGCCACGCAGGCGCTCGATGGTGCCGGAAAGGCGCTGGGTCAGGGACTCGAACATGCGGCGCAACCTGTCTGCAAGCGGGGGACAATAAGGCAGACAGTATAACGGGTCCGCTCCCCTCCCCGGACTGCGACCACAGGGCCGTCGCCACCACCGCAGGGGTATGCGAAACTGCAACGATGTTAATCGTTCTCATCGCCGCCCTGCTCTACCTGGCCGCCAGCGCCCTGCTGGTGCGTGCGCTTGGCCGCGATGAAAGCACCGGCTCCCCCGCCTGGCTGTGGCCCGCACTGCCGGCGATGCTGCTGCACGGCGGCTACCACGTGATGGTGGCGATGCGCACCAACGGCGGGCCGGACATGCACTTCTTCGCTGCGCTGTCGCTGGTCGGCCTGGGCATGGCGTGGCTGACCTCGCTGGTCGGCGCGCGCGGGCGCATGTCGGCACTGGGCGTGGTGGTGTTCCCGCTGGCCGCGGTACTGCTGCTGGCCTACCACGGCTACGGCCACGAACCGAGCAAGGTGCTGGGCTGGCGCCTGGCCAGCCACGCCTGGCTGGCGCTGCTGGCCTACGCCACGCTGAGCATCGCCGCGCTGCTGGCGATCATGCTGTGGCTGCAGGAACGCGCCCTGCGCCGCCGCGAGTTCCGGCCGTGGCTGCGCGCCCTGCCGCCGCTGGCGGATCTGGAATCGCTGCTGTTCCGGGTGATCACCGTCGGCTTCGCGCTGCTGACCTTGACCCTGGTCACCGGCGTGCTGTTCGTCGACGACCTGCTGGCGCAGAAGCTGGTGCACAAGACCGTGCTGAGCGTGCTGTCGTGGATCGTGTTCGGCGTGCTGCTGATCGGCCGTCGCCGCTACGGCTGGCGCGGCATGAAGGCGGTGCACTGGACGCTGGCGGCGATGCTGTTGCTGCTGCTGGCGTTCTTCGGCAGCCAGTTCGTGATCGAACTGGTGTTCGGGCATTCGCGATAGCGGCGTGCCGGCCCGCGGTCGGCCCCCACACCGGTAGTACCGGCCGCTGGCCGGCAACAGGACCGCACCCTGCGTGGATGCCGCAGGCGGTTCAAGGCACCGGCTGGGCCAGGATCTTCCGCACCGAACGGCCGCTGTTGGTGAGGATGTCATCGACCTGCCAGCAGCCCTGCCCCTGGCGCACCATCGGCAACCGGGTCACGTAGGCCTTCTTCCATACCGAATAGCGCATCTCGACCTGGCCGGACGTCGCCGAGACCTCTTTCCAGCTGTAACGCACCGGGCTGTCGATGTCGCCATCCTGCGCATCCAGCCACGGGTCCGAATCGATGGTGCAGATGCCTTCCTCGCGCGTCTGGCAGGCGCGCTCGCCACGCAGGGCCTTGCCGAAGCCCGGGCTGACCAGCGCCGGCGGCGGTGCCAGCAGATCGCCATTGCCGGTGGTTGCCTCGTAGAAGGCACGGGCGACAGCCACTGGATCCTGGCAGGCCGGCGCGGCCTGCACGGCGGGGGCCAGCAGCAGCCCGGCGATCATGAACATCCCTGTCTTTCGCATGTGTTCCATTCCTTGTGTGGGGGGACGCCGGGCATGGCCCGGCGCTACCGGAATCGGGTGGGGTAGCGCCGGGCCCAGCCCGGCGCGCGCGCCGCCCGGCGGGCGTTCAACCCGGAACGCTCGCTCACGTCCAGGTGCGGCTGGCGATCCTGGTCGCAGGCTTCGGCCAGCCGCAGCCAGCAATGCGGATGCGGCCACTTCGCGGTTTCCTGCTGCAGGAAGCGGTGCAGGGCCAGCGGTGCATGGTCCTGCGGCTGGGCGACGGTGAACAGCAGGCCCGGCAGCGTGCCCTCCTTCTCGTCCGGATCGGTCACGGTGTAGTCCGCGCGGCTGTGCGACCACACCTGCCAGCCCTGCGCCTCGGCCACTGCGACAAAGGCATTCCACGCATCTTCGCCCGGGTGCGCGCCGTCGACCAGCCAGCTGCGGGCAAAGCCGCCGCGCTCCAGCACATGCACCTGCGCATAGGTCGGGATGAAATGCTCGCGCGCTTCCTCTTCCTCCGGCGCCGGATGCACCAGCGCAGCGTCGAACACCACCCAGTCGCCGACCTGCTGGGTACGGTTGGCCGGCGCGTTCTCAACGATACGTGCGGTGACCGGGCCACTGCGGCGCGCGTAGTACTCCATCGGCTCGCCGTTCTCTTCGCTGCGGATGATCACCCAGCCCCACGGCTCCTCGACCACGCCGTCCTGGCTGGACAGCTCCATGCCGATCGCGGCCGCCGAGCGACGCACCGCGTCCCAGTCGCGTGCCGCGCTGGCCGCGCTCATGTGGTCCCAGTGCGCGGCATTCGGTTCTTCCAGCAACTCCACCAGCTGCGCATAGCATGCCTGCGCCTCGCTGAAGCGACCGGTTTCCATGTACATCCGCGCCAGCGTACCGCGTGCGCCATGCGAGCCCGGCGAGGCCGCCAGCAGCGCCTGCGCGGCCTGCTCCAGCGCAGGCCAGTCCGACACGCGGCGGGCGCGCTGCACCTCGCACCAGTGCGCGAACACCGGCACGGTGCCGCGATAGGTATCCGCCAGCAGGCGCAGGCCGTCGTCGTCGCCCTGCTCGGTCAGCCAGCGCATCAGCGTGTAGGCGGCCGGGCCATCATCCTGTGTGTGTGCGCGCACGAATCGCCAAAGCAATGCGCGCGCTTCCGTCTGCGCCCCACAGGCGCTCAGCGCGGAGGCAGCCATCTCGGCCAGCGCCTCATCATCTGGCAGCTGCGCCTGTGCCTGCAGCAGCCACTGCGCCTCACGTTCGGGATCGCGCGACTGGTTCTGCTCTCCCTGCTCGTTCAGCCAAACCAGTAGTTCAGCGGCTGGCACCGGCAGCGGCGCCACATCCGGCAAGGCATCGATGCGTGCCGCCAGGCCGGCCACCAGCGCTGCCGCACCTCGGTCCTGGCGCAGCTGCGCCAGATGGATGCGCGCCAGTTCCAGCTGGCGCAGCGCCACCCAGCGTGCGCCACGCTGCAGGGCCAGCTCCAGGCTCAGCGCGGCGACTTCGATCAGCAGGCGGTGCGAGCCAACCTCGGCAAAGTGTTCGATGATGGTGTTGAAGCGCGTGCCCAGATCCCAGGTATTGCGTGCGGGATCGCGCCGGCACAGCGCTGCGGCGGTGTTCGCCCACAGCCGCCAGTAGGTAGGCGTCAGTTCGCTCCACGGCACCAGCTGCTGCAAGGCCTCTTCGTCGCGGTCCAGCTGGGCCAGCGCCCACGCCTTGGACAGGCGGCGCGGCACCGTGCAGTTGGCCGGCTCGTACTCGCCGGACGCGGCCACTTCGGCCTCGCGCTTCTCGATCAGCAGCAGCGCTTCTTCGGCGCGGCCCATGCCCAGCAGGATCTTGATCTGCATCTCCGGGAAGCTGTCGAACACTTCCTTGCCGCAGGCCTCGATCGCGTCGGACTGCACCTGCAGGTAATCCAGTGCGTCCTGGCCGCGGCCATCATCGAGCAGCGCATCGGCCTTTTCGCAGCTCAGGCACTGGAAGCAGGCCCAGCTTGGATCGATGCGGCCCAGCGTCTCGTCGCAGACCTCGATGCGCTCCGGCACCCAGCCGGGGCCATCGATGTTGCCGTAGCAGGCGGCCAGGTCCTGGGTCACGCAGATCGACTGCGGGCATTCCAGAGTGTCCTCGCGATGCGCACGCTCGAACAGCGCCACGGCTTCGCCCAGCGCGCTCTCGCCTTCGACGCGGTTGCCGACGCGGTTGCGCAGCGCCCAGTGGCCGACGTAAACGTCGACCCACGGGTTGTCCAGCGCCTTGCCCAGCGCTCGCGCTTCGGGCAGCAGCGCGTCGACGCGGTCGACACGCAGTTCGCTCACCTCGTCGGCGAGGCGGTTCAGCAGGTGCGCATTCTGCGCCTGGCCGGCCTGGCGCAGGTCGCCCTGCAGTTTTTCGACCCAGTTCCAGATGTCCATGGGGTAATTACTCCTGTCTAGCGAAGGCTGGATGAGAGGATGCGGTGCTCAGCGCAGCATCTGCTGCAGGGCACCGGCGATATCGGTGAACGCGCCGTTGAGATCCGGGCCGGGCGTGGCAGTCGCGCGGGCCAGTGGACGGCCCTGCGCGGCGACGATGATCTTCAGTGAGCGCAGCAGGCGCGCTGCGGCTTCGGCCTGCGGATGGCCGTCGCGCTGGGCGCGCAGCAGCGCCTGCACCGCCGGGTTGTCGAGGTTGAGGTACAACCGCGAGGGTGCACGTGATTCGATGCGCGCCGTGAACTGCCGCGCCAGCCGCAGCGCCGCCATTGAAACGCGCTTGTCGTTCTCGTCGTCTTCGAGGCGCTGCTTCAGTTCGGCTTCGCGGTCGGGCACCACCACCACCGGCAGCGCCTCCGGGCTGAAGCGTGCCGGCAGCAATTGCTCGCCGTCACCCAGCTGCTCGCGCAGCCATGCCAGCTGCGCCTCGTCGAGGCTGTCATCGCTGCGGAACAGCGCACGGTTGCCCTGCTCGGTGCCGAGCTCGACCAGACGCAGCCCCTTGGCCTGGGCCCAGCGCCGCAGGAACGGCACTACTGCATAGCGATGGCCATGCGCGACCGGCACGCCCATCGCGCGGAACAGCATTTCCTCGAAGCCGCCACCGTTGTCGAGGATCACGTGCACGGCACCGCGTGCGGGCAGCGCACTGGCAGGCAGGTCGCCCTGCGAGGTCGGCACGCGCACGTGCTCCAGCAACAGGTCGAACAGGCGGTCATCGCACAGCGCCGCGCCCAGCAGCGCCTCGTTGTGGCGGCTCAATACACGTCGCCACGCTTCCGGCTGCTGCCGCGCGACGTCGGCCAGGCCATCAATCAGCGCCTCCAGCAACGCATGCTGCACGGCACGGTACTGGTCGTCGCGCTGCAGGTCTTCGCGGCTGGCGGTGGGCGTGAGCCGCGAGGATTCGATCACCCCGCCGATGAAGCCCGCCCACGGCGGCAGCAGGTCACGCGCATCGTCGTCCAGCAGCATGCCGCGCACGAACACCGACAGGTTGCGGTTGTCGCTGGTGCCGTAGGTGGCACCGTCCTGCACCCACAGCAGGCCGGTGGCATCGCTGTTGCCATCGGCACGCAGCGGCACGGTGACGATCGGCTCGAAATCATGTTCGAAACGCGCCGCGAACTGCAGCGCCTGGCGACGCGCCTGCACCGGATGCAGGGCCACATCGCCCTGGCCACGCCACGGCGGCGGCTCGGGGTTGAGCGCCTCGCCTGCAGCACCGATGAAGATCGGCTCGGACAGCAGCGCGCAGTAGCGACCCAGCACCTCGTGCAGGCGCGCCTCGTTGGCCAGCGGCAGGAAGTCCGGATGCAGTTCCAGCTCCACCTCGGTGCCGACCGCGCGTGCCGGCACTTCGCTGACGGTGTACTGCTCGGCGTTGCTGGACACGTACAGATGGCCCAGTTCCGGCGTCTGGTAAGATGTGGTGCGCACGCTGACCCGGCGCGCCAGCACGAAGGCCGACAGGAAGCCGAGGCCGAACATGCCGATCAGGCCCTCATCGTCCTCGCCGCCCTGGCGCAGGCCGCGGGTGTAGCCGACGCCGACGGTCGCCAGGTAGTCATGGATCTCCTGACGGGTCAGGCCGGCGCCGGTATCGGAGATGCGCAGCACGCCGGCAGCGGCATCGACCTGCACCGCGATACGCGAGGGCACCTCGACGCCAGGTTGTTCGATGCGGCGGCGGATGATCGAGTCGTGCGCGTTCTGCACCAGCTCACGCAGCGCCACCACCGGGGTGGAATACAGGTGCTTGCCCAGCACCGTCATCAGTCCATTGAGATCGACCCCGGCGCGACGGATTTCGGCGTTGGGGGCGGTGAGCGCGGTGTCCTGCATGTAATCGTTTACTCCTGGGCACGGAAAGACGCCAGAGGGCGCCTTCGTCGAGCGGGAAAAACTAGCACAGGGAGGCTGACCGTTGCCGTGCCGGCCGCCGTATTCCACGTGCGCGGTGCTGACGCCGGGCCATGCCCGGCGCGATCACGCTGCGTCGATGGCCTCGGACAGGCGCTCCACAGCGATCACTTCCATACCCTTCACCGAACCGCCCTTGGGCGCATTGGCCTTGGGCACGATGGCGCGCTTGAAACCATGGGTGGCGGCCTCGCGCAGGCGGTCTTCGCCATTGGGTACCGGTCGGATCTCGCCGGACAGGCCAACCTCGCCAAACGCAATCGTCTTTTCCGCCAGCGGCCGGTCCTGCAGCGAGGACAGCACCGCCAGCAGCACCGGCAGGTCGGCAGCAGTTTCCTGCACGCGGATGCCACCGACCACGTTGACGAACACGTCCTGGTCGCCCACCAGCACGCCGCCGTGGCGATGCAGCACCGCCAGCAGCATGGCCAGCCGGTTCTGCTCCAGGCCAACCGCGACACGGCGCGGGTTCGACAGCGGCGACGCATCGACCAGCGCCTGCACTTCCACCAGCAGCGGCCGGGTACCCTCGCGGGTGACCATCACGCAGCTGCCCGGCTGATGGGTGCTGCCACCGGACAGGAAGATCGCCGACGGGTTGGAGACCTCCTTCAGGCCCTTGTCACCCATCGCGAACACGCCCAGCTCGTTGACCGCACCGAAGCGGTTCTTGAACGCGCGCAGCAGGCGGAAGCGGCTGCCGCTCTCGCCTTCGAAATACAGCACCGCATCGACCATGTGTTCCAGCACGCGTGGGCCGGCGATACCGCCCTCCTTGGTCACGTGGCCAACCAGGAACACGGCGGTGCCGGTCTCCTTGGCGAAACGCACCAGCCGCGCCGCACTCTCGCGCACCTGGCTGACCGAGCCGGGCGCGGCAGTCAGGCTCTCGGTCCACAGGGTCTGCACCGAGTCGGCCACGATCAGCCGCGGGCCCGCCCTGGACGCATGCTGCAGGATCGACTCGACGCCAGTCTCGGCCAGCGCATTGACGCCATCCAGCGGCAGCTCCAGACGATGCGCGCGGCCGGCCACCTGGGCCAGCGACTCCTCGCCGGTGACGTACAGCACCGGCAGCTCGGCCGCCATCTTCGCCACCGCCTGCAGCAGCAGGGTGGACTTGCCGATGCCCGGGTCGCCACCGACCAGCACCACCGCGCCCTCGACCAGCCCCCCGCCCAGCACGCGATCGAACTCGCCGATGCCGGTCGAGACACGGCGATGCTCGGTCTGCTCCACGTCCTTCAGGGCGGTGATCTTCGGCGGGTCGATCTTGCCCGCCCAGCCGGCCCGGCGCGACGCGGGCGCCTTGGCCGCCGCAGCGCTTTCCAGCACGATCTCCGACAGCGAATTCCAGGCATTGCACTCGGTGCACTGGCCCTGCCACTTGCTGAATTCGGCGCCGCATTCATTGCAGACGTAGGCGGTGCGGGCTTTTGCCATCGGATGATTTCCAGCAACGGGAACAGGCGTGGCAGGATAGCCGAGCCGGGTCGCAGGTGCTGCGACCGCTCAAGTCCCGCCCACCCGCGCCGATAGGGGTCGCGGGCGTGCGCCTTGCGGGCGCCCCTCCCTCCCCCACTGGATTCAACATGACTGGCAGTTACAGTCAGAGCCTGGTCGCCATCTCCCTGCTGGTGGCCATTCTTGCTTCGTACACGGCGCTGGACATGGCTGGCCGCCTGGCCACGGCCGAGGGCCGTGTGGCCCGCTGGTGGCTGGCCGGGGGGGCAGCGGCAATGGGCCTGGGCATCTGGTCGATGCACTTCATCGGCATGCTGGCCTTCGACCTGCCGATTCCGGTCGGCTACGACCTCGGCATCACCCTGTACTCGCTGGCCGTGTCGATCGGCGCTTCGGCCTATGCGCTGTGGCTGGTGTCACGGCCCAGCCTGCCGTGGCGACGACTGCTGGCCGGCGCCGTGCTGATGGGCCTGGGCATTGCCACCATGCACTACCTCGGCATGGCCGCGATGCGCATGCAGCCGGGTATCGACTATCACCCGGGCTGGTTCGCCGCCTCCATTGCAGTAGCCATCGGTGCCGCCGGCGCGGCGCTGTGGATCGCCTTCCGCCTGCGTACCGAGCAACGCCACACCATGCGCCTGCGCGCACTGGCCTCGCTGGTGATGGGCCTGGCCATCGTCGGCATGCATTACACCGGCATGGCCGCCGCACGCTTCCCCGAGGGCAGCATCTGCGGCGCGGTCGGCAGCGGCGGCATCGACACGCGCTGGCTGGCAGTGCTGGTGATCGTCACCACCGTAGCCACCCTGGGTATCGCCCTGGTCGCCTCGCTGTTCGATCGGCAGATGCGGGTTCGTACCGGGTTGCTGGCCGATTCACTGGCACACGCCAACGACAAGCTGATCCAGGCCGCCCTGCATGACCCACTGACCCAGCTGCCCAACCGCATGCTGCTGCAGGACCGCATCGAGCAGGCCATCGAAAAGGCGCGCCGCCGCGGCCGCGCCGTGGCGGTGATGTTCTGCGACCTGGACGGCTTCAAGGCGGTCAACGATGCCTACGGCCACCAATTGGGCGACCGTCTGCTGGTGGCGGTGGCACAGCGCATCGGCGGCCTGCTGCGGCCGCAGGACACGTTCGCGCGCCTCGGCGGCGACGAGTTCGTGATCGTGCTGGCCATCGACACCCCGGACGATGCGGTGGTGGTGGCCGAACGCATCATCGCCGCCGCCGGCGAACCATTCTCCCTGGATGCCGCCGAACTGCAGGTCAGCGCCAGTCTCGGCATCGCCCTGTACCCGGATGACGCCAGCAACGAGCGCGAGCTGATGGCGCACGCCGACGCGGCGATGTACCACACCAAGGAAACCGGGCGGAACGGCTACACCTTCTTTACCCCGTCGATGCAGCTCAGCGCCAACCGCCAGCTGCGCCTGCTGCAGGACCTGCGCAAGGCCGTGACGCGCAACGAACTGGTGCTGCATTACCAGCCCAAGTTCCCCGCGGCGGGTTCACCGGCCACCGGCGCCGAGGCCCTGCTGCGCTGGCAGCACCCGGAGCTGGGCCTGCTGGCACCGGATGTGTTCATTCCCATCGCCGAACGCAGCGGCCTGATCCTGCCGATCGGCGACTGGGTACTGGACCGCGCCTGCGCACAGCTGCGTGCGTGGCACGATGCCGGACATTCCCAATGGTCGATGGCGGTGAACCTGTCGCCACTGCAGTTCTCTTCGCCGGCCCTGCTGGACAGCGTGCGCGAGGCACTGGAGCGGCACCGGATCGAGCCGGCACGGCTGACCCTGGAGATCACCGAAACCACCGCGATGAAGGACGTCGACGCCAGCCTGGCGATTCTCAACGACCTGACCGCAATGGGGGTGCACATTGCCATCGACGATTTCGGCACCGGTTATTCCAGCCTGCTGTACCTGAAGCGCATGCCGGCCACCGAACTGAAGATCGACCGCGCGTTCGTGCATGACCTGGAACGCAACGACGAGGATGCCGCCATCGTGTCGTCGATCATCGCGCTGGGCCGGACCCTGCAGCTGCAGGTGGTGGCCGAAGGCGTGGAGACGCAGGCGCAGCGCGAGTACCTGAGCGAACTGGGGTGTGATCAGCTGCAGGGCTACCACCTGGGCCGGCCTATGGATGCCGAAGAGTTCCTGCGCCGGGTGGGGGGGTAGAGCCGGCCGCCGGCCGGCTTCACGCGATTGCCGGCCAGCGGCCGGCACTACCGGTCCCGCAGGCAAACAAAAAGGCCGCCCCGAAGGGCGGCCTTTCTGCGTGGCAACGTCGCGCGGACGTCAGTGCATCATGTGCACGTTCATGTTGTGCATGACCCACAGGGTACCGACCACGATGATGCCGATCACCACCACGGTGAAGGCCGCAGCGTTGACGTTCCAGCGGCTTTCCGAAGAGCGGTCCAGGTGCAGGAAGAACACCAGGTGGACCAGCATCTGCAGCACCGCGGTGATCGCGATCACCACACCGTTGACGGTGCGCGAGAAATCGCCCGACATCACCATCCAGAACGGGATGACGGTCAGCACCACCGCCAGCACGAAGCCGATCAGGTACGACTTCACGGTGCCATGGCTTTCGCCGCCGGTGCCGTGGTCGTGTGCATGGTTGTCATGTGCCATTACAGGGCTCCATTGAGGTAGACGACGGAGAACACGCCGATCCAGATCAGGTCCAGGAAGTGCCAGAACAGGCTCAGGCACGCCATGCGGGTCTTGTTGGTCGGGGTCAGGCCGTACTTCTTCAGCTGCACGAACATCACCAGCAGCCACAGCAGGCCCGCGCTGACGTGCAGGCCGTGGGTACCGACCAGGGCGAAGAACGCCGACAGGAAGGCACTGCGGTCCGGACCGTAGCCCTGGTGGATCAGGTGCTGGAACTCCCACACTTCCATGCACATGAAGCCGAAGCCCAGCAGCCAGGTGATGCCCAGCCACAGGTACATCTGGCCCATCTGCTTGCGGTGCATGGCAATCATGCCCAGGCCGAAGGTCAGCGAGGAGGTCAGCAGCAGCGCGGTTTCCCATGCCACGAACGGCAGTTCGAACAGGTCCTTCGCGGTCGGGCCACCATCGGTACCGCCGGCCAGCACCACATAGGTGGCGAACAGCGAGGCGAAGATGAGGCAGTCGCTCATCAGATACACCCAGAAACCGAAGACGGTGTTGCCGCCGGTGTCGTGGTGCTCGTGGTCGTCATGGCCATGGGCCGCCGCGTGCGCGGCGTGCCCGTGGCTCAGGGTCGAGGTATTGGTGCTCATGCCTTCAGCTCCGACTTCACCAGGCCCTGGGCTTCCAGGTGCTTGCGGTGTTCGTTCTCGATGCGTTCCACCTCGGCGGCCGGGACCCAGTAGTCCACGTCCTGGTCGAAGGTGCGGTAGATGAACGTGGCGATCATGCCGACGAAGCCGACGATGGCCAGCCACCAGATGTGCCAGATCATCGCGAAGCCGAACACCAGGCTGAAGGCACCGATGACAACGCCCGTGCCGGTGTTGCGCGGCATGTGGATATCGGTGTACTTGGCCGGCTTCGGCCAGGCTTCACCGCGCTGCTTGCGCTCCCAGAAATCGTCCAGCTCGGTGACTTCCGGCAGCGTGCCGAAGTTGTAGAAGGCCGGCGGCGAAGAGGTTTCCCACTCCAGCGTACGGGCATCCCACGGGTCGCCGGTCAGGTCGACGGTCTTCTTGCGGTCGCGGATCGACACGGCCACCTGGATGATCTGGCACAGGATGCCGGCACCCACGATGAAGGCACCTGCGGCAGCCACCAGCAGCAGCGGCTCGTAGGCCGGGTTGACGGTGCTCTGCAGACGACGGGTCATGCCCATGAAGCCCAGCACGTACATCGGCATGAAGGTCACGTAGAAGCCGATGAACCAGCACCAGAACGCGCACTTGCCCCAGAACTCATTGAGGCGGAAACCGAACATCTTCGGCCACCAGTAGGTGATGCCGGCGAACATGCCGAACACCACGCCGCCGATGATGACGTTGTGGAAGTGGGCGATCAGGAACAGGCTGTTGTGCAGCACGAAGTCGATGGCCGGGATCGCCAGCATCACGCCGGTCATGCCGCCGATGACGAAGGTGACCATGAAGCCGATGGTCCACAGCACCGGAGTGGTGAAGTGCACGCGGCCGCGGAACATGGTGAACAGCCAGTTGAAGATCTTCACGCCGGTCGGGATCGAGATGATCATCGTCGTGATGCCGAAGAAGGCATTGACGTTGGCACCCGAGCCCATGGTGAAGAAGTGGTGCAGCCACACGATGAACGACAGCACGCCGATGCAGGCGGTGGCGTAGACCATGCCCTTGTAGCCGAACAGCGCCTTGCGCGAGAAGGTCGCGATGACTTCGGAGAACACACCGAACGCCGGCAGGACCAGGATGTACACCTCCGGGTGACCCCAGATCCAGATCAGGTTGATGTACAGCATGGCGTTGCCGCCACCGTCATTGGTGAAGAAATGCGTACCCAGGTAACGGTCCAGGGTCAGCAGCACCAGGGTGATGGTCAGCACCGGGAAGGCAGCGACGATCAGCACGTTGGTCACCAGGGCGGTCCAGGTGAACACCGGCATCTGCATCAGCTTCATGCTGGGGGTACGCATCTTCAGGATGGTGATGAAGAAGTTGATACCGCTCAGCGTGGTACCCAGGCCTGCGACCTGTAGGCCCCAGATGTAGTAGTCCATGCCGACGCTTGGACTGTATTCGATGCCCGACAGTGGCGGGAACGCCAGCCAGCCGGTGGCAGCGAATTCACCGATCCACAGCGACAGCATGATCAGCACCGCACCGGACACGAACAGCCAGAAGCTGAGCGAGTTGACGAACGGGAACGCGACGTCGCGCGCACCGATCTGCAGCGGCACGGCCAGGTTCATCAGGCCGGTGATCAGCGGCATCGCCACGAAGAAGATCATGATCACGCCGTGGGCGGTGAAGATCTGGTCGTAGTGGTGCGGCGGCAGGTAACCCTCGGACCCGCCGACGGCAAGCGCCTGCTGGGTACGCATCATGATCGCGTCGGAGAAACCGCGCAGCAGCATGACGAAGGCGACGATGAGGTACATCACGCCGATCTTCTTGTGATCCACCGAGGTGAACCACTCCTTCCACAGATAGCCCCACAGCTTGAACTTGGTGATCAGGGCCATGACGCCCAGGCCACCCAGCACCGCGCCGACCAGGGTGGTCAGCACGATCGGATCGTGGGGGATCGACTCAATTGAGAGTTTACCCAACATGTTCATTCTCCCGAGCCCGCATGGCCGGCGTGGTCTGCGTGTTCGTGTTCGTTGGCATCCAGGTTTTCACCCGATTCCTTGGAATC
Organism: Stenotrophomonas sp. SMYL11; assembly: GCF_036320005.1. Taxonomy (NCBI): domain Bacteria; kingdom Pseudomonadati; phylum Pseudomonadota; class Gammaproteobacteria; order Lysobacterales; family Lysobacteraceae; genus Stenotrophomonas; species Stenotrophomonas sp. SMYL11. Next base: position 352,882 of record NZ_JAWIRS010000002.1, read on the forward strand.
ATGCGCGTCACTGGGGGCATGGCCCTCGTGCGCTTCATGGCTGGCGGCATCGGCAGCGGCGGCACCGGCGTGTTCGTGCTTCATGCCGTAATGCTTGTTGTCGCCCATGTGCTTGGCGATGACCCAGTCGAACAGGCCTTCTTCGGTCTTGCCGAAGTAGGTGACCGGATACCACTCGGCGTTGCGTGCTTCACCCAGCGCCTTGAACGAGGCCTTGTCCAGGGTCTGCTCGCCGGCACGGACCTGGTCCAGCCACTGGCGGTATTCGGCATCGGTGACCGAGTAGGCGGTGAAGTGCATCTTGGCGAAGCCCGCGCCGCTGTAGTGCGAGGACATGCCCGGGAATTCACCGGTCTCGTTGGCGATCAGGTGGAGCTTGGTCTCCATCGCAGCCATCGAGTAGATCATGCTGCCCAGGTGCGGGATGAAGAAGGCATTCATCACCGAATCGGACGTGATCTTGAAGTTCAGCGGCGTGTTGACCGGGAACTTGATTTCGTTGACGACCGCCACCTTCTCTTCCGGATAGATGAACAGCCACTTCCAGTCCAGCGAGATCGCCTCGATGGTGACCGGCTTGACGTCCGAATCCAGCGGCTTGTACGGGTCCAGTGCGTGCGACGAGCGCCAGGTCAGGACCGCCAGCACCAGCACGATCATGCAGGGAATGGACCACACCACCACCTCGATCGCCGTCGAGTGGGACCACTTCGGCTCGTAGCGGGCCTTGGTGTTGGAGGCGCGATACTTCCACGCGAAGGTCAGGGTCATGATGATGACCGGGATGACGACCAGCAGCATGAGCACGGTGGCCGTGATCAGCAGGGTCTTCTCATCCTGGCCGATCTGGCCCTTCGGACTGAGGATGGCCACGGCATCGCAGCCGGTGAGCATCACCAGCAACGACAGCAGCAGGCCCGGGCGCAACCAGCGCCCAAGGGTTTTCAACGGAATCATCGGTCGATCCAATTGCGAGGGAATGCCGTTCCCCGTCCTGCCTGTTCCGGCCAAAGCCGGTCCCACCGGTCCGGAAGACAGGTAGGGAGGTGGGGTCGAGTCAGCCTTTCAATTTTAGGCCGTCACCCACCATTTAAGAAAGGCATTGACAATGATCGAGCGCAGGAAAGGCCCGTTTCTGGCTGCGACACGTTGTCGCACCGCGCAACCGCGGCGGGCAGAACGCCCGGGCGCGGCATCCTGGCATCGGGCGATGGCGGCTGCTCCGCCCGTGTTCGGCAAAGTCGCCTGAACTTGTTCAGGCATGCCTGCGCGGGCAATGCATGGGATGCTCGGCGCAGGAGGAAGGCCCGTGGACAAGTTCGACTTCAAGAAGCGCGATCGCGCGTTGTACCAGCCCCCGGTGGGCCGGTTCGTGACAGTGGACGTACCGCCCCTGCCCTACGTGATGGTCGACGGCCACGGTGATCCGAATACCGCCCCCGCCTACCTGCAGTCCGTGCAGTGGCTGTACGCGGTGAGCTATGCACTGAAGTTCGTGCTGAAGGCCGGGGGCCAGGACTACGTGGTGCCACCGCTGGAAGCGCTGTGGACTGCCGAGGATCCGTCGAGCTTTGTGGCTCGCCGCAAGGATGAGTGGAGGTGGACGGTGATGATCCGCACGTCGGACGGGGTCAGTCCAGAGCAGCTGGAAGCTGCCATCGCCAAGGCGGCGAAGAAGCTGGGCGACGTTCCGGCCAGCCTTCGCCACGAAATTCTTGAAGAAGGCCTCTGCCTGCAGACACTCCATGTCGGTGCCTACGATGACGAGGGCCCGATACTGGCCCATCTGCACGACGAACTGATGCCTTCGCTGGGCTACGCCTTCGCCGGCCCCCATCATGAGATCTACCTGAGCGACCCACGCCGGACCGACGCAGCGCGGTTGAAGACCGTGCTGCGGCAGCCGGTTCTGCCGATTGAGCCTGATGAGGACTCCCACACGTGACACAAGGAATGCCATGCGCCTGATCAGCCAACTGCTGCACTGGACCACCCTGCCCGCCGGGCGCCGTCTGACGGCCGTCCTCGGTGCCGCGCTGGTGATCGTGCTGGCCTGCAATCCGGCGCTGTCGCCGTTGCTGCCGGTGGTGGACGCGCTGGGGCTGGACGTGCTGATGCTGTTGCTGGGTGCGCAGGTGGTGGCGGTACTGCCTTGGGCCCGGGAGCATGCCGCGCGCGGGACCAGGATGCTTGCACGCCTGCTGATCGGCGCGTTGGCGGGAGCAGCAGGTGGCTATCTCCGGCAGCTCGCGTGGTGGCTGGCACGCGGCGCAGCGATGACGAGGCGTTGATGAAGACCTGCAGCCTTCGGTGAAGTGGTCATCCAATGATCACCGGCGGGCGCAAACAAAAAGCCCCAGCCAAAGGCCGGGGCTTTTCATTACAACTGGACAACTGGTGCCGGAAACAGGAGTCGAACCTGCGACCTACGCATTACGAATGCGCCGCTCTACCAACTGAGCTATTCCGGCGGAGCCCGCGATTTTACGGGCTGGGCGCCCCGGCGGTCAATCCATCCGGCTCAGCCCGCCTCTACCCAGTTTGCGCACACCCGCCCGGCCGCGAAATCCTGCAGATTCCCCAGCGTGATCGCCGAGATTTCCTGCAGCGCCTCCACGGTGAAGAAGCCCTGGTGGCCGGTCACCAGCACATTCGGGAAGGTCATCAGGCGCTGGAAGGCCTCGTCGTCGATGATCTCGCCGGACAGGTCCTGGAAGAACAGCGCGCTTTCCTGCTCGTACACGTCAATGGCCAGATGCCCCAGCCGGCGCGACTTCAGCGCGCGGATCACCGCATGGGTATCGACCAGTGCGCCGCGCGACGTATTGACCAGCATCGCGCCCGGCTTCATCCGGGCCAGTGATGCATCATTGATCAGGTGATGGGTCTCAGGCGTCAGCGGGCAATGCAACGACACGATGTCGGCACGCGCCAGCAGTTCATCCAGCCCGACCATTTCGCCGATACCGCCGAACGCAGCTGACGGACAAGGATCGTGCCCCAGCACGATGCAACCCATGCCCTTGAAGATGCGCGCGGTGGCCAGCCCGATCTTGCCGGTACCGATGATGCCCACGGTGCGCCCATGCAGGGTGCGCCCGAGCAGGCCATCGAGCATGAAGTTGCCCTCGCGCACACGGTTGTAGGCACGATGGGTCTGCCGGTTGAGCGTCATCACCAGCGCCAGCGCGTGCTCGGCCACGGCTTCGGGAGAATAGGCCGGCACCCGTGCGACGAACAGGTCCAGCGCTTTCGCGGCGGCCAGATCCACGTTGTTGAAACCCGCGCAGCGCAGCAGCACGGCCCGCACGCCCATCGCATGCAGGGCATGCAGCACCGGTGCATCCAGACGGTCGTTGACGAACACGCAGACCGCGGCGCAGTCCTGCGCCAGCGCGGCCGTGTGCACGTCCAGCGCCACATCGAAGTATACGAACGCAAAGCCGTCCCCAGCCGCATCGCGCTGGTTCGCCTCATCAAGGAAACGACGGTCGTAGGGACGGGCACTGAAGACGGCGATCTGCATGGACGGGCCTGGGTGGAATGGCGTACCGACCATACCGCAGCAGCACCCGCGTTGGGATGGCACCGGCGATGCCGTCATCGCCGGTGCCGGGTGCCACTTAGAACTTGTAGCCCAGGCCCAGCATCACGCCGTTCTGGATCTGCCCGTCGCGGCGCTCACCCACGTAATCGGCCATGATCGACAGCCGCTCGCTGGCACGGCTGGTCACGCCCAGGTTCCAGGCCAGTACCTGCTCGCCCACCGCCTGGCTGCTGGCGCCGAACACCAGATCCGGTGCCGCGGCGAAGCCGGTGCTGTAGCGGGCCTGCGAATCGCCCAGTTCCTTCTGCCAGACCACCCGGGCGCGCGGGGTGATGCGCTCGCCGTTATTGCCTTCGAAGGTCTTGAACAGCTGCAGGCCAGCGCCCACGCGGATGCTCTCCAGGCTGCCGCTGCGTCCAACCAGTGCGCCCGCGCCCTGCCCTTCATTGAAACGGGTGGCCGAGGTGCGCGCGTAGTCCACCACCGGCAGCAACGGCTGGATCACCAGGCCCTTGCCGCTCGTGAAGGAGAACGCATGTTCCACCCGTGCGGAGATCGCATCGTTGCTGTACTTGGCGCGCAGTGGCTGCTGCAGGCCATCGATGCCGTTGATGCTGCGACGGGTATCGTGGCGCAGATCGGTGTAGCGCACGGCCGCCGACAGATAGCCGCGCGAGTAGGTCGCATCGAGGTAGCCGCCCACGTCCAGCGCGCGCACGTCACCATTGAAGCCGGAGCCGTCGCTGGCCTTGGTCGACATGTCGGCCGCGGCCACGCTGACGCCCAGGGTCACGCGGTCATCGGCCACGCGGGTGTCGGCACCGACCACGATGCCACCGATGGTGTGGCTCAGGCCGGCCACGCCACCGTCGGCATCGATGCGGCCGTGGCTGGCGAAACCACGTGCCCAGATGCCATGGCTGCGTCCAGCATCAGCGCTGCCCGCAACGCTGCCCGACGCCGGCTCGACCAGGTGCATCGCCAGCTGGTTGAACAGGCTGCCATGGCGCATGCCCGGCTGGGAGGAGACCGACTGCGCCACCTGCGAGGCCAGGCCATCGGCATCACCGCCGCTGCGCATGGCCGACTGGTGCTGCTGCACGACGTTGCCGATGCTGCCCACCAGCGCGGTGTCGGCCAGTCGCAGGCTGGCGTGCGCATCACCGCGCAGGGCACCGGCCTGTTGTGCGATCACATCGCGGTCGGCGAACTGCAGTGCGCCCAGCAGCGATCTCAGTCCCTTGTCCTGGCGATCGGAGGCGGTCGCCAGCGCGCGGCCCAGGCCGTCGCCGGACGTACCGTTGGCGAACAGGCCCAGCTGGTCAAAGCCGGGGTTGGCGGTCAGCCACAGGCCGTCGGCCGTCTGCTTCACGTTGAAGCTGAGCAGTGAATTGTGGCGGGGACGGAACACATCACCACTGATGCTGGCGCTGTAACCGGTGTCGCCCAGGCGCACGACGTCTTCGAAGCCGCCCTGGTAGATCGGGCCCTGTACCAGGTCACGGCGGAAGTCCTGCCCGTAGTAGCCCTGCGCCACGTTCAGTTCGAGGAAGGCACCCTTGGAGATCACCAGTGCCCCCTCGGTCTGCTCGTCATCAAAGAACGTGCCCACGCGCAGGCGGCCGGCGGCCGTGCCGCCATTCTCAGTAACGTCGAACAGCACCTTGCCGCCCGGCATGATGTTGACGTAGCCATGGGTGACCAGGTCGCCGCCGCGCGGCATCAGCGTGCCGAACACGCGCAGGCGGTTGAAGCCGTCTTCGCGGTAGGAAGGGCCGGTGCCGTCCAGCAAAGCAGCGCGGTCCATCGCAGTACCCGCCACGTCGCCATGGCCAACCAGCATGCCTGCGCCGAGCACCCGCACTTCCGATGCGCGCAGGGCACCGCCTTCCAGCGCGATGGTGCCATTGTCGACCAGCATGAAGTCCGCGCCTGTCGTCGCGGACGTGCGCCAGGTGGCGCCGTTGCTCACCCGGATCACGCCCATGGCGTTGTCCAGCGTGGAGACATCCAGATCAGCCAGCCGCAGCTTGGACAGCAGCAGGTCCTGGATGTCCGGATCACTGAGGTAGCCCTGCACCGACAGCGCGCCGATGCCCTGCGGGCCGCGACTTGATGCGTTGTAGATGCTCTGTGCGACATTGATGTAGGTGGATCGCCAGTCGGTATTCCAGCGCGCGAAATCATCATCGACGAACGCCTGCAACTGGCGTCCGGTACGCAGGTAACCGGGGTTGATGTCGCCGACCACGTTGGCGGTGACGTTCAAGGTGTCACCCGGATCGCGGTACCCGTTCGCGGTGATGATCTTGTTGCTGTAGATGTCCTGGCCGGGGAACGACTCCAGCTTGCTGCCACTGCCATCGGGATCGAAGGTGACCGAGGCACCGGAGCTGCGTGCCGGGTCGCGGAACACCAGCAGGCCATTCGGCTGCACCACCTCGTACATGGCCTTGTGCAGCAGCCCGGCGTCCATGCCACCACCGTAGTTGCCGGTATAGATCTGGGTCATGCGCGGCGACGGTGTGTAGATCACCTTGCCGCCGCTGCTGGCCGCGTGGATCTGCACCGAGTCGATGAGCGGCAGATCGCCGGCCAGATAGCGTTCGACGCCACCAGACTGCATGATCGAGCAGGAAGAAATGCAATTGCCGGACACGATGGTGTTCAGTCCAGAGGTGCGGATGATGCCCTGCAGCCACTCGCCGGCGATCAACGCACCACCATTGGACGTGCGCAGCACCACCTCACGGACCGGCCGGCCTTCGGCCTGCGCCTTGGCCAGCAGTGCCGGCAGGGATACCACGTCGGCGTAGGTCACATCGCCACTCAGGAAGATGCGATCGCCCTGCACGTGATAATTCATTGCCATGACGTCATCCACCACGGATATGGCGCCAACGCCCATCAGCCCGGCCAGGGCCAGGCTCAACTTCGAATACTTCATGTGTTCTCTCTCCACCCGCAACACGCGGGTAGAACGATCAACGCCGCAGCGGGGCGATCTCCCCCAGTGGAACGGATCCTGAAAAATGAATACATTCACAATGAGAATTCGAACGATGCACACTCTTCCCCATCCGGTCATCGTCGCGTAAAACTCGATGACGCATTCGCCACCGACAGTCGAGGCCAGCCCTGTCCACCCCGTCTCCCCTGATCCATCGCGCGCCGGAGCCGCCCGCACCTGCGGATGCCTTCATCGCGTTCGTACGCGAAGAGCGCGCACCGCTGTGCGCGTTCCTGCGCACGCGGGGGGTCGGGCCTGAGGATGCCGAGGATATCGCGCAGGACTGCATGGAGCGGCTGATCCGCTATCGCGCACAAGGCCCGGACGAACTGCGCCTGCTGCTGTATCGTATCGCCCGCAACCGCCTGGCAGACCGCGGCCGCTCACCGCAGTCGCGGCCGCATCTGCCGCTGGCCGAACACGATGGCAGCGACGAACCGTCCAGTTCCTCGCCCGATCCATTGCGCCAGGCCGAGTCAGGGCAGATGCTGTCCCTGCTGCGGCAGGCCCTGTTCAAGCTGCCCGAACGCGCACGCGAGGTCTATCTGCTCAACCGCATCACCGGCATGAGCTACACCCAGATCGCGCGGCATTGTGGAATTACTGCCAAGACCGTGGAAAAACATATCGCCCGGGCCCTGCAGGGCCTGCGTCAGGAGTTGGGATCGGATCCGCTGCACAACGACAGGGACGGCCAATGAGTGGCACCCCGCACAGGGATGATGCACAGCTGTTTGAACGCGCCAGCGCCTGGGTAGCCCGCCTGGAAGCCCCGGACTGCACGTCGGCCGAACGCGAAATGTTCGAGGACTGGCTGGCCGAAGATCCGGCCCACGTCAAAGCCTGGGTGCAGGCCGAAACCCTGTTCCAGCAGGGTGCGGAGCTTGCGGCTGACCCTTGGCTGCGCACCGCCGCCGCACGGGCGGCGCGTCCGCCGCGCCGGCGCTGGTTGCCGGGCGTGGCCGCTGCCGCCGGTGTCTGCATGGCGATCGGCATCGGCTGGATGGTTGCCGTCGACGGCAACCCGACGCCACAGGTCTACGCCAATGATTCGCACCAGCCACAGCAGCAGACGCTGGCCGATGGCAGCGTTGCCATGCTGGATGCCGGCACCACCCTCCGCGCCCGCTTCGGCTGGCGTCATCGTGATCTGGTATTGGAGCGGGGTCGGCTGCAACTGCAGGTCGCACCGTCGAACAAGGCGCTGCAGCTGCACGCCGGCGGCAGTACGATCCGCGACATCGGCACGACCTTCCAGGTGGAACGCCTGCGCGACGGTCTGGTCGAGGTCGCGCTGCTGGAAGGCGCCGTGGAAGTCAGCAACGGTGCAGCGCAGCACACGCTGGCGCCCGGCCAACAGCTGCAGGTATTGCCCTCCGGCCGTATCCAGCCGGGCCCTGCCCTCTCGTCCAACGCAGCCGCTGAAGGCTGGCTGCGCGGGCAACTGGTGTTCGATGCCACGCCACTGTCGATCGTGGTCGAGCGCATGAACCGTTATGGCCGCACGCCGCTGGTGATCGTCGATCCGGAGATCAGCGACCTGGCTGTAAGCGGCACCTTCCGCGCCGGTGATGCACAGGAGCTGCTGTCGGCGCTGGAACTGGGTTGGTCCGTGGCTGGCCAGACGCGTCCGGATGGCGCGCTGGAACTGCGCCGCACCTACTGAGGAGACCGGCAGTGAAGGCAGGTCCGGGTGCGCTGCAGTGGGGGCTGCTCCGCGCCCTGCTATGCCTTGCACTGGGTGTTGCCGCACTACCGCTGGCCGATGCCGGCGAGCCTGCCGGCACGCTGGAGATCGACGTGGGTGCCGGCCCACTGGTGCCGGCACTGCAGCAATGGGCCCGGCAGAGTGGCACCGCCCTGCTGTTCGACGCACGTGAACTGGATGATCTGCGCACCGGCGGCAGCCGTGGCCAACGCGATACCGGGGCCTCCCTGAAGCAGCTGGTCGCCGGCCTGCCGGTGAACATCCTGCGCACTTCATCCGGTGCCTTTGTCGTGCGGCGCGTCCATTCCGAGCCCCCTGCCACGCCGCCGAAAGCAGTCGCAGCCCCGCGCCTGCCGCGCCCGGCTCCCAAGTCCGCCGACACGCCACACCAGGTGGAACTGGCACCCATCCATGTCACCGGCAGCCGGCTGCCGCGCTCTTCGGTGCAGACCACGCTGCCGGTCACCACCATCGATCGCGACGACATCCTGCGCAGCGGTTACGGCAATCTGTTCGACCTGCTGCGGCATCTGCCCGGCATGAACGGCCATCCCGCCATGAGCACCTCGCGCGGCGGCGATTCGCAGTACCTGCCGGTGGGCGCAGCGGCCACCACCAGCCTCGACGGCATGGGCCCGCGGGCGACGCTGTTCCTGGTCAACGGCCGACGCCTGCCGCGCTATCCGATGGTGTCGCTGGAACAGGGTGGGCTCACCGACCTCGGCGGCATTCCGCTGAGCTTCGTCGACCGCATCGAACTGGTGCGCGGTGGTGCCTCGGCCATCTATGGGGCCGACGCCATGTCCGGCGTGGTCAACATCATCCTGCGCGACCAGGCCGATGGGCCCGAAGCCATGCTGCAGACCGGGCTCAGCAGCCGCGGCGATGCGGGCCAGTACCGCCTGCAGGCCGCCACGGGCGGCGCGCGTGGCAACGGGGACCGCTGGTTTGCCGGACTCGATCTGCACCGTGTCGAACATGTCGCCGGTGACCAGCGTGACTGGCACGCGGAAACCTCGCTGTATCCGATCGGCGCGATCTTCGGCAACTGGTACGTGCCCGCCCGGCGCTGCGAGCCGCCCCTGAAGCGGCGCGAGGATGGCTGCTGGTTTGACAGCGCGCGGCCGCGTTCGCTGCAGCCCGCCTCGGATACCGCGTCGGCCTTCCTGCACTACCGGCATGAACGTGGTGAGGGACGCTATGCCTATGTCGAAGCGCGGGCCAGCCACAACCGCCAGCGCTTCGATCTGGGCCCGACCGCCGTTGCGGTGGTCTCGCGCGGAATCACCTTCAACAGTGTGCTGCGTGAGGCCGGCAACGTGCGCCCCAGCGTCCGCGCCACCGATGCCGACCTCACCCTCGGCTTCGGCCGCGACCAGGGCCGGCGCAGCTGGGAGGCGGGCATCAGCGCGCAGCGCAGCGACGTGACCTTGTCCACTGCAGGCACGGTGCGCACGACACGCCTGCTTGAAGCAACGCAGGCGCGCAGGTTCACTCCCGGTTTCGACGCGCCACCGGCGGCCGAGGCGGACACGCTGTTTCCGTCCATCCGCAACCGCGGCAGCACCGCACAATGGCAGGGCTGGTGGGGCGTGCAGCGTGAGCTGATGGCAATGCCCGGCGGCAATGCGCAGCTGGCCACCGGCATCGACCTGCGCCATGAACGCTGGACCTCGCGTCCGGACGCGCTACTGAGCCAGGGCGACCTTGCGCTGGGCCTGCCACAGCAGCGACGCCGCCTGTCGCGACAAAGCAGTGGCATCTACACCGAGCTGGGCCTGCCGCTGGCACCCACGCTGCGCGCGGACCTGGCTGCACGCTGGGACCGCGACGGCGGCTTCATGGCGTTCTCGCCTCGTGCCGGGCTGCGCTGGAGCCCGACGCCGCACTGGTCGTTCCTGCTGGCCAGCGGGCGCGGCTATCGTGCACCGAGCCTGTTCGAGCAACGGCGGCCTCCCGGCTACTTCGGCTCGATCACGCTTCCGGTGTCCAGCACCCTTCCGGAATGTGCGATCGCCACGCGTGGTGGCGGCTGCAGCGTCACGGCCAACGTGGTTGAGAACGATGCACTGAAGGCCGAGCGATCACGCAGCCATTCGCTGGCAGCCACGTGGACGCCCGACGACACGTTCTCGCTGTCGCTGACCCACAACATCGTGGAACTGCGCAACGAGATCCTCGCTTTGCAGCCGAGCGATGCGGTGTGGAACCGCAGCACGTGGGAACTGGATGAAGACGGCCACCTGGGCAGCCTGCGCCTGTCGTTCGACAACATCGGCCGCACCACCTCCCGCAACTGGGTGCTGCGTGGGGAGTACCGAATCGATTCCGGCAGCAACGGCCAATGGTTGTTTTCGCTCGATGCGCTGAAGCAGCAGGAACTGCGTCGCCGCCGTGACCATGAGGCCGCCGTGGACCTGCGTGGCCATGTTACACCCGAGCTGGCTGCGGTGTTGAACGTGCAATGGCAGAACAGCAACTGGGACATCGCGCTGCGCGGCAACCAGATCGGGCGCACGCGTGCCTGGCTGCCAGGGGCGGAGTGCCCGCAGAAGCAGGTCGACCGGAACCACTGCATGAACCCACGCCAGCTGCGCTGGAACCTGCACCTCGCACGCCGGCTGGGGCCGCGCATCGTTGCAGCACTGGACGTGCACAATGTGCTTGATGCGCAACCGGTGAACTATCTGGTCGGCAACGGCGGTCAGATGCCCGGGCTGGACGATCCGCTCGGCCGCTACTACCTGCTTACCCTGCAGTTCCGCTGAAGCGTAGTAATCTACGCGCCCTGTTCCACCGCGGTTCCCTTCCCCCATGAAAGCCTATCTCTGGTTCTGGGGCGCGTTCCTGCTGTTCTTCGCGTTGCCTTTTCCCTGCATTCTCTATTTCGGCACTTCGTGGCCGGTAGCGCTGGTCGACCGCAGCGCACCGTGGCTGGCACTGTTGCTGCTCGCACTGTCGATGGCCCTGTGGCTGACGCTGCTGTTCGCCTTCCTGCACTACCTGTTGCTGGGGCCGCCACGCGCACTGCACCGGGTGCAGTCGATCCTGGCCGATGGTGAACCGCGCAGTGCGCTGATCGAGCAGGGCGAACAAACGGGCGTGCAGGTACGTGGGTTCGCGCAATGGAAACTGCAGTTGTCCTTCAAAAACCTCTCAGGTACGCCGGTCCGCGAACAGATGCTGGTGGTCGACAGCAAACCCCAGCTGCATCGCTTCGAGGTGGGCAGGCACATCGATGCGCGCCTGGGCCGGACACCCGGGGCATTCCCCAACATCGTGCTGGACGGTGCCCAGCCCGAACTGAATGTCGCCAGCCTGTGGCGGCGCGGCATCGGTGCAGCACTCGGCATCGCCACCGTCGCCGCTGCCTATGCGTGGGCCTACCAGCTGCAGAGCGAGGGGCTGGGCTGGACCTTCCTGTCGTTCGGTCACCCGCTGCTGGTGTGCCCGCTGGTGCTGTGTGGCTATGCGCTGGGCCTGCGCCTGCTCGGCCGCCTGCTGCACGCCGATGCCCGCGGCGATGCGCTGAAATATCGCGGCATCGGCGTGGAGGCCAGGGTGTTGAAGGTGCGTCAGACCGGCACCCACCTCAACGAACAGCCGCAGGTGGAGTTCCAGCTGGAATACATCGACCGCGAAGGCAACGTGCAGCAGGCCCGCGTACGCCGCTTCATCCCGCTGATTGAACTGGCCAACATCCCGCGCGAGCACGTGACGCTGCTGTACGACCCGGATGACCGCAGCAACGTGCGCCTGGAGGGAGTATGAAACAGCCGCCCTCAACCCGCACCGTGTTCCTGGTACTGCTGCTGGTTCTGGCGGGCGTGGCCGTTGCCGGCGGCGCCCTGCAGACCATCAGCGAAACGCTGGGGCATTCGGTACAGCCGGACCGGTTGCCCGCGTCCGTCTCGTCACAGTCGCCGCGCGAACAATCCGCATCGCTTGTGCCGTCCCCGGCGCCCGTCCCCGCCGCGAGTACCGCTGCGGCGCCCAAGCGCAACAACCGCCTGTTCGATGCGGACTACCTGCTGGCTGCCCGTCAGGCACTGGAGCAGATGCCAGCGCTGGCCGGCCAGCGGCTGACGGTCTTCCACAGCATCCACTTCTACGACGATGGCCGCATCAACCTCGATCTGGTCGATCCGCGACAGCCGGGCCACGTCGACAGCTATCACTTTGAACGTGGCCAGTGGCGCAAGGGCAATCCGGTGAACCCGCAGCAGTTTGCGCCGACCATCAGCCTGCAGCGCAGCAGCACATCCCTGGCCAGCATCGATTTCGAGGCTGTGCCGCGCGTGGCGCAGGCGCTGCAGGAACAGCGCAATGCGCTGCAGAACCCCGCATCTGAAGTCGGCCACGTCTACGTGATCGTGCGCAAAGCCGGCAAGCTGGTATGGCTGCCGGACGAAGTCGCCGGAGACCGCGAATCCGTGCGCCTGCAGTTCGATGCGCAGGGCACCCTGCGCGGCGTGAGCCGCCGGTAGGCCACACAAAAAAGGGGACGGAGGGGATTAAGTCGTATGTGCCTTGGTGCGGTTTGCGACTTAATCCCCTCCGTCCCCTTTTTCTATTTCACCGAGCGCGCGATGGCGTACTGCGCGCCGTAGTAGGTGGACAACACCAGCAGACTGGCCAACGGCAGGCCATCGGCGAAGCGGTCCCAGGCCAGCAGGGAATCACTGGCCACGAACAGCAATGCACCTGCCGCGGCCCAGCGGGCGCTTCGGGCCTCCACGGCATCGGGCTGCGGGCTGCGCCACTGCCGTGCGAGGGCCAGCACTGCCATCGACGCCAGCACCCCCACGTACGCCAGCACCGGCACGCGCATCGGCGCCGGCAGGTGCGGCCACAGGCCAAGTACATTGAGCACGGCGAACGCCGCCAGCAGGACGCTGGCGGCCAACAGTCCACGCCCGGCACGCAGGCCATCGCGGAAGGCGACGATGTAGCAGATGTGCGCCAGCAGGAACGCGACCAGCCCCGGCACGAACGCATCGATTGGCAACATCAGCGCGATGTCACCCACGCACGACAGCAGCATGCCGGCCAGCACCGCGCGGCGGTAGAACGGTTGCGCCGGATCATGCGCGTGCCAGACGATGGCGGCGATCAGCAGCGTGGTGGCCGGCTTGGCCAGCCAGTGCAGCCAACGCCCATCGCCATGCAGGAATGCACCTACGATGGCAAGGATCGCCATCAACAGGATCACGCCATCGCGAGCGCGCGGTTTCATCGCGCCTTCCACAGGTCCGCCAAGCGGTCAGGCTTGCCGGCAATGCGCTCCAGCACCGGGTACTGCAGGCCACCGTGGTAGGCGATGCTCATCGTTTCGATGCGGTCGAACTGCTTCACCAGCAACACGATCGGCGCCTTGTCCTTCGCTGCTGCAGCCACCGCATCCTTCAAGCGCTGGCTGCTGTATTCACGGCCGCCAACCGCGATCACCTTCATGCCCGGTGCAAGCCCGGCGTTGAAGGCCGGGCTGTCCCAGATCACGTCACCCACCGTGCCGTTGTCGAGCACGGTCGCACCCAGCGAGTACGCCAGCAACGCGGCCTTGGCGCGCTTCTCCTGCGCCTTGTAGGCGTCGTTCGGGGTATCGCGGTAAACCAGCTTCCAGCCTGCCAGTTCCAGGCCCCCGGTCAACGAACCATGGCCGTCCAGGCGCCCGCGCAGGAACGTCGCCCAGTCGTACGGCGCGATGCCGTTCAAGGTCGCGACCACATCGTCGAAGGTGTACGGATTGACGTCCCAATCGCCATTACCGACCCCGAAGAAGGCGCGCGCGAAATCATCCAGGCTGCGCCGGTTGCCACTCAGTTCGCGCAGCTTGCCCTCCACTTCCAGCCACAGCATCTGGCCGCCGGAGTAGTAGTCCTCGCTCATCTGGTAGTTGCGGTAAGGCAGCGTACGGCGCTGGGCGATGGTCGGGTCGTTGGTGGTGTCCTGCAGCGGTCGCCAGGCAAGGCCCGGGCGACCACGGTCATAGGTCGCGGCCACGTTGGCCAGCATGTCGCGCGCCTGCGCCGTCGACCACAGGCCCGAACGCGCCGCCAGCACCTGGCCCCAGAACTGGGTCTGGCCCTCGTACACCCACAGCAGGCTGTCGCCCATCGGCACGTTGAAGTTGGCGGTGGCCAGATCAGCGCCTCGACGGTACTTCCCGTTCCACGAATGGGTGTACTCATGCGGCAGCAGGTCACGCATCCACGCGTTGCTGTCCCACTCGGTGAAGTAACCCGGGTCGGCACTGTTCTCGCTGGAACGGTGATGCTCCAGGCCGATGCCGCCGAGGCGGTCGGTCAACGCCAACAGGAACTCGTAGTGGTTGTAGTGGCGCGCGCCATAGAGCTTGTCGGCCTGCTGCACCAGCGCACGGTGCAGCTTGATCTGTTCGTCGGTCGGCTTCAACGACTTGGCCTCGTCGGCGAACACATTGAGGTGCACCGGCACCTTCGCACCCGGGTCGAGATCGATGCGCTGGTAGTGCTCGCCGGCGAACAACGGCGAATCGACCAGATGGTCATACGAGATCGGCTTGAACACCACGGTGTCACCGTCGCGTCGCGCGGTTTCCAGGGCAGTGGCGAACGACCAGCCCTTGGGCAGGGTCACGCTGGCCTGCGCCTGCAGGTTGCGCGCATCGACGCCGGCCGGATACAGCGAATTGGCGTTCCACTGCAGGTTGAGCATTTCCGGGGTCATCACCACCCGGCCCTGGCTGCCGCCCTGCGAGGACAGGAAATCGAAGTGGGCGACGATCTCGCTCACGCCCTCGGGCACGTTCACCTTGAACGCATAGACGTTGAACTGGTCGCGCTGCCAGGCCAGCGGCTTGCCGTTGGCCGTCACGCGCAGCCCGGCCAGCTTGTCGATCGGGCCGGTGGGCGAATGGTTGCCGGGAATCCACTGCGGGTACAGCAGGGTCATCGGGCCGGGCTTGGCCGGCACGGTGGCGGTCACCTTGAAGATGCGCCGGGCCAGGTCACGCGCGTCCACGTCGATGCGCAGCAGGCCGGGAGCCGCCGCGTTCGCCGGGGGCGAGGTCTGCGCAAGTGCAGGCGTGGCCGCCAGCGCGAACAGCAACGACATCGCCAGGGCTCGGGTCTTCATCGGGCAGGTTCCAACAACGGAGAATCTTCCGATGCTAGGCCTGTAACGTGCCCCGCCCCATGGCCAAAGGTCATGGGCGGTGCGCCCATCCGTGCATGCCCAGAAGCGTGCGAACCAAGGTTCGCACCCACCTTGTGCTGGTTTGCACCCACCACAGCAGTTTCAGTAGATCCACGCCATGCGTGGATGAGGCGCTTCCCGGTCAGTCGACCAGGCGCAGGCGCAGTTCCTTAGGCAGCGCGAACACCATCGATTCCGGTTCGCCGTCCAGCTCGCCCACGCCGCTGGCGCCCAGCTCGGCCAGACGCGCCAGCACGCCATCCACCAGCACCTGCGGCGCCGAGGCACCTGCGGTCACGCCGATGTGCTGCTTGCCAACCACCCACTGCGGGTCGATCTCGTGCGCGCCGTCAATCAGGTACGACTCCACGCCCTCACGACGGGCCAGCTCGCTCAAGCGGTTGGAGTTGGAACTGTTCGGCGAGCCGACCACCAGCACCAGGTCGCAGCGCTTGGCCAGATCGCGCACGGCGTCCTGACGGTTCTGCGTGGCATAGCAGATGTCGTCATTCTTCGGGCCCTGCATCGCCGGGAAACGCTCGCGCAATGCATCGATGATCCCGCGCGTATCGTCCACCGACAGCGTGGTCTGGGTGGTGTAGGCGAAGTTTTCCGGCTGGTTGATGTGCAGCGTGGCGACCTGCTCGACATCCTCCACCAGGTAGATCTGGCCGGTGCCGGCTTCACGGTTCCACTGGCCCATGGTGCCTTCCACTTCCGGGTGGCCGGCGTGGCCGATCAGCACCACGTCACGGCCGGCACGGCAGTGGCGGGCCACTTCGAAGTGGACCTTGGTCACCAGCGGACAGGTGGCGTCGAACACCTTCAGGCCACGACGCTCGGCTTCCTGGCGCACGGCCTGGGACACGCCATGCGCGCTGAAAATGACCGTGTTGTTGTCCGGCACTTCATCGAGTTCCTCGACGAAGATCGCGCCGCGCTGCTTCAGGTCGTCGACCACGAAGCGGTTGTGCACCACTTCATGGCGGACGTAGATGGGCGCGCCCAGCGTTTCGATCGCGCGCTTGACGATCTCGATCGCACGATCGACGCCGGCACAGAATCCACGCGGGTTGGCGAGCAGCACATCCATCAGTTCAGTCTCCCGGCAGCGGCCGGCTTACGGTTTCGGATTGGCATTATCCGCCTTTTTGGCGGACTTGCCGTCGAACAGGCCAAACAGGGCGATGCCGATGGCACCCACCACGATGGCCGAATCGGCGATGTTGAACGAGGGCCAGGTGTAGCTGCCCACGTACCACTGGATGAAGTCGACCACGTGGCCGTGCACCTGGCGGTCGATCACGTTGCCGATCGCGCCGCCGATGATCAGCGCATACGGCACCGCCGCCTTCCAGTTGCCGCGGGCGGTGCCGCGCAGCCACCAGGCCATCAGGCCGCTGATGACGATCGCCAGCACGGTGAAGAAGTGCTTCTGCCAGCCACCGGCGTCGCTCAGGAAACTGAACGCCGCACCGGTGTTGTAGGTGCGGTACCAGTTCCAGAAGCCGTCGATGACCACCACCGGCTGGAACTCCGGCAGGCTCGACAGGACCCAGGCCTTGGACCACTGGTCCAGGCCGATGATGGCCGCCGACAGCAGCAGCCAGACCAGGGCGTTCGGATGCGGACGGGGCGCGGCCATCAGAACCAGCTCCGCACTTCACCGGCACCGGTGATGTTGCTCACGCAGCGGCCGCACAGCTCCGGATGATCGGCATTGCTGCCAACGTCGGCGCGGTGGTGCCAGCAGCGCACGCACTTGGCCTTGGCGGTCGGCTGGGCGCTGACGAACACCTCGTCGGTAGTCGCCGGGCGCACCTGCACGTCACCACTGATGAACAGGAAACGCAGTTCATCGGCCAACGGCTGCCACTTCGCGGCCTGCTCTTCGCTGGCGGCGATGGTGATCTCCGCCTCCAGTGCAGCACCGATCGCGCCGTTGGCACGCATCGGCTCGAGCACCTTGGCCACCTGCTCGCGCACGGCCAGCAGCTGGTCGAAATCAGCGGCGTTGAGCTGGGCATCGGCCGGCAGCGGCGCCAGGCCGTCGTACCAGGTGGTGAACAGCACATGGCCGGCATGCTCGCCCGGCAGATAGCCCCACAGCTCGTCGGCGGTGAAGGTCAGGATCGGCGCCACCCAGCGGGTGAACGCTTCGGCGATGTGGTACATCGCGCTCTGTGCCGAACGGCGACCGTGCGAATCGGTCGGCATCGTGTACAGGCGGTCCTTGGTCACGTCCAGGTACAGCGAGCCCAGGTCCACGCTGCAGAAGTTCAGCAGCAGCTGCACGATCTCGGCCATGTTGTAGCCGTCGTAGGCCGCCTTGATCTTCTCCTGCAGCTCCCATGCGCGATGCACGATCCAGCGGTCCAGCGCGACCATCTGGTCGAGCGGCTGCAGGTGCTGGGCCGGATCGAAACCGTCCAGGTTGCCGAGCAGGAAGCGTGCGGTGTTGCGCAGGCGACGGTAGGCGTCGGCGTTGCGCTTGAGGATCTCCTGCGACAGCGACATCTCGTTGCTGTAGTCGGCCGAGGCGATCCACAGGCGCAGGATGTCCGCGCCCAGCTTGTTCATGATGTCCTGCGGCTCGATGCCGTTGCCCAGCGACTTGGACATCTTGCGGCCGTGCTCGTCCACGGTGAAGCCGTGGGTCAGGCACTGCTTGTACGGGGCACGCTTGTCGATCGCCACGCCGGTCAGCAGCGAAGACTGGAACCAGCCGCGGTGCTGGTCGGAACCTTCCAGGTACAGGTCGGCCGGCTTGCCGAAGCCACGTGCGGCCAGCACGCCTTCATGGGTCACGCCCGAATCGAACCAGACGTCGAGGATGTCGGTGACCTTCTCGTAGTCGGCCGCTTCGGCGCCCAGCAGTTCAGCAGCATCCAGCGAATACCACACGTCGATGCCCTCGGCTTCGACGCGGTCGGCGACCTGCTGCATCAGCTCCACCGAACGCGGGTGGATCTCGCCGGTCTGGCGATGGGTGAACAGTGCGATCGGCACGCCCCAGGTGCGCTGGCGCGAGATGGTCCAGTCCGGGCGACCGTCGACCATGCTCTGGATGCGCGCCTTGCCCCAGGTCGGGAACCAGCCCACGGTGTCGATGGCGGCCAGCGCATCGTTGCGCAGGTTGGCCTTGTCCATCGAGATGAACCACTGCGGGGTGGCGCGGAACACCACCGGCGTCTTGTGGCGCCAGCAGTGCGGGTAGCTGTGGCGGATCGGGTGGAAGGCCAGCAGCGAACCGTTGTCGCGCAGCACGCCGACGATGGCCTCCTGCGCCTTCCACAGGTGCTGGCCAGCCAGCACCACGTCACCGGCCGGCGGGGTCGATTCCAGGTACACGCCACGGCCGTCGATCGGGGTCACCTGGCCGGCGTTGTACTTGTCCAGCAGGCCGTACTTCTGGCTGACCACGAAGTCTTCTTGGCCGTGGCCGGGAGCGGTGTGCACCGCACCGGTACCGTCCTCGTCGGAGACGTGCTCGCCGTTGAGCACCAGGATCTCGCGCTCCGGGTAGAACGGGTGCGCCAGCAGCTGGCTCTCCAGTGCGGCACCGGTGGTTTCACCGTGCAGCACCACTTCGTCCACGCCGTAGCGCTGCAGCGCGCGCTCGGCCAGGGCCGCGGCCAGCACCAGCCAACGGCGCTTGCCGTTGTGCGCCGGGCCTTCGGCCAGCACGTAGCGGATCTCCGCGCCCAGCGACACCGCCAGCGAAGCCGGCAGCGTCCACGGGGTGGTGGTCCAGATCGGCACGGCCACTTCAACGTCGGCCGGCACGCTCACGCCGAACGCCTGGCCGATGGCCTGCGCATCGCGCGCGGCGTAGGCCACGTCGATCGCCGGCGATTCCTTTTCCTGGTATTCGATCTCGGCCTCGGCCAGTGCCGAGCCACAGTCGAAGCACCAGTACACCGGCTTGGCGCCACGCACCAGGTGGCCGTTGGCCACGACCTTGGCCAGCGCGCGGATTTCATTGGCTTCGAAGTCGAAGCTCAGGGTCTTGTACGGGTTGTCCCAGTCGCCGGTCACGCCCAGGCGCTTGAAGTCGACGCGCTGGATGTTGATCTGCTCTTCGGCGAACTCACGGCACTTCTGCCGGAATTCGACGGCGTCGAGCTTGGTGCCGACCTTGCCCCACTTCTTCTCGACCGCGATCTCGATCGGCAGGCCGTGGCAGTCCCAGCCCGGCACGTAGGGCGCATCGAAGCCGGCCAGGTAGCGCGACTTGACGATGATGTCCTTCAGGATCTTGTTGACCGCGTGGCCAAGATGGATGCGGCCGTTGGCGTACGGCGGGCCGTCGTGCAGCACGAACAGCGGGCGGCCGGCGGCGTTGTCGCGCAGCTGCTGGTAGAGCCCCTGCTCTTCCCACCGCGCCAGAATGCCCGGCTCGCGCTTGGGCAGGTCGCCGCGCATCGGGAATTCGGTGGCTGGCAGGTTCAGGGTGGTCTTGTAGTCCTGGCTCACGCAGTGGCTCGCAATCTATGTTCGGAAAGGATGGCGCGCGCCTGTTCGGCATCGCGGTGCATCTGGTCGGTCAGCGCCGCCAGATCATTGAATTTCTCTTCGTCGCGCAGCTTGGCGACGAACTCCACGTCGATGTGGCGCCCGTACAGGTCGCCCTGGAAATCGAACAGGTGCGCTTCCAGCAGCGGCTCCACGCCCTCCACGGTCGGCCGCGTGCCGAAGCTGGACACCGACGGCCACGGCTGGTCGAACACGCCGTGCACCCAGGTCGCGTAGATGCCCGACAGCGCCGGGGTCTTCGGGAACCGCAGGTTGGCGGTGGGGAAGCCCAGCGTGCGGCCGAGCTGGCGCCCGCGCACCACCCGCCCGCTGATCGCGTAGGGACGGCCGAGCAGATCGCCGGCACGGGCGAAATCGCCGTCCTGCAGCAGCTGGCGGATGCGGGTGCTGGAGATGCGCTCGCCATGCAGGTCGACCGCTTCGATCTCGCCGGCGCTGAAGCCGAGCTCGGCGCCGAGCTGCTGCAGCAGGGCCAGGTCGCCGCGGCGGCGGTTGCCGAAGCAGAACTCCGGCCCGATCCAGACCTCACGCGCACTCAGGCGATTGACCAGCAACTGGCGCACGAAGGTCTCGGCCGGCATCGCCGCCATCGCCGCGTCGAAACGCAGCAGGCCGATCGCATCGACACCCAGCTCGCGCAGGATCTCGACCTTGCTGCGCGCCAGGGTCAGCCGCGGCGGCGGCGTGCCCTGGGCGAAGAATTCACGCGGCAGCGGCTCGAACGCCACGGCCACCGCGGCCACGCCCAAGGCGCGCGCGCGGGCAACCGCGTGGCGGACCAGCGCACGATGGCCCAGGTGGAGGCCGTCGAATGCACCGATACAGACCACGCTTCCGTTGGGGAACAGCTCCCCGCCCTCGACGCTTCTGAACAGCCTGCTCATCAACTCTCGTTCCGGCCCGACCGGGGCCGCCGCTTCAAATGGTGTAACCCTGAAGTATAGCCGCCACGGGCCGCGATCAATGCCCACGCAGGTCGCGCGGGCGGAAGCCCATCGCCAGCATGGCCACCGCATAGGTCGCACCACCGCCGCCGACCAGCAGCATCAGGCCACCGATACGGTGCCATTTGTCCATGACGGTGAAGTCGGGAACCCAATGCAGCAGGGCCAACAGCACGCCGACCATGGCCGCACAGGCCAGCAGCAGCCGCACCAGATAGCCGCCCCAGCCCGGCCGGCGCTGGTAGACATCGGTCTTGCCCAGCCAGTACCAGAGCAGGCCCAGGTTCAGGTAACTGGACAGTGCGCTGGCGATGCCCAGCGCCAGGTGCAGGCCCGGCTGCTTGCCGATGGCCACCATCAAGCCCTGCGCCTTCAGCTCGTCCGGCACCATGACCTGGTACAGCACGGCCAGCAGGGCGAAGTTGAACACCATGTTGGCCACCAGCGCGGCCACACCGGCACGGACCGGGGTCTTGGTGTCCTGGCGGGCATAGAACGCCGGCAGCACCACCTTCAGCAGGGCGAATGCCGGCAGGCCGAAACTCAGGCCGTACACCGACAGCGCGGTCATGCGGGTATCGAAGGCGGTGAACTGGCGGTACTGGAACAGAGTGGCGATCAGCGGCTCGGCCAGCAGCAGCAGGGCCAGCATGGCCGGCACCGAGATCAGCAGGGTCATGCGCAGGCCCCAGTCCAGCGAGCGCGAGAAACCCTCGCGGTCGGTGCTGACGTGGTGGCGGGCCAACGCCGGCAGGATCACCGTGCCCAGGGCCACGCCGAACACACCCAGCGGCAGCTCCAGGAAGCGATCGGCCAGCGACAGCCATGACTGCGAGCCGTCGGTCAGCTTGGCCGCGATGAGGGTATCCAGCAGCAGGTTGATCTGCGCCACCGAGGAACCGAACAGGGTCGGCACCATCAGCGTCAGCACCTTGCGCACGCCCGGATGGTTCCAGCCCCAGCGCGGCAGGGTCAGCAGGTTGATGCCCTTCAGCGACGGCAGCTGGAACAGCAGCTGCAGGATGCCGGCGGCGAGTACCGCCCAGCCCAGCGCCAGGATCTGTTTTTCCGGGGTGCCACCGAGCCGCGGCGCCAGCCACAGCGCACCGGCGATCATGCACAGGTTGAGGATGACCGGAGTCAGCGCCGGCATCGCGAAACGCTGGAAGCTGTTCAGCGCGCCACCGGCCAGCGCGGTCAACGAGACGAACAGCAGGAACGGGAAGGTCAGGCGGAACAGGTCGACCAGCAGGGTCTGCTTGACCGGGTCGGTATCAGCACCACTCGAGAATGCGACCGCCAGCTGCGGCGCGAAGATCAGCGCCAGCGCGGTAACCAGCATCAGCACCCCACCCAGGGTACCGGCGGTGCGGGCCATCAGTTCACGCAGCTCGGCATGGCTGCGGGTCTCCTTCACTTCCGTGAACACCGGCACGAAAGCGGTGGCGAAAGAGCCTTCGGCGAACAACCGGCGCAGGAAATTGGGTACCCTGAAGGCAACCCAGAACGCATCGGTAACCGCATTGGTGCCGAACGTGGTGGTGATCACCTGGTCACGGACAAGTCCGAGCACCCGCGAGACCATGGTCATGCTGCTGAACGACAGCAGGCCTCGCAACATCTTCGGTGAACTCACTCAGCGTCCCTCTTGACAATCGACTTGACGTGCATTTCTCGGGCCATCATACTAGCTAGCTTGCTGTTCCCATAACACCGATTTTTTCAGGAAACCACCACCGTGGCCAATATCAAGTCCGCCAAGAAGCGCGCCAAGCAGACCGTCGTGCGCAACGCGCGCAACGTGGCTCAGCGCTCGATGCTGCGCACCGCTGTCAAGAAAGTGATCAAGGCGCTGGACGCCAACGATGCCGCCGGCGCCGAAGCCGCCTTCGCCGTTGCCCAGCCGATCCTGGATCGCTTCAGCGCGCGTGGCCTGATCCACAAGAACAAGGCTGCTCGCCACAAGAGCCGCCTGAACGACCGCATCAAGGCCCTCAAGGCCGCCTGATCCGGCGTTGCCGCCCTGCCCCTTCGGGGTCGGGCAGCAGACAAGAACCCGGCCCCGGCCGGGTTTTTTGTTGCCTGCGATCCGGGGATTGCGACGGTCCGGTGGCGTCGGCTGGTTGCGCCGGCTGGTTGCGCCGACGGGCTGCGTCGACGGGTTGCTTCGACGGGTTGCTTCGACGGGGTAGAGTCGACTGTTAGTCGACTAACGCGCGCAGCGCGGGCTTTACGGGTAGCGCGAAGAGCAGTCGACTAACAGTCGACTCTACCCAGCCGGAGCCCGTCGCCCCAGCGGGAGCCATTGCCCCAGCCGAAGCCCGTCGCCCAAGCCGGCGCCATCGCCTCAGCCAGCCAACCCCATCGCGCAGGCCACAAAAAACCCGGCCGAAGCCGGGTTTCTATCAACGCCAGTCGACTAACAGTCGACTCTACTGCGCGTTGCGGGCTTCCAGCTCGTCTTCCTTCTGGCGATCGAAGAAGGCCATGATCCGGCTCATGATCGGGAAGGTACCTTCGCGGCCAAGTGCGGAAACCAGGAACCACGGCTCCTTCCAGCCCAGCTCGGCGACGATCTGTTCGGCCGCAGCCTTCGCTTCGTCTTCGAACATCAGGTCAGCCTTGTTCAGCACCAGCCAGCGCGGCTTCTGCAGCAGCTCCGGATCATGCTTTTCCAGTTCGCGCTCAATCGCGCGCACCTGCTCGACCGGGGAAATGCCTTCCACGCCGCCTTCCATCGGCGAGATGTCCACCAGGTGCAGCAACAGACGGGTGCGCTGCAGGTGGCGCAGGAACTGCGCACCCAGGCCGGCGCCATCGGCGGCACCTTCGATCAGGCCGGGAATGTCGGCAATCACGAAGCTGCGGTAATTCTCCACCTTCACCACACCCAGGTTCGGGTACAGCGTGGTGAACGGGTAATCGGCCACCTTCGGCGTTGCCGCCGAAACGGCACGGATCAGGGTGCTCTTGCCGGCGTTGGGGAAGCCCAGCAGGCCGACGTCGGCCAGCAGCTTCAGCTCCAGCTTCAGCGTGCGCTCTTCGCCCGGCTCACCCGGCAGCGCCTGGCGCGGCGAGCGGTTGGTCGAGCTCTTGAAGTGCATGTTGCCCAGGCCACCACGACCGCCCTTGGCCACCAGCAGGCGATCGCCGTGCTGGGTCAGGTCGCCGATGACCTCATCGGTGGCGACGTTGATCACCACGGTGCCGACCGGCACGGTGATGGTCAGGTCTTCGCCGCCCTTGCCATAGGCCTGTCGGCCCATGCCGTTCTCGCCACGCTGCGCCTTGAAGATGCGGTCATGGCGGAAGTCGACCAGGGTGTTCAGGTTCTCGTCGGCGCGGATGTACACGCTGCCGCCCGCACCGCCGTCGCCGCCGTCCGGGCCGCCGAGCGGAATGAACTTCTCGCGACGGAAGCCAATACAGCCGTTGCCGCCGTTGCCGGCGAACACTTCGATTTCTGCTTCGTCTACCAGTTTCATTGTTTCGATGCCTGCGATGGGCGCGGCCTGCCTGCCGACGCCTTGAATGTTATGCCAGCCGCTGGCCGGCAACCCGGCCTGGCCGGTCTTGCTTTCACTCTAACGAAAAGCCCCGCCGAAGCGGGGCTCTTCATGCAGCACCCCCATGCCGAGGCACGGGTGCCGGCGATGCCTGGATCAGGCGTCGGCCGAGACGATGCTGACGGTGCGACGCTTCTTGGCGCCCTTGACCGAGAACTCCACCTTGCCGTCCACGAGGGCGAACAGGGTGTGGTCACGGCCCAGGCCAACGCCCGAACCCGGGTGGAACTGGGTGCCGCGCTGACGCACGATGATGTTGCCGGCTTCGATGGCCTGGCCACCGAAGATCTTGACGCCCAGGTACTTCGGGTTGGAGTCGCGACCGTTGCGCGAGGAGCCTACGCCCTTTTTATGTGCCATGACTGCTTCTCCTGATGCTTAGCCGGCGATGCCGGTGATCTCGATTTCGGTGTAGTACTGACGGTGACCCTGACGCTTCATGTGGTGCTTGCGGCGACGGAACTTGATGATCCGGACCTTGTCAGCACGACCCTGGGACAGGACCTTGGCGGTGACGGCAGCGCCCTTCAGCGCATCGCCCAGCTTCACGCCGTCGCTGTCACCCAGCATCAGGATGTTGTCAAACTTGATCTCGCTGCCGACTTCGACTTCGAGCTTTTCAATGCGGAGCTTTTCGCCCTGCGCCACGCGGTATTGCTTACCGCCGGTGACCAGTACTGCGTACATGACCAGGCCTTCCTCTGTAGTTATTGTGGTCTGAGCTGCCGCCATCGAGGGCGGACAGGAGCGGAATTATACGCAGATCAGCGGGCGTGGGTCAAGTCACCCCCTGAACGGCCTGGGGGCCGGGCCCTGTAGAGCCGGGCCATGCTCGGCTGAACGGTCCGGGGTCCCGGCAGCCGAGCGTGGCTCTGCTCTACACAAAGCTGTCGGCCGGTCTCATCAGGTGAGACATCGGGCTGGCATTGTCGCCCATTGCCCCCATCTGGTCACCTCGGTAGGCTGACCGATTGCCGTTCCCTGCTGGCCCGGCACCCAGCCAACGCCCCCACAACCGGATCCCCCATGGCGATGGATTTCATCCGCATCCGCGGCGCGCGGACGCACAATCTGAAGAACCTCGACCTCGACCTGCCCCGCGACAAGCTGATCGTGATCACCGGCCTGTCCGGTTCGGGCAAGTCCTCGCTGGCGTTCGACACCATCTATGCAGAAGGCCAGCGCCGCTACGTCGAGTCGCTGTCGGCCTATGCGCGCCAGTTCCTGAGCGTGATGGAAAAGCCCGACCTGGACCACATCGAAGGCCTGTCACCGGCCATCTCGATCGAGCAGAAGTCGACCTCGCACAACCCGCGTTCGACCGTCGGCACCATCACCGAGATCTACGACTACCTGCGCCTGCTGTACGCCCGCGTCGGCACCCCGCGCTGCCCGGACCACGGCTATCCGCTGGAAGCGCAGACGGTCAGCCAGATGGTCGACCAGGTGCTGACGCTAGACCCGGAACAGCGCTACATGCTGCTGGCGCCGGTCATCCGCGACCGCAAGGGCGAGCACGCACAGGTGTTCGACCAGCTGCGCGCGCAGGGTTTCGTGCGCGTGCGCGTGGACGGCGTGCTGTATGAAATCGATGCGGTGCCGCCGCTGGCGCTGCGCCAGAAGCACACCATCGAGGCGGTGATCGACCGCTTCCGCCCGCGCGAGGACATCAAGCAGCGCCTGGCCGAGAGCTTCGAGACCGCACTGAAGCTGGGCGATGGCATGGCCTCGGTGCAGAGCCTGGACACCGCCGACGCCACGCCGGCGCTGTTCTCCTCCAAGTACTCCTGCCCGGTGTGCGACTACTCGCTGCCGGAGCTGGAACCGCGCCTGTTCTCGTTCAACGCACCGATGGGCGCCTGCCCTGGCTGCGATGGCCTGGGCATCGCCGAGTTCTTCGACCCTTCGCGCGTGGTGGTGCATCCGGAGCTGTCGCTGGCCGCCGGTGCGGTGCGCGGCTGGGACCGCCGCAACGCCTACTATTTCCAGCTGATCGCTTCGCTGGCCAAGCACTACAAGTTCGACGTGGACGCCGCATGGAACTCGCTGCCGGCCAAGGTGCAGCAGGCCGTGCTGTACGGCAGCGGCGACGAAACGATCACCTTCACCTATTTCACCGAAGCCGGCGGCCGCACCCAGCGCAAGCACCGCTTCGAGGGCATCATTCCCAACCTCGAACGCCGCTACAAGGAAACCGAGTCGCCGGCGGTGCGCGAGGAGCTGTCCAAGTACATCAGCGAACAGCCGTGCCCGGAATGCAATGGCGCGCGCCTGAACAAGGCAGCACGCAACGTGTTCGTGGCCGATCGCCCGCTGCCGGAGCTGGTGGTGCTGCCGATCGACGAGGCACTGAAGTTCTTCAGTGAACTGAGCCTGCCGGGCTGGCGTGGCGAGATCGCCGCGAAGATCGTCAAGGAAATCGGCGAACGCCTCGGCTTCCTGGTCGATGTCGGCCTGGATTACCTGACCCTGGAGCGCAAGGCCGACACCCTGTCCGGTGGCGAGGCACAGCGCATCCGCCTGGCCAGCCAGATCGGCGCCGGCCTGGTCGGTGTGATGTACGTGCTCGACGAGCCGTCGATCGGCCTGCACCAGCGCGACAACGAACGCCTGCTCGGTACGCTCACCCGCCTGCGTGACCTGGGCAATACGGTGATCGTGGTCGAACATGACGAGGATGCGATCCGGCTGGCCGACTACGTGCTGGACATCGGCCCGGGTGCGGGCGTGCACGGCGGCGAGATCGTCGGCCAGGGTACCCTGCAGGACATCCTGGAGGCACCGCGCTCGCTGACCGGCCAGTACCTGTCTGGCAAGCGCGCGATCGAGATTCCGGCGCGCCGGCACACGCCGAACCCGAAGATGACCCTGCACCTGCGCGGGGCGACCGGCAACAACCTGAAGGGCGTGGACCTGGCGATTCCGTCGGGCCTGCTGACCTGCGTGACCGGCGTGTCCGGCTCGGGCAAGTCGACCCTGATCAACGACACCCTGTTCTCGCTGGCCGCCAACGAGATCAACGGTGCCTCGCACCCGATCGCTCCCTACAAGGAGATCGATGGCCTGGACCTGTTCGACAAGGTGGTGGACATCGACCAGTCGCCGATCGGCCGCACCCCGCGTTCGAACCCGGCCACCTACACCGGCCTGTTCACGCCGCTGCGCGAACTGTTCGCACAGGTGCCCGAAGCGCGTGCGCGCGGCTATTCGCCAGGCCGCTTCAGCTTCAACGTGCGCGGCGGCCGCTGCGAGGCCTGCCAGGGTGACGGCCTGATCAAGGTCGAGATGCACTTCCTGCCGGACGTGTACGTGCCCTGCGACGTCTGCCATGGCAAGCGCTACAACCGCGAGACGCTGGAGATCCTGTACAAGGGCTTCAACATCAACGACGTGCTGGAAATGACCGTTGAGGATGCACTGAAGCTGTTCGAACCGGTGCCGTCGATCGCACGCAAGCTGGAAACGCTGGTCGACGTCGGCCTGAGCTACATCAAGCTGGGCCAGAGCGCGACCACGCTGTCCGGTGGTGAAGCGCAGCGCGTGAAGCTGTCCAAGGAACTGTCGCGCCGCGATACCGGCCGCACCCTGTACATCCTCGACGAGCCGACCACCGGCCTGCACTTCCACGACATCGAAGCGCTGCTGGGTGTGCTGCACAAGCTGCGCGACGAAGGCAACACGGTGGTGGTGATCGAGCACAACCTGGACGTGATCAAGACTGCCGACTGGATCGTTGACCTGGGCCCGGAAGGCGGCCATCGCGGCGGCACCATCCTGGTCACCGGCACGCCGGAAGACGTGGCGGCCTGCCCGCAGTCGTACACGGGCCAGTTCCTTGCGCGCATGCTGCCGTCCACCCACGCCCGCCCGGAGCAACCGGCCGCGGTCGCCAACAAGCCCGACGCCCGCCCACCGCGCAAGGTGAAGCCCGAGAAGGCCGAGAAGCCGGCGAAGAAGGCCGTGGCTGCCAAGAGCACCGGCAAGACCAGCAAGACCGCCACTGCCAGCAAGAAGAAAAAGGACGCCTGATGAGCAGCGAACACAAGATCCTGGCCCGCATCCCGATCAGCGTGCGCTGGCGCGACATGGACAGCATGGGCCACGTCAACAACGCCAAGTACATTTCCTACCTGGAAGAAGCGCGCGTGCGCTGGATGCTGGGCGTGGACGGCGTGTCGATGACCGACCGCATCGCACCCGTGGTAGCCGCGACCAACGTCAACTACCGGCTGCCGATCGTGTGGCCCAACGACATCCTGGTCGAGCTGTTCGTCGAGCGCCTGGGCAACAGCAGCGTGACCATCGGCCACCGCATCGTCGACCAGCAGGACGAATCGAAGCTCTATTCGGACGGCAACGTGGTGGTGGTGTGGATGGATACGCAGACCGGCAAGAGCGCGCCGCTGCCGGACGCGATCCGCAACGCCTCCAGCTGAAATGCCCTGGCAGGTGCCGACCTTGGTCGGCACGCCCGACCCTGCACCTCGTAGAGTCGAGGGGGGGGGGGGGGGGGGGGGCGGCGCAGTCGAGCCCACGCGAGGCGGGCGCGCCCCGGCGCGAGTCAGG